>NC_013959.1:960000-1560000 GCF_000025705.1 Sideroxydans lithotrophicus ES-1 | reverse complement strand
TTCTTTAAACTGTTTTGTATTAACCCAGAAAATCCCCATGCTCCCATCCATCGAACAACGCCTTGCCGCCGAGATCGCGGCCAAACCTGCTCAGATCGCTGCCGCCATCGCCCTGCTGGACGAAGGCGCAACCGTGCCATTCATCTCGCGCTATCGCAAAGAGGCGACGGGCGGGCTGGATGATACGCAGTTGCGCTTGCTGGAGGAGCGGCTGCGTTATCTGCGCGAGCTGGAAGAGCGCCGCGCGGCCATCATTGCCTCGATCACCGAGCAGGGCAAGATGACGCCGGAGTTGTTGAAGGCGGTCTCGCTGGCCACCGACAAGACGCATCTGGAAGACTTGTATCTGCCGTACAAGCCGAAGCGCCGCACCAAGGCGCAGATCGCGTTGGAGGCGGGGCTGGAGCCATTGGCAGATGCGCTGCTGGCGAATCCGCTGTTGAATCCGGAAGAGGAGGCGGCCAAATATCTGCGCGAACCATTCACCAGCGCGGCGGGCGACAACAACCCCGGCGTGGCGGATGCCAAGGCGGCACTGGATGGCGCGCGGCAGATATTGATGGAGCGCTTTGCCGAAGATGCGGGCCTGCTGCAGTCGCTGCGCGAATATGTGCAGGAGCACGGTGTGGTGCAATCGAAGGTAATCGAAGGCAAGAACGATGCGGCGGAAAAGTATGCCGACTATTTCGATTATTCCGAATCCATCAACACCATTCCCTCGCACCGCGCGCTGGCGGTGTTCCGCGGCCGCCGCGAAGAGATGCTGGATGTGCAACTACGCCTGGATAGCGAAGAAGAGAAACCGACTTGGGCTTCGCCGCACAACCCGTGCGAGATGCGCATCGCCAGCCGCTTCGGCATCAAGAACATGGACCGGCCCGCCGACCGCTGGCTGAACGACAGCGTGCGCTGGACCTGGCGCGTGAAGATGTTCATGCATCTGGAGACCGAACTGATGGGCGCGTTGCGCAGCAAGGCCGAGACCGAAGCCATCAACGTGTTCGCCCGCAATCTGAAAGCGCTGTTGCTGGCCGCACCGGCCGGGCCGCGCGTGACTATGGGGCTGGACCCCGGCATCCGCACCGGCGTGAAAGTGGCGGTGGTGGACGAGACTGGCAAGGTGGTGGATACCGCTACTATCTATCCGCACCAGCCGCGCAATGATTGGGATGGGTCGCTGCATACGCTGTCGCAGCTGGCCGAGAAGCACCGCGTATCGGTCATCTCCATCGGCAACGGCACCGCCTCGCGCGAGACCGACAAGCTGGCGCGCGACCTGATCAAGCTGCGCCCCGAATTGAACATGACCAGCATCGTCGTTTCCGAAGCGGGCGCGTCGGTGTATTCCGCTTCCGAATTCGCCTCGCGCGAACTGCCCGAGCTGGATGTGAGCTTGCGCGGCGCGGTGTCCATCGCGCGCCGCCTGCAAGACCCGCTGGCTGAGCTGGTGAAGATCGATCCCAAGTCGATTGGTGTCGGCCAATACCAGCACGACGTGAGCCAGGTGCAACTGGCGCGCTCGCTCGATGCGGTGGTGGAAGACTGCGTGAACGCGGTGGGCGTGGATGTAAACACGGCCTCGGTGCCTTTGCTGGCGCGCGTCTCGGGCCTGACCAGCAGCGTGGCGCAAGCCATCGTGAACCACCGCGACCTGAAAGGCCGCTTCGGTACCCGCGCCGAACTGCGCGAAGTGCCGCGCCTGGGCGACAAGACCTTCGAGCAGGCGGCGGGCTTCCTGCGCATCATGGGCGGCAACGACCCGCTCGATGCCTCGGCAGTGCACCCCGAATCGTATCCGCTGGTGCAAACGATCCTCGAAGACATCAAGCAGGACATCAAGGGCGTGATCGGTAACGGCGGTTTGCTGAAGTCGCTGAACCCTTCCAAGTATGCGAACGAGCAATTCGGCGTGCCGACCATCACGGATATTCTGAAAGAGCTGGAGAAACCGGGCCGCGACCCGCGACCCGAGTTCACCACCGCAAGTTTCCGCGAAGGCGTGGAAGAGCTGAAGGACCTGGAGCCGGGCATGATCCTCGAAGGCGTGGTCACCAACGTGGCGGCGTTCGGCGCGTTCGTGGATATTGGCGTGCATCAGGATGGGCTGGTGCACATCTCGGCGCTGGCCGACAAGTTCGTCAAGGACCCGCACAGCGTGGTCAAGGCCGGGCAGATCGTTAAGGTGAAGGTGCTGGAGGTGGACGTGAAGCGCAAGCGCGTTTCGCTGACCATGCGCCTGACGGATGCGGCGGGGCAGGCGGGCGGCAAGCCGGAAGCCCAGCGTGAACAGCGGGATAACAGAGGGCAGGGCAAACCTGCAGGCGGCAAGCCGAACCGCGCACCGGCGAATGAGCCGGTGAGTGCGATGGCGGCGGCGTTCGCCAAGCTGAAGGGCTGATGATCCATATCTATGCCTATTGGCATATGGTTCGGATAAACGAATGCTGTTAGGCTTCGAAGCAAGATGACGTGGGAGACCTGACAGCATGGAAAGACATCTGATCGTAGCGCGTATCCACAGGGGACTTTCCTGGTTCTACGGTTTGCTGACGCTGCTCTTCATCATCGCCACGGTGATGTCCGAGCATGAGATCTCGCCGCTGGCATCGATCTATTTCATGATCATCTTCGGCGGCATGTTCGCCCTGCATTTCTTCACTTCCCGAGGCGCAAGTCATACGAAGAACTGGGCACGCAAGACTTCGATAGGCATCGCCTTGCTGATGCTGCTTGGCTTTCCGGTCGGTACGGTCATCGGCGTGTATCTGCTGATGAACACCACGGGCGGCTGGGATGATGAATCCGCCAATCCTGATCCTGTCGTGCAGGAATCGAATAGTTAGATGATCTTTCCGGCAAAGCCCTGACGTGTGTCAGGCCTTTGGCAAATATTGATAGACAGGCGAATCGGCCAGGCATACGATGGTCGTGCATCATTCGTATCCATCCATTCGCCGCTGCCCCTCCGTAAACCGTGTCATCAGCAACGTGCGGAACCTTTCATAGGCAGCGTCGACATGCAATTCAATCTACTTCATCTGGCCTGGTGGGGCGACGTGCTGGTCACCCTGATGCTCACCCACATCACGATCGCAGCAGTGACGATCTATCTGCACAGACACCAGTCGCACCGCTCCCTCGAACTGCATCCGCTTACCAGTCACTTCTTCAGGTTCTGGCTATGGCTCACCACCGGCCAGGTCACCAGGGAATGGGTGGCGATACACCGCAAACATCACGTCATGTGCGAAACAGCGGACGATCCGCATAGCCCCAATGTGTACGGGATTTATGGCGTGCTGTTCGGCGGTTCCGAGTTGTACCGCAAAGAGGCGAAGAACATCGCCACGCTGGAGACCTATGGGCACGGCACGCCGGACGACTGGATCGAACGCCATGTCTACACGAAGCACCAGTATTTCGGCATAGCGATCATGTTGGTGGTGGATGTGGTCCTGTTCGGTCCGATCGGGATCACCATTTGGGCGGTGCAGATGCTGTGGATCCCGTTCTTTGCCGCTGGCGTCATCAACGGCGCCGGACATTACTGGGGCTATCGCAGCTTCGTGACCAACGACACGTCGTGCAATATCGTCGGCTGGGGTGTGCTGATCGGAGGAGAAGAGCTGCACAACAACCACCATGCCTATAGCGCATCGGCCAAGCTTTCTGTCCGGTGGTGGGAGTTCGACATCGGCTGGATGTATATCCGCGTCCTGTCGATACTGCGCCTGGCCAGAGTGAGAAAGATCGCCCCCAGACTCATCATCGATCCAGCCAAGGTCCAGTGCGATACGGAAACGCTGCAGTCCATCGTCTATCATCATTACGAGGTGATGGGCAGGTTCGCCAGATCGTTGCGGGAAACGGCGATCAACGAGGTGCGCAGACTGCTGAGCACGCATGCGATCCAGGCGAAGAAAGCCAGAGGAATGCGCGGCGCGATCAAACACTGGCTCAAGCTGGATGAGAACTATCTGCCCGAAAAGGAGCGCCTGGCGTTGATGCAGGCGGTGCAATCCAGCACTGTGTTCCAGACCATCTACACGATGCGCCAGGAACTGGCCGCATTGGCGAACAGGTCCCACGAGTCCAGGGAACTGCTTGTGCAGCAGCTGGAGAGCTGGTGCCGGCGTGCGGAGGAAAGCGGCATCAATGCACTACGGGAGTTCTCTTTGCAACTCCGCAGTTATAGCCACTAGCAACGAGGGAGCGGCCTGGCGACCGATCAGGCCGAATTGAAACCGAGGAAGCTGATCAGGCTGCGTTTTGCGACGAGCGACGCCGGGCGGTTGTGGTCGCTGACCACTTTGTTGCGGCCGCTTTCCTTTGCCAGGTATAGCGCTTCATCCGCCGCCGCAAGCAGCTGGTGCGCCACGGTCCGCTCGTCGCCATCCGCATCGACGGGCGCCTGGGCGACGCCGATGGAGATCGTCACCTTCAGCTCATCCTCCCTGCCGATCTGGAATGCCTGTTCGGCGACCGTGCGGCGGATGCGTTCGGCGATGTCGCATGCGCCTCTGATCCCGGTCTGCGGCAACAGCACGACGAACTCTTCGCCGCCGTAGCGGGCCAGCACATCGTTGCTGCGCAATTGCGATTTGATCTGTGCGGTGACGCTGCACAGTATCTTGTCGCCGATGTTGTGGCCGAAGCTGTCGTTGATGCGCTTGAACTTGTCGATGTCGAGGAACATGCAGCTCAGCGGGCTGCGATAGCGCCGCACGTGTGCGGCTTCTTCCTGGCAGCGTGTCTCCAGATAGCGGCGGTTGTAGATGCCGGTGAGCGGGTCGGTGAGACCGACCAGTTTGAGGCGTTCATGGTTGAGCGAATTTTCCAGGCAGATGGAGAAGATGTTCGCCAGCCGCTCGATGAAATCGGTGCTGCTGTCGGCGGTGAAACGTTCCGCCGTGCTGCTCGCCATGTTCAGGCTGCCGATCAATTCGTCCTGCCGCATCAGCGGCAGCAATATCATCGACTGGCAACCGGTCGGCCACGGGTCGAATATGGCGCGCTCCATTTCGGCATCGAAGGGGCCGAGGTAAGGCGCCGGCTTGGTGTGATGTGCATCGAGCTTTTCCATCAGCACCAGTCCTGGCACTTCGGCGCTGCCTTGTTGCGATCTTTCGAGGATGCGCCTGATCTCGCGCTCCGGGTCGCACAGCACCAGCGTCACTGCATCGGTCTCGCAGGCGGTCTTGTAGTCTTCGAGTATCACCCGGATGAGTTCCGGCAAGCTGCGCGTGGCGATGAGCTGTTTCTCGAACTGCTCGAAGCGGCGCCATTTCTTTTCGTTCAGGCGAGCCTCGTCCATCAGCGATTGCATCTGTCTGCGCAGGAGCTGGATCTCGGCTTGAGGGTCAGTCATCGTTTGTTTTTGGTTTTACAAAGGCCCGGTGGAATTCGTGGTGTAAGTACGGAAAGGGAGGATGAAGTTCATTTCCGTAGCTTGGTCACGATGCTAGCAAGCTTCCAGCGAAATAACCACCGTAATTGAGCAATGGGTTCTCCATGTCGATCACATCTTTACAGCCGCATCGGACAACAGCCAGTCAAATGTCGATGGCGATCTTTGCAATGCCTTCTCCAATTGCCCGATCGTGCTGTTCAGTTCCTCCGCGGGCGGTTCGGTCACTGTTATCGTTTGTTTTCCACCGAGCTGCTTTTCGATGATCGCCTTCGAAGCGGGATGGCTGGGGGCAAATACCGAGATCGTCACCGGGCCATTCGACACCCGCTTCTGTGCCACACGAAAGGCGGCCAGCATGAGCGCAGTGCCGATGCCGGCACCGCGCCAGGATGGCTCCACCAGCAAGCCGGCTATCCATAGTCTGCGTGCTCTGCGCTGGAAGCGCATGCGCAGCCCGCCGACGAGTTGTCCCTGCGAACCGTCATCGTTGATCACATAGCAACCGATACCGCTGCTTGGTCCATAGCGGCTGATCCGTATCAAGCCGGCGAGGAGCCAGACGACGGCGACCATGGTCAGGAGCAAAGATGGGGTTTCGTGACTGGACAGCAATCTTGCTGCGAGCAGCAGGACGACAGGTATGCCGACGAAGAGGCCGAACTCTCCCGTCAGCAGCATGCGGGCAAAGGCCTGCGGCAATTCGCGCGGGCTGAAGAAGCCGCGCGTGACATAGCGCGATACGGATCTTGCCGAGGCGGGGGAGTAGACGATGGCGAAGCGCTGGGGGCGATTCATTGCGCGTTCAGGTCTTCTTGCCGATGAGCAGGTATGCCTCGACCAGCCCGATGCCTTTGACATCGAGGACACCGCGGGGCTCGAAATCATATTTGTCGCGCAGCTTCTCCCAGGTTGCCATGCTGACCTGCACCCGGTTCGGCACACCGTTCGATTCCATGCGGCTGGCGAGATTCACCGTATCGCCCCAAAGGTCATAGATGAATTTCTTCAGGCCGATCACGCCGGCAACGACCGGGCCGGTGTTGATGCCGATGCGTATCTGCAGGTTGCTGCCGAATTCGCGGTTGTGTTCCTGCAGTGCTTCACGCATGGCCAGGGCCATGTCGACGACGGCTTCCGCATGGTCCGGCCTTGCCACCGGAACACCGGCACAGGCCATGTAGGCGTCGCCGATGGTCTTGATCTTTTCCACGCCGAAGCGGCCCGACAATTCATCGAAGCGCGAGAACAGGCTGTTCAGCATGACCACCAGACGTTCCGGGCTGACCGTGGTCGACATCTTGGTGAAGCCGACGAGGTCGGCGAACAGGATGGTGGCCTCGGCATATCCGTCGGCTATGGTCTGGCTGCCTGCCTTCAGGCGCTCGGCGATAGGTGGCGGCAGGATGTTGAGCAGCAGGCTTTCCGAGCGCGCCTGTTCACGCTGCAGCGCAGCTTGCGCCTTGTCGCGTTCGACTACGAAGAAACGCAGCGAGATGAAAGCGATGGCAGAGACCAGCAGCACGTTCTCGCAATACAGCAGGACCTGCTGTTGCGTGACGCCATTGGCGATGTCGCGTGCAGCGGCGACCAGCACCAGCAGGGCGAAGACGGCGAACCACCACACGGCCAGGCGGGTGCCGAGGAACACCAGCGCACACAACGGCGCGAGCAGCGACCACAGCACGATGGCGCCGGAAGCGACGAATCCGCCCATGGTCCACTGGAGGATTACCGGCACCAACAGCAGGCCGACCAGCTGCAAGGCCGATGCGATGGAGACGCGCTTGGTCGCAAGCAGGTGCGCCAAGGCGACAGCGGACAGTACGGAGTAGCCCAGCACCACCTGCGCCGGCAGCGCCATGCCGTTGTCGAACAGATACCACGCGCCCCAAGGCACAAGCAGGAATCCGGCTGCATTGAGGAAGATGAGCAGCGTCTTTTGCAGACGAACGGGAGGAGGGTCCTCGGGGAGGGTGGCCGCATTGTCGATGCGGTCGATCAGGCGGTTGATCAGTTCAGTCATATCCACACCTGCTCATGTTCCAAAGGCGAACGCGATCACGACGAAGATGACTGCGGCAGCCACGATCAGGAACAGGATCATATTCCAGGGCGGACTCAGCCGGCCTTTGTCGCCGGGCGTCCAGCCGGGAACGACGATCATGTAATACAGAAAGAACAGGATGGGGATGGCAAAGAGTGCGATCAGGATCTTTTGTCCCAGCGGCGGCAGATTGGGAAGGACCGCGGACAGGATGAGTACTGCCAGCACGAGCAGGATGGGTATCTCCAGCAGGTAGCCGCGCTGGTGTCGCCGTGAGGGGATGTCGTTCATGCCGTGGCCTTATCGTTATTGGGCACCCGGATTCAAAGCGGCTTGGTGACCTTCATGACGGATGGATCCTCTTCGCTGGTCTTGATGTTGAAGCCGAGCCGGGTCATCAGCTTGAGCATGCGGTGGTTGTTGTTCAGCACTTCGCCTTCGATGGTGGACAACCCCTTGTTGCGAGCAGCTTCCATCAGCGAGATCATGAGCTTTTGCCCCAGTCCTTTGCCGCCGACCTTGTCCGCGATCACCAGTGCGAACTCGCAGGTGTTGCCGTCCGGGTTGATGGCATAGCGCGCGACGCCGAGCTCGACCTCGATGCCTTCCTCTTCGGTGACCGCGACCAGCGCCATCTCGCGGCTGTAATCTAACTGCGTCAGGCGCGCCAGCATGTCTTCGGTCAATTCCTGCACGCTGTTCATGAAGCGGAAGTATTTGGATTCGTCCGACAGGTCGTGCACGAACTTCTTCACCAGCACCGCATCTTCTGGACGGATGGGGCGGATGGTGATGTCGGTGCCGTCGGCCATCTGCCATTCGCTGACGAGCTGGGCGGGGTAGGGGTAGATGGCCATGTGCGCATAACGGTCGGCGCTGGGCTGGCGGTATTCCACCACCACGCGTGCATCGGCAGCGAGGGCGCCGTTCTCGTCGAGGATGAGCGGGTTGATGTCCATCTCCTTGAGCAGCGGCAGTTCGCACACCATCTCCGACACGCGCAGCAGCACGTCTTCCAGCGCTTCGATGCGGGCCGGTGCCATGTTGCGAAAGGCACACAGCATCTTGGAGATGTGCGTACGTCCGATCATGTCTTTCACCAGGAAGGCGTTCAGCGGCGGCAGTGCGACCGCGCGGTCGCCCATGATCTCGACGCTGGTGCCGCCCGCACCGAAGGTGATCACCGGGCCGAACACCGGATCGCTGGTGACGCCGATCATCAGTTCGCGCCCGTTCGGCTTGACGATCATCGGCTCGATGGAGATGCCGTTCATCGTGGCATTGGGACGGTTGTGCTGCACGTTGTCGATGATGTGCTGGTACGCGGCGCGCACTTCATGCGCATTGTTGAGGTTGAGCACCACGCCGCCGGCATCGCTCTTGTGCGTGATGTCGGGCGAATTGACCTTCATCGCCACCGGGAAGCCGAGCTGTTGTGCGATGAGCAGCGCTTCGCCGGGCGAGTGCGCGACCATGGTGCGCGCCACGGGGATGTTGAAAGCGGCCAGCAGTGCCTTGGATTCCATCTCGGTGAGCACCTTGCGGTGTTCCTGCATGGCGCCTTCGATGATGAGGCGCGCGCTTTCCACATCCGGTTCGACATGGTGCGAGAGCGGGCCCGGCATCTGCATCAGCAATTTCTGGCTGCGGTAGTACTCGTACAGATGCGAGAACACTTCCACCGCCGGTTCCGGTGTGCGGAAGTGCGGCAGGTGGGCCTTGGTGAAGGCATCACGCGCTTCGGCGACCTGGGTCTCGCCCATCCAGCAGGTCAGCAGCGGTTTGCTGTGGTTGTCGGTGTCGGTGTTGGCCAGCTCGATCATGACCTGTGCCGATTCCAGTGGTTTGGTCATGGCCTGCGGCGTGAGGATGGCCAGCACGCCGTCTACATTCTCGTCGTCGAGGCAGGTTTTGACGGCGTGGTAATAACGATCGGCCTGCGCATCACCGATGATGTCCACCGGGTTGCAGTGCGGCCAGTTCGCCGGCAAGTGCTGGTTGAGATATTCGACGGAAGCATCCGACAGCGTGGCCATGGCCAGGCCCAGGTCGGAAGCGCGGTCTGCCGCCATCACGCCGGGTCCGCCGCCGTTGGTGACGATGGCAAGACGGTTGCCCTTGGGGCGGAATCCGCACGACAGGGCGCGGGCCGCGGTGAACAGTTGCGTGACGGTCTGCACGCGCACGACGCCGACGCGGCTGAAGGCGGCGTCGAACACGTCGTCCGCACCGACCAGCGATGCGGTATGCGACATCGCGGCTTTCGACCCGGCAGGATGGCGGCCGACCTTGACCAGGATCACCGGCTTGATGCGCGCGGCAGCGCGCAGCGCGCTCATGAAGCTGCGCGCATTGCGGACGCCTTCGATGTACATCAGGATGCTGCGTGTGTTGGGATCGGATACCAGGTAGTCGAGGATCTCGCCGAAATCCACGTCGGTGGACGAGCCCATCGAGACCACGCTGGAGAAGCCGACATCGTTGCGGTTCGCCCAGTCCAGGATGGCGGTGCACAATGCGCCGGACTGCGAGATGAGGGCGATGTTGCCGTTGTTGGCGACGCCCTTGTTGAAGGTGGCGTTGAGCCCGATGGAAGGGCGCATGATGCCGAGGCAGTTTGGCCCGATCAGGCGGATGTTGTAACGCTGTGCGTTTTCCAGCAGCTGGCGCTCCAGCGAGGCACCTTCCGAGCCCACTTCGCCGAAACCGGCAGTGATGATGACTGCCGCCTTGACGCCGTGGATGCCGCATTCTTCGATGATGCCGGGCACGGTCTGCGGCGGCGTGGCGATGACCACCAGCTCCACCGGCTGGAGTATCTCGGCGATGGAGGCGTAGGCGCGCTGGCCTTGCACTTCGGGGTGTTTGGAGTTGATCGGATAGAGCGTGCCCTTGAATCCGCATTGCAGCATGTTCTGGAACACGATCTGTCCGACGGAATCGGGGCGGTCGCTGGCACCGAAAACGGCCACGGATTTGGGGGCGAAGAGGGGATTGAGGTAATGCTTGCCCATGATTCTTCCTTGGAAGATGAATTCGTTGGATATGATAGCACCGTAGCGTTACCATTAAGTTGCCATGCAGACCGCTTACATCACACATCCGCTCTGTCTCAAGCACGACATGGGCGCACATCATCCGGAGTGCCCGGCACGCATCCATGCGATCGAGGACCAGTTGATCGCATCCGGCCTGTTCGGTTATCTGCAGCATCACGAGGCGCCAGAAGCGACCCGCGAACAATTGCTGCGCGTGCACGATGCCGATTATGTCGATGCCATCGCGGCGGCTGCGCCCCAGCATGGCAGAGTGGAGCTTGACGGCGACACCAGCATGAATCCCTATACCTATCCGGCTGCGCTGCGCGCTGCCGGAGCTGCGGTGATGGCAGTGGATCTGGTGATGGCGGGCAGGGTGGAGAATGCCTTTTGCAACGTCCGCCCCCCCGGCCACCATGCCGAAAGTGCACGTGCGATGGGGTTCTGCATCTTCAACAATGTCGCCATCGGGGTTGCGCATGCCCTGGCCGCCCACGGCCTGGGCAGGGTGGCGATCGCGGATTTCGATGTGCATCACGGCAACGGCACCGAGCAGATCTTCCACGACGATCCGCGCGTGATGCTATGTTCGACTTTCCAGCATCCTTTCTATCCCTATGCCGGCGCGGACAGCGGTAACGACCACATCATCAATGTGCCGTTGCCGGCTGGCACCGGCAGCGAAGGGTTTCGCGAGGCGGTGACCTCGCGATGGCTGCCGGCGCTGGAGCGGTTCAAACCCGAGTTGCTGCTGATCTCCGCCGGTTTCGATGCGCATAGGGAGGACGACATGGCCATGCTCAAGCTGGTGGATGCGGATTATGGCTGGGTGACCGAGCAGCTAAAGCTGCTTGCGGAGAAGTATTGCCACAAGCGCATCGTCTCGACCCTGGAAGGCGGCTACGAGCTGCATGCGCTGGGGCGCAGCGCGATGGCGCACATCAAGGTGTTGAGCGGGTTGTAGCCGGTGGTTTAGATGAAGTCAGTATTCTGGATGCTGCTCGTTTGTCTCATCTTTTCGTCTTGCTCCATGTCCGCACGGGTGCATGGGGTGCGTATCGACACGGAGAAATCCAAAACCGCCGCGGTCATCAGGGATTGAGCGTCACCAATTCGTACAGCAAAAAATAAAGGCCCCGAAGGGCCGATTTTTCTTGTTCTGGATGATGTTCTTGTTGTTTGTCTTGCAGCGTTTTGAAACGACAACGTGCAACTGAAAGGTGGCGTCCCCTACGAGATTCGAACTCGTGTTATCGCCGTGAAAGGGCGGTGTCCTAGGCCTCTAGACGAAGGGGACTTCGTTGTTTCTTTTCTTTTGGTGGAGGTAAGCGGGATCGAACCGCTGACCTCTTGCATGCCATGCAAGCGCTCTCCCAGCTGAGCTATACCCCCCGGGTGCCCCGAAAAGAGCGCGCATTATAGTGATGGCATCCGACCTTGTAAAGCAAGTCAGGCGGTTTTTTTCGCAAGGTTCTTTTCTATCCGCGCCAGCACCATCTCGCGCGGGAACAGCGTCACCAGCGCATCGACAGATGGCGTCTGGGTTTGACCGGTGAGCATCACGCGCAACGGCATGGCGAGCTTGGGCATCTTCATGCCGTGCCTGGCGATGACCTCCTTGATCGTCGCGCTGATGGCGGCGGTTTCCCATGCCACCGTGGCGAAAAGTTGCGACAAGTCGCGCAGGGCAGGGATAGCCTCAGCACTGAGTTGCGCATCGAGCAGGGCGGCATCCGGGTGCAGGTCGATGTAGAACACTTCCGCGGCATCGGCCAACTCGTTCAGCGTGGCGACACGTTCCTTATACAAGCCAGCGATGGCGGCCAGGTCTGGAGTGGCGCCGATTTTGATACCGCGCGCTTCGAGACGCGGACGTACCAGGTCAGCCAGTTTGCCGTTATCAGTCTGCTTCAAGTAGTGGTTGTTGAGCCAGTTCAGCTTTTCTGTATTGAACTGTGCAGCGGAGGGTGTGATGTGGTCGAGGTCGAACCAGCTGCAGAACTGCTCTACAGAAAAGACTTCGTCGTCACCATGCGACCAGCCGAGGCGGGCAAGGTAGTTGATGACGGCTTCCGGCAGGTAGCCGTCTTCGTCGTATTGCATGACGCTCACTGCGCCGTGGCGCTTGGACAATTTGGTGCCGTCGTCGCCGAGGATCATCGACAGGTGGGCGTATTGCGGCACTTTCGCGCCCAGCGCCTTGAGGATGTTGATCTGGCGCGGGGTGTTGTTGACGTGGTCGTCGCCTCGAATCACCTGGGTGATGCCCATGTCCCAGTCGTCCACCACCACGCAGAAGTTATAAGTGGGTGTGCCGTCGGAACGGGCGATGATGAGGTCGTCCAGTTCACTGTTGCTGAATTCGATATGGCCTTTGACTAGGTCCTTCCAGGCGACGACGCCTTCAGTCGGGTTCTTGAAACGCACTACGGGCTTTGCATCGGCAGGGACAGGCGGCAAGGTCTTGCCGGGTTCGGGACGCCAGACTCCATCGTAACGTGGCTTTTCACCGCGCGCCCTTTGCGCCTCGCGCATGGCATCCAGTTCGGCCGGGGTGGTGTAGCAATAGTAGGCTTGCCCCGTTGCCAGCATCTGCTGGATGACTTCCTTGTAACGCGGCATGCGCTGCATCTGGTAGAAGGGGCCTTCGTCGTAATTCAGTTTGAGCCAGCTCATGCCATCCAGGATGGCATGCACGGCTTCCGGGGTGGATCGCTCCACGTCGGTGTCTTCGATGCGCAGGATGAACGTGCCGCCGTGTTTGCGTGCATAGGCCCAGGAAAACAGCGCTGTACGCGCACCGCCGATATGAAGATAGCCGGTTGGACTGGGAGCGAAGCGGGTGCGGACGGTCATGAGGTTTCCTGTTGCGAGGCATTAAAAGAAGGCGCGCATTTTACGCCAGAAGGTTAATGCCTATAAAGAAATTGACCGTATATATGGGGCTATGATTAAATGCGCGCCCTCTATCGGGCGGTTAGCTCAGCGGTAGAGCACTGCCTTCACACGGCAGGGGTCACTGGTTCGAACCCAGTACCGCCCACCAAAACAAAAAGGGTTGGCATTTGCGCCAACCCTTTATCACTCCAACGTTGCAATCAGTGTCCGTGTTGCAGGTCGTCGTGGGGAGTTCCTTTATGTATTGCGTTGTCGTCAGCCCACACGATAACTGCGGCAAAAACAATCAAACCAATGACCATAAGTAGCAGGGACATGTTAATTCTCCTTTAATCTAGCTTATAGAGAAGTACAGGATCGATATCGCATTGGGATATCTTTCCATCCTTTGTTTCTTAGCTTGTGTTTCTTTGCTTGCCATACCAATCAAGTTCAAACGGAAAGTTCAAACCTGGCAACTGAACTGTGATGCCTTAGTTCTCAGCAGACCGTGATTTATCCTCACATTACCTAGTGATATTGTCAAGCAATAGCGGGGCGATACTAAGAAAGATGCTACTGGATATGCCTCAAGCTGCCATTCTTTTATTATTTGACATAATATACATTATGCGCAAATAAGAGCAATCGAGGCAAAAAGAATGGCCGCCAGTAAATTCAGCAATTCTCTTCTATATCAGTGAATTATGGCTGCTTCAGGAATAACTTCCTGAAATTGTGACTGCTGGCCGAACCTACATCTTCCAGGCTGATGTTGCGCAGCTTTGCGATTTCCTCTGCCACATGCCTGACATAGGCTGGCTGGTTGGTTTTGCCGCGGTGCGGTGTCGGTGCAAGATAAGGCGAATCGGTTTCGATCAGAATCCTATCCAGCGGAATGTTCTGCGCCACCTCTTTTATACTGACCGCATTCTTGAAGGTCAGGATCCCGGAGAACGAGATATAGAACCCTAATTCAATCGCCGCCCTGGCAACCTGCAGATTTTCGGTGAAACAATGCATCACGCCGCCGGCTTTTCCTGCATCTTCTTCCGCCATGATGCGCAAGGTGTCTTCTGCGGCGGAACGGGTGTGGATGATGAGCGGCTTGCCGCATGCCTTTGCCGCACGGATATGCGTTCTGAATCTTTCGCGTTGCCACTCCAGATCGCCGGTAAGGCGGTAGTAGTCCAGTCCGGTCTCGCCGATGGCGACTACTTTGGGGTGATTTGCCAGTCGTATCAATTCGGCTTGGGTTGGCTCGACTTTCAGTTCATGGTCGGGATGCACCCCGACTGATGCGTACAGGTTGTCATGGGTTTCAGCCAGTTCCAGCACCTGCGGAAAAGAAGCGAGCTCTACCGAAACACACAAGGCATGTGTGACATCATTGGCACGCATGTTCGCCAGGATGGCGTCGAGGTCTTCCACCAAACCGGGAAAATTCAAGTGGCAATGCGAATCTATGAACATGGCAGGAAATTCAAATGGCGAACAGCTGACGATATGACAATAACAGGGATTCCAGAAACAGTTTCGGGTTAAGCGGATGGTAGGCTGCACGACGGGCTTCCAGCAGCTCTTTCTGGAAACGCAGCAACGCATCGGATGAGACACCGTTAGCCAGCTTGGTGATCTCGCCAGCCTGTTCGGGGAAATACCGCACCATGCCTGCAAGTTTTGCGCTCGTCAGGTCGTGGCACCACTGCTGCAGGCAATGAATGGAATATATCGGCGCGCTACGCTGCAGGCCGTCAGCCAGAGCCAAAGCATCCATCTTGGAAGGTTGGCGGATAGCATTCAGCAAGATGCTCCGTTCCTCAGCACCCTCGCCCGATTCAGACCAGCCTAATGCCTGCAGGGGAGCGAATCCGCTTTGCGCCAGCGCATGTGCAGGGTTCTTTACGCCCTGCTGCTCGAGCCAGGCTGTGCCGAGCTCGCGTGTCGGCGTACTTACTGTAAAGCCAAGACAACGGCTCAGGATGGTCGGCAACAACTGCTGCGGCTTATGGCTGATCAGAAGAAACAGCAAATTATCAGTCGGTTCTTCCAGCGTTTTCAGCAGGGAGTTGGCCGCATTGTTGTTCATGGATTCGGCCGGATGGATCAGCACTACGCGGTAGCCGCCGCAATGGGCAGACAGGTTGGCGAAGTTGGACAAGTTGCGTATCTGATCCACCGATATCTCGCGTGACGGTTTTTTGCCGCCCTGCTTTTCGTCGCCCTCATCGGCCGAACTCAGCGCATCGGGTTGGACAAGACGAAAATCGGGATGATTTTCCTGTTCAAACCAATGGCAGGAATTGCATGTATGGCAAGCCGTTCCGTCTGCATTTGGTTTTTCACAAAGCAGGGACTGGGCAAAATTCATCGCCAGATCCAGCTTGCCTATGCCTTGCGCACCCTTCAACAGCACGGCATGTGGCAATCTGTTGCGCAGCCCTTGCAGGGCTTGCCAAGATTCAGACTGCCATGGATAGAGTGGTTTCATTTCAGAGAGATGCGACGATCTTTGCCAAATCCTGTTTAACTTCATCCATGGACTTTTCCGCATGGATGACGGCGAAACGATGTGGCGTTTTGGCAGCCCTGGACAGGTAGGCTTGGCGCACGCGCTCGAAAAATTCGCCTTGCTCCTGTTCGAAACGATCCAGGCTTGCATTATTGGACAGGCGCTGACGCGCGATCTCGATCGGGATGTCAAAAAGCAGGGTCAGATCGGGCTGTATGTCGCCATGTACCCATTGCTCCAGTTGCTCCAGTTTTGCGACAGGCACACCCCTGCCCCCGCCCTGATAGGCGAAACTGGCATCACTGAAACGGTCGGAAATGACCCATGTGCCACGCTGCAAAGCAGGGCGGATGACCTGCTCCACATGCTCGCGGCGTGCCGCAAACATCAGCAGCGCTTCGGTCTCGGCATGCATGGGCTGGTTCAGCAATATCTCGCGCAGACGCTCACCCAGCTGTGTACCTCCCGGTTCACGCGTCACCAGTAGGTCGATGCCGCGCTGGCGCAACACATTGGCGAACCAATCCAGATGGGTGCTCTTCCCTGCCCCATCCACACCTTCGAACGTGATGAATTTAGCTGTACTCATTTTTGTTTAAGCTGGTAGCGGTTGACCGCGTTGTTATGCTCGACCAAGGAATTGGAAAATTGCGATGTCCCATCGCCACGCGCAACGAAATAAAGCGCATGGCTCGGAGCCGGATGAAGCACGGCCTGCAGCGAAGCCAGCCCCGGCAGAGCGATAGGGGTAGGTGTCAGCCCATCTCGCGTATAAGTGTTATACGGCGTATCGTGCGACAGATCCTTTTTGCGCAGGTTGCCATCGAACTTGTCACCCATGCCGTAAATGACGGTCGGATCGGTCTGCAAGCGCATGTTCTTGTGCAGCCGGTTGATGAAAACGGAGGCGATCATGGTGCGATCGCCTGGCTGGCCGGTTTCCTTTTCAACGATGGATGCCAGGATAAGCGCTTCATAGGGTGAACTGAACGGCAGGTTTTCATCGCGTTTCTTCCAGTTCTCCTGCAGGTTGCGTTGCATAAGCTGATAAGCGCGCTTCAATATTATCAGGTCGCTGCTGCCACGGGCATAGTTGTATGTATCTGGAAAGAACAATCCCTCTGGAACGGATTCGGTCGCTCCGATCCGCTTGAGTATCTCGGCATCCGACAGCGATTCGCTGTCGTGGCGCACGGTGGAATCGGCATTCAATGAAGCGCGCAACTCCTTGAATGTAGAACCCTCGATGATGGTGATTGAGCTCTGCTCGACTTGGCCTTTGCTGATCATATTCAGCAAATGCAGTGGAGTGGTTTCATGCTCCAACTGATAGTTCCCCGGCTTGATCTGCTTGGCCTTGCCCAAAGTTCTGGCCAGCAAAACGAACAGCCATTCGTTATTGAGCCCACCGGCTAGCTGAATCTGGTGCGCGGCACTTTTAAGACTGCTTCCCTGTTTCAGGGAAAATACGAAAGGAGTTTTTTCCAGCGGTATCGGCGTACGTGCATAGTAGGTGAACAATCCTGCCACGATGATCAACAAGAACAGCAACCACAACAACAACTCTTTAATGACGCTCATCATTCAACCATTCCTGTATCTTCCAAGCCATCGGATGCTGCGTACGGCGATAATCGGCAAGTTCGCTTACCGGCCACAGTCCGATGACGCTGTTCACAAAGAATATCTCATCGGACTGCAATAACTCTTCGATGCGGAGATCTGCCACCTTGCAAGTCACACCATATCCCTTGCACCAATCCATGACCCGCTCTCTCTGCACTCCCGCCACCCCGCAGCGCGTCAGGTTCGGCGTATAAAGGACATTACCGCGCAGCGCGAACAGATTGCTGCGAGTGCCAGAGATGACATAACCGGTAATGTCGCTCAGCAGGCCTTCCGGGAAATCCCTGCCCTGCAACTCGCTGGCGGCAAGCACGTTCTCCAGTCGATTGAGGTGTTTTATCCCCGCAAGCAAAGACTGGTGGGCCAGTCGCACTTTACAGACATGCGCGCGTATTCCCTGCCTTGAATATTCAATCGGGAAAGCCGTCTTGGGAGTGATGTTGAGGATGCGAGTCGCTTCGGATTGGGCGGCAGGCGCATATCCTCTGGTCGAGACGCCTCTGGTGATGATGATCTTGGCGATGCCCTCGGCCTGTGATTTGCCCAGCTGCTGCAATTCGCTGGAAAGCACCAGCGCGGAAGGACAGGGAATCCTTAGTGCATTGCAATCTTGTTGAAGTTTGGCATATTGGCGTTCCCAGTTTACGGGAAGTCCGGCTTGCATGCGCAGGGTTCTGAACACGCCGTCACCGTACGCCAACCCTCGATCTTCAGCATTGATCGTATTGCCCGGCGCGCCGTTGATCAGCATCACGGCGCGGGATCAGACCTTGCGGAATACCAAAGAGCCGTTGGTTCCGCCGAAGCCGAAATTGTTGTTCACTGCCACATCGATCTTCATCTTGCGTGCTGTATTGGCGCAATAGTCCAGATCGCACTCGGGATCCTGCTCGAAGATGTTGATGGTGGGAGGCGCGACCTGGTCATGGATCGCCAGCACGCAGAACAGGGACTCGATCCCGCCCGCCCCGCCCAGCAGGTGGCCTGTCATAGATTTGGTGGAACTCACCACCAGTTTCCTGGCGTAGTCGCCGAAAGCGAGCTTGAGTGCTTCGGTTTCGTTCTTGTCGCCCACCGGGGTCGAAGTGCCGTGCGCGTTAACGTACTGCACTTGATCCGGATTCAAACCAGCATTGCGCAGAGCATTGAGCATGCTGCGTTTTGGGCCATCCGTACTTGGTGCCGTAATGTGGTATGCGTCAGCGCTCATGCCGTAACCGGAGAGCTCGGCGTAAATCTTGGCGCCGCGAGCCTTGGCGTGCTCGTACTCTTCCAGCACCAGTACGCCAGCTCCTTCGCCCATCACGAAGCCATCCCGATCCTTGTCCCAAGGACGACTGGAAGTCGCTGGGTCATCATTGCGGGTGGATAATGCCTTGGCAGAAGAGAAACCGCCAAGCGCCAAAGGCGAAATGGTCGATTCAGCACCGCCGGCGATCATCACGTCGGCATCGCCGTATTCGATGATGCGGGCAGATTCGCCAATGCTGTGAGTACCGGTGGTACAGGCCGTCACCACAGAGAAGTTCGGCCCCTTCAGTCCGTACATGATGGACAGGTTGCCGGAAATCATGTTGATGATGGTGCCGGGAATGAAGAACGGCGAAATCTTGCGCGGTCCGCCCGCAAGGTAGTCGTTGTGAGTGTCTTCGATCATCGGCAAACCGCCGATGCCGGAGCTGATACACACGCCGATACGTTCGGCGTTCTGTTCCGTTACAACCAGGCCGGAGTCCTTGAACGCTTCCATGCCGGCCACTAAACCGAAATGAACGAAGCGGTCCATGCGCCGGGCGTCCTTGGCTGGAAGATGTTGGGTTACATCAAAACCATTGACCTCGCCTGCCACTTGGCAGGCGAAGGCGCTGGGATCGAAGCGAGTGATACGCCCGATACCGGATTTGCCTGCCACGATGTTTTGCCATGTTTCGGCAACCCCAAGACCGACGGGCGTAATCGCGCCCAATCCGGTTACTACCACTCTGCGCCTAGCCAAACTGGACTCCGCTACGGAAAGAAACGATTAGGTAAGGACTAAATTATTATTTGGAATGCGCGTTGACGTAGTCGAGCGCTTGTTGCACGGTGGTGATCTTCTCTGCATCTTCGTCAGGGATTTCAACGCCGAATTCTTCTTCCAAGGCCATAACCAGTTCCACGGTATCCAGAGAGTCGGCGCCCAAGTCGTTCACAAAAGAAGACTCGTTCTTGACTTCGGACTCGTTCACACCCAGTTGCTCAGCTACGATTTTCTTGACGCGTTGTTCGTTAGACATCCCTGATTCTCCTACTCTGATTAAAGTTCAAAAAGCGCGTGTATTCTACCAAACTTGCGCCGATTTCCAAAACGACACATTACTCCATGTACATCCCGCCGTTCACATGCAACGTGACGCCGGTGATGTAAGCCGCTCCCGGACTGGCCAGAAAGGCTACAGCAGCTGCAATGTCGGCAGGCTGGCCGAGACGTTTCAAAGGTACATGTTCGACCAGTTTGGCGCGCTGTTCTTCGCCCAAGGCGTGCGTCATATCGGTGTCGATGAAGCCCGGTGCGACGCAATTCACGGTGATATTACGGCTGCCGATCTCCTGCGCCAGCGATTTGGTGAAGCCGGCCATGCCAGCCTTGGAGGCGGCATAGTTGGCCTGACCAGGATTGCCCATGCTGCCGACCACCGAGGAAATGCTGATGATGCGGCCGCCCCGGGCCTTCATCATGGCACGCAAAACGGCGCGGCTCAGGCGGAACACGGATTTGAGGTTGGTCGACAGCACGTCATCCCATTCTTCATCGGTCATGCGTGCCAGCAGGTTGTCCTTGGTGATACCCGCGTTGTTCACCAGGATCGAGATTTCGCCGAACTGTTCGCGAATCGCCGCCAGTACCTGCTCGGTCTGGGCGGCATCATTGACGTTCAACGCAAAACCCTTGCCCTTGATGCCGGCAGCATCCAGATAGGCACCGATGGCTTGTGCGCCATTGTCGCTGGTGGCGGTGCCGATCACGGTCGCACCTTGCCTGCCCAGCTCCAGCGCGATGGCTTGACCGATACCACGCGAAGCGCCCGTAACCAGTGCGATTTGTCCTTGCAGTGTCATTGTCCCGTCCCCTTATGCGAGTGCAGCCAGTGCTGCTTTCAGTGCTTCGCCGTCATTGATGGCCATTGCCTGTTGGTTGGTGTCGATGCGCTTGTTCAACCCGGCCAGTATCTTGCCCGGCGCGCATTCTACGTTATGGGTGATGCCTTGTTTGCCGAAAGCCTGCACGGTTTCCACCCAACGCACTGGTGAGTACAGCTGGCGCACCAGCGCGTCCTTGATCTTCGCGGCCTCGCCATAAGATGCGACATCGGCATTGTGCAGCACCGGAATGGCCGGGGTCTGCACAGATACATCATTCAAGTATGCACGCAGTTGTTCAGCTGCACCTTTCAACAAGCTGCAATGTGACGGTACGCTCATGGGCAGCATGATTGCGCGTTTTGCACCTTTGGCCTTGGCCAGTTCCATGCCGCGTTCGACGGCGCCACGGTTGCCTGCAATGACCACCTGTCCGGGCGAATTGTAGTTCACCGCTTCCAGCACCTCGCCTTGCGCACCTTCCACACATACGGCGCGCACCACTTCATCGTCGAGCCCGAGGATCGCGGCGATGCCACCCACACCTTCCGGAACGGCCTGTTGCATGCATTGCGCGCGGTAGCGCACCAGCGGCAAGGCGTCGGCAAAGCTCAATGCGCCTGCGGCGACCAGTGCGGTGTACTCGCCAAGGCTGTGCCCGGCCATGATGACCGGTTTTGTGCCATTCTGCGATTGCCAGGCCCGATACACTGCGACTCCGGCAGCCAGCATGATGGGCTGCGTATTCACCGTGGCATTCAGGTCTGCATCACCACCTTCGGCAACCAGTTGCCACAGATCCTGTTTCAACACATCGGAAGCTTCGGTGAAGGTGTCGCGCACGGCGGAAAAATCGGCATAGCCGTTCATCATGCCGCGCGATTGCGAGCCTTGACCGGGAAATACGAAAGCGAATTGAGTCATATTTGACCTACCAGTTGATTAAAACCGCACCCCAGGTGAATCCGCCACCTACGGCTTCAAGCAGAATATTTTGACCGGGCTTGATGCGCCCATCGCGTACGGCCGTGTCCAGCGCCAGCGGGATCGAGGCGGCCGAGGTGTTGCCGTGTTTGTCGACCGTCAGTACCACGCTGTCCATTTCCAGGCCGAGTTTCTTGGCTGTCGCTTCGATGATGCGGATGTTGGCCTGATGCGGCACCAACCAGTCGATGTCCGTTCCGGCCATTTTTCGCTCTTCCAGCACCTCTTCAACCACTTCACTTAACACCTTGACTGCAAACTTGAATACCGCCTTGCCATCCATGGAGACTTTGGGGTCGGCTTTCAACATGCCCCGATGGATGCCATCGGCATGCAGCTTGGCAGTCACGACGCCGGGCTTGTCGGAAGCGCGTAATACCACGGCACCGGCTCCGTCCCCGAACAGCACGCAGGTGGTGCGGTCGTTCCAGTCCAGCATGCGCGACAAAACTTCGGCTCCCACCACCAGTACAGTCTTCGCCTGCCCGCCGCGGATATACAGGTCTGCCGTATTCAATGCATAGACGAACCCGCCGCACACGGCCTGCATATCAAAGGCCGCTCCGCCGTTGCGGATGCCCAGCTTGTCCTGCAAGATGCAGGCGGTACTTGGAAAAGCCATGTCAGGCGAAGTGGTCGCCACGATGATCAGGTCGATCTCGTCAGCCTGGATACCTGCCGCTTCGATCGCCTTGCGGCTGGCCTGCAGCGCAAGGTCGCTGGTCAATTCATCGTCTGCAGCAAAGTGGCGTTCGACGATGCCGCTACGGGTGAAAATCCAGTCATGCGAAGTATCGACGATCTTTTCAAGGTCGTAGTTGGTCAGCACCTTCGCGGGCAGGTAGCTGCCGGTGCCGATAATCCTGGAATAAGTCAAAGCGCCTCTCCTGCAGTTTGTTGGCGTGCGTGATGCCACTTTTCAACATGTTCACTGATGTGGTTAAGCATGCCGCCGCGCGCCTCTTCGGCAGCCCGTTCAATGGCGCACAAATACGCGAATGAGTCGGCGGAACCGTGGCTTTTCACCACGATACCTTTCAGGCCGAGGAAACTGGCCCCATTGTAGCGACGGTGATCCAGCCTGTGCTTGAAAGCCTTGAGTACAGGCATGGAAACCAGGGCGCCAAGTTTGGTGAACCAGTTCTGGCTGAAACCTTCCTTGAGGAAACCGCCCATCATCTTGGCCACGCCTTCGGCGGTCTTCAGGGCGACATTGCCCACGAATCCGTCGCACACCACCACATCCGTGACGCCCTTGAATATATCGTCGCCTTCCACGTTGCCATAGAAGTTGAGGTCACTGGCTTGCAACAGTTCCGCTGCCTGTTTGACGACTTCGTTGCCTTTGATGTCTTCGCTGCCGATGTTCAGCAGTCCGACTGTGGGCTGTTCCTTGTGCTCCAACGCAGACACCAAAGTGCTGCCCATCAACGCGAACTGAAGCAAGTGTTCGGCAGTGCAGTCCACGTTCGCTCCCAGATCCAGCATACAGACCTGGCCGTTGACGGTTGGCAAAAAGGAGGCAATAGCGGGACGATCTATGCCGGGCAAGGTCTTCAGCACATAACGCGCGGTCGCCATCAGCGCGCCGGTGTTGCCGGCGCTCACGCAAGCCGAAGCCTCACCGTTCTTGACCAGGTTGATGGAGACACGCATGGAGGAATCTTTTTTTCCGCGCAAAGCGGACTGAGGCGACTCGTCCATACCGACGACTTCTGTCGTAGCATGGATGCGCAGGCGAGTGCGGTCAGCGAAGCCGAGCTTGCTCAACTCCGCTTCGATGGCATCGGGCAGGCCGACCAGCACCACGGTATCGTCAGGATGTTTCTTCAGGTAAGCGACAGCCGCAGGAACGGTCACCCGTGTCCCGTGGTCGCCTCCCATGGCATCAATGGCTATCGTGATATCCACCGGGAGATCCTTATGGGCGAGAAATTGACGGAGTTTGGCTCCCGCGAACGGAGAGCCTCTCAAGGTGCCGAATGAGCTTATTCGCCCTTGGTCTTGACGACTTTCTTGCCGCGATAGTAACCGCTGGGGCTGATGTGATGGCGCAGATGTGGTTCGCCCGTGGATGGCTCGATGGCCAGTGCCGGGTTGGTCAAGAAATCATGCGCACGATGCATCCCACGTTTGGACGGGGATTTTTTATTCTGCTGAACAGCCATTTTCTACTCCTCAAAAAACCAGTATCACTTCTTTAATCCGGCCAGTACAGCAAACGGACTGACCTTCTGTTTTAAATCATTCGCTGCAGGAGCACACTCCCCTTCAGGATGCCTTGGAGCGAATGGCAAGCCCAACAACAACTCTTCTTCGATCAATGCCAGTACATCCAGCCGGGGTTCGGCTTCGATGGCATCCACCTCATCATCTTCTTCAGCCTCATCCAGCTTGCTTGCCGGAAGCAACCATAGCCGCGAAACCAGCTTCACCGGATATTCCAGTTCACTCAGGCAACGCTGACATCTCAAGGTGCACACTCCTTGCAGGGAGACCTCCAGCATGTCGCGGCCTTCTTCCCGGAAGCCCAGCACCTTATAAGTCAGTAAACCATCAGGTTTGGCCAGTAAATCGGCTAGTCTGGACAGCTCGGACACCGCAATTTCGCCGCGCATCTCCTTGCCGTTTCGGGCAAAATCAACGCTGTCTATGAAAGGCCGTGCAAACATGAGGCGCGCATGATATATATTCCGACCACCTCTGTCAAAGACGCTGTAAAGGAACACCTTGAATTCTCAGCCGCTTGTTCTCGCTTCGACCTCTATATATAGGAGTCAACTGCTCGCCACACTTCAGATCCCTTTTCAAACTACCGCCCCCAACGTGGATGAAACTCCGCTACCAGGGGAAAGTGCCGAACAGACCTCGTGGCGGCTTTCCCGGGCCAAAGCGGAAGTTGCAGCCAAACGCTTCCCGGATGCGCTGATAATCGGCTCGGACCAGGTAGCCTTGCTGGAAGGACAGCAGATAGGTAAACCGCTCAACCACGTCAATGCCGTTTCTCAATTGAGTGCAATGCGCGGCAAGACAGTGACCTTCTATACCGCCCTGACCTTGCTGAACGCAGTCAGCGGCGAGATGCAGACCGATGTCGCCATTACCGAGGTCAGCTTCCGCGACATGAGCGACGACGCGATCGAGCGCTATCTCAGGAAGGAACAGCCCTATCATTGCGCGGGCAGCGCAAAATCCGAAGGTCTGGGCATCGCACTGATCAGTCGCATAAAGGGCGACGACCCGAATGCACTGATAGGCCTGCCTTTAATCTTGCTGGTTGGTATGCTTGAAAAACAAGGCGTTAGGGTTATATGACCAATAATGCGAAAATTTTCGGTTGCGACTGAAATTTCTTTCTGGTATTAAAGCGCGCTTGAAAAATTTAGTACCACCTTGGAGACCGACGTAATGCCCGTACAAGCCAGCAAAACCTCAGTACCGTACAAGGCCAAAAAAGGCGAGGAGTACATGAACCCGGACCAGCTCGAGCACTTCCGCAGTGTCTTGAATGATATCAAGCTGAGCCTGAGCCAGGACATCGATCGCACCGTGCACACCATGCAGGACGAAGCGACCGTATTCGCGGACCCGAACGATCGCGCCAGCCAGGAATCAGACATGAGCCTGGAACTGCGCAACCGTGACCGTGAGCGCAAGTTGATCAAGAACATCGACAAGATGCTGGGGCGGATAGATGCCGGAGACTATGGCTATTGCGACAAATGCGGTGTGGAGATCGGCCTGAGCCGCCTGGAAGCTCGTCCTACAGCCACTTTGTGCATCGACTGCAAGACACTGGATGAGATCAGAGAGCGCCAAGTCGCAAAGTAACACTGCGCTACAGACTTAAAACGAAAATCCCTGCCTTGACGCAGGGATTTTTTTCGCCCGGCTCAGGACGAGTTCCTGCCCTTCTCTGCCCGGAATAGTCATGCAGCGACCACATCTCAATCAGGCAATCGCCTGATCGCCGTCGGACGGCATGGTCGTAAGCGCCAATTCGATGTTCGAGGCAAGCTTGTCAGCATATTGAGCGGCCTCGAACAAGTGCAGCGACTCATAGAATTCCGCCTTCGACCGAAAATTATCGATGTCGTCCGTCAAAATCCTTCTTGTTTCGTCTTTTTTCATTTCATTACTCCTGGAATATTGTCATGGGAAAACAGGCTCCTGTAGCGCGGTATGTGAACTTGTGGCCCCAACATCTGGATTAGGTTGTGAATGCACCGGGAGTTCCATCGCTTCAAGCTCATCTTTTCCATTGATTCGGCATGGTCTTCATGGGCCGCAGGATTGGCTATACTGCATTAGCCCTGCATCCACCCATTTTGCAAAGGAGAAATGCCATGACCGATGAGAGAATCGTATCCAGCCGATATTCGCGTATCGCCATCATTACCGGCAGCACCTCTGGTATAGGCGAAGCCACAGCAAGAAGATTTGTGGCGAGTGGCTATGGGGTCGTGGGCAACGGCCGCAATGCCGAAAAGCTCCGGGCACTTGAACAAGAACTGGGGACGGCATTCATCGGGATCGCCGGTGACGCCTCAGACAGTTCTTTGCTTGAAAAACTCTTCGGTTCGGCAATCGAACACTTCGGGAAGCCTGCCGACATCGTCGTCGCCAACGCCGGACGAGGCCTGGGCGGGTCAGTCAAGGATGCCGATCTGTCCAGATTCGAAGAGATACTCAGGCTCAATGTCTCAGGCGTTCTGGATTTGCTGCAAAAGGCGGCGCGGAAGATGATAGTCAAACAGCAAGCAGACTACCCCAAACGGGCTGCAGATATAGTGATCATCGGCTCGGTGGTGGGAAGACATATATCGCCATTCAGTGCGGTTTATGGTGCCACCAAGTTCGCCGTTCATTCACTGGCCGAAGGACTGCGCCGCGAAGTGGGCCCCAAAGGGATACGCGTGTCACTGGTTGAGCCAGGCATCGTGGTCAGCGGCTTTCAGGATGCCGCAGGATATAGTGGCGATATGGTGCATGACTTCGAGGACAGGTTCGGTCCTTTGCTGCACGGGGAAGATGTGGCGAACGCGATCCACTTTATCGTTAGCCAGCCGCCTCATGTCCATATCAGCGACATCCTGGTGCGGCCAACCCGACAGGATTACCCCTGATCGGGGCCGCATCGGCAAACGCAGTTCTGGGAGAGGTTTTTTGGAGGCGCGAGCCGGAGTCGAACCGACCTACACGGATTTGCAATCCGGTGCATAACCGCTTTGCTATCGCGCCGCTAGGCAATTTGCATAGTAGCAAAAATTATGGGAAAGCCCGAAAGCTTTCCCAAGTTATCTGGAGCGGGAAACGAGACTCGAACTCGCGACCTATACCTTGGCAAGGTATCGCTCTACCAACTGAGCTATTCCCGCAAAAAACGAAGTCCGCATTATATGGATATCGAACTTCGTGTCAAGAAATTCAACGACGATATTTTGTTTTGTTCGGGTCGCTTCAGCCTCTGTATAATGCGCCGCTCATGAATTTCGGAACTGTGTTTCGATACATTCCATACAGCCCTTAAGCCCGGGTGGTGAAATTGGTAGACACAACGGACTTAAAATCCGTCGGCTCGAAAGAGCTGTACCGGTTCGATTCCGGTTCCGGGCACCAACACGATGTCAAGCAAACTGAATCCCACTCAACGAGAAGCAATCAAGTACCTGGGCGGTCCACTGCTGGTACTTGCAGGCGCAGGAAGCGGCAAGACGCGCGTCATTACGCATAAACTGGCCTACCTGATCGAGGAGTGCGGCTATTCCCCGCGCAATATCGCCGCGATCACATTCACCAACAAGGCCGCCAACGAGATGCGCGAACGCGTCGGCAAGATCATGAACGGGCGCGATGCCAAAGGCATGACCATCAGCACCTTCCATGCGCTGGGCATGCAGATCCTGCGCGAGGATGGGCCGCTGCTGGGCTACAAGAAACAGTTCTCCATCTTCGATAGTGCCGACACCGGAAAGATCATCAGCGAGTTGCTGGGCAGCCCTGACAAGCAGGAGATACGCACCGCGCAGAGCGTGATGTCGAACTGGAAAGCCGCTTTTCTCACGCCCGAACAGGCGGGCAGCCTGGCCGAAAATGAAGAACAACAGCGTCTTGCCCTGCTCTACGCGCGCTATCAGGAAACGCTGCGCGCATATCAGTCGGTGGATTTCGACGATCTCATCCGTCTGCCGGTAGAGTTGTTCAAGACGCATGAAGAAGCTCATCAGCGCTGGCAACATCGCTTTCGTTACCTGCTGATCGACGAATACCAGGACACCAACGATTGCCAGTACCAGATGATGAAACTGCTGGCCGGCCCCCGTGCCGCGGTCACTGTGGTGGGTGACGACGATCAGGCCATCTATGCCTGGCGCGGGGCGAGCACGGCCAACCTGCAAAATTTGCAGAACGACTACCCGCAATTGCGCGTCATCAAACTGGAACAGAACTACCGTTCTTCGCAGCGCATCCTGCAAAGCGCCAACCATCTGATCAAGAACAACACCAAACTGTTCGAGAAGAACCTGTGGAGCGAGCACGGCCCCGGCGATCCGGTGCGCGTTTTCGCGGCCAAGGACGAAGAGAACGAAGCCGAATCGGTAGTACTGCGCCTGCTGGCGCACAAGTTCGAAAACAACACGCGCTTCTCCGACTACGCCATCCTCTACCGCAGCAATCACCTGTCGCGCGTATTCGAGGAACAGCTGCGCACCCACAAGGTGCCCTATAGCGTCAGCGGCGGCACTTCGTTCTTCGATCACGCCGAGATCAAGGACCTCACCGCCTACCTGCGCCTGATCGCCAATCCGGACGACGACCCCGCCTTCATCCGCGCGATCACCACGCCCAAGCGCGGCATCGGCAACAGCACGCTGGAGAAGCTGGCATCGTATGCCGGCTCGCGCAATGTCAGCCTGTTCGAAGCCGCATTCGAGAGCGCCATGGCGCACCAACTGCAACCGCGCCAGCACGAAGACCTGCTCACTTTTTGCCAGTTCATCAACCGCATGCAGGCGCGTGCCGAAAAAGAGCCGTGCAACGAAGTGCTGAACGATCTGCTGAGCGCCATCGACTACGAGGCCTGGCTGTTCGACAGCCACGAGCCGCGCCAGGCCGAGAACAAATGGAAGAACGTGCAGGACTTCGTCGGCTGGATGAACCGCAAATCCGAAGCGGACGAGAAGACCATGATCGCCATGACGCAGCTGATCGCGCTGCTCAACCTGCTCGAATCGCGCGACCAGGAGACCGATGCCGTCTCCCTCTCCACCCTGCATGCCGCCAAGGGACTGGAGTTCGGCCATGTGTTCCTGATCGGCGTGGAAGAAGGCATCCTGCCGCACGAACGCAGCGAAGCACCGGAACAGATCGAGGAAGAACGCCGCCTGATGTACGTCGGCATCACCCGCGCGCAGCGCTCATTGCAGATCAGTTACTGTACCCGCCGCAAACGCGGCAAGGAATTCGCGGGCTGCGATCCCAGCCGATTCATCGCCGAGCTGCCGCAGGCAGATATCGTTTATACGGGCGTGGTGACGGCGGGCAACGCACCTGCAGTGACCAAAGAGGAAGGGATGGACAAGCTGGCCAGGCTGAAGGCGATGCTGAAGTAAGCTTGCGCCTGACGATCTCCCTGCTGGCGTTGCAGCCCCGATCTTTCGGATCGTGAAAACGGGTCGGGTCTCCTCCCGATCCCGGGTCGAACGGTCACATCGCACTGCAAATGAGCCAAGACACCCGCCGCCAGCAGGTGTCAGCTACTGCGGCATGGCATCACACCTCATCGAACAGCGTGGCTGCCGTTTGCGCCAATAGCGCGACATCCAGCACGCCGATGCACTGTTCGGCGACCTCGATACCGTCAAGCACGACAGGTCGCTCGGCTTCAGTGATCTCCCAGACATCGGTCGTATCTCCCCGCTTGCGCACGACGGTCAGGGTGTTGATGGCTGCATCCAGTATCTCGATGGCATTGGGGATCTGGGTGTTCTTTTTCGCGAGCGCAGAACGAACGACGCAAACGGCCACTGCAAGACGGCCGAAAGCGGTCACGCTGAACCGGTCTTCGCACGCCGCCTGATAGGGCAGATACATGTCCATCGCATAGATGTCTTTCAGCCCCTGGGTGACAGGCACACGCAACGGCGGACGTTTCTTGGTCATTCTGTACTACCCTTTCTTGATCATTGGCTTGCCTGTGCAACCGGTGGCGAACATTCAGTTCCAGAATCCTTTTTGTGCCGCAAACCTGTTCCAGGCCTTGCCGAACTCTGCAACGCGCTGTGCATAATCATGTTCCATCCAGCCGCGTATGAGTGCGAGTGTATCGTGCCTCGCCGCGTTATCCAACTTGTCCAGAAGGCGATTTGCCACGGCGATGTCGTTGAGGATGCCCAGTATGTCTTGCAGTTCGACCAGCGCAACCACACAGTTCCTGACCTTGGCGTCATTGAACAGCGAAGCGAACATCTCGATGCTGTAACGCAGTTTCTTGCAGGCGATGCGCAACGCATGCAGTTGTGCGGCATCCTCCCCGGCCAGTGCCACGCCGTTCCTGAGCACCTGTTTGCTGCGTTTCTCCAATGTCTGCCTGGCGAATCGCTCCAGCGTGAGTTCCGGTTCGATCGCCGGTGTCCCCTGCATCCATGCGCCAAAGCGCAGCAGCATGCGCTGGAAATCCTGCGAGGCGAGACTGCTTTCCATTCCAGCAAGTTGCTTCTTGCGCGCCCGTTCGCTGGCGCTCAGCACTTCGTGCAACCCGGCATGCTCGGGCAAACGTGCGCAGATCGGGGCCAATGTCTGGGTAACGAACACATCCCACTCGCGCGAGCGTCCCAGGTCCACGCACAGTTCAGCAACTTGCTCGCGCAATGCGGCCAATTCCGCATCGGCGTTGAAACGCAGCGCAATGGCCAGTACCACCCGCAGGCGCCGCAGCCCGACACGTACCTGGTGCAGGTACTCTTCATCCAGTTTCAGCAGTGCGCCCGGCACGTTGGACTGCACATGCGTCAGGCATGCGGCTATCATGTCGCGCAAGGCTCCGGCGATGGGTTGCGATCTTTTCAGCACGGGGAATCGCCCTTTGCTCGCTGACGGTTTCGAGGCCGAAAACAGCAGATAGCCATATTCGGCCTTGCTGGTGTGCTCTACATCCAGCGGCACGATATTCAGCAAAGCCAGGGCAAGTTTGAACAACTGTTGCGGTTCCCCGGACTTGAGTTCGAGTTCCAGTTCGGAGATCGGGCAACTCGATTGGCCCGCGCGTATCTCGCCGCTATCCATGCAAAGCTCTATCTCTGCTCCTTCATAACTGAGGGTCCGTACATTGCGTGAAAAATCGGTGACGAACACCGGCTGCAACCGGTTGCGCACCCCGCGCGGCAACTCCCCTCCGCAGGCTTCGAGTGCCTCGAAATCCAGCTGCTCGGACGGGACCGCCGACTCCCATTCGTTGCGCTGGTGCAATCCCGCGCTCACCTGACCGCCGCCCTTCAGGGTCTGCACGAATTGCCTGCCTACGCGGCGCAGCCGCAGGGCCATGGCATGCCGACGCAGTTCAAGATCGCCGGTGTCGTAGTAGATGCTGTAGAGCTTTTGCGCGCGCGCAGGAGTCGCGGACAAGTTTCGAAGCCAGGGATGCCGCTTGAGCTTTTGCATGTGCCCGGGCGAGATGTGCAGCTTGAGTTCGGTCTCGATGGTCACGACGGGATCAGATCAGGAAGGGTTGGTCCGGCAATTCGTTGATCTTGTTGGCGCCGCTTTGCGGATAATGCTGCGCGAGATGCGCGCCCACGCGGCGTATCCCGGCGATCACTCCCTCTTCGAACTCGCCCTGGCGAAATGCGCTTTCCATTTCCCGGCAGACAGCTTCCCACACGGCAGGTCCCAATTTGATGTGGACACCGCGATCCGCCACGATCTCCACATCGCGATCCGCCAGCAGCAGATAGATCAGCACTCCGTTATTGTGTTCGGTATCCCACACGCGCAAGCTGGAAAAGACCTCGATGGCCCTTTCGCGCGCGGACTGCCCGGCCAATAAAGGTTTGAGCTCCAGCGCAGATTCGACGGCAAAACGGATCTGTCCGGCATGCGTCTGCTCCACCTCGGCGATCGTGCGCCTGATGTTGTCCAGTGCAGCGCGGGGAAATACGCGGCGCGCAACGGTATGTCCGGTCGAAAGGTGTTTGACGATGCGTTTGATGTTCATTTACCAGTCTCCTGATGCTCCGCCGCCGCCAAAGCCGCCACCTCCACCGCCAAAATCTCCGCCCCCGAAACCGCCGCCGCCGCCCCATCCGCCTCCGCTGCTTCCACCGCCCCACCCGGCGGGAAAGGATGATCCGGGGCCGCCCACGCCGAAGAGCAAAGAAAACAGGAAAGCCGCCACTGCAGCGGCGATCGCCCAGGCCAGCGAAAGCAACAGCACCCAGGCCAGCATGCCGATCAATCCGCCAACGATGAGTCCGCTCGGCAATCTCCCCAGCAACTGGCGCAACAGGATGTTGCCGATCATGAAGATAATGAAGCCCGCGCCGATCAATTGGCCCAAACCACCTGAATCGCCGCCGGATCGCGCAGAAGCCCGCGGCGCAGGCGGCGGCAACGGTTCGCCTTCGACCACCTTCATGATCGCGCCCACCCCGGCATCAATGCCGGCATAGAACTCGCCGCGTTTGAAATAAGGCGAGATGACATCGGATACGATGCGCTTGGCCGTCGCATCGTTCAGCGCGCCCTCCAGCCCGTACCCGACTTCGATGCGCATCCGGTGGTCGTCCTTGGCGACGAGCAGCAGCACGCCATCGTCCACGCCTTTTCGGCCCAGCTTCCATGCATCGGCGACACGAATGCCGAACTGCTCGATGGTCTCCGGCTGTGTGGACGGCAACATGAGCACGGCGATCTGCGAACCCTTGCCGGACTCGAAAGCCGCCAGCCTGTTTTCCAGCAGCTGTTGCTGCCCGCCGTCCAGCGTGCCGGTGAGGTCGGTGACGCGCCGTTCAAGCGCAGGGACGGCAACCTCCGCCTGCGCCGAGCTGCAGAACAGCAGTGCAAGCAGGATAAGCTGCGTCCAGAACCGTTTCATTTATTTGGCTGGTGCCGCCTTGGGAGCAGAGAAATCCACCGTCGGCGGAACCGACACGGCCTTTTCATCCGCCACCGTGAACGTGGGCTTGATGCTGTAGCTGAACATCATTGCGGTCAGGTTGGTCGGGAAGGAACGCGCCAGCACGTTATATTCCTGCACCGACTTGATATAGCGATTGCGTGCGACCGTGATTCGATTCTCGGTACCCTCGAGCTGCGCCTGCAAATCGCGGAACAGCGCGTCCGACTTCAGTTGCGGATAGTTTTCCGTCACCATCATCAATTTGCTCAACGCCGTGGTGAGTTCGCCTTGCGCGGCCTGGAACTGGGCGAATGCCTTGGGATCGTTGATCAGTGCCGGTGTGGCCTGGATGGTGCCGACTTTGGCGCGCGCTTCGGTCACCCCGATCAGCACATCCTTTTCCTGCTGGGCATAACCCTTGACTGTATTTACAAGATTGGGGATCAGATCGAAGCGGCGCTGATACTGGTTCAGCACTTCCGACCAGTCGGCCTTGATCTGCTCGTCTTTCGTTTGGAAATCGTTGTAGCCGCAACCGCTCAGCAGCATCGTCAACATCAATACCCAGATCACACGCATTTCGATTCTCCTTGGTTGTACGCACGCATCGTCAGATGGCGCAATTATCCTGAATTTTCAAGCACCCGCCCGAAACTCCGCACCGACAGGCGATCTTCAAGGCATCGACCTGCAGATCGAACAAATTAAACGATCTGCACGATATCACATTGCAGATGGCCGTCCCTGCTTGCTTTCAGGCAGATACATTTTTCAGATTCATGCCGCCTGCCCTGCAGCATAACCGGAAGCCCATGCCCACTGGAAATTGTAGCCGCCAAGCTGTCCGGTCACATCCATCACTTCGCCGACGAAATACAGGCCGGGAACATTATTGCACTCCATCGTTTTGGAGGACAGCGCCCGCGTATCCACGCCGCCGCAGGTCACTTCCGCCTTGCCGTAACCCATCGTCCCGCTCGGTATGATCTGCCACTTCTTCAGCTTGTCGGCCAATGTCCGCAATTCCTTTTCCGCATACTGGTTCAGCGGTTTGTTTTCCAGCCATTGCACGGCGATGATCTCGGCCAGGCGTTTGGGTAGGTACTGCGCAAGGAAGTTGCCCAGCAGCATCTTGCTGCCGCGTTGTTGCAGGAACATTTCGTGCGCATCGAGATCGGGCAGCAGATCGATGGATAGCGGCATGCCCTGCTCCCAGTATGACGAGATTTGCAGGATGGCCGGGCCGCTGAGGCCGCGATGGGTGAACAACAGATTCTCGCGGAAACTGTGCTTGCCGAAACTCACCACCGCATCCAGCGAAGCACCGGACAGTTCCGCATACGCAGCCCATTCTTCAGGATGGAAGGTGAGCGGAACCAGTCCCGGTTTGAGCCTGGTCATGGGTACGCCGAACTGCTCCGCCAGCTTGTAGCCGAACGGCGTCGCACCGATCTTGGGAATGGATAGCCCACCGGTGGCGATCACCAGTGACTCCGCGCGATATTTCCCGTGCGAGGCTGTCACAACGAACTCGTCGTCCCGCTCGATTTTCTCCACGCCGCACGGCATGCACCAGCGCACGCCTGCCGCATCGCATTCCGACTTGAGCATGGCGATGATGGCTTCCGAACCGTCGTCGCAGAACAATTGGCCGAGTGTCTTCTCGTGATAGCCGATGCCATGCCTTTCCAGCATGGCAATGAAATGTTGCGGCGTGAAACGCGCCAGCGCGGAACGGCAAAAATGCGGATTCTGCGACAGGAAGTTTTCCGGCCGGGAATTGAGGTTGGTGAAGTTGCAGCGGCCGCCGCCGGAGATGCGTATCTTCTCCGCAAGCTTCGATGAATGGTCGAGCAGCAGTACCGAACGTCCGCGTTGAGCCGCGGTCAAGGCGCACATCATGCCTGCCGCCCCTGCCCCGACGATCAGTACGTCAAAACGGTTTGCATCCATCAGTGCATGGCGTAGCGTTGGATGAACTGAGTCACTGCAGCACGGAATTCCAGTGGGGCGATGATCGCGTCGTTGCTATGCCCGCCCCCTTCGATCAGCTTCAGATTTTTTGGCTGCGGCGCTCTTTCGAAAAGGCGTTGGCTCATCTGGTACGGTACGAGCTTGTCCCATGTGCCGTGAATGAGCAGCAACGGGATCTTCAAGCTGCCTATCTTGCTCAGCGAATCGAAACGCTGGTTCAACAGGAGTTCGGCCGGCAAATAGGGATATTCCAGCTCACCCATGTCGACCATCGAGGTAAAGGCGTTTTCGGCAATGAGCCCGGCAGCCTCCGGGTGACGGGCAGCCAGGTCTATGGCGATCGCACTGCCCAAGGAGTGTCCGAATATGAACGTGCGTTTTGGATCGCAGGCCTTTTGCCTGACCAGATAGTCCCAGCTCGCCTCGGCATCTTCATACACCTTGGCTTCAGTGGGAGCGCCACCGGTACTTTTGCCATAACCGCGATAATCGACCGTGAGCAGGTTGTAGCCCATGCTGTGTAGCCGTGCAACCCTGTCGATGTCCGAAGCACCTCCGATGTTCTTGTCGTTGCCATGCAGGTAAAGCACGGTGGGGGCATCAGGGCTGTCTGCAGGTATCCACCATGCAGACAGCACACCGCGATCTGTGCCGCTGCCTGAGGGAATGTGCACTTCCTCGAATTTCAAACCCAGACGATCCGGTGTGGTTTCCTGTATTGGATTAGGCTTGAATATATGTTTTCGTTGCGTCGACCACATATAGGCACACGCCAGCAGATATGCCAGCACAGCCAGCATCAGCGTCCACCTGATGCGTTTGGACCACTTCAGGATCAAACCTGTGTTTCCAGCCTTTTCCATAGGCATGACCCCTTGCTGGCTTTTTCGATGTCTTCCAATTGCGCCCTGTGCAGCGCCAGTTCGTCCTCGCTGGCGGGCAGCACACGCACGCTCAGGCAGATCGCTTCGCCGCTGGCGGTGAATTGCACGCCATCCTCTTCGGAGCGTTCTTCGCCCAGCAGACTTTCCTGGCCGCGCGTCATGCCCAGATATACCTCGGCCAGCAACTCGGTATCCAGCAGCGCACCGTGCAAAGTGCGGTGCGAGTTGTCGACCTGGTAGCGGTCGCACAACGCATTCAGGTTGTTCTTCTTTCCGGGATGCAGCTCTTTGGCAACCTTCAGGGTGTCGATCACGGGATTGTTCAGCAATGGCAACCCGGCCAGAGCCAGCTCTGCGTTGAGGAAGCCGATGTCGAACGGCGCATTGTGGATGATGAGTTCGGCACCGGCGATGAATTCCAGCAATGCCGGTGCGACTTCTGCGAACTTGGGCTCATCCTGCAAGCGGTCCAGCGTCAGGCCGTGCACTGCCGCAGCACCCTCGTCGATCTCGCGCTCCGGATTGATATAACGATGAAAAGTGCGCTCGGAGACTTTGCGCCCATTCAGCTCGATGGCGGCCACCTCGATGATGCGGTGCCCCTGTTTGGGATCGAGACCGGTGGTCTCGGTATCCAGTACGATCTGCCTCATGAACACCTCGATAAATCTACTGCGCAGCCATATTGCTGCGTCGCATGCTCGTTCAATCCTCGCCTGCCTTTCAGGTATGTCTCGTCACTCACTGTGCAGCTCCTTGCCCTATGTCTTGCTCGCTACGATTTCTTGAGGTGTTTTTCCACGTCTGCACAGCCACGGTTTGCCAGAGCGTCGGCGCGTTCGTTGCCGTCATGCCCGGCATGTCCTTTTACCCATACCCATTCGACATGATGCTGCTCCGCCAGCGTATCCAGCCTGCGCCACAAGTCTTCGTTCTTCACCGGTTTCTTGTCCGCCGTTTTCCAGCCGCGCAGCTTCCAGTTGTGCACCCATTCGCTGATACCCTGCTGCACATATTTCGAGTCCGTGTGCAGGCGGACCCGGCACTGGCGTTTCAACGCCTCCAGCGCGGAAATAGCCGCCAGCAATTCCATGCGATTGTTGGTGGTGTGCGCCTCGCCGCCACACAACTCCAGCTCCTTGCCCTTGACGCGCAGCAATGCGCCCCAACCGCCGAGGCCAGGATTCCCTTTGCAGGCCCCGTCGGTAAAAATCTCGACCACGTCACTCATTTTGTCCATTCTTTTGCGTCACACCCTTGTTCAACTTGGCCGATGCCGGCATCAGGTTGCGCACCAGCCCTTCGTTCCATTTCGGCTTGATCAGGCGCATGCCAGGGACGCGCTTTATCGCATGCAGGAAATACACTCCGCCGCTCACCGCCCACCAGCGGTCGCCGGCCTTTTCCATGAAGGCAAAACGCTCCAGCCATCTTGATTGGTGCAGTGGTGGCGCATAGGCCGCAAAACGGCCTCCGGCCACCTCGAAACCGAGCAGCGCCAGCCAGTCCTTCAGGCGCGGCAACCGGATGAAACGCCCGCGCCACGGGTAGCCTTGCTTCCGGCCCAATGCGCGGTGCAGGCCCCACAGGCTGAACGGGTTGAATCCGCTGATGATCAGGTTGCCCTCCGGCCGCAGCACCCGCTCCACTTCGCGCAATATCTGGTGCGGGTTCTCGGCGAATTCGAGCACATGCGGCAACAGCACCAGATCCAGGCTGTCGCTGTCGAATGGAAGTTCGTCGCAGCGCAAGCGCACGTTGTTGCCGGCCTGGTTCCCGGCCGTAAAGCGCAAGGGCATGCGGCTGCTGTGCAGGAAATCATGTTCCGGCAAGCCCAGTTGCAGGGCGTTGAAACCGAAGATATCGCTGACCGTACGGTCGAAATATTCCTGTTCGCGCTTCAGTACGTAGTTCCCCTGCTCGCTGGAGGACCATTCGCTCAGGCTACGCGGGATTAATCTACAATTCGGCATCCGGTTCCCATTTCTATCATGCTGAACATCATTCCCATCCCTGCTCTGCAGGACAACTACATCTGGCTGCTCCGGCGCGACAATCATGCCGTCATCGTCGACCCAGGCGAGGCCGCACTGGTACTGGATTACCTCCAAGCAAACAGCCTGCAACTGGATGCCATCCTCTGCACCCACCGTCATCACGACCACGTCGATGGCATCGAAGAATTGCGCGGAGTATATAACGTGCCGGTGCATGGGCGAAGCCATCCGAAGAACCCTCATATTACCCACGACTTACGCGAAGGCGACCGGCTCTGGCTGGAAACGCTGGATGCCGAATTCGCCATCATCGAAGTACCCGGCCACCTCGACGATCACATCGCCTTCATCGCCCCGCGGGTGGTATTTTGCGGGGATGTGATGTTCGGAGGAGGCTGCGGGAAGAATTTCGAAGGCACGCCAGCACAACTGCTCCATTCGCTGCAGCGCTTGGCCGCCCTGCCCGACGACACACAGGTCTATTGCGCGCACGAATACACCTCCTACAACCTGCCTTTTGCGCTTGCCTGTGAACCGGACAACCCTGACGTCCAGCGTCGCATCGCCGATACCCGCAGCCTGCGCGAAAGGAACCTGTCGACCGTCCCCTTCACCATCGCACTGGAAAAAGCCACCAATCCATTCCTCAGATGCAGCAGCCCTGAACTCGTCCGGACCCTCCAGGCGCGCGGCTTGGCGGACACCAGCGAACTCGCCGTATTCACTGCCCTGCGCGAGTGGCGTGATCGTTTTTGATTGCGGGAAATGATGTTCTAGTTTATCCTGCGCGCCCTTTCGGAGAGGTGGATGAGCGGTTTAAGTCGCACGCCTGGAAAGCGTGTGTGGGGTAATACCCCACCGCGGGTTCGAATCCCGCCCTCTCCGCCAGGTTTCCTTGCCCCCAAGGGCTCTGTGGCTGCAATAGTTCCCCACCCTTCGTTTTACCCATCGCCTATTCTGAGATGCACCCCGAAAGTGCTGTTAGGGGCGGTTCGGGTGGCCTACGTGAGATCCACAGCCTTTTGTTGCTCTCCGATGAGGGGGAGCATCGGGAAGTCTTGGATATGGTTCGGAAAGATATTGATGTTGTTGCCTAAGCCTTACTTGTGTGCGTAAACGAGGTGCTGGAAGTAGTCGGACATCAAACAGTAGCGAGCGAACGACGGTAGCAACTTCGATTGGTCAACCCGAAATCCTCCTGGTGAAATCGAAGCAGATGCCCTCGACATCCGCCCCGACGAGCGCCAGCTTGCCGATAGTCCCTTCACTCGAGAAAGCCACGCGAATGTCATCCTCCGCGAATGCTTTGGCTGTGTTCGCCGCATAGAAATCTTTGGAAATGTGGTTAACTGCGGCGGGATCGAACACCCACCCCTTGATGCACAGAGTTTCCCAGTACCTTCCTCGTAGTTTTCGGGGGAGACGCTTGCCCCGAGCACGATCGGCTCGCGCAGAAAGTCCCGAAGCCGTTTAGATGTTAACGACCGGATTCCTGCTTCGACAAACTTGCCGCTGGGACAGTGGAATTTGAAGCTGAAGCGCGCTTCGCGGTTGCCTGCACATTCAGAGACAATATCCTGCCGGAAGTGGAATACCTCAAAGCAAGTCAGGTGGATGGCTTCGGGAAAGCATTACGGGGAAAACTGTTGGCCTCCGGATCTCCGTTGACTAAAAGCTATCTGAAAATATTGGTGGATGAGATCGTAGTAGAGGACAGAACCGCCACCATCCGGGGAAGCTACAAGGCGTTGGCAGAGACGATGCAGAAAATAAAAATGGGCAACTTGAATCAAGTGCCCATTTTTAACCTGAATTGGTGCGCCCGAAGAGATTCGAACTCCTGACCCCTTGGTTCGTAGCCAAGTACTCTATCCAGCTGAGCTACGGGCGCGTTTTGCTGCTTGTTACACGTGGCGGAGAGGGAGGGATTCGAACCCTCGATACAAGTTTAAGCTCGTATGCGCCCTTAGCAGGGGCGTGCCTTCGACCTCTCGGCCACCTCTCCGAAGGCCGCGAATGATACTGATTAGAGGCTAGGCGGTCAAACGATTTATGCGTCTTCCTGGTCCAGATTGAATGCCTTGTGCAATACGCGCACGGCCAGTTCCAGATATTTTTCGTCGATGACGACGGAAATCTTGATCTCCGAGGTGGAGATCATCTGGATGTTGATGCCTTCTTCCGCCAGGGTACGGAACATCTTGCTGGCGATCCCCACGTGCGAACGCATGCCGACGCCGACCACGGAAACCTTGGCGGTCTTGTTGTCGCCGATGACATCGCGCGCGCCGATATGCGGCTGCACCTTGGTCTTCAGGATGTCCATCGCCTTGGTGAATTCGTTGCGATGCACGGTGAAAGAGAAATCGGTGGAGCCGTCCACGCCGACGTTCTGGATGATCATGTCGACGTCGATATGTGCTTCGCTCACCGGGCCAAGTATCTGATATGCGATGCCGGGTTTGTCCGGCACGCCGCGCACGGTGATCTTGGCCTCGTCGCGATTGAACGCGATGCCTGAGATGATTGCCTGTTCCATTTTATTGCCTTCCTCGAACGTGATCAGCGTGCCTTCTCCCTCTTCCTCGAAACTGGAGAGTACACGCAGTTTGACTTTATATTTGCCGGCGAATTCGACCGAGCGTATCTGCAGAACCTTGGATCCCAGACTCGCCATCTCCAGCATCTCCTCAAAGGTGATGCTCTTCAGGCGGCGCGCTTCGGGCACCATGCGTGGGTCGGTGGTGTAGACACCGTCCACGTCGGTGTAGATCTGGCATTCGTCGGCACGCAGTGCGGCTGCGATAGCGACGCCGGTGGTATCGGAACCGCCTCGGCCCAGGGTGGTGATGTTGCCGTCTTCATCCATGCCCTGAAAGCCTGCGACCACAACCACATAGCCGTTGGCCAAGTCGGTGCGGATGTTCTGTTCGTCGATGCTGACGATGCGCGCTTTGGTGAAGGCGCTGTCGGTGAGTATCTTGACCTGCGCGCCGGTATAGCTTTTGGCTTGCAGTCCGGCATCTTTAAGTGCCATCGCCAGCAGGCCGATGGTCACCTGTTCACCGGTGGAGATCACAACGTCGAGTTCGCGCGGATCGGGATGTTTCTGGATCTCTTTGGCCAGCGCGATCAGGCGGTTGGTCTCGCCGCTCATCGCGGAGACCACCACCACGACCTGATGTCCTTGAGCCTTGTATTTTGCCACGCGTTGCGCAACATTCCTGATGCGCTCCGGACTTCCGACAGAAGTGCCGCCGTATTTCTGTACTATCAATGCCACAATATGCCTGCGTCGTTTTTTAAGTGGGCGGCATTCTAACTGAACTGGCGTCAAAAGACGATGACCCCTCTGCTACACTGTGGGCAATTCCAGCGACCCGTTCCCATGAACAAGATCAGCCAACGCCCCTACCCGGCAAGCACCGCCGCACAACTTGTTGAATCTGGCATTGCGCCTTTGCTGGCGCGTATCTACGCGGCGCGCGGCATTGTCGATACTGCGCAATTGGACACCGACCTCAAGCAATTGCTGCCCTTCTCCTTGTTGAAGAACGCAGAAAGGATGGCGTCCATCCTGGCCGATGCCATTGCCGACCATAAAAGAATCCTGATCGTGGCCGATTACGATGCCGACGGTGCTACGGCATGCACCGTGGCCATGCGCGGTCTGGCTGCACTTGGCGCAAAGGTGGAGTTCATCGTTCCCAACCGTTTCGAGTACGGTTACGGCCTGACGCCGGAGATCGTTCGGCTGGCAGCAGAAAGCAAGCCGGATATCCTGCTCACGGTGGACAACGGCATCGCCAGCGTGGAGGGAGTGGCCGAAGCCAACAGGCTGGGGATACAAGTGCTGGTGACCGATCATCACCTGCCCGGCGATACCCTGCCCGACGCTCTGTGCATCGTGAACCCCAACCAGCCCGGTTGTACTTTCCCCAGTAAGCACCTGGCGGGCGTGGGGGTGATGTTCTATGTGCTGATGGCGCTGCGCGCGGAGATGCGTGAACGCGGTGTTTTCGCCGGAAAAACGGAACCCAATCTCGGCAATCTGCTCGATCTCGTCGCACTCGGCACGGTAGCGGATGTGGTGAAGCTGGACGACAACAACCGCATCCTGGTGCAGCAAGGCTTGCAGCGCATCCGCGCCGGACGCAGCTGCGCCGGCATCCAGGCTTTGCTGCGGATAGCCCGCAGACCGGCAATACAGTCTTCATCCTACGAACTGGGCTTCATCGTCGGACCGCGTTTGAATGCCGCCGGACGTCTGGACGATATGAGCCTGGGCATCCGTTGCCTGCTGACCGACGATACCGCCGAAGCCGGCGAGATCGCCACCAGGCTGGATGCGCTGAATCATGAGCGGCGCAGCATCGAAGCGGATATGCAGGACAGTGCCCTGGCCGTACTCGACAATTTCGATCCGGCAGACGGATATTCCCTCACTCTCTTTAACGAAGATTGGCATCAAGGCGTGATCGGCATCCTCGCCTCGCGCCTCAAGGACAAATTCCATCGTCCGGTGATCGCCTTCGCGCGTGCACAAACGGGAGAACTGAAAGGTTCCGGCCGCAGCATCGCAGGACTGCATCTGCGCGATGCGCTCGATCTGATCTCAAAACGCCAGCCGCATCTGATCCAGAAATTCGGCGGTCATGCCATGGCAGCAGGCTTGAGCATTCATGAGGAACACCTGAACGATTTCCGGCAAGCCTTTGAGACAGTGGCGCAAGAACTGCTCGATGCCGATGCGTTGGTTAAAGTCATTTCTACGGATGGCTCGCTTGATACGCACGAGTTTTCAATGGATATCGCACGCGACCTGCAGCGTCAGGTCTGGGGACAGGGTTTTCCGGAACCCTTGTTCGAGGGGGATTTCCGCGTGCAGACGCAGCGCGTGGTCGGCGAGAAACACCTCAAACTCAAACTGTCGTCGCCAGCCGGTAGTTTCGATGCCATCCGCTTCTTTTCGGCAGAGCCAGCTCCCGAGCATATCCATGCGGTATACAGCCTGAGTGTCAATGAATACAATGGCAGCGAGAGTTTGCAACTCATCGTGCGTCACTGGGCAGGAGGTTGAGACCGTGGAATCCGTTCTATTACAAAGCAACGGCATCGAAGCTCTGCCGCAGTTCCTGACCAGCCTGGCCATTGGTCTGCTCATCGGTCTGGAGCGCGAACGTAACCCCTCAGCCAAAGCCGGGCTGCGCACCTTTGCTCTGGTCGCCGTGCTCGGCACCTTGATGGCGATGCTTTCTGCCAAGCTCGGTTCACCCTGGCTGGTGATCGCAGGTTTGCTTGCCGTGGCAGGAATGATCGTCGCGGCTTACATCAACACTCCCACAGAAGAGAACGACCCGGGCACCACCACCGTGGTCGCCTTGCTGCTGAGTTACGGACTGGGAGTGCTCATCTGGTTCGGTCTTTCCACACTCGCCGTGATGCTGGCCATCGGCATCACTACCCTGCTCTATTTCAAACCAGAACTGCGAGGATTCACGCAACGTCTGACGCGCCGCGACCTGGTCGCCGTGCTGCAATTCTCGGTGCTCACCTTCATCGTGCTGCCTATTCTTCCCAATCAGGACTACGGCCCCTACAACGCGTTCAATCCCCACCAGGCCTGGCTGATGGTGGTGCTCATCTCCGGCATCAGCCTCGCCGGTTATGCTGCATTGCACATGGTGGGAACCCGTTACGGGGCACCCTTGCTGGGCTTTCTCGGCGGCCTGGTATCGAGCACCGCCACCACCATGATCTATGCCAAACACGGCAAGACCAACCCGGCAATGACCAGTCTTGCCGCCGCAGTGATCGTGATCGCCAGCGTAGTGGTCTTGCTGCGCCTGCTGGTGGTCAGCTCGGTCGTGGCATACGGCACCCTGCCGGGCTTGGCGCCGGTGTTTGCGGGGGGCCTGATCGCCGGGGTCGCCGTCTCGATCTATACCTGGCTCAAATCCAGCAAGGTTTCTGAGCTCTATATGCCGGAAACCACGAACCCGGCGGAATTGCATTCTGCTGTTGGTTTCGGCCTGCTGTATGTGGTCGTGTTGCTGGGTTCGGCATGGATGGCCGACCTGGCAGGCAGCCAGGGTCTGTATGCGGTGGCGCTGGTATCCGGCCTGACCGATGTTGACGCCATCACGCTGTCCAGCTTGCGCCTGTTCAACCTCGGACAACTCAGCGAGCATCAGACCGTCACTGCGATCACGATCGCTTTCCTGTCCAATATTGCCTTCAAGTTCGGCATGGTCGTTTTTATCGGCGGCCGGACATTGGCAAAACAAGTTGCCATCGGCTTCGGCGCCATCTCCTGCGGCGTGCTGTTCGGCCTGCTGCTCCTGTAGCCCTTCGGCTCCTTCGATACGCTCAAGACGTGTATAATCGCGGTCTTTCAAAGCAGCGATAAGACATAAAAAATGGAAGCCGAACAACTCAACGCCCTCTCCAATTCCCTGCAAGATTTACGCAATCGCAGCAATGAGTTACGGAGGTTTCTTTGACTTCGACAGCAAGCAGGAACGCCTAGCCGAAGTCAATCAGCTCGCCGAAGACCCAGCCATCTGGAACGATGCGAAGCGCGCGCAGGAATTGGGCCGCGAACGCAAGTCGCTGGAAGACGTGGTGCTTGGCCTCATCCGGATCAGCCAGAACCTCGACGATGCAGCAGAACTGTTCGAGATGGCGCAAGCCGAGAATGACGACGACAGCCTGAACAGCATCGCCGCCGATGTGCAGGACATCGAGACTCGCGTCGCCGCGCTTGAATTCCGCCGCATGTTTTCCAACCCGGCCGACCCGAACAACTGCTTCATCGACATCCAGGCCGGCGCCGGCGGCACCGAAGCGTGCGACTGGGCCTCGATGCTGCTGCGCCAATACCTCAAGTACTGCGAGCGCAAGGGCTTCAAGGTCGAGGTGCTGGAGCAGACCGACGGCGATGTCGCCGGCATCCGCAGCGCCTCGCTCAAGGTCGAAGGCGAATACGCCTACGGTCACCTGCGCACCGAAACCGGCGTGCACCGCCTGGTACGCAAATCGCCGTTCGATTCCTCGGGCGGTCGCCACACCTCCTTCGCCAGTCTGTTCGTCTCCCCTGAAGTGGATGATTCCATCGAAGTGGACATCAACCCGGCCGATCTGCGTATCGACACCTTCCGCGCCTCAGGTGCGGGCGGCCAGCACATCAACAAGACCGACTCGGCGATCCGCATCACCCATCAGCCCACCGGCATCGTGGTGCAGTGCCAGAACGACCGCTCGCAGCACCGCAACAAGGCCGAGGCCATGTCCATGCTGAAGTCGCGCCTGTACGAACTGGAGCTGCGCAAGCGCCAGTCCGAAGCCGACAAGCTGGAAGCGTCCAAGACCGATGTCGGCTGGGGCCACCAGATCCGTTCCTATGTGCTCGACCAGTCGCGCATCAAGGATCTGCGCACCAACGTCGAGATATCCAATACGCAGAAGGTGCTCGACGGCGACCTCGATCCCTTCATCGAAGCCAGCCTGAAGCAAGGCGTTTAAGAGCAACATGTCCGAGCAGGAAGACAACGGCCTCGCCGAGTTCTTCGTCGCCGGCGTCGAGCCCGCCGACGTACCGCAATTCTTCCCGCTGTTCGCGGCCAAGCCACTGATCGGCGCAATGATCGCGCTGTTCCGTGGCGGCGACGATGAGGTGATGGTGCGCCTGATGGTGTTGCGCGAGATCGGCCTGCGCGCGGAGGCGCCGGAGTGGTCACCGCGGGAACTGCAAAGCCACTTTGCCTTCATCAACCAGTCCAAGCTCAACACCGTGCTCGGCCGTCTGCGCGAACACGAGTTGCTGTTGTGGGACAACGAGCGTCATCTCTATCGCCTTTCCTCCGCCGGACGCATGGTGTTGTCGGCGCTGTCCAGCCTGCTCAACTTCAACACCGAGCAGGACGGCGAGTTCCTCGCTGCGCAGATCGCCGCTGGTGCGGCCGTGGGCAAGCTGTCGCCGGAAGCGCTGGCGCACCTGTTGGCCCGCCTGGCCGAACTGGAAGAGGAGTTCTCCCAGGCAGTCACCTCGGGCTCCGAATTCCGGCTGCGCGAAGCGCAAACCAGGCTGGAGGCGGTGCAGAAATGGATGGACAAGGCCAACGAGGTCATGCGCGACCTGGCCACCGAAGGGCTGGATGACACGACCTGGAAACTGTCGCAACAGATCGGCCAGCGCCAATCCAAACTGATGCGCATGTCTTCCGTGTTCCAGCGCGAGCTGGCCGAGATCTCGCGCCAGCAGGTGCACCTGTCGCACGGCGGGCTCAGCTCTTCCGAACTCGCCGCCTGGCTCAAGCAGCGCACCGTGGATGAACTGGTCGAACTCGCCGCCGGGCAACTCACCCTCACGCCGGAAACCACTTTCATCCTGCCCGACGTGATGGTGGACAACACCGAAGAGTTCGTCGCGCGCGACCTGCCGAATCGTCGCGTCTCCGCCATGCCCGCGCCGTCCGAAGTCGAGTACGTGGACGACATTGCACTCGACCCGCCGTATCAGCTGGCCGCGCTGGTGCGCCTGTTGTCCGGGCTGGATGAGCCGCTCACGCTTGCCGACGGCATCGTCGGCGGCGGATTCAGCGACGCATCGTATCGCCTGTCGCTGCTGTCCTTCCTCGGCGAACAGAACGTCGACCCGGAACTCGCCCCGCTGGCGCATCTGCCGTTGCGACTGTGCTGGGACGAGAACTTCGAATTGCAACACATCGGACGCGATGAGATTGCCGCGATGAGCGGCGGCCATATCGAACCGCAACAGGAGAAAAACACATGAACCAGGACCATGCCGCCCGCCTGATCGCCCGCCTCTTGGCGCTGCGCTACCTGCCACGCGAGGACAAGGAAGTGCGCCGCCTGCTGGTGGACGCCGGATTCCGCGACGAAGTGGAACAGCGTCTGGCCACCAACGGCCTGCGCCTGCTGGCACATCCTTTCTCCGCTTACGTTGGCGTCGCGCTCACGCGCGAATGCGAGAGCGCGGTGTTCGAACAGAACGACGCCTGGCAATCCAGCAACCTCGGCCTGCCCAAGGATGCGGTCGCGCTGCTGGTGATCCTGTGGGCGCTGATCATCCTGCCCAAGCGCGAACGCCAGCAGTCCGGCGAATCCGCGCAGAAAGAAGAGCAAACCGAGATGTTCGAGACCGTGAAGCTCACACCGCTGGCGCACGAGGCTTCGCGCGGCATCGCCGAGAACGTACTGCTGGAAGACTATGGCAAGCTGCTCGGCGGCAAGGCGCGCCTGCAGCAGTTCGCGCTGCCGCAGCTGTCGCGCCTCGGCTTCATCGAGCGCAAGAACAAGGTGATCCACGAAGGCCCGCTGCTCGACCTCGCCTTCGACTACGCCGAAATGGCGCCGCGCATCCTGCAAGGCGCGCTGTCCGACCTGCTGAAACAGCGCGGCATCCTGCGCGATGTGACGCTTGGGGAGTTGCATAACGAGGAGGAGTCCTGATGTTCAGGTTGATGGAACTGGAAACCGTACACTGGGACTACTGGCGCAACTTCAAGCTGCCGCTGGACGCACCCATCATCACCATCTCCGGCCCCAACGGCTCGGGCAAGACCACGCTGCTCGATGCCATGCGCACGTTGCTGGCGCTGGAGTGCTCGAAGAAACGCGACTACAAGCGCTACGTGCGCCGCAACGGCGAGGACTTCTGCTGGCTGCGCGGCGTGGTGGACAACCAGTGCCCGCCGGGCGCGAGCTACCGCCCGTTCCGCCTGCCCTACCAGCAGGACAAGATCACGCTGGCCTGCCGCATCGACAAGAAAGGCGGCGACTGGTCGCGCAAATACTGGATCGCCGACGGCGAGGTCAGTCTGCAGGAGATCGAGCAGAAAGGCGAAGAGTTCGGCGTGCGCGACTACCAGCGCATTTTGCACAGCGCAGGCCTGTCGCCCGCCATCGCCCGCGTGCTGTCGCTGGAACAGGGGCAGACCGACAAGCTGTGCGAGCTGTCGCACAAGGATCTGCTCGACCTGGTGTTCCAGGTCTTCGGCGACAAGGAAGTGCTGGAACGGTACGAAGAGGCACGCCACCACCAGGAACATACCGTGCGCGAACTGGATGCGGGACAGAACCAGCTCGAAGCGCTCGGCAACAGCCTGGAGAAACACGAGCAGAAGGTGAACCGCTATCTGGAATGGCATCGCCTGAATCAGGAGCGCGTCTCGCTGACCGCCGAAATCCGTCCGCGTCTCGAGCATCACTTGTTGCAGCGCGAAGCCGACAACGCGCGCCGCACCCTGCTTGCCATCCGAAAAGAATGGCGCACCAAGCACGCCGAACGCGCAAGCATGCAGCTCGAATTGCAGGCACAACGACAGGCCCACGAAAACGCGCAACTGCGCAGCCAGGCAGCACAGGAAAACGAACAGAACCAGCAGCGCGCGCTGAACGAACTGAACCGCGAACTGGGACGCTGGGAAGCCATCGTCGAACAACAAAAACGGCTGGAACAGCAAGTGCACAGCACCCAAGGCGACAAGCTCGCCGATGCACGCGAGATCGAAAAACTTGCGGGGGAACGTGATGGCCTGCGCTTGCGCATCGCCGAACTGGAACAGAAGCAACGCCAGCTCGACGAGATGCTGGAGAACCTCGCCGCCGGACGCCGCGCCGATCCGCACGATGTCGGCGCTTTCCGCCAGGCGCTGAGCCAGGCCGGCATCGTGCACGACCTGCTCGCCGACGTGGTGGAGGTCGCCGACCCGACCTGGCAGTCGGCGGTGGAAGCCGTGCTCGCGCCGTTCGCTCATCTGGTGCTGCTGGGCAAGGAGAAAGACACCGAAGCGGCAATGGCGCTGGGCGAAAAGCTGCGCTACCGCCACTTCATCGTGCCGGACTGCGTGAGCGCCGGACTCGCGCCCAAGGGCTCGCTGCTGGAAGTGGTGCACTTCGCCAAGCCGGTGCCGGAATGGCTGCTGCGCACACTGGAACGCACCCGCCGCGTGGAAGACGCGGCCGCAGGCAGCAAGCTGCCGCGCGGCGAAGACTGGATCACGCGGCAAGGCTACTTGCGTGAACGACGCGGCGGCCGCTATGCTGCGCCGGATCAGGCGCGTTTCGGCAAGGCGCGTCTGGAAGCACTGCGCGAGCAGCGCGGCCAGCTCGAAAAAGCGCTGGCGCCCTTGCGCGAACAATTGAACGAACTCACCTCTCGCATCCGCACGCAGCAGGCGCAACTGGCCGGGGTGGATGCTGCCGCACGGCTCGCCGAGCGCGCCGAAGAATTCGCCGAAGCGCGCCAGCAATACGATGCGCTGGTGCTGCGTCGTCGCGACAATACCGTGCTGCAAGCGCAACAGGAACGCGCGGAGGCCGACAAGGCCGTCAGCACGGCTTTCGGCAGTCTGCAAAAGATCGAGTTCGCCTTGCAGGGGCTGGAACGCGAGATCGCCGGCAAAGAGAACCGCTCCGCGCGCGAGGAGCAGAAGCGCCGCGTGCAGACACTGCGCCATAACCGCAAGCAGTTCCCGGCTGGCTGGAGCAACAGCGACGCCAACCAGCAACTCGCCGACAAATACCGCGACACCACCAACATCGACCGCCGCATCGAAGAGATCGAACTTCGCTTCAAGGAGGAATCCTGGGAGACCGACGATACCGTGGTCGCGCTACGCGACAAGATCAAGGACGACTACCGGCGCATGGAGAGCGACCTCTCCTCGCGCCGCCGCGACAACGAGATGGCGCGCAGCCAGACCGAGACCGCGCGCGAGCAGTACATCGCCGTGCTGCGCCACACCGTCAGCCGCTACGTGAAGAACCTCAAAGTGCTGGGCGACTTGGCCGGCATCAAGGTGGAACACGAGCCGGTGGCGCTTGAGAATAACGACCTGTCGCTGGCACAGGCCGGCCTGGCGGTGCGCTTCAACTTCGACGACAAGGGCTTCATGGGTATGAACGACGGCGATGCTTCCGGCGGACAGCAGGTGATGAAGTCGCTGATCCTGCTGGTGGCACTGATGATGGAAGAGTCGCGTCCCGGCGGCTTCGTCTTCATCGACGAACCCTTCGCCCACCTCGACATCGTCAACATCGAGCGCGTGGCAAAGTTCCTCAAGGCCACCCGTGCGCAATATCTGCTAACCACGCCGGTCACCCACAACGTCGGCGTGTACGACCCGTCCATGTTGACGCTGGTGACTTTCAAGAAGAAACCGACGGACACCTGGGCGCCGGGCGTGAAGGTGCTGGTGCGGGAAAGGTCATGACCAGCAGCAACGGGTGTACAAGCAAGTCCTGAAAACCCCGTCCCTGTGCTATATTTCACGCCGCTAAAATTTAACTCAACCCATTCAGAACACCATGAGCACCGAACCCATTACCCCAGTCCAGGACGAGAATCAGATCATCGCGGAGCGCCGCGCCAAGCTGAAGGCGATCCGCGAAAAAGGCGTCGCCTTCCCCAACGATTTCAAGCGCGAGCACATGGCCGCCGACCTGCATGCCGAGTTCGGCGAGAAATCGCATGACGAACTGGAAGCCGCGCAGGTCCATGTCGCCGTGGCCGGCCGCATGATGCTGAAGCGCGTGATGGGCAAGGCCAGCTTTGCCACGGTGCAGGACATGAGCGGCCGCATCCAGCTGTTCATCAGCAACGACATCACCGGCGAAGCAGCGCACAGCGAGTTCAAGCATTACGACATGGGCGATATCCTCGGTGCGGTCGGCGTACTGTTCAAGACCAAGAGCGGCGAGCTTTCCGTGCGCGTGACGCAGGTGCGCCTGCTGACCAAGGCGCTGCGTCCGTTGCCGGAAAAATTCCACGGTCTGACCGACATGGAACAGAAATACCGCCAGCGTTACCTCGACCTGATCACCAACGAGCAATCGCGCAAGGTGTTCATCGCACGCACCCAGATCATCCAGGCGATTCGCGAGTTCTTCGTGCGCCACGGCTACCTGGAAGTCGAAACGCCGATGATGCACCCCATTCCCGGCGGCGCGTCGGCCAAGCCGTTCGTCACGCACCACAACGCGCTGGACCTGCAGATGTACCTGCGCATCGCGCCGGAGCTGTACCTGAAGCGTCTGGTGGTGGGCGGTTTCGAGAAGGTGTTCGAGGTGAACCGCAATTTCCGCAACGAGGGCGTCTCGACACGCCACAATCCGGAATTCACCATGATCGAATTCTACGAGGCGTATCGCGATTACAAATACCTGATGGACTTCAGCGAGAAGCTGTTCGCTGAAGTGGCGCGCAAGGTACTCGGCACCACCGTCATCACCTATCAGGGCAAGGAACTGGACCTGGGCAAGCCGTTCCACCGCCTGACCATGGTACAAGCGATCCAGAAATATCATCCGCAGTTCACCGATGCGCAGCTGAACGACCGCGATTTCCTGGTCAACGAATTGAAAGACCTCAAGGCCAAATACAATCCGAAAGACGCGGTCGGCGGTTTGCAGCTGTCGCTGTTCGAAGAGCTGGCCGAGGCACACCTGTTCGAGCCGACCTTCATCATCGACTATCCCGTCGAAGTCTCGCCGCTGGCGCGCAGCAGCGATGCCCGCCCGGAGATCACTGAACGCTTCGAGCTGTTCATCGTCGGCCGCGAGATCGCCAATGGTTTCTCCGAACTGAACGATGCAGAAGACCAGGAGCGTCGCTTCGATGCTCAGGTTGCAGCGAAAGATGCTGGCGACGAAGAGGCGATGTTCAAGGACAACGACTACGTTCGCGCACTCGAATACGGGTTGCCTCCGACGGCCGGCGAAGGCATCGGTATCGACCGATTGGTCATGCTGCTGACCGACAGCGCCAGCATCAGGGACGTCATCCTGTTCCCGCACATGCGACCGGAATAAATGCTGAATCCGGAACTCCGCACTCGCCTGCTGCAGTACTACCCCGCACTGGCCGATATGCCCGCAGCGGAGCTGGATGCGTTACTGGCGAATGCGCTGTTGGTGCCGCTGCCGAATGGTGCAGTGGTGTTCGACGAGAACCAGCCTTGCCAGGGATTTCCCATGTTGCTCTCCGGCAGCATCCGTGTGATCAAGGCCGCCCCGAACGGTCGTGAATTGCAGCTCTATCGTGTCAGTCCGGGGGAAAGCTGCATACTCACCAGCAGTTGCCTGCTCGGGCATACCCGCTATCAGGCCCGCGGCATCGCCGAACAGCCGTTGGAAATGGTGCTGTTGCCAGCGCCCTCCTTCCATATTCTGGTTGGAAATCACGAAGCATTCCGGAACTATGTGTTCCACCTGTTCTCCGACCGCCTCACCGACCTGATGCAGCTGGTCTCGGCCGTCGCATTCCAGAAACTCGATCAACGTCTGGCCGCCTTGCTTATCGCAAAAGCGAGCCCTCTCTTTATGACACACCAGGCCTTGGCCGATGAGCTCGGCAGTGCGCGCGAGATCGTCAGTCGTCTATTGAAAGGTTTTGCCGAGCAGGGTTGGGTTAAACTTGCACGGGAACAGATTGAAGTTACTGATAAGGCAGCACTTAAACGATTCGCCGAACTCTGACTTGCTGTTTTGTGATTTTTGTCACAGACAATCCTCTTGTTTGCGCATATCCTGAAGCCTCCCTTAACCTATTCCAAGGAGCAAACATGAAACTCAACGTTGGTGGTATTGATCGCATCCTGCGCATCGTGGTCGGCCTGGCACTCATCGGCGCCACACTTGCTGGAATGATCGGTGTATGGGGCTGGATCGGTGTGGTTCCGCTGCTGACCGGAATCTTCAAATTCTGTCCGGCTTATGCCATCTTCGGCATGACTACTTGCCCAATGGAAAAGAATTGATTTTTCCGATTCCGAAACGCCCGGCTCCAAGGCCGGGCGTTTTTATTTCCAGGGCATCAAATATCCTGGTTGAATTCATTCAGGAGACAAAGCACGGTTAATAGTTGACTATAAAAGTAGGCTATGACATCATGTATCCCATATCAGTCATCACCGTCAACGATTGACGGTGAAACCTCTCAAGTTGCATGAGGAGGTAAGCATGGAAACCTCTGGCACTTCCCGCCCGTTTAGCAATGGATCCATCGCCTTCCGTTTTGAGGCTGCAAGCACATTCTTATATTCTCAGGCCTTATCCAACGAAACACTTATCGAGCCTGAGCTTGTTGAGTGGATGAACCGTGCCACAGCCAAGGCAGCTCCAGTAACGCGCCCGCCTTCCAATCTGCAACGCCCCTGATATAAGGAGTACATCATGCTTGATATAAACCATATCATCAACGATGAAGGCCTTCAGTATTCCGACCCCGAAGGCAACATGTACAACCTGGAACACTGGTCTCCGATGACGGTAAAACACATGGCGCAGGAAGAGGGGTTGGAAGAGCTGACCGAAGATCATTGGCATGTGATTTACACATTGCGGAATCTTTATAGAGAAAACGGACGCTCAGCGAATTCGCGCGTGGTCATGCGTATTCTGGAACAGGATTTCGTCAATGAGGGCGGGCGTCGTTATCTTTATGAGCTGTTCCCGAAGGGGCCAGTCAGCCAAGGATCACGTTTGGCAGGCATACCTGCCCCGTTATATTCCAGAGATCCTTCATTCGGCTGGGCGGCGTAACAAAACAAGGGTCGTCTGCCTCGCAGATTGACTGTGTTCAAAATCTTGGTCTGCAGGAGAGAATCATGAACAAAGCCGATATGTTGATTTATATTCATCCAGAACTGGAACCACAAGCAAGGAGCGAATTGACAAGGATGGTCGAGGGACGCGTTGGGGTTGATTGCGCCGAATTTGACCGTCATTCACATTCACATGCCTTGATCGTGAAATATGATCCCGATGCAGTTCGAGGCATGCAGATTCTGGATATGGTGCGTAAAACAGACCCGGTGGCGACCATCGTTGGCCTGTAATCCCGGCGAGAGGGGTAATGCAAAGAGGGGAAGATGGGGTGGCTGATGGGGCTCGAACCCACGACAACTGGAATCACAATCCAGGGCTCTACCAACTGAGCTACAGCCACCGTTGAACCATCAAGTCTATTGGCGTGCCCGACAGGAATCGAACCTGTAACCCCCAGCTTAGAAGGCTGGTGCTCTATCCGGTTGAGCTACGGGCACAATTCTTTCGGCATCCAACAAACTCTTGCTACTTGAACCTGGTCGGGGTGGAGAGATTCGAACTCCCGACATCCTGCTCCCAAAGCAGGCGCGCTACCAGGCTACGCTACACCCCGAGAGCGCGGCATTATACAGACCGAGCGGCAAAAATCAATTTTGATTGCGAGATTTTTCCAATATTTGTGGCATGGCCAGGGTCAGGTAATAAACCATCGACCACAAAGTCAGCACCGCAGCGAGGTAGATCAGCAAATTCCCCCACCATAACGTCGAGATACCGAACAAGGGCTCCTGATACAGCAAGAACAGGATAGCCAGCATCTGGAACGCGGTCTTGAACTTGCCGAGCATGGAAACGGCCACGCTCTTGCTATTGCCGAGTTGTGCCATCCATTCGCGCAACGCAGAGATCGTGATCTCGCGACCGATGATGATGAAGGCGATGATGTCATTGACCAATCCCAGTTTGACCAAAACAATCAGTGCAGCTGCCACCATCAGTTTGTCCGCCACTGGATCAAGGAAGGCGCCAAAAGCCGACCCTTGGTCCAAAGCGCGTGCCAGATAGCCATCGAGCCAATCCGTAATGGCTGCAAGCCAGAAGATGGCTGTGCTGAACAGATGTTTCTGGTGCAGGCTAAGCGTTTCATCCGAAACATAGAACACCGAGAAAAACACGGGGATCATCAGTATCCTGAACCAGGTCAGCAGATTCGGTATATTGAGTGGCATCGTTAATGTAGGTGCTGGTAAATTTTTTCTGCAAGCAATGGGCTGATCCCCTCTACTCGCGCTAATTCTTCTATGCTGGCTTGTTGTACACCCTTTAACCCACCGAAATGGGTCAGCAAGTTGCGGCGGCGTTTTTCTCCCACTCCCTCGATGTCTTCCAATGATGAAGTGGTGCGCGCTTTTCCGCGTCGTGCACGATGGCCGCTGATGGCAAAACGATGAGCCTCATCACGCACTTGCTGGATCAGATGCAGGGCAGGACTATCTGGGGTCAATTGTAACGGCTTTTCCGCACCGGGTCGCAACAATTGCTCCTTTCCCGGCTTGCGTTCCACTCCCTTGGCCACTCCAATCAGCGCGATATCGGACAATCCGAACTCTGCCATCACCTCCACCGCCATGCCCAACTGTCCGGCTCCACCGTCGATCAGGATCAGGTCCGGGCGCTTGCCCTCCCCCGCCTGCAATTTCTGGTAGCGCCGCTGCAGTGCCTGCCGCATCGCGGCATAGTCGTCACCGGGCGTGATGCCGCCGATGTTGTAACGACGATATTCCTGCGGGCGGATGGCCAAATCATCGTAGACCACGCACGATGCCACAGTCGCTTCACCCATGGTATGACTGATGTCGAAGCATTCGATCCGTTTCAGATCGGGCAATGACAATGCCGTACGCAGCGCCTCCAGGCGCAATGCCTGTCCGGCTTGCAAGCCGGCTTGCTGGCGCAATGCCAACAGTGCATTGCCTTGCGCCATCTCCAGCCATTGCCGCCGCTCCCCGGTCACCGCGTGCCGGATCTGAACCTTGTGCCCCGCCTGCTCGCTCAACAACGCTTCCAGTGTTTCATCGGAGATCTCTGCGCTGGTGATGATCAGCGAAGGTACGTTACTCTCCAGATAATGCTGCGCCAAGAAAGCCTCCAGCACCTCAGCGCTGTCCTGGCCCTGCACGTTCTGGGGAAAGAACGGTTTGTCGCCCAGATGCCGCCCACCGCGCACCACAGCGAGGTTCAGGCATATCGCGCCTTCAGCCTCGACTACCGCCACAATGTCGGCATCGGTATCGCGCCCGCTCTCCACGAACTGTTTCTGCTGCACCGTATGCAGTGCCTGCAACTGGTCGCGCAGCGCGGCGGCATGTTCGTAGTGCATGGCTTCTGCCGCCTGTTCCATCGCCTCCCGCAGACGTTTCTCCACCTCATCGAACTTGCCTTGCAGCAACAGTCCGGCATTGCGCACATCGGTAGCGTAATCCTCGGCGCTGATGAGTCCGACACATGGCGCGCTGCAGCGATGGATCTGATGCAGCAGACAGGGTCTGGTTCGGTTGTTGAAGACTCCTTCCTCGCACGTGCGCAGCCGGAACACCTTTTGCAGCAGATTGATGCTTTCCTTCGCCGCCTGCGCGTTTGGATAGGGACCGAAATACTGATTGCGTTTGTCGGTAGCTCCGCGGTAATAAGTCAGGCGCGGCGACGGACTGCCGGTCAGCACGATGTAGGGATAGGATTTGTCGTCGCGGAACAGGATGTTGTAACGCGGCTTCAGTGACTTGATGAGATTGTTCTCCAGCAGCAAAGCCTCGGCCTCGGAACGCGTCACGGTGACTTCGATGCGCGCGATGTGCGACACCATCAGGCGGATGCGCGGCGACAGGTTACTCTGCTGGAAATAGGAGCCGACGCGCTTCTTGAGCTGGTTGGCCTTGCCCACGTACAGCACTTGCCCAGCCTCGTCCAGCATACGATACACACCAGGCTGCAATGGCAGCGAGGCGACGAACTCTTTAGGGTCGAAGGCTGTGGCGTTCAAGGATAGATTCAAAGACCTGATGGAACATCGCTTCAGTCAAGCGTCTGGTCTGGGTATTGTAGCGGCTGCAATGGTAACTGTCATACAGCTTCAGGCCATTCGGCAATTCGTGGCGTGCCGAGTGGGCGAATTTGTAGCCCTTCACCTTCAGGGCGCAGGCGCGCAACACCGCCTCATGTGCGACGGTGCCCAGGGCAAGTATCGCTGCTCCTTGCGGCACGGCTGCCAGTTCCTGTACGAGGTAGCCGTTGCATTGCCTGACCTCGGCCGGTTCGGGCTTGTTCTGCGGCGGCAAGCAGCGTACTGCATTGGTGATGCGGCAACTCTTCAGTTTCAGCCGGGGATTGGCCTGTTTATTGGCATCCAGAGGCTCGGCTGCGGTAGCCAAACCGAATTTATGCAAGGTCGAATACAACAGGTCACCGGCGTAATCGCCGGTGAAAGGTCGTCCGGTTCGGTTTGCACCATGCATGCCCGGTGCCAGCCCAACGATCAGCAAGGGCGACCCTGCATCGCCGAAGGAAGGAACCGGCTTGGCAAAATAGTCCGGCTGCGCCAAACGAACCTCATCCAGGAAAGAAGCCAGCCGCGGACACAACCGGCAATCGGTGGAAAAAACGTTCATATAGTTATCTGTTTCTATTGGAATCTCAAAGCATCGATAGGCTTGAGCATGGAGGCTTTGCGTGCAGGATACCAGCCGAAGAATATGCCGACTGCTGCAGCCACACAAAAGGCCGTGACGATGGAAGTAACGGTCACCAGCACTTCCATGCCGGTCAGCTTGCTCACCGCCATTGCCCCGCCGACGCCAAGCAGCACACCGATCAGGCAACCGACCACGGAGATGATGATGGCTTCCAGCAGGAATTGCAGCAGGATGTCCTTGGCGCGGGCTCCGATAGCCATGCGGATACCGATTTCGCGTGTGCGTTCCGTAACCGATACCAACATGATATTCATGATCCCGATGCCGCCAACCAGCAACGAGATTGAGGCGATGGCGCCCAGCATCATGGACATGACCTTGGCAGTCTCGGCAGCGGTGTTCGCCATGGCGGTAAGGTTGCGCACGGTAAAGTCGTCGTCTGCGCCTTCACGGATACGGTGGCGCTGGCGCAGCAATTGGTTGATCGATTTCTCGACTCTCGGCATCGCATCGGCCGACTCGGCCTGCGCCATGACGTATCGTACGGTGCCGCCGATGCGGGTCCCGAACAGCTTGCGTTGCGCCGTGGATACCGGAACCAGCACGGTGTCATCCTGATCGCGCCCATCCAGGCTTTGACCTTTGGCCCCGAGCACCCCGAGAACCACATAAGGACTGTTCTTGATGCGTATGGTCTTGCCTACCGGATCTTCGTCGCCGAACAGGTTTTGCACCACGGTTTCGCCCAGCAACGCAACCTGTGTCGCCGAGCGGACATCGGAATCGGAAAACGAAGCTCCTTCAGCCAACTGCCAATCGCGCACCTTCAGGTAACTTGGAGTTGTGCCATTGATCACGGTGCTCCAGTTATTGGGACCATATATCAATTGGGCAGTCCCCGGCGATGCCGGGGCGGCTGCATTGACCGACGACAATTCCTCGATGGCCTGCGCATCTGCCACGGTCAGTGTCGGTGCTGCGCCTCCACCCATGCGCGCCCCGCCGGATGTGGTCGAGCCGGAAAGAATGATGAACAGATTGCTGCCCATGGATGCGATGGATGCCTGCACTTGCTGCTGCGCCCCCTGCCCCACAGCCAGCATCAGGATCACGGCGCCGACACCGATGACCATGCCGAGCATGGTCAGGAAGGTGCGCAACCGGTTCGCTCCCATCGCCATCCAGGCTTCACTGAGCATGGCGCTGATCACGAGGTCGCCTCCAGATGGTGCGGGGCGGCATGCTCGATCGCCCCGTCATACACGATGCGGCCATCGGAGAGTCGCACCAGCCGCTGCGCATAAGTGGCGATGTCCGATTCGTGCGTGATGAGGACGATCGTGATGCCATCGCGCTGGTTCAGTTCGGTGAACAGCGCCATGATCTCCTGACTGGTATGCGTATCGAGATTGCCGGTCGGTTCGTCTGCCAGCAGCAGCTTGGGATGGTTGACCAGCGCGCGCGCGATGGCAACGCGCTGCTGCTGCCCGCCCGATATCTGATTGGGACGTGAGCGCCGGTATTGCCCGAGCCCGACCTTCTCCAGCATTTCGCTGGCACGTGCCAAACGGGTCGCGGTCGGTGTACCGCGATAGATCAACGGCAATGCGACGTTATCCTCCAGACTTGCGCGTGGCAACAGATTGAATCCCTGGAACACGAAGCCGATCACCTGATTGCGCAACAACGCCAGTTCATCGCGGCTCTGCGCGTTCACATCGCGGCCGTTGAGAAAATAGTTGCCGCTGGTCGCCACATCGAGGCAGCCGAGGATATTCATGAACGTGGATTTACCCGAACCCGACGGCCCCATGATGGCGACGAATTCCCCCGGCATCACCGAGACAGAAACATCCTTGAGCACCGGCACCGTGCCCGCTTCGGTCACGTACTCCTTGTATAGCCGCTCGATACGAATGACGGGATCGCTGTTCATCGCCAGCACCTAGAACAATCTCATACCGCGACCGCCTTCGCTCTTGGAGGGCGGTTGCAGGTCTTCGACGATGACAGCATCGCCTTCCTTGATCGATCCTCCCAGTACCTCGGTCTGACGATTATCCGTGATACCTACGGAAATGCGCGCCGCTTTGGGCTGGCTGTTATCCAGCAGATACACCGTGCCCATGGGGATCGCTTCTCCCTTGTTCTTGCCTGCTCCCTCGCTTGCAGATTTGTCGTTGCTGCGCATCCTGTCCTGCCGGGACGTCGCATCGCCGGGCCGAAAACGCAATGCGGCATTGGGAACCAGCAACGCATCATTGCGCTGCGCGACGACGATGTTCACGTACGCCGTCATGCCCGGCATCAGTGCCTGATCCAGATTGTCCACCGACACCACCACATCATAGGTAACCACGTTCTGCTGCGTGGTCGGATTCAGCCGCACCTGGCGAACTTCGCCGCGGAATATGCGGTTCGGGAAGGCATCGACGCGGAATGTCGCATGCTGGCCCACGCGGATGTTACCCACATCCGCCTCGGCATAACTCGTGTCGATCTGCATGTGCGAGAGATCCTGGGCGATCTGGAACAAGGTCGGCGATTGCAGCGAAGCCGCCACGGTCTGACCGACATCGACCAGCCGCGACACTACGACACCGGATACCGGCGAGCGGATCACGGTGTTGTCCAGGTTCCTGCGGTCGCGCACCACCTGTGCCTGAGCAACATCAAACTGGGCCTTGGCCGCTTTGAACGCCTGCACGGCGACATCCAGGTCCTGGCGTGTCACATATTCCTGTGCAAACAGCCCGCGCGCCCTGGTTTCATTGGCTTGGGCCAGATCCAGCGAAGCCTGGGCACTGGCAAGGTTCGCTTCGCTTTGCTGTAGTTGCGCACGATTCAGCGTCGGATCGAGTTCCAGCAATATCTGTCCCGCTTTGACCTGATCGTTGAAATCGGCATGCAATTTTTTTACGATCCCGGAAACCTGACTGCCCACGCTCACCAATACCACCGGATTCAAGGTTCCGTTAGCAGCAACACTTTGCGTGATGGATCCGCGCTCGATCGTTGCAGTCGCATAACGCCCTGCTACAGGGGATTTTTTTGGCATGACCCACCAGAAGATGACGGCTCCGCCAATGAGCAGCGCCAAGATGCCGATCATCATGCTTTTTGATATTTTCATTTGCATCACAGAACTCCGATTCCCGATGTGAAGTATCGTGCTATCCCTGCTGCTTCAGTTACCTGCATCCAGCCTGGTCAAGTCAAGCTGACCGATCGCTTGCGCCAATGCCAGTCTGCTCGATTTGAAGTTGTACAGCGCTGCCACGCGCTGTTGCCGGGCGCTAGCCAAGGCACTTTGCGCATTCAGCACATCCAGTATGGACATGTTCGCAACCCCCGCCTTATAACGGCCCAGCGTCATTCGTTCTGACTGCTCTGCCGACGCCACCAGGTCGCTGGCAGCGATCAGCGACTGGCTATTGGTCAACAAGGTCTGATAGGACTTCCAGACGTCCAGCGCGATCTGGTTGGCTAGCAGTTCGCGCGCTGCCACCTTGCCCTCCAACTGAAACTCGGCGGCACGGTTCTGATAGGTGTTGCGTGTGCCAGTGAACAAGGGCACATTGAGCGTTACGCCGATACTGCTGCTATTGGTACTGGGCGCTCCGGAAATATTCTGGGTTCCGGTCGATGCCCCCAGACTCACCGTTGGCAAGCCCGTTGCACGGGTCGCAGTGAGTTGCGCTTCGGCAGCTTTGATCTGCGCCTCTGCAGCCTGCAGATCGGGGCGTTTCCGGCGTGCCTCTTCGATCAGTTTCCCGATGTCCTGCTCAATGAAAGGATCGGGCGTCGATTCCGGCAAGGTCGCCAGTAAAAACGGCTGACTGGCGTCGAATCCCATGATATTTGCCAACGTGCCCTGAGCGGAGCGTTCATTGCCCTGTGCCGTGATCAGATTGAGCCTGGCCTGGGACAACGCTGTCTGCGCCTGCAATTTGTCTGCCGGCGTGGCGACTCCAGCCATATAGCGGGCGTCGGCTGCAGCCAGGCTTTCCTTGGCCGAAGCCTCGGCAATCTGCAATGCATCCACATTGGCTCGGGCGGACAGCAATGCATAGTAGGATTGCACGGCAGTCAGGAAGTTGGCCTGCAGCGTCGCATCGCGCGTCGCGCTCGCCGCCACCAACAGTTGTTTGGCATTTTCCAGCGTCGCGGAACGGCCGCCGAAATCAAACAGCAAATAGCTTGCAGTCAGGCTGGCGTTACGCGAGTTGTAACTGTTCTTCTGTCCGGCCGAATTGGAGAAATTGCGCGACAGGCTGCCTTGAGCCGAAAGCGTAGGCAAATAGGCCGACATGGCGACACCCACATTCGCCGCCTCGGCACGTGCGCTTGCCCACAAGGAACGCGTCTGGGGATTGTTGCACAAGGCCAGATCGACCACGTCGGCCAGGTTCAATGGCTTGCTGATCTTGTCCCGGTCACAGTTGCCGGTATCTGCCGTTTGGGGGAATTCTCCCGGCTCCATGTATTGGCCGGTTGAAAGGGGATCGCCAGCCGCACAGGCAGCCAATGGCAACAATGTCGCCAGAAACATCAATAGCAATAGATGAAATCGATATCGAATCACGTTATCAGGCAAATTCGGGCAGAGGTTGTGTATGCACGGTCTCTACCCTATAACAAAATCATCGAATTGGGTGCATTGATACAATTTTGTACAATGAATTTCAATAAAAAGCCCCGCTCGAAGCGGGGCTTGAATGACATCGGTCTCCGAATTATTCGGCAGCAGGTGCGGCTGCTTCCGGTTGTGGCAACAACGCCTTCATGCTTAGACGCATGCGGCCCTTGTCGTCCACTTCCAGCACCTTGACCTTGACCACTTGGCCTTCTTTCAGATGGTCTGACACATTGGCGATACGCTCGTGCGAGATTTGCGAGATATGCAGCAAACCATCCTTGCCCGGCAAAATGTTGACCAGCGCACCGAAATCCAGCAGCTTGACCACCGGACCTTCGTAGATCTTGCCAACTTCCACTTCGGCCACGATATCCTCGATGCGCTTCTTCGCCAGTTCGCCCGCATCGCCGCTCACGCAGGCGATGGTGATATTGCCTTCATCGTCGATGTCGATGGTCGTGCCGGTCTCTTCGGTCAATGCACGGATCACCGCACCGCCCTTGCCGATCACGTCGCGGATCTTTTCCGGATTGATCTTCATCTTGATCATGCGCGGCGCGAAGTCGGAGACTTCAGGACGCACGGACGGCATCGCCTGCTTCATGATGCCGAGGATATGCAGACGGCCTTCCTTGGCCTGGCTCAAGGCGACCTGCATGATCTCCTTGGTGATGCCGTTGATCTTGATGTCCATCTGCAGCGCCGTGATGCCCTTGTCGGAGCCAGCCACCTTGAAGTCCATGTCGCCGAGGTGATCTTCGTCGCCCAGGATGTCGGTCAGCACGGCAAAACGGCCGCCGTCCTTGATCAGGCCCATGGCGATACCCGCCACATGGGTCTTCACCGGCACGCCTGCGTCCATCAGCGACAGGCAACCGCCGCACACGGACGCCATGGAGCTGGAACCGTTGGATTCGGTGATCTCGGACACCACGCGGATCGCGTAGCCGCATTCTTCCTCGCTCGGCAACACGGCCACCAAGGCGCGTTTGGCCAGACGGCCGTGGCCGATCTCGCGGCGCTTCGGCGTGCCCACTCGACCGGTTTCACCGGTGGAGTACGGCGGGAAGTTGTAATGCAGCATGAAGCGGTCGGAATACTCGCCCTGCAGTGCGTCGATGGTTTGCGAATCGCGCATGGAACCCAGCGTCGCCACCACCAGCGCCTGTGTCTCGCCGCGGGTAAACAATACGGAACCATGGGTACGCGGCAGCACGCCGGTACGGATAGTGATCGGGCGCACGGTGCGAGTGTCGCGACCGTCGATGCGCGGTTCGCCGCTGAGGATCTGACCGCGCACGATCTTGGCTTCCAGCGCGCTGAACAGTTCGCCGATCTCGTTCCTGGAGACATTCTCGAATTCCGGAGTTGCCAGCGCTTCGGATACCTTGGCACGGATCGCATCCACTTGCTGGGTACGCGCCTGTTTCTGGCGCACAGCATATGCGGCTTTCAGCTCGTTCTCTGCCAGCGCATTGATCCTGGCGATCAGTGCCTCGTTCTTCGGAGCCGGCGTCCAGTCCCAGTCGTCCTGACCGACGGAATCGGCCATTTCGTTGATCGCATTGATCACGGCCTGCATCTGCTCGTGGCCGAACACCACAGCGCCCAGCATCACATCTTCCGACAGCTCCTGGGCTTCGGATTCCACCATCAGCACCGCCTTCGCTGTACCGGCAACCACCAGGTCCATCTTCGACTCGACCAGCTCATCCTTGGTCGGGTTAAGCACATATTGGCCATTGAGATAACCCACGCGCGCTGCGCCGATGGGGCCATCGAACGGGATGCCGGAGATCGCCAGCGCTGCTGAAGCGCCGATCATGGCGGGGATGTCGGAATCGATCTGCGGATCTGATGACATCACGGTCGCCACGATCTGCACTTCGTTGTAGAAACTTTCCGGGAACAGCGGGCGCAGCGGACGGTCGATCAGGCGCGAGGTCAAGATTTCCTTTTCGCTGGGACGGCCTTCGCGCTTGAAGAAGCCGCCGGGGATCTTGCCTGCGGCATAAGTGCGTTCCTGGTAATCCACGGTCAGCGGAAAGAAATCCTGGTCGGGCTTGGCATCCTTGCGTCCCACCACAGTGACCAGCACCACAGTGTCATCCAGGCTGACCATGATTGCGCCGCTGGACTGGCGCGCGATCTCGCCGGTCTCCAGCGTCAATTGATGTTTGCCGTAGCTCAGGGTTTTTTTATAGTGACTCAAGATAGCGCTCTCCATTGTGTACACGAACCGAGTGGCCCGCATGCTGAAACGACAACCAAAACGAAGCGGGCCGCATTCGCGACCCGCTTGCAAACCTCGTTACTTACGCAGATCCAGACGCTTGATCAGCTCTTTGTAACCGTCTTCATTCTTGCTCTTCAGGTAATCAAGCAGCTTGCGGCGGCGACTGACCAGACGCAGCAGACCACGACGGGAGTGGTGATCCTTGTTGTGTTCCTTGAAATGATCGGTCAGGTAATTGATACGTGCCGTCATCAGGGCAACTTGTACTTCCGGGGAGCCGGTATCGCCCTTGGCGCGTTGATAATCGGCCACGATCTGCGATTTTTGTGCAGCGGTAATAGACATTGACTTCTCTCTCCAATAAAAAGTGCGGCATTCTACCCCCGAATGGGGTCTCCGCTCAAGCTGATTCGCGCTTTGCAGCCATCTTGGCCACACTGGACAGCAGGCGGCTCGGAGACAGCCGCCCGCCCTCCAGGTCGCCCAGGCCGATGAATCGTCCGGCGGCGTACAGACGCCGTTTCCCGTCAGGGTACATATCGCTCAACCCCAATCTTTGTCCTTGTGCAAGCCGATTCGCCTGAACTTCATCCAGCTCCAGCCTCGGCAGGTTCTGTACCAGTCTATCCAGCGGCAACAGGCTGGCATCGCGTTGCACATCATCCATCCCCTCAAGCTGAGCGAGGGTATAGGCATCCTTCAGGCTGAACTCGCCGATTCCGGTACGCCGCAAGGCGACCAAGTGTCCACCGCAACCCAGTTTTTCACTGATATCTTCCGCCAGCGTGCGGACATATGTCCCCTTGCTGCACAGCACGCTGAATTCCAGTTCGTCTCCCTGCAGTCGTTCCAGCGTCAATTCGCGAATAAACACCGGGCGCAGCTCGCGTTCCACGGTTTCGCCCTTGCGGATATATTCATACAGCGGCCTGCCCTGATGTTTGATGGCACTGTGCATGGGCGGCAGCTGTTGCGTTTCGCCCATGAACATCGCCAGTACTGCCCGAGCTTGCGTTTCGTTCACTTCGACCTGGCGCGTTTCGGTGATCTCGCCTTCGGCATCGCCCGTCGTCGTGCGCTGCCCCAAGCGTATCGTCGCGCGATATCGCTTGTCGGCATCCAGCAAGGCAGTGGTGAATTTGGTGGCTTCGCCGAAACAGACCGGCAACAGGCCGGTGGCCAGAGGATCGAGCGTGCCGGTATGTCCGGCCTTTTCGGCGCCATATAGACGGCGGACTTTTTGCAGGGCGGTGTTGGAACTGAGCTCCAGCGGCTTGTCGAACAGCAGGACGCCATCTAGCGGCCTTTTGACGCGTTTGAATTGCTCAGTCTTTTTTGTCACTCGCAACCGCTTGATCGATCAACTGGGAGAGATGCGCGCCGCGCTCGACGGAGGCGTCGTATACAAAATGCAACTGGGGAGTGATGCGCAGCTTCATGGCGTGCGCCAATTGGCTGCGCAAAAAGCCAGCCGCACGCTCCAGCCCCAGCAGGAGGTCGGGGCTGTCGCCATCCAGCGAGGTGTAGAACACCTTGGCATGGGCATGGTCGTTGGTCACTGTCACTCCTGTCAGGGTGACTTTGCGCACACGCGGGTCTTTCACTTCCAGACGAATCAGTTCGGCCAGTTCACGCTGGATCTGCTCGGCGATGCGGTCTGTCCTGGCGAAATCCTTTGCCATAAAGTCAATTACCAAAAAATGAAAAACGTCGCGAGAGGCGATCAGGCAAGGCGGAAAACGTCTCAGAAGCGGAGTTTACATGGAGTAAATGAGCATTCTGAGACGTTTTCCAACGCAGCATCATCGCCTCGCAGCAGTTTTTCACAGCGCCCGCGCCACTTCAACGATCTCGAACACTTCCAGCTGGTCGCCGACTTCAAGATCGTTGTAGCCCTTCAATGACAGGCCGCATTCGAAGTTGGATTTGACTTCCTTGGCATCGTCCTTGAAGCGTTTCAACGAATCCAGTTCGCCGGTATGGATCACCACGTTGTTACGCAACACGCGCACGCTGGAAGAACGCTTGATCATGCCCTCGGTGACGTAGCAACCAGCGATCGTGCCCACCTTGGAGATGTGGAACACCTGGCGCACTTCGACCATGCCGATGATGCTTTCCTTCTTCTCCGGCGCCAGCATGCCGGACAACGCCGCCTTGATCTCGTCCACCATCGCATAGATGATGTTGTAGTAACGGATATCCACACCTGACGATTCCGCCAGACGGCGCGCTGTCGCATCGGCACGCGAATTGAAACCGATGATGATCGCCTTGGAGGCCAGCGCCAGGTTGACGTCGGATTCGGAGATCGCGCCCACACCACTGTGGATGATGCTGACCTTGACCTCGGCCGTGGACAGTTTCTGTAGCGATCCGGCGATCGCCTCGAGCGAACCCTGCACGTCGGCTTTCACGATCAGCGACAGGGTGCGCACTTCGCCTTCGCCCATCTGTTCGAACATGTTCTCCAGCTTGGCAGCCTGCTGCTTCGCCAGCTTCACGTCGCGGAACTTGCCCTGACGGAACAGCGCGATCTCACGCGCCTTCTTCTCGTCGGCCAGCACCAGGAAATCGGCGCCGGCGACCGGCACTTCTGACAACCCCTGTATCTCGACCGGGATCGAGGGGCCCGCTTCGTCGATCACTTTGCCGTTCTCGTCCAGCATGGCGCGCACGCGCCCGGACACGGAACCGACCAGGATCGCGTCGCCGCGCTTCAACGTACCGGATTGCACCAGCAGGGTCGCCACGGCGCCCTTGCCCTTGTCCAGACGAGCTTCGACCACCACGCCCTTGGCGCTGGCGTTCTTCGGCGCCTTCAGTTCCAGCACTTCGGCCTGCAGCAGGATGCCTTCCAGCAAGGTGTCGATACCCTGTCCGGTCTTGGCAGACACCTCGACAAACATCGCATCGCCGCCCCAGTCTTCCGGAACAACGCCTTCCGCCACCAGTTCCTGGCGCACGCGCTCGGAATTGGCATCCGGTTTGTCGATCTTGGTGATCGCCACCACGATAGGCACTTCGGCCGCCTTGGCGTGGTGGATCGCTTCCTTGGTCTGCGGCATCACGCCGTCGTCAGCCGCCACCACCAGGATCACGATATCGGTCGCCTTGGCGCCGCGCGCACGCATCGCCGTAAACGCCTCGTGGCCTGGGGTATCGAGGAAAGTGATCATGCCGCGCGGCGTATCCACGTGATAGGCGCCAATATGCTGGGTGATGCCGCCCGCCTCGCCGCTCGCCACGCGCGTGCGGCGGATATAGTCCAGCAAGGAAGTCTTGCCGTGGTCGACGTGGCCCATCACGGTCACTACCGGCGCACGAGATTCCATCACCACGTCGCCATGATCGACGGCTTCCAGCAGGAACGCGTCGGGATCGTCCGGCTTGGCCTGAATCGCCTTGTGCCCCAGTTCCTCGACCACGATCATCGCGGTCTCCTGATCCAGCACCTGGTTGATGGTGACCATGGAACCCATCTTCATCAATGTCTTGATGATCTCGGCAGCCTTGATCGACATCTTCTGCGCCAACTCCGCAACGGTGATGGTTTCCGGAACCATCACTTCCTGCATGATCGGCTCGGTCGGCAAAGAGAACGCATGTGCCGCTTCGGGTTTGCTGTGTTTGTCATGACGCGGCGCACGAATCGCGCTGCCGCCAGTACGCCCGCCCAATCCGGCACGGGTATCCGTGCTGCGCGATGGAGGACGCTTTTTGTGTCCGGCCTCATCCCAGGGACTGTCCTTGGCTGAGGGCTTTTCTGTCTTCTTGGTCGGCCGTGCCACCTTGTCGCCGGGCTTGAGCGTCGGCTTATGCAAAGTTCCTTCAGGTGGCGCCGCCACTGCCGGTGCGGCAACGGCTGGCTTGGCTTCGGCGACTGGCTCAGGCGCAGGGGCCGGAACCGGTTCTGCGGCAGCGATCTTGCGTTTGCTGCGCTCCTGTTTGGCAAGTACGTCGGCAGCCTGGCGTGCCGCCAATTCCGCTTGCAGACGCGCCTCTTCTTCGCGCGCCTTCTGTTCCTGTTCGTCGAGCACTTTCCTTGCCGGTTTGCCCGGCTTGACTTCCTCAGCTACCGGAGCTGTTACAGCTGCAGGAGCTTCAGCGATCGGCGCAGCTGCAACGGTACGTTTCTTGCGCACTTCCACCTGGATGGTGCGCGATTTGCCCGTACTGTCCGCCTTCTTGATGGCAGTCGTTTCGCGGCGCGTCAGTGTGATCTTGCTCTTGCTTGCGCCATGTGCACCGCGCAGGTGTTCGAGCAGTTGCGCCTTGTCCTGTTCCGAAATGGAGTCGGTCTCTTTCTGCTTAGTGACTCCAGCCGATTGCAACTGCTCCAATAGCAGTTCGACCGGCAGCCCCAGCTCACCCGCAAATTGCGCGACGTTCATTTTTCCCATTACGACCCCTTAAACCAATACCTGACTACGGATAACCTTTGCTTCTTGCGCTTCGGACTTAAACGAACCAGGGCGCGCGTGCCGTCATGATCAACTGATTTGCGCGCTCCGCGTCCATCCCGGTCATTTCAACCAGTTCATCGCCGTCCAGATCGGCCAACTGCTCCTGCGTGCCGACACCCTTGCCCGCCAAGGTACGCGCCGTCTCTTCGTCCATGCCAGCGATCTTCAGCAAGTCCTCGATGTTATGCTCGACCTGCTCTTCGTTGACGATAGCGGCGGTCAGCAGCGCATTGCGTGCGCGGCTGCGCAACTCATTGACAGTCGCCTCGTCGAAAGATTCGATTGCCTGCATCTCTTCCAGCGGCACATAAGCTACTTCTTCCAGCGTATTGAAGCCTTCCTGCACCAGGATATCGGCGACTTCCTCGTCCACATCCAGTTTGGCAACGAACAGGTCGCGGATCTTGGAGAATTCCTGCTCGTTCTTCTCGGCGGATTGCTCCACCGTCATCAGGTTGATCTCCCAGCCGGTCATGTCGCTGGCGAGACGGACGTTCTGGCCGCCGCGGCCGATGGCCTGCGCCAGGTTCTCTTCCTCGACCACCACATCCATGCTGTGCTTCTCTTCATCCACCACGATGCTGGTCACCTCGGCCGGAGCCAGGGCATTGATGACATAGGTTGCCGGCTCTTCCGACCACAGGATGATGTCGACGCGCTCACCCGCCAATTCGTTGGTCACGGCCTGCACGCGCGAACCGCGCATACCGACACAGGTGCCGATCGGATCGAGACGCTGGTCGTGGCTGCGCACCGCGATCTTGGCGCGCGAACCGGGATCGCGTGCGGCGCTGACGATCTCCAGCAGCCCCTCCTCGATCTCGGGCACTTCCAGCTCGAACAGCTTGCTCAGGAATTCGGTGGTGATACGCGACAGGATGATCTGCGGACCGCGTACGGTGCGGTCCACGCGCAGCAGATAGGCGCGCACACGGTCGCCGACGCGCAGGTTCTCTTTCGGGATCATCTGGTCGCGCGGCAGCAGCGCTTCGATCTTGCCGAATTCGACGATGGCGTTGCCGCGTTCGATGCGCTTGATGGTGCCGGACACCAGGTGCTCGTTGCGTTCCATGAAGTCGGCGAGGATCTGTTCGCGTTCCGCATCGCGGATCTTCTGAAAGATCACCTGTTTCGCAGCCTGTGCGCCGATGCGGCCGAAATCGATGTTCTCCAGCGGCTCTTCGATGAACTCTTCCAGCTGGATATGCGGATCGCGTTTCTGCGCCTCTTCAAGCTTGATGTGCAGCTCGGGCGTCTCGAACGTCTCGTCGTCCATCACCTGCCAGCGACGGAACGATTCGTACTCGCCGGACTGGCGATCGATGCTCACGCGCACATCCGCCTCTTCATCTGAAAAGCGTTTCTTGGTAGCAGAGGCCAATGCCGATTCCAGCGCACCAAACACGATCTCCTTGTCCACGTTCTTCTCACGCGCCAAGGCATCTACCAACAACAGAACTTCACGGCTCATAGCTTTCTCCAACTACTTCAAAACACGGGCACCAAACGTGCCTTATCCATATTCGACAGCTCAATTGCTACCAGGCTGCCATCCACATCCAACTGCACTACGCCATCCTTCACTTCGCCGATGATGCCGGCAAAGTTCTTGCGCCCTGCCAGCGGCACGCGCACCTTGATCTGCGCCTTCTGCCCGGCAAACCGCACAAAATCGGATTCTTTCTTCAGCACACGATCCAGTCCCGGCGAAGAGACTTCGAGGCGTTCGTATTCCACCCCTTCCACCGTGAACAGGCGCACCAGTTGGTTGCTCACGCGCTCGCAGTCTTCCACCGAGATGCCGTCCGGCTTGTCCATGAACACGCGCATCAGCCCGCGACCGGACACTTCCAGATCGACCAACTCGTAGCCCATACCGGCCAGTGTCGTCTCTACCAGCTTCGCCACATCCATATTCGCACCCACAAATAAAAAACGGGCTCGAAGCCCATCTGAAAACGGCGCGGATTGTACCAAAAGGTCAGGCCAATGGAAACAGGTATTTAAGGAAGATAGCTAAACTCATCCCATCTCCCTGTGAGAGCAGGTCAGGAAGAAGGGCGCATTTCAACCATTCCCCTCTCCCCAACCCTCTCCCCGTCTGGGCGAGGGGGCAAAGTCATCAAACGTTCATCCCGCCATCAACTTCCGAATGCCTTGCACATCCGGCTGCAAAATCACACCCTTTTCAGTGATAAGCCCCGTCACCAGTTCGGCCGGAGTCACATCAAAGGCCGGATTGCGGATCTTCACCCCCTGCGCCGCCCAATGGTTATCGCGGAAGCCCTTCACCTCGTCCACCGAGCGCTCCTCGATGGGAATATCCGCGCCCGTGGCGATGTTCAAGTCGATGGTCGAAAGCGGACACGCCACATAGAACGGGATGTTGTGCCGTTTCGCCAGCACCGCCACCATGTAGGTACCGATCTTGTTCGCCACATCGCCGTTGGCCGCCACGCGATCCGTACCCACCACCACGGCATCCACCTCGCCGTGTGCCATCAGGTGACCGGCCATGTTGTCGGTGATCAGCGTCACCGGGATATTCTCCTGCACCATCTCCCACGCCGTCAGTCGCGCCCCTTGCAGGAAAGGCCGCGTCTCGTCGGCAATGACCGAGATCTTCTTGCCCGCCTCCACCGCCGAACGGAACACCCCCAGCGCCGTCCCCCAGCCTGCGGTTGCCAGCGCCCCTGCGTTGCAATGCGTCAACACCCGCGCCCCGTCCTTCAACAAGGCCGCGCCGTTCGCGCCCATCGCCTTGTTGATGCGGATGTCCTCGGCCAGTATCTCGTGTGCCTCGGCTAGCAAACGCTGCGCGACCTGCTGCGGCGTTTGCGTCGCCACGCTCACCCACACCTTGCGCATGCGCTGCAAGGCCCAGAACAGGTTCACCGCCGTTGGGCGGCTAGCGGCCAGCACGGTAAAGCCTTCTTCCATGCCTTTATCAAACTCAGTCCGTTCGCCCTGAGCTCCGCCTGTCCTGAGTTTGTCGAAGGATCGAAGGGTGGACGGCTCCTCTGACAATCGCAACGCCTCCAGCGCCACCCCATAAGCCGCCGCCACACCGATGGCCGGCGCACCGCGCACCACCATGCTGCGGATGCCTTCCGCCACCGAAGCTGCCGAGTAGTAACTCAAATATTCAAAGGCAGCAGGCAGGATGCGCTGGTCTATCATCTCCAGCCGGTCGTTGAACCAGCGCAGGGTTTCGATTTTCATATCACTTTCTCAAATGTACTTGGGTGAAGCGCAGCGTTACCTACGCTAAGCTCGATTTATTTAAAGGGAATATTTTTTGGTGCCGATCAATAGCAAGGGAGAAATATCGCAAATCATAAGTGCTATCGTAATTGGGAAAGTGCTTTCGATAAAATTCCATAGCCCACATGAAGAAGCCAATCTCCGTTAGAAATAGATGATGCAAGCTAACGTAGGCATTTTCCTGAAATACAGGATGAAGAGGCGTGAAGACTCCATCTTCAGTTACTTCCTCACCTAGGAGAATCATACCTTCAAGACTCGAAGAATGAGCCACTTTGGAATATGCACCATACTGTTTCTTTAACGCGCCTTTGAGATATTTAAGTTGAGGTGTTTTATTAATTAGAGAGTTCACATCCAAGCCCGCAGTCAGTTCATTTAACCGCGCTAGCAGTTCCATTTGTTTGCGAACTATTACGGCAGCATCGGTTAGCTCACCGCAAAGTGTAAGGTCTGCCGCAATAAAGTAAGACCTACAAAAAGAACTGGCTAATTTAACTATATATTCCCCGTTTCTAATCTTTCCAATATCTTGATCTGCTAGAAACGTCACCATACTGGCTACAATTTCGTGCATTGAAGCCACAAGAATATTTACATCTTTATGGTGAGATAAAAATTGTTGGGTCACTAAGCCACGAAAATGCTCTCTCGTATGGAGATGCTCTTCTGCCTTTGTATGGAATTTTTCGTTCGTCATACTGCCACCCAGATATTGGCCTTATGGAACCTGATAAAAATCGTAGCGAGCGACTCGATAGCAAGGCGCACGGAACGGAGAAACCGGAATGTACTTAAAGTACATGAGGATTTCGAGTACCGCGCAACGCCGCTATCGAATCGCGCAGTAGATTTTTGCAGGTTCCATTAATCACCCTCAAACTCGCACAAGGCAAACACCTTGTGCCCGCGTTTCTCCAGCCGCGCACGACCGCCGATATCCGGCAGGTCGATCATAAAGCAGCATTCGATGATCTTGCCGCCCATCTTCTCGATCAGGATGACGGCAGCTTCGGCCGTGCCACCGGTGGCGATGAGATCGTCCACCAGCAGAACTTTTTCGCCTTTGGAGATCGCGTCGGTGTGGATCTCGATGCGGTCGGTGCCGTATTCGAGTGCGTAGTCGTGGCCGATGGTTTCGGCGGGAAGTTTGCCTTTTTTGCGGATGGGCACGAAGCCGACGCCGAGCGCGTAGGCCAGCGGCGTACCGATGATGAAGCCGCGCGATTCGATGCCGGCGATCTTGTCGATTTTCACGTCCTTGTAGCGGCGCACCAGTTCATCGATGGTGGCGCGCAGGCCGATGGGGTCCTTGAGCACCGTGGTGATGTCGCGGAACATGATGCCTTGTTTGGGGTAATGGGGGACGGTACGGACTCGGGATTTGATGGGCATGGTGGTTCCTAATTTCTACTCAGGTTGATTAAAGCTGGTTCCCCCACCCTCATTCCCTCCCCCGGTGGGAGAGGGAAGTTGAACCCTTCTCCCGCGAGGGAAAGGTTGGGATGGGGGAATGTCCGTTGCAAATCTCAAACTTCATTTAGTCGCGCTTTTTGTACTCCACGAACTTCTCTTTCACTTCATGCATCTGCTGTGCGGTAAGTATCTTCGGCTCCCCTACCGACAATGCTCGCCAGTAAATCTCGCACAAATATTCGACTTCCTGCGCGACGGACAGCGCATCGTCCAGGTCCTTGCCCAGCGCGATCATTCCGTGGTTGCCCAGCAGGCAGGCCTTGCGGTCGCGCAGTGCTTCCAGTGCGAGGTCGGACAGGTTCTGCTCGCCGAAGATGGTGTAAGGTGTACAGCGGATGCTGTCACCACCCGCGATGGCGATGTGGTAATGCACGGCTGGCACGTCGCGGCCCAGGCAGGCGATGGTGGTGGCGAAGGTGGAGTGCATGTGCAGCACGGCACCGATCTCGGGGCGGGCATTCAATATGTCGCAATGGAAGCGCCACTCGCTGGAAGGCTTGCGGCCTTGCAGCACCTTGCCTTCCTTGTCGATTAGCACCAGGTCCCGCTCGGTCATCTCGGCCACAGGCAAGGCGGAAGGCGTGATAAGGATGTCGCTGCCGTGGCGCACCGAGGCGTTGCCTGCCGTGCCGCGATTGAGGCCGAGTTCGACCATGCGGCGGGAGGTGTCCAGCAGTTGCTGGCGTAATGTTTGTTCGGTCATTTCGTTGCCTACATATAAACATTCAAAATCGTTCGTCATTCCGGCAAAGGCCTGAATCCACTGATTTTATATAACCAGACACCGGCCTTCGCCGGTGTGACAACATTATTTCAGCACGCGCCCAGCGATGGCCTGCAGCTTCTTTTTCATCGCCGCATCGCGAGCTTCCGGTGCGGTGATGAGCGCGTATTGCAAGGCGCTACGGCACCCGCACTCGCAGGCCTTGGCATCCGCACCGATGTGCGGCACGACATGCTTCACCAGGCTTTTGGCCTTATCTGCGTTCGCCAGCAGCACCTTGATGATCTGCTCCACGGTGACATCGTCATGGTTCGGATGCCAGCAGTCGTAGTCGGTGACCATGGCCACGGTGGCGTAGCAGAGCTCGGCCTCGCGCGCGAGCTTGGCTTCGGGCATGTTGGTCATGCCGATCACGTCACAACCCCAGCTGCGGTAGAGTTCGGATTCGGCCAGGCTGCTGAACTGCGGCCCCTCCATCACCAAATAAGTGCCCCCGCGCATGGCAGATATGCCTGCTTCCCTGGCCGCCACTTCGATATGGTCGCCCAAGCGCTTGCACACCGGATGCGCCATCGAAACATGCGCGACCAATCCCGTACCGAAGAAGGATTTTTCGCGCGCGAAGGTGCGGTCGATGAACTGGTCGACGATGACGAAGGTGCCCGGCGGCAGGTGCTCGCGCAACGAACCGACCGCGCTGACCGAGATGACATCGCTCACGCCGACGCGCTTGAGCACGTCGATGTTGGCGCGGAAGTTGATCTCGGACGGCGGAATCTTGTGCCCTCTGCCATGGCGCGGCAGGAAGGCCAGTTTCACGCCGTTGAGCTCGCCGAACAGCAGTTCGTCCGACGGTGCGCCGAATGACGATTCGACCTTTTCCCAGCGTTTGTGCTCCAGCCCGGCGATGTCATACACACCGCTCCCCCCGATGATGCCGATGCTTGCTTGTGCCATTGCTATTCCCTGCCACTGAAATGAGGCAGGATTGAAACAGGAAACCTCGTTCTACTCAAGGTCAATGACAGGCAAGATAGACAAGAATGTCGCTCGGGCGTATCTTTTGATTATTCATTCCAAGAGTCATTATCCATGTCCCAAGCAGAAAATCACGCCGACCTCCAGATCGTCGGCATGCGTTGTGCATCATGTTCTTCTCGTCTGGAAAAAGCATTGAATCAGCTGCCTGAGGTCACTGCAGTGGTCAATCTGGCCACCGAAAAAGCCAGCGTGACCTTCGATCCCAACCATACAAATGTGGACGAACTCATCAAGGCGGTGCGCGATACCGGTTTCGATGCGCATGTATCACGCGATTTTGCCGCCGAAAAAGCGGACCGGCTCAAAGCCTACCAGCAGGAAAAACTGCGCTTCTTCATATCGTTGGCGCTCATCGCGCCGATGGTGCTGGAGATGCTGCTGATGCCGTTCGACATCCATCTCTCGCTCCCGACCTGGGCGGCATGGATTCTGGCTACGCCCGTGCAGTTCTGGATCGGTGCCCGTTTCTATCGCGGTGCCTGGGCCAGCATCAAGCATGGCAGCGGCAACATGGACTTGCTGGTGGCATTGGGCACCAGTGCCGCCTATTTCCTCAGTGTCGCCATCGTCATTTTCGACATCCACCAGCCGGTCTATTTCGAATCCAGTGCGGTACTCATCACCTTGGTGCTGATGGGTAAACTGCTGGAAATGGGCGCCAAGGCCAAGGCATCGAGCGCAATCGAGAAGCTGATCCAGCTCCAGCCCAAGATCGCCCATGTGGAACGCGACGGGCAGATCCTGGATGTCTCGGCAGGTCAGCTGCGGCCGGACGATATCTTCATCGTGCGCCCCGGCGAGAACGTGCCGGTGGATGGCGTGGTGCTGGAAGGCGCCTCCACCATGGATGAAAGCATGCTGACCGGCGAGAGCATGCCGCAAAGCAAGCAGGCGAACGACAAGGTCTACACTGCCACGCTCAACCATCAGGGCATGATCAAGTGCCGCGCGACCGCCGTCGGCAGCCATACTCAGTTGGCAGCAGTGGTGCGGCTGGTGGAACAGGCCCAGGGTTCGAAGGCGCCCATCCAGCGACTGGCCGACAGGATATCCGGCATCTTTGTGCCCGTCGTATTGGTGCTGGCCACCCTCACCTTTTTCGTCTGGCTCAAGGTGGATGGCGATATCTCTTCTGCGATCATCAATGCGGTCTCGGTGCTGGTCATCGCCTGCCCTTGCGCATTGGGTTTGGCGACTCCCGTCACCATCGTCGTCGCCAGCGGACTTGCGGCGCGCGAAGGGATATTGGTCAAGGATGCGGCGGCACTGGAACGCGCGCATAAACTTGCCGTGCTGGTACTGGACAAGACCGGCACGCTGACCGAGGGCAAACCCACCCTTACCAGCCTGCGCCCGAGCGCAACCAGCAGCGTGGGCGAATTGCTGCGCATCGCCGCAAGTCTCGCGCAGCATTCCACGCATCCGCTGTCCGGTGCAGTGATGGAACATGCGCAAGCACAGGCGACGATGCCATTGCCGGTCTCCGACTTCGAAGAATCGCCCGGCAGCGGGCTGCGTGCGAAACTCGACGGCATCCCCTACCTGCTTGGTTCCCCGTCCTTCATCACACAACAAGGTATTGCGCTGGACGATGGCTCGATACTCGGCTTGCAGAAACAAGGCAAGACAGTGATCGCCATTGCGCGCGAGCAGGTGTTGCTCGGCTATATCGCTTTTGCCGACAGGATACGCCCCGGCAGCCGCATCGCCGTGGCGCGTTTGCGCGGGATGGGCATCCGTGTAGTGATGCTGAGCGGCGACAATCAGGCCACCGCCAAGGCCATCGCCGAACAGGCAGGCATCGAGGAATTCATCGCCGAAGTCTCGCCGCAGGACAAGGCGCGTTATGTCGCCTCACTCAAGAACGACAAGACACTGGTCGGCATGGTCGGCGACGGCATCAACGATGCGCCGGCGCTGGCTGCCGCCGATGTCAGCTTCGCCATGAAGAACGGCAGCGACATCGCCATCGAGGCGGCGGATATCACCTTGATGCGCAACGACCTGAACAGCGTGGCAGATGCCATCGACCTGTCGCACGTGACGCTCTCCAAGATCCGCCAGAACCTGTTCTTTGCCTTTGCCTACAACGTGCTGGGAATTCCGCTCGCCGGGCTCGGCCTGCTCAACCCGATGATCGCAGGCGGCGCAATGGCGATGAGCTCGGTATCGGTGGTCAGCAACGCGTTGCTGCTGAAAAAATGGAAGCCCGGTGAACCTGTGCCCGATTCGGAGGTCGAAAAAACGGTTGCAGTAAATACCGAAACGTCACTATCTTCCCAAGGAACGACATCATGAACGGAAAATTCATATTTCTATTGGCCGCCCCGCTGCTTTTTGCAGGCTGTGCCAGCGAAAAAGGCGGCGACGTCTATAGCCGCGACCAGGTGCAACAGGTGCAACACTTCAAGGTCGGCACCGTCGAAAGCGTGCACAAAGTACGCATCGAGGGTACGCAAAGCCAGGTCGGCACGACTGCAGGTGCCATCGTCGGCGGTATCGCAGGCAGCGGCGCCTCGGGCGGCAAGACCGGACAAGTCGCAGCCGTCCTGGGGGCCGTGGTCGGCGGTATGGCTGGCGCGGCGGCTGAAGAAGGCTATACCCGCGAGGACGGCAACGAATATTCCATCAAGCTGGAAGACGGCAGTTACATCTCGGTCGTACAAGCCGTCAGCAAGGACATCGATATCAAGGCCGGCGACAAGGTACGCATCATCGAGAACGATGGTGTGACTCGCGTCGTTCCGTTCTGAGCTGATCGCCAAATGAAAACGGGGGCTGAATGCCCCCGTTTTTTATTCCTTGCAACAACAGTCTAGAACTCTCTTTCGGCCTGCCCCTGCATCGAGGACGATGCGCCCAGATCGGCAGACAATTTCAAACCACCCATTACGCCAGGCTCGTTCGCCTGCAATTTAGGGGCGAACTGCGCCACAACGACCCTGTTGCTGTTCGCGATACTTTCGGGCTTTGCACTCGAACCTGCTCCGCCAAACCACAATCCGGCACATAACAACAAGGATGCAACCAGGGCCGCCTGGGTGAATCGGTTGATGCGATGGGTCCTGCTCAGCCTTTGCAGCAACTTGCCTGTTTCCAGTTGCGCCTTGGCTTGCAGCAATTCTTTGCGTACTTCTTCGGTCAGGCCGCGTTCGATCTTTTCGCTTTCGTAAAACGCTGCGATGGCCTGCTCCTGCATTGCGATCTGCTCGTTGGCGGACTGATGCGCCAGCAATTCGGCAAAATCGCGTTGACGCGCCAGTTCGGCGGCATGTTTCTCGGCAGCGATGCGGCCTTCCATCGCTTCGATCTCCAGCCGTTCCGCTTCCAGGCGCTCATTGCAGGTGGCACGGAATCTTTCCTCGGCTTCCCGGTTCTGTTGGGCCAATGACAGATACTCCTGCTCCAATGCCTGGTTATGTTGCTCAAGTTCCAGCCTGGCAGTCTCTTCACGCTCACGTTCCTCAATGAGCAGTCTGGTCTCTTCGGCTACGGCTATGCGCTGGCGCACTACGGCAGCCACTCGTTCTGATGCCGCACGCTCTTCCGCGTCCCTGTTCTGCTGATCCAGCAACAGCTGCGCTGTCTCCGCGCGTTCGCGCTCCTCGATACGACGCCGGGTCTCCTCAGCCGCAGCAAAGCGCTGGCGTGCCTGCATGACGGCAGCAGCTTCCGCCTGCATGGTTTCCTCTTCGGCCTTGATGGCGCGTGCCAGTGATTCGGCCTTCAACTTCGCCATATTGAGTGCGCGCATCTCGATCTCTTCTTTCGCTCTGGCTGCCGCGATGTTCTCTTCCGCCAATGCCTGCCTGGCAACAGCGGCCTCTTCGGCGCGAACTTCGGCAGCGATGCGCTCGTTGTCGGCTTCGATGGCACGCAAGTCAGCATCCATGCGGGAGGTGATCTTCTCGATGGCCTCGTTCTCGGCAAGCACCTTTGCTTCGGCTACACGGATAGCTTCCTCTTCCAGTTCCTGGCGTTGTCTATCGGCTTCGGCGGCGCGGCGGTCGGCTTCGACGCGTTGCAGCATTGTGGCAATGGCTGCTTTTTCCGCAGCCAGCTTTTCTTCTGCCGCAAGACATTCTTCCACCATCAGTTGCGCGCGCTGTTCGGCCAGGGGCAAAGCGGCGTTGATCGCATCCAGCTTCTTTTGCAGTTCATAGGTTGCCAGTTCATCGGCCTTGGCTTGCGCCTGTTCTGCTGCAAACAGTTCGGTTTCCAGCTCGACCTTGCCTTCGGCGATGCTTCTGGCGCATTCCGCCATCTCGTAGCGTCGGTTGGCCTGCTCTATCGCTTCCGCTTCGGCATGAACCTGCAACTCGATGGCTTGCGAAGCGCGCATATCGACTTCGGCACGGTGCTGTGCCATCACCGTCAATTCCCGCTCCGCCTGCAGCTTGACCTCGGCGGCACGCTTGGCTTGTTCCTCTACCGCCAACAGATCGCGCGCTTCCAGCTCGATCTGCTTCAATACGGCGTTCGCCTCTTCACGTTCCCTGATTGCCAGCTGTTCAGCTTCCACGCGAGATTCCAGCAGCTTCAGCATCTCCTGTTCGGCTTGCAGTTTCCTTTCTGCGGCAAGTCTTTCTTCCTGTTCTGCCTCGACGGCCTTTTGGGCGATCTCGGCAGCTTTCAATTCGGCTTGCACCCGTGCCGATGCTTCGGCCTGGGCTTGTTGTTCGATCTTGATGCGCAGCTCGACTTCTTCGGCGGCCTTGCGCTCTTCATCTGCCCTTGCCATCGCGGCACGCTCGGCATCCAGTTCCGCCGCCACCCTGGCCTGAGTCTCGGCCAGTGCCAGCATTTCGGCGCGGACGCGCGCATTCATCGCATCCTGCGCCGAGTTCTCGGCGGCAAGCTTGGCATTGACCATCGCCAGCGCCTCTTTTTCGGCCTTGAGCTTGTTCTGCACGGATTGCGTCAACGTTTCTTCGGTGCGGGCCTTTTCCTGGGCAAGCAATGCCGCCTCGCGATCCAGTTGCGCCTGCCGCTCCAGTTCGTTACGAAGGCGCTTTTCAGCAGCCAATTTCTGTTCCAGCTCGGCTTGGGCCTGTCGCTCTGCTTCCAGTTTTTCGCGCACGGCGTCAGTAAGACGTTCTTCGGCCTTCTTCTTGGTATGCAACACTGCCGCCAGCTCGCGTTCGTGATCGTGGCGCGCTTGCACTTCACCGGCCAATTCGGATTCGGCACGGGTACGAGCTTCGATCTGTTCGGTCAGTTCGCTTTCCTGGCGCACCTTGCCCTGCAATATGGCCCGCGCATGCGCTTCGGCACGGGCACGAGCCTGCACCGCCAGCTGCGCTTCGATCTCTGCTTCGATGCGCCCGCGCGATTCGAGTATCGCTTCCGACTCGACGGGATTTTCTTCGCCACGGGAAGAAACCAAGCGGATGTTTTTCAGTGCAGACATGTTCCACCTCTTTCACTTTGGGATGCCAAGGGCATCGGTTCGACGCTAAAGTAACAGGTAGAACTTTGGTTGAAGCGTGGAATAAAGGCAGAAAAACAGGCTATTTTGAGAAGCAGGAGATTGCCGGCAGCACACCCATCCCTGCAGGCAGGATGAGCGTGTCGTGTTCTGCGATCAATAATCGCGGCGCGGTGCGGTGTATTGATCCCCGGCAAAGACCCATGGCGGAGTTCGTCCAACCAGAGTCTCGATGAGCATCAACTCCTGGTCAGTGTGGTTGATGAAGCTCGCACGGCGGATGTTCTGTCCGGGTTGCTGTCCAGCCAGTATGTACAGGGGCTTGTCGTGATGTTTCGACGCCACCGTATCCCTGCTGGTCGGGTCATCATTCGCTTCCACATCGGTCAGGCCGTAACAAGTGCAGAAATAAGTCTGCTCCGGGTCCGATTCGATGTAATAACCCGTTCCACGGATACCGATGGTCGCAGTCGATGTGCGAATCTGAGTGCCATTGCTGCGCGAGACGGTAAGCAGCTTTCCGGTAAGCATGCGGAATCCCTGGATGAGATAGGAAGCCAGCCCCTCCTCTTTGCCTTCCAGCGTCAGATGGCTGTTCTCGCGCATGAGCATGGAGGTGCCTCCCACCACGAACACGATCTCGCTTTTGGGCCCGGTTTCGACCGTGTCGTTGGGTTTGATGATGGTCGAAAGATTCGCCTCTTGGCCATTCACTTTCGCCGTACCATTGATGCGGTAGATGGATTGCCCCGCAGGCAGCTTGCTCGGCGGCGTACCAAAGATGCTGGCGGCGAGTGCGGCCCTGTCTGTCAGTGCAGCGGAAAACGCACCCGCAGCCAACGCCTTGATCAGCACCCTGCGGCGAGGATCATCTGCTTCATCGAATCGACTCATTTGAACTCCTTATAGTTTGATCACTTAATAAAACCGCATCAGTACGGTGCCCCGTTCGATATCCAGTTCAGGAACAGATCGTAATTTGCGCGAAGCGGATCGCCGGGCTGCAATTTGTCTGCAGAAATCTTATTTACCTGGTCCCCGAATCCGCTTTGAACTCCGCCATTGTGATGGTGCCCTGAAGGCTTGCGCAACAGCGGGCTCCCCGATATGTCGGAAAAATTGATACGCCCGCGTACTTCGGTGTAGAGCCATAGATCGTCTGTCGCGTCTACAAGCCCATCCCCGTTTCGATCTACATTGGCATAGATGATCGGTGAAGGCGGCAAATTGCCCGCAGGTGCAGGAGTGTGGCAAGTGATGCACTTTCCCGCCCCCGCCGCCTGCAGCACAGCCTTGATATCCGAAAAACGTATCGCTGCAGGCGCCGGTGTCAATGCACTGTTCACCACGAGGGTCAATACGACCGGAACGCTTTGGACTGTACCTTTGCTTGCCACCAGCTGTACTCCGTAAGTACCGTTCGCCGTTGCATTGAATGTCGTCTGCACTCCCGTCGCCACGCTCAATGTCGCTGCACTTCCCGGATTGGAAACGATCGACCAGCTGAATGTATCGGCATACATGCTGCCTGCAGCGGACAAGGTGGTCGCCCCGGTCGACACGGTGCGATTCAGTCCGGCATCGGCGATAGGACGGCCCGGCAGCAATGGCGCGCTCGCAGCATCAAGCACTGTGTAACCCTCGTTCTGCAAGAAGGTGTTCATGGTGTTGTACATGCTTGGCGTCGACCAGTATCTGCCGTACAGGACTTTGGTCAAAGGCATGTTTCCGCGCTCGATCACATGCTCCATGATGCGATCGGCCGAAGTCTGAAAGGCCGTAAAGTTGGAGAAATCGGCATCCGACTGCTGCCCGATGCCGCGCAGGATATGACACATGCGGCACGCAGGCTGCACCACGTTCTGATACAGCGTCGTCTGTCCCGCAGCCACCCACGAGGCAGGGACATAATTATCGGCATAGGCGGGATTCGGAAGACCGTTACCGCCATACGCTGCCTTGACGATATCCGCCGCACCGCCCTGCCATTCATCGAGCGTTGCAACGTTACGGCAGGTATCTTCCGCATAACCCGTTGGTACCACACTCGAAGTCGGCAACGGATAGGTACACAGTACCCACTGGTTCAATGTCTTGATGGCTGCTTCCTGGTCCGGACGGGTCTTGCCAGCCAGCGTAGAAAAACTGAACGTATCCGGCTCGAAGAAGTGCAGCTTGCCCTTCAGGTCACCGCGCACCCCGCTCGCAGGATTCCCTACAACTGCGAACAGCTGATTTCCAAATGCATCGGGCGGCGTCAATGGATCGCCGCGGCCACCATGGCAGCCGGTGCAGATCCCCGGCATGGCCTTGTTTCCGCGCCCATCCAGATTAGCCGCAAGCAGCCTTGCTCCGGTGACCGGATCGAAAGTGAAATATTTGGCGAACGGTGCCCCACCAGCAGGACCGGGACTGAATTCGATGGCATTGGTGCCGATATACCAGCGCTGGTCGCGTGCAACTGCCGCATCCAGATTCAGACTTGAATAGCCATAGCCGGCTGCGGACCAGACCAAGTAGTTATCGACATAGAACGCGATGGTGCCATCGGTGTTCTTTCTTGCCGTCACATAACGGCCATACCCCAGATCGCGCACGTCTCCGAAAACCGCCTGAACTTCCATGCCAGTGCCGCTGCCGAACCCGTTCGCCGCTTTCCACTTTACCAGCGTATCTTTTGCATTGGTCGGATCGATGGCTGCGTAATACGCTTGAGCATAGGCCTGCGAATCGATGGCGGGAGAGCTCTGCGGATTGGGATACAACAGGAAACTGTCGGGCCCGGACACCGCAACAACCCCTCCCAACGTCGCAGCCGGATATGTATCGCCAGCCCCACTGCCACCTCCGCCGCAAGAGGCCAGCAGAAGTGATAGCACAACTGCACCAACTGCAACCTGGAATAATCTGACAACACCGATTTGAAAAGATCTGTAGTTCATGGTCGTTCCTAGAATGCCATCAGATAAACGATGGCGAGCTGGTTGACTGTATAGTTGAGCGGCGACGCATAAGCCGGCGTCATGTCCGGCGTCGATTGCACTCGACGCCAGGAGATATCCGCGGAATCCTTGTTGCCGAAGCCGATGTTATAGCCCAGGGTGAACAGCACGGTTCGCCCTTTCATCCGGTAATCAAAGAATCCCGCCGAGGCAAATGCATCGTCGCGTACGAAGACGGTTGCGATATCCAGTATCTTCAGCGAGGGCAGCCCGGAAGAGATGATGTCGCCCTTTCGGTACTCTCCGGTCAGGTAGATCGTCTGCCCGACAGCCAGTGCATAGTCGAAATTCATGCGTCCCGATACATCCCGCGTATTGAACACATCGCTCTTGCCTGTATGCGCATTTTCAGCCACCGAGGCGAAGAGATCGATGCGGTCGGTTAGCGGCTTGCGCAGGGTCAGGCCCGCGGAGCTGTGCGTCCCGTCGCGCAAGGTGGATTCATACTGATCGGCCTCGAAGCGTGCGAAGATGCCGTAGGTGGGTGCGCCGAACTCGCCCGAGCTGCGATACATGTATTCGCCCTGCATGCCGCCCGAGACATGTCCGAGTCCTGCGTAATTGCGGAATTTCTCGACATCCATGAATCCGCTCACCGTCAGCCTAGTGTGCCGCGAGACGGCGAACACCAGGCCTTTGCTCACTGTCAGGCTGTAGATGGTATCCGATAGCTTGTCCAGCACCTCGCTGGCGCGACTGACGTTGTCGTCGTAAGCAAATCCGGCTGCAACGAGCAGTCCGGAAGGATGTTCGAGCGATGCGTTGTAACTTTCATCCAGCAGTTCGGCAAGATCGTTTTTGCCGCTGAGCGTTTTGGTGAGACGGAAGTTGATCGACTGATAGTTCTCGAATCCGCTCGAACGCAAGCGCTGGTAGTCGAAAGAAAGCTTCAACTTGTCGCTCAGCAGGAAATCACTGCCCAGGCCAAGGACGACGGCATTGGTATTTTGCGAAGTTCCAGCGATCGAGTACTGCACTCCCAGCAGATCGGCATAGGAAACGGAAGTCTGTCCATTCGTTTCCAGGCCGTGCTGATATTCGAAGCGAGCATGTGGCTGTACCACGCCGAAAGTGGTCTGATGGACAGACTCGCCGCGCATGCCGAAGGTGAGATGCGAGGTGCGCATGTTCTGGCTGGCATAGCTCAGCGCATTGATGCCCGCCCCGCTTTCCGTTCCCGCATTCAGCCGGTCGAAATCGAAATCGAAGCGGCCATACGGCGACCACAACAACCCTTCCTTGTGGTACTCGTAACCGAACGATACAGAACCGAATATCTGGTCGCCGGTGCGCGAGGCCCGGGCAAAATCGTTCACCGCAGCCACATAGCGATTGGTGTTGAAATTCACCTTGCCGTATCCCAGCAAGCCATCGAGGAAGTTACCCGAATCCATCTGGTAGCTGGCATAACCGGCAACGCTGTTGCCGCTGGAAGTGCTGTTCGTACCGTCCGTGCCGATGCTGCTGTTGTCGCGCGCATAGCCCATGCCCATGCCGACGGTCAGCTTCCGGTCCATCCGCTTGTCGACACCGACGCTGATGCCGTCCGTGCTGAATTGCGTATTCACGCCGTCTTGTGTCGTCGTTCCGAAACGCAGGTTGCCTGCAGCCCAGATATCAAGCCTGCTGAACGATTCGTCCTGCGCCGAGCCGACCGCATTGGAGATCGCTCCCAGATTCAAACTCGAAGTCGTTATTGCTCCCGTGACAGCACTCATCAATGTACCGAACAGCGGGCTGGAATTGTTTCCTCCGCTGTTCAGCCGATCCGGCGCAAGCATCAGTGTCTGAGGGTCGTTCGCATAAGCCAGTACGGTGCCCGGTTGCCAACTGTTGAAATAGTTTTGCGTCTGACCGGGAGCCGCCCCCCCGGCGGGCGCAGGAGGAGGTCCGGAATCTGCAGGGCCTATTGGGCTTCCCGTGCCTGCAGGAGATGCACTGGCCATCGGATAGTAAGCCGCATGATGGCGCGATTCCAGGCGTTGCTGGAAATTGAACACTTGTGCCATGCCAAAACGTTTGACGGTGGCCGTCTGGATATCGACCAGTCCGGTCACGTGTGCATCCTTGGTTGGATCGGGACGACCGGAAACCGTCACACTCACTGCGGCGGCGGCTGGCGATACTCCTCCAGCGTTGTAAGCAAGATATTTGAAGCTGTCCGAACCGAAATAATTCGAGTTGGGTGTGTAGGTCACCCTGGTCCCGGACACGCTTATCGTGCCATGTGCAGGCTGCACCGAGATGCTGACACCGGTGACCCCTATGCCTGTAATGAACGGTGCCAGATCAAGTGTTGCGGCCGTGTTGAGTTGGGCCGTCAGGCTTGCCGCGCCAGCTGTGGGTGGCAGGTAAGTGATCGAGAAGGTCTGCGTGACTTGTGCCGCCGTAGTCCAGTTTGCATTGCCAGCCTGGTTCGCTGCAATGGTACAGGTACCTGTGGTCACGCCATTAACAGTCGTACCTGCTGTCACCGTGCATACGCTTGAGGTCAGGCTGGTGAAAGTTACAGCCAGGCCAGACGATGCAGTGGCGCTCACGGTACCTGTGCCCCCCACATTCACCGCTGGCGCAGTGCCGAAAGTGATTGTCTGGTTACCTTGTCCAACGGTAACGTTCTGGGATGCCTGCGTAGCAGCCTGGTAATTGGTGTCACCTGCCTGGTTGGCATTGATGGTACAAGTACCCACCGCCACACCGGTGACGACATTGCCGCTAACAGTACAAATACCGGTCGTTGCGGAACTATAGGTAACTGCAAGTCCTGACGTTGTTGTCGAACTTAAAGTAACTGTGCCTCCCACCACCAAACCTGTCACCGCCGTCATGTTGATGCTCTGCGCGATCGGATTGATGGCAAATGATTGGGTGACTTGCGTAGCCGGGCTGTAATTGGCTGTACCAGACTGGTTGGCCGCAATGGTGCAGGTGCCACCGGCTAGGCCGGTAATCACGCCGGTGTTGCTCACCACGGAACAGATCGTCGGCGTTAGCGACGAGTATGTGACCGGCAACAGCGTCGGAGTGGAGTTGGAGGTGACTTGCGAAGTCGCGCTGACCGAACCCGTTCCCTGGTAACTCACGGTCGGTGCAGCGCCCCATACCAGAGTCTGGCTACCGATGGTGATGGACACGTTCTGGGTCACCCGGGGGGCAGCAGAATAATTCGCGTTGCCCGCCTGATCGGCAGTGACCACGCAGGTTCCGACGCCAGTGCCGGTGACGGCACCTGAAGATGCGTTCACTGTGCAGATCGTGCTGGCACTGCTCGTGCCGTAGGTCACAGCCAATCCTGTAGCCGTGTTCGCAGCAGAAGTAGAAGTAGCGCTGGCGTTTGCAGTGGTACCAACGCTAATGGATGGCGCAGCGCCGAAACCCAACGTCTGTCCTGTCTGCAATATGGAGATCGAGGGGAAAGTGAGCGTTGCCGGATTCAACACACCAGTCACGCCTGCCACGTTGCCGACGATGGTACAGTTATTCGTTCCTCCAGCCAGTCCGGTAATGACTCCAGTCGTCAGGCCCACGGAACATGTAGCAGGCGTGTTCGATGTGAAGGTCACGGAGGGAGATGCTGTAGCAGGTGTGGCCGAATTGCTCGCCGTGGCTGAAATGGTCCCGGTACCGTAAGTTGTCCCCGCAGGCTGGTAGTAAACTGCGGTAACCGTACCAAGCGTGATGGTCTGTCCATACAAACCAACTGTGATGTTGACCGCCACTTGTGTTGCTGCGTTGTAGTCGGTCGTCGCATTCTGGTCGAGCAGTATGGTGCAGGTCTGCCCGCCCGTTGATGCGGCGGCAGTAACCAAGCCCGAGGCTGAAACCGAGCAAACAGATCCGGTGCTGGTGGAATACAAAATGGGGTTCGCCGTATTGGAAGTCGGGTTCAATTGTCCTGTACCGCCGGTGGCCACTGTTGGCACGGTGCCTGCCGAGATGGTTTGTGTACCCAGCCCGATCGAGACATTCAGTGCCTGTGGCGTGGTGACGGCAGCATATTGCGTATTGCCAGCCACGGTCGCGTTCAATACGCAATTGTTGGTGCCTGCGTGCAGACCGGTGAGCGTGTAGGCGCCAGGCGATCCCGCCAACGTACATTGCGATGTGGTGGTATTGGACAAAGTGACTGCAAGACCGGAAGGAGCCGTGGGCGAGATCGCAACGGCGCCCCCCCCCACCACCACAGAGGGCACGGGCATTGTTATGGTCTGCGAAGCAAGGCTCACGGCAAACGAGGTGGTTTGACCACCGGCCGTGAGCGTCAGCCAGTTGGTATTGCCCGCCTGGGCTGCCGTTATGGTGCAGGTTCCCGCAGCGATGCCGGTGACGGTCGTGCCCGCCACCGTGCACACGGAAGTCGTCTGCGAAGACAGCGTGGCAGTCAGGCCTGAATTCAGCGTGGCGCCTACGGTAGCGGTTGCATTGTTGGCATAGAACGGCAAGGCCGGCGCAGTCCACGTCGTGACTGTCTGTGTACCTTGCGCGATGGTGGTGCTGTAAGGTGCTGCGGTTGCGGCATCCCAGCCGGCTGCGCCCGCGGCCACCGTGGTGCCCGCCTGGTTAAGCGTGTAGGTGCAGGCGCCCACGCCCACGGGCGTGATGGTGACTGTTGCCGATGCGCCCGTATTCACGGAAATGGCGACATTGCAGATGCCCGCAGCGGAAGTATTGGTCACGGTGATCGCATTTCCTGAGCCGCCGCCGGTGACGCCGAAACTGCCGCTAGTGCCCATGGCGACCGAGGCCGGCGCCGTGCCTGCGATGGTCTGGCCCGCATTCACGCCTATGGTGAAGGAGGCGCTGCCGCCGGTAGGGCTGGCCGAAGCGTTGGTCGCGGTGATCGTCGCGTTGTAAACGGTTGGCGTCGCGGGTGCGGGCGCCGTACCAGACACCACGCCGCTATTCAGGTTGACAGTGATGCCCGGCGGTAAGCTGGTACCGGTGTAGGTGGTGGTGTCCACCAGAAAATCCTGCCCAGCGGCGGCAACGATCTGGTAGCCGGGGCTATAGACTTGCCCGTGCGTGAGGGTGATGGCTGCGGGAGCCGCCAGCACGGGCGTCTGGAACGAGGCGAAATATGCCGACATGTTGCCCGAGTTCGTGGCATTGGCGGCGAAAGTGATATTCGCCGCAGGCATGCCGCCTGGCGTGCCGAAAGTGTTGGCATTCGTGCCGATCAGGGTAGACGAGGCGCTGTACGTTCTGTAGGTGGTGTTGCTGGTGGCTGCGGCGGCGTATGTCTGGTAGACCGAGGCGGCGAGCGCCGCAGTAGGTGCAGTGTGACAACCGGTACACCCGCCTGTCGCACCCGTGAAGTCCGAACTGCCGGTGGCCGCCGTGAAACCCACATGCACGCCGGTGGGCGGAGCTGCCGCGAACGCAGATAAATTCGACAAAAGTCCCAATATCAACGTGACGGTCGGCAGGAAATAGTTGCGCACGGTCATCATGTCAATCCCCCAGTATGCGCAAAGGCGTGACCCTGTTGCTAGGCGGGGATGGCTGGCTCGTTCCGGCACTACCGTGGGCGGTGACCGTGAACGTGTAGTCGGTGCCATTGCTCAGCCCTGATACCGTGACCGGACTGCTCGTTCCTTTGGCTGTGATGCCTGCAGGAACTCCTTTGGATAAGACGGTCACCGTATATTCCGTGGCACCAGTACCAGCAGGCATATCGAAAAACACGCGGGCCTGTGCGTTCCCAGCCCTTGCGAATCTGATGACCGGAGTAACCAAAGCCGAAGACTTGACTGCGTTATTGACGGGCAATGGAGCAGTTACAGGTTGGCTGCCCGCTGAAATGGTTGCGGCCGCGTGAGTAGCTGCAATTGAATGTGCAGCGATCTGTGTTGTTGGTACGACTGGTTGTGCGGCAGCAACGGGCGGGACGGCTTTTGCAGTTGGAACATTGGCAGCCTGCAAGGTTACCGTGGCTCCGGCAGCTTTCGTCTGTACCGCAAAAGTCGCGGCCGGTACTATCGAGTTGCTTGAAGAAGAGGCTGGTCCCGTTCCTGCATTGCTGGTCGCAGCCACGGCAAACGTATAGGTGGTGCCGTTGTTCAGGCCCGAAACGACGATAGGACTCACCGATCCTGTAGCCGTGATTCCCCCTGGATTCGAAGTCACGGTATAGCCGGTGACGGTCAGGTCGCTTTTGGGCGCAGTGAAGGTCACCGATGCCTGGCCATTTCCTGCTGTGGCGGCTCCTATGGCCGGTGCTGCCGGTACCCTGAAGAATGTGGCGAAGTATGCTGAGAAATCGATCGCGTACTGGGTCGGCGTGGTTCCCAGCCCCAGCCGATTCGGCGCCATGCCCGCCCAAGTCCCCATCGGCTCATTCGTACTGTGTCCGGGTTCTACCTTGTCGTTGGTGTTGCCATCCGGAATCGTGTACCCAGCATTGGCGGCTTTCGTTATGGCAGCTGGATCGCTGGCATATACCGCCAGACTGTTCGCCGTGGTGTCATAGTCCGAGAATGCCGCATTCTTGTTCGTCTGGGGATCTCCATGACAGTGTTGGCAGGTGTATTCCCAGTTGTACTGTCCTCTTGATGCATCTCCTGCTGCCTGCGCCAACGAACAAGGGAATACCCCAAACTGCAATGCCAGGAACGACGTAAGAATGAAATGGAATAGCCCATTTTCTGATGAAAGCTGAAAGACCGATCTGCCAGACGATCGTCCGGCAGCAGATGCAATAAAACCAACAACTTTGAAATCCATAACCCCCCCTTAGGGCACGAATTTCGCTCGTGCTACAGATCAAACTTCAATCAAGCGTCCAATCGGCGAGTCTGATGCTCGTTATGATCGTATGCTTTGCACGCTTTGCAGACCCCCTTGCGGACATCCGTGGCGAATAATTTTTATTAGTTCACTCTCCTCCGACGGGGCGGATTCTATCAAAATATATAAACGGGATACTAGGGATTCGCTGAAGATACGCTGGAGATATATGAATCCATTACCGCTGCGCGTTTTGACGCAACAAATCTTCCAGCTCCTCTGCCGGAATGGCCTTTGAAAACAGGAAGCCTTGAGCATAATCGCAGCCCGCCTGCTTCAGGAGATCGCGCTGCTGCTCCGTCTCGACTCCTTCTGCGATGACCTTCAGGCCCAACTTGTGCGCCATGACGATGATCGCCTCGCACAGGGCCATATCGTCGGACTGGTTACCCAGGTTGTTGACGAAGGTCTGGTCGATCTTCAGGTAATCGATGTCGAATTTTTTCAGGTATGCCAGCGAGGAATATCCTGTTCCAAAGTCGTCTATCGCCACCTGGATGCCCGCATCGCGCGAGGCCAGCAACCTGTCCTTGACATTGCCATCGTCATCCAGCAACACGCCTTCGGTGATCTCGACCACCAGACTGCTCGCCAGCAATCCGTTCTGTTCCAGTTCGCCAAGCCATTCCGCAGCCTTCAGCGGATTGTCGTTGTGGAACTGTACCGGAGACTTGTTGACGCTGATCTGGAATCCTTTATGGTGGCTCGCCTGCAGGCGCTTCACCTGGTGCATCGCTTGCCGCAACACCCAGTCGCCGATCTCGATGATCATGCCGGTCTCTTCCGCCAGCGGGATGAACTCGGAAGGGCTGACCATGCCACGCGTAGGATGCAGCCAGCGGATCAGCGCTTCGGCTTTATGGATATCCCCGGTCGCCAGTTCGACGATAGGCTGGTAAAACACACGTAACTGGTTGGAAGACAAAGCATCACGCAGATCGTTGACCAGCCGCATCCGTTTTTGTGCATTCTCCTGCAATACGGGCGTGAAGTAGCTCATGCGGTTACGTCCAAGGTGCTTGGCTACATACATCGCCTGGTCGGCATTCTTCAGCAAGGTCTCCATGCTGTCTGCGTCAGAGGGATACAAAGTGATCCCGATGCTGGCCGAGATGAAGGCCTTCTCTTCGCCCAATACGAATGGCGCAGCCAGTTTGGTGATGATGTTCTGGGCGATGCGTTCAATGTTGTCCGGGTCGTTGACATCGGGCAGGATGACCACGAACTCGTCCCCTCCCATGCGTGCAACCGTATCGGATTCGCGCACGCAATGTTGAATGCGTTGGGCAGCATCCACCAGCAGGAAATCCCCGGCATCGTGCCCCATGGTGTCGTTGACCTCCTTGAAGTGGTCGAGGTCAATGAGCATGAGTGCGAACGAAGATTGATCGCGCTTTGCCAGCCGGATCGTCTGCTCCAGCCGGTCGCGGAACAGGCGCCGGTTGGGCAACTGGGTAAGCGAATCGTAATTAGCCTGACGCCGTATGGTTTCCTCGGCCAGCTTGCGTTCGGAAAGGTCGGTGTGTGTGCCGATCATGCGCGTCACCCTGCCATCGGTAGAACGGTGCGCCACCATGCCGCGCGTCAAAATCCACTTCCAGCTGTCATCCTTGCAGCGCACCCGATACTCGGCGGAAAACCTGTCTGCTTTCGAGTGGAAGAAATCGCTGATCCTGGACAGCAGCCGCGAGATATCTTCCGGGTGGACGCGGGCGTTCCATTCCGACATGTCGTTGCCGATCTCATCGTCGGCAAAACCGAACATGCCCTTGCCGCCTTTCGACAGCGAAACCTCGTTGTTCGACACGTTCCAGTCCCAGACGCAGTCGCCACCGCCCTCCAGCGCAAAGCTCCAGCGCGCCTCGCTCTCGCGCAATGCCTCTTCGGCCTGGTTGCGCCCGGTGACATCCACGGAAATCCCGATGGCACCGATCACTTCGCCATTGCTGTCGCGCAACTGTGCCTTGGTGACCTCCAGCTGGTGCAACTTTCCGTCGACTAAAGGAAGCGTTTCGACTGAAACATAGGGCTCATCCTGCGACAGGCAGGCCTGATCGGAAGCAAGGCAAGCTGCCGCGATCTGCTCACCCATAAGATCGGGAAGATGCGTAGTGGCGAGAAACGCGCTTTCCGGAATGCCGGTCGCATCGCAGAACCGCTTGTTCACAAACTGATAGCGGCCATCCTTGCCCACCAGCCAGATGCCGACCGGGGCATGGTCCAGTATCGCATGCAGTCTGGATTCACTCTCGCGCAAGGCATCTCCATCGCGACGATGCTGCCGGATGGTCGACTCCAGCACGACACCGACCAGGCTCAGGCTGATCATGTATAGCCAGAAATTCGCCAGTCCGCTATGGATGTCACCGGCGAAAAAACCCACTCCGTCGAGCGCACCCAGCACCCCCTGTACCGCGGTCAAGAGCAGCACCAGCGTCACTCCATGTCTTCCCAGACGGATCGCCGCCCAAGTGACGAACAGGTACATCAAGTATCCCAAGGGGATATCTTCAAACGATGACGACGTCCAGCCATGGAAAGCAACCAGGCTGGTCAGGAATGCCAGCACTGCGAATAGCGACAACTCCAGCCATCTGCTCTGCTCTTTATTGATCCACCTGCTCGGCTGCTTGCGCCAGATCAGCAGGAACGGGGTGCCCAGTGCGATCCCGAGCAGATTGCCCATCACCCAATACCCCCAGGCATGGAAAATATCCGCAATCGGCAGGACATTCGCAAACACCAGCGTGACCACCCCTATCGTCGCCGCCAACATGGCAGCGATGGAGCCTGCAAAGATCAACCATAAATAATCTCGCGGCTGTTTGAATCCGGAATCGAAAGTCTTGATCAGGGAAAGGAGCCAGACGGCTGTCAGCGCCTCAAGTACATTGCTTGAAGCGATAAAGAACGAGAGTGGGACAGAACGCCATATCACCAGATAAGCCGCCAGCGCTCCGATAAAGATGCCCGGCCAATATTTTCTGCCGCCAGCAATCAGTGCTGCGAGCCCAACTCCGCTTGGCAGCCAGACAGGGGATATCTTTGCTTCGGTGGTCAAATTGGAAAGTACGAGCAGGATAAGCAGCGCATACAGCAGCGCCAGCCAGGACAGTCTGGGGACATCCGTCCAACGATAGACTGCGTATGGATGCATGCCAGACATCAGCTACTCACCCATGCCGCAAGAACCATCTTTCTTACTCCCACTCGATAGTGGCTGGCGGCTTGCCGGAAATGTCGTAGACCACCCGGTTGATGCCGCGCACTTCGTTGATGATGCGGTTGGAGACCTTGCCCAGCAACTCATAGGGCAGGTGCGCCCAGTGCGCGGTCATGAAGTCCTGCGTCTGCACCGCACGCAACGACACCACCCATTCGTAGGTACGCCCGTCGCCCATCACGCCGACAGATTTCACCGGCAGGAACACGGTGAATGCCTGCGAGGTCTTGTCGTACCAGCTCTTGCCGTCGGCATCCCTGGTGTTGCGCAATTCTTCGATGAAGATGGCATCGGCGCGGCGCAGCAACTCCGCATACTCGCGCTTCACCTCGCCGAGGATGCGCACGCCCAGACCGGGTCCGGGGAACGGATGGCGGTACACCATGTCAGCCGGCAACCCCAGCGCCACACCGAGTTCGCGCACTTCGTCCTTGAACAGTTCGCGCAACGGCTCCAGCAGCTTGAGGTGCATGGATTCCGGCAGACCGCCGACGTTATGGTGTGACTTGATGGTGTGCGCCTTCTTCGTCTTGGCGCTGGCCGATTCGATCACATCCGGATAGATGGTGCCCTGCGCCAGCCATTTGGCCTGCTTCAGCTTGGCCGATTCGCGCTGGAACACTTCGACGAACTCGCGACCGATGATCTTGCGTTTCTGCTCGGGATCGCTGACCCCGGCCAAGTGCTTCATGAATTCGCTGCTGGCATCGACATGGATGACCTTCATGTGCAGGTTCTTCGCAAACGTTTCCATCACCTGCGCGCCTTCGTTCAGGCGCAGCAGGCCGTTGTCAACAAATACACAAGTGAGCTGGTCGCCGATGGCGCGGTGGATCAGCGCCGCCGCCACGGACGAGTCCACTCCACCGGACAGGCCAAGGATGACCTCTTCGCTGCCAACCTGCGCCTTGATCTTCGCCACCGCTTCGGCGATGTAGTCCGGCATGTTCCAATCCTGGCCGCAACCGCAGATGTCGTGCACGAAGCGGCCGATGATGGCCTTGCCCTGATAGGTATGCGTGACTTCCGGATGGAACTGCACCGCATAGTAGCGACGCGACTCGTCCGCCATCGCAGCGAAAGGTGTGGCCTCGTTGGAAGCGATCACCGAGAAACCGGGCGGCAGTGCCGTCACCTTGTCGCCGTGGCTCATCCATACATCGAGCAGGCCGTGGCCTGCTGCGTTGGTCTTGTCCTGGATGCCATTGAACAGCTTGGAGTGCCCCTGTGCGCGGATCTCGGCATAGCCGAACTCGCGTACCTTGCCGCTCTCGACCTTGCCGCCGAGTTGCGCAGCCATGGTCTGCATGCCGTAACAGATACCGAACACCGGCACGCCCAGCTCGAACACCACGTCCGGTGCCTTGGGGGTCTCTTCTTCATACACGGAATTCGGCCCGCCGGACAGGATGATGCCGGCTGGATCGAAGGCCCTGATGTCCGCTTCGGTCATGTCCCATGGGTGCAGCTCGCAATAGACATGGGTCTCGCGCACCCTGCGGGCGATGAGCTGGGTGTATTGGGAACCGAAATCGAGAATGAGGATTTTTTTGTGCATGGCTTCTTAGGATTTTGGAATTTGGAATGAGGATTTAGGAGAGATTTGGCTCAATCCTAAATCCCAACTCCTAAATCCTCTAGTCGATATGGTAATTCGGAGCTTCTTTGGTGATCTGTACATCGTGCACATGTGATTCGCGGATACCTGCCGACGTGATCTCCACGAATTCGGCTTTCGCATGCACTGTGGGAATATCGGGACAACCCAGGTAACCCATGCTGGCGCGCAGACCGCCGAGCAACTGGTGGATCACCGCCAGTGCACTGCCCTTGTAAGGGACGCGGCCTTCCACGCCTTCCGGCACCAGCTTGTCCTGATTGCCTTCGTTCTCCTGGAAGTAACGGTCACTGGAGCCTTGCTGCATCGCGCCCAGGCTTCCCATGCCGCGATAGGATTTGTATGACCGCCCCTGATACAACTCGATCTCGCCGGGAGCTTCCTCTGTTCCGGCAAACAGGCCTCCCAGCATCACGGCATGGGCACCGGCTGCGATAGCCTTGGCGATATCTCCCGAGAAACGTACGCCGCCATCCGCGATCAATGGCACATCCGTGTCCGCCAGGGCGTCCGCCACATTCTGGATGGCCGATATCTGCGGTACACCGACACCCGCAACCATGCGTGTAGTGCAAATGGAGCCGGGACCGATACCGACCTTGACGCCATCGGCGCCATGATCGACCAGTGCCCTGGCCGCAGCAGCGGTGGCAATATTGCCGCCGATCACCTCGACCTTGGGGAAGTTCTTCTTGACCCATTGCACACGGCTCAACACGCCTTGTGAATGGCCGTGCGCGGTATCCACCACCAGCACGTCCACACCTGCTTCGACCAGCAATGCCACGCGCTCTTCCGTGCCCTCGCCCACGCCGACTGCGGCGCCGACCCGCAAACGACCCAGCTCGTCCTTGCAGGCCAACGGATGTTCGCTTGATTTGAGGATGTCTTTCACCGTGATGAGTCCGCACAATTCGAACGCATCGTTTACGACCAGCACGCGCTCAATACGGTGCTTGTGCATAAGGTTACGCGCTTCGTCGCGGTTGGCGTTTTCCTTGACCACGATGAGCCGATCGCGCGGCGTCATGATGTTGGTGATGGACTGGTCGAGATTGCTCTCGAAACGCAGGTCGCGATTGGTCACGATGCCGACCACCTTCTTACCTTCCAGCACCGGCAGGCCGGAGATCTTGTGCTGACGGGTCAGATTGAGCACGTCGCGCACGGTCATGTTCGGCGCGATGGTGATCGGATCCTTCACCACGCCGCTCTCGAAACGCTTGACCTTGGCGACTTGCGCGGCCTGCTCTCTGGCCGTCATGTTCTTGTGCACGATGCCGATGCCGCCCTCCTGCGCCAGTGCTATAGCCAGACGCGCCTCGGTGACGGTATCCATCGCCGCAGACAGCAGCGGAATGTTCAGGGTGATATTGCGGGTGAGCTGGGAGCGCAGACTGACGTCGCGCGGCAGGACGTTGGAATGCGCCGGAAGCAGCAATACATCGTCGAAAGTGAGGGCTTTTTGTACGATACGCATGGGAACCATCCTCTGCAAAGCGCGCATTATATCAAAACTTGCACAGAGGCCGCACGGCGATTACCCGCCGCCTTTCCCTTTTCTGCCCATGACATAGATCAGATACTCGAAAAAGACTTCACACCAGCTTTGGTCATTGTCTTTCAGGGTCATCAGCAGCTTGTTCACCTCGCTGATCGGCCAGTTCGAGTTGAAACGTACCAGCATCTCCTCTGGATAAAGTGGCAGCAGCGTTCCCAGGCTGGCTCCCTGCTTGTTGATCTCCCGCAACATCAGCGCCAGGTCCTTGTCAGAATCGATCTCTGCAGTGATGTCCCCGTAGACTCTGGGGTGCAGCTTGGTATATTCGATGAAATTGCTCAGCACATAGAAAAACTCGTTCTTGTTGTTTTCCGACACTGAATCGCCCAGCACGAAAGGCAACACCGTCAGCTCCAGCCAATAATAGTTGAGTTTGGGATTCTTTCGCTTGCTGACACCCACGTAACCATTGCGCTCTTGCGCGCGATTGATGCAGTCGTCAAGTATCAGCTTGTCGGAAGCGCGCGTCGTAAGGTCGGCATCTTTCAGCACGATGGGCTTGACCAGAAAGAATTCCGGCAAGTCATCGAACAGTTTCCCGGAGTTCTGGTGGGCACGGTAATAGGAACGAAACAGCCGAAGTGCCGAATCCTGGTTCCTGTCTACCTGGAAATACTCCCGATTGATGCCAGTCGGCAAATGTGTATGTGACATTTCGGCTTACAGCCCCGCTCGTTATCGTTCCATGCTCCCCCAAGATCGGGAGTCCGGGCAAAACTTCGGGCGCTATCATAAATTGACGCGCGGCAAATTAACAGCTAGTTTCGCGACTATCGTCATTGGAGGAACTCCTTATGAAACGCTTTCTTGTCGTCGTCACATTGTCCCTGCTCTCCGCAAGTGCCCACGCCGGGCTGGTAAAATGGGTAGATTCGGATGGCAAGGTTCATTATTCGGACGCTCCACCCACCCCGGATGCGACCACCCAGGCAGTACCCAACTTTACCGGCAAGGATCAAGGGGGATATTCTCCCGCCTACACGCCAAAAAGCTATGCTGAACGCGAAGCGGAAATGAAAAAGGCCAAGTTAACCAAGGATGAGGCTGAACAAAAGAAGGCCCAACAGAAAGCCCAGGAAGAAGCCAAGAAGAGCAACTGCGCTGCCGCGCGCGAGAATGCACGGGTTCTGCAAGACAGTCCGCGCGTCGTCACCTACGACGCCAACGGCGAACGCTCTTTCATGGATGATGAAACTCGCGCACAACGCCTGAGTGAAGCACAGAAGGTCATCAGCGAGAACTGCAACTAGGCCGGAACGACAGCGGCCTTGCCGCCGCTCTCCTCGCTCAGCTTCAGCGCCTCTTCGATATCCACAGACACCACCTTGGAGACGCCACGCTCCTGCATGGTCACTCCGATCAACTGTTGAGCCATCTCCATGGTGATCTTGTTGTGGCTGATGTAGACGAACTGCGTCTTGTCCGACATCTTCTGGATCAGTTTGCACAGGCGCTCGGTATTGGTGTCGTCCAGCGGCGCATCCACCTCATCCAGCACGCAGAATGGTGCCGGATTGAGCTGGAACAGCGAGAACACCAGCGCGATGGCGGTGAGCGCCTTTTCGCCGCCGGACAGCAGATGGATGGATGCGTTCTTCTTGCCCGGCGGATGCGCCATCACCTGCACCCCGCTGTCGAGGATCTCCTCTCCGGTCAGCACCAGCTTTGCATCGCCGCCGCCGAACAGGATGGGGAACAGTTCGGACAGATGGCGGTTCACTTCCTCATAAGTCGCCATCAGCAGGTCGCGTGATTCCTTGTCGATACGGCGGATCGCGTCTTCCAGGGTCTCGATCGCCTCGTTCAGGTCTTTTGCCTGCGCATCCAGGTAGGTCTTGCGTTCCTGCGCCGACTGCAGTTCCTCCAGCGCGGCCAGGTTCACCGCGCCCAAAGCAGTGATCTCGTTGCCAAGGCGCGTCAGTTCGTTCTGCAGACCGCCCGCCTTGGCGCCCTCGATCAGCGGCAACAACGGTTCTTCGTCCACCCCCTGCAACTGTTCCGCCCACTGCTCGAACTGGATCCGCGCTTCCTGCTCCTTCAGCGTGATCTCGCTCACCTTCTCGCGCAGCGGATTCAGTTTCTGCTCGCAGGCCATGCGTTCCTGCTCCATGCGATTCAGGTTCATGGTGGCGTGTTCCAGCGTGTTGCGTGCTTCGGCCAATGCCTGTTCATGCACCTGACGCTGTTGCAAAGCACCCTGCAACTGACGGTCGGCATCTCCTTCGCTGAGGTTCGCCAGTTCGTTGCGGCTATGCGTCAGCGCTTCCTCCAGCTGCGTCAATGTCTCGCCGTGCTGCTTCAGGTTCTGTTCCAGATCGGCCAGTTTCTCGGCGCAGGTCTTGGCGAAGAAACGGGCTTCCTGCAACTCGTGCTGCGCCTTTTGCGCGCGGTCGCGCTGTTCGCGCAACAGGCCGTCCTGCGTGTTGGATTGCTGGCGCGCCTGATCGCTTTCCATCTGCTGGGACGAAAGTTTCTCGCGCTGGATCGCCATCTGCTCGGCGATCTCTTCCATCTGGCGCTGTTCGTTCGCGATACGATCCGCCAGCTCTTCCAGCTCCTGTGCGATCTGCACATTGCGTTCCTGAGTGCGCTCGTTGGCCTGGGTCAGTTTCAATATCTGCATCTGCGCACCATGCTGGCGTTGCTGCAGATCGCTGGTGGAACTGCGCAAGGGAGCGATGCGTCCCTCGACTGAGTGGTAGGCTTCTTCAGCCAGAGCCGACTGCTGTTTGCCCTGCTCCAGCGCATCGCTGCGCTGCTGCACTTCCTGCTGCAACTGTTCGATCTCGCGCTGGCGCGCCAGCACACCGTGCAACTGGCTGTCCGGTGCATGGAACAGCACACTGTGCGCGCCGACCAGATGTCCCTGTGCCGTCACCAGCCAGGCGCCTGCCGGCAGGTTGTTGCGCTGGCCCAATGCCTCGCTCAGGTTCGAGACGGCATACACACCAGCCAGCCAATCGTCCACCACCGGCGCGGCCTGGGCATCCTGGCAACGCACGTAGTTCGCCAGCAGCGTCAGGCCGGTTTGCGCAGCCACATTGCCCGGACGTGAACCGTCCGCCGCATACACGGCCAGTTTGGCCGGTGGCACATCGTTCCAGCCTGCCGCATCTTCCAGGCGCGGCAATGCCAGCGCGTTGATACGTTCGCGCAATACCGCTTCCAGCGCATCCTCCCATCCCGGCTCGATGCTGATGGATTGCCACAGGCGCGGCGCGTTATCCAGTTGGTGCCGGTTCAACCAGGCCTTGAGGTTCTTGTCGTTGTCGAGCTGCGTCTGCAATTGCTGCAGCGCATTCAGGCGCGCTTCGGCCTGCGCCAGCTGACGCGACAGCTCCTGTACCGCATCGCGCTGCTGACGGCGATCGGCATCGGCCAGCGGCAAGCGCTCCTGCAGTTCGGCCAGCTGTTGCTGCTGCATCTCGTATTCGGCTTGCATCTCGGCGAGTTGCTGCTGGCTTTGCTCCAGCAATCCGGCGTCCACCTGCGGCAGGTTGTCGCGCTCCAGCATCAGGCGCGAACGACGGCTATCCAGCTGCTGCACGTTTCCCTGCACATGCCCGCGCTGCGTCTCGGCGATCTGCAATTGCTGCTGGATCAGCATCTGTTCGCGCTGCATCGAATTGAGCCGCTCCTGCGCCACTCGTGCCGCCTCTTCCACCTGCGGCAGGCTCTGAGCCTCGCTCTCGCTGCGGTTCTCGCAGGTAGCCACGCGCACGGCGGCATCTTCCTGCTGTTGCTGCCAATGGGTACGCAGGGTGCGCAGCCCCTGCAGCTGTGTCTGCTGCTGTGCGATCTGGCGCTCGCCGTTCTGGATCTGCTGCGAGAGGCGGTTGCGCTGTTCGACGATGAATGCGATCTGCTGTTCCAGCCGCAGCACTTCGGCGTTGCTCGCGTACAGTTCGCCCTGCTTGGCATGCAGCGCATCGGACAACCCGAAATGCTCGCTGCGCGCGGTTTCCAGCCTGGCTTCCACTTCCCGCAGTTTGGCGATCTCAGCTTCCAGCTCGTTCTTCGTCTTCTCCACTTGCTGCGACAGACGTACCCGGCGCGTTTCGGCTTCCTGTTTGTTCACCAGCCACAGCAGTTTTTGCGTGGTCTCGCGCCGCGCTTCCAGTTCGCGATAGGTCTTGGCCACCTCCGCCTGTCCGCCCAGATGCACCAGTTGTTTGTCGAGTTCCTGCAGGATGTCGGAGACGCGCAACAGATTGTCGCGCGTATCGCCCAGGCGCAGCTCGGTCTCGCGGCGGCGGTCGCGGTATTTGGAGACGCCCGCGGCTTCTTCGAGGAAAACGCGCAGTTCTTCCGGTTTCGCCTCGATGATGCGCGAGATCATGCCCTGCTCGATGATGGCATAGGCTCTGGCGCCTACTCCGGTGCCGAGGAAGATGTCGGTGATGTCCTTGCGGCGCACCGACTGGTTGTTGATGTAGTAGCTGGAATCGCCGTCGCGTTGCAGCACGCGCTTGATGGATATCTCCGCGTAGGTCGCCCATTGCCCGCCGACCTTGCCCAGCGAATTGTCGAACACCAGTTCGACGCTGGCCCGAGCCACCGGCTTGCGCGTGCCGGCGCCGTTGAAGATCACGTCCTGCATGGATTCGCCGCGCAGCGCCGAGGCGCGCGATTCGCCCAGCACCCAGCGCAGGGCGTCAATGACGTTGGACTTGCCGCAACCGTTGGGACCGACGATACCCACCAGCTGCCCGGGCAGCGCGATATGGGTGGGGTCAACGAAGGACTTGAAACCGGCTAACTTTATATGTGCGAGACGCAATTTGATTCAGGCTGACGATATAATGCGCCGCATTCTAACTGAACCCGAGCCCCTGACCAAATGACCACCCAACCCACTAAGACATTAGAGACCTTTCCCAATCCGCAACCCGGGCGCGACTACCACATCCACATGGAGATACCGGAATTCACTTGCCTGTGCCCCAAGACCGGCCAGCCGGACTTCGCCACCCTGATTCTGGATTACATCGCCGACGAGAAATGCGTGGAATTGAAGAGCCTGAAGCTCTATATCTGGTCGTTCCGCAACGAAGGGCATTTCCATGAGGACGTCACCAACCGAGTGCTGGATGACCTGGTTACCGCCACCCAGCCGCGCTTCATGCGCCTGACCGCCAAATTCTATGTGCGCGGGGGAATCTTCACCAACGTTGTGGCCGAACATCGCAAAGCCGGATGGCAACCGGTGCCGTTGGTCGACCTGAGCCAATTCCAGACGCAGTCGAATACGCGCGATTAAGCCTTGCGCAATATGGCCTCGAACTCGGCCAGCGGGGCCGGTCTTCCGAACAGATAACCCTGGAAGGCATGGCAGCCGCGCAAATCCAGAAACTCCCTTTGCGCTTCGGTTTCCACGCCCTCGGCGATGACGTTCAATCCGAGCACTTCGCTCATGGCAATGATGGTCTGGACGATAGCCGCATCATTGGAGTCGCTGGCGATGTCGCGCACAAAGGACTGGTCTATCTTGATCTGGTCCAGCGGCAGACGCTTCAGATATTGCAGGGACGAATATCCGGTACCGAAGTCATCCATCGAAAAGCTCACTCCCAGCAATTTCAACTCACGCATCTTGGCTATCGTGTCTTCGACGTTTTCCAGCACGAGACTTTCGGTCAATTCGAGTTTGAGCAAAGACGGTTTCGCCCCTGACTGAGCCAAGGTGCGCTGTACCTGTGAGACGAAATCCATGCTGCGAAACTGTTTGGCACTCACATTCACCGCCAGGGTCAGGTCGCACGTCAACGGATCGCTCTGCCAGACTTTGAGCTGGGTACAGGCAGTTTGCAATACCCACAGCCCGATCGGAACGATATGCCCGGTCTCCTCAGCCATCGGGATGAATTGTGCCGGGGAGACCAGTCCTCGTTCAGGGTGTTGCCAGCGCAACAGCACTTCCGCACCCAACGGACGATTGCTGCTATCCATCTGCACCTGGTAGTAAAGGCGAAGTTGATTCCGCTCGACCACCTGCCTCAACTCCTCTTCAAGTTCAGCGCGTGCCTCTATGGAAGCCTGCATCACCGGATCATAGAATCGTATGGCGTTGCGTCCCGCTGTTTTGGCCTGATACATCGCGGTATCGGCGAACTTCAACACTTCTTCCAGGCTTTGCTGGTGCCCCCGGAACATCACGACGCCGATGCTGGGTGTGGTACGGTGAACATGGTTGGCCAGCTGATAAGGCTGGCTAAGGGCATAACGTATCTTCTCTGCGACCAGATCGGCCTGGGTCGCTGCCTCATCCGGGACCGAACTCAGGGATTCCAGCACCACCACGAACTCATCGCCTCCCAGGCGTGCCACGGTATCGCCATTGCGCACACAGCTATTGAGTCGCTTCGCCACCTCAATCAGCAACTGGTCGCCGATATCATGGCCCTTGGTATCGTTAAGTGTCTTGAAGTTATCCAGATCGAGGAACAGCACGGCACCATGGTGACCGCTGCGTGCCCCGACCGAGAATGCCTGTTGCAGGCGCTCGTTCAGCAAGCGTCGATTGGGCAGCTCGGTCAGCGGATCATAGAACGCCAGCTGATGTATCTGCGCTTCGGCCTCCTTGCGCTTAGTGACGTCGGAAAAGATGCCGACGTAATACAGCAGATTGCCGGATATGTCCCGCACCGGGTTGATGTTCATCCAGCTCGGATACACCTCTCCATTCTTGCGGCGATCCCATATCTCGCCTTCCCAATGACCGTTTGCCAGAATATCGTCCCACATCTCCCGATAAAACGTGTGGTCGTGCCGTCCCGATGCCAGCAGGTGCGGATTCCTGCCCTGGACCTCTTCGGACTGATAACCCGTGATGCGGGTGAATGCGGGGTTGACCTCGACGATATTCCCTTTGGCATCGGTGATCATCACGCCCGAGTAGCTGCTCTCGAACACCGTCTCCAACAGGTCGCGCTGATCGATCAAGCCGCGGGTATGAACATCGTTGTTGCGGCAAAGCACAATGGCCTTTGCCAAGTGCGCCAGAACCGGTTGCAACATCGTCGTCAAAGGCAGGGACGTTTTCGGTATCTCGACTGCAAGCAGCACGATCACCCCGCAATGATCGATGGGCAGCCTGAGATACGACTTGTATTGCATCTGCGTGCAGCGCAACGCGGACAATAATGCCGCCTGGTCTGATTCCCGCCCCGCCGTTTCGCCGATCAGTTCGCATGGCAAAGCGATGTTCCGGCCGATCACTCCGATCAGGTCGAAATCTCCAACCACGGCATCGAGGCGAACTTCGGCCTGTCCGTCGTGCTTGTTGCATGGCGGCACGTCCAGACAGATGAACCCTGCCGAAAAGGATGTGTGATACAACAAACGCTGCAGCGTCCTCGTGAGCAGGGGTTTGACGCTGATCTCGCTGCCGATGGTGACCACCAGGTCGTACAGAACCGGCAGGATGTCGTCGCGATCCATGCTACCAGCGCGAGGCCACCAAAGTAGCGTTATGGAACAACGGGTAGCCCTGCACCGTTGAGCCGCCTATCTCGCCGAGCGAAAGTGCCCCGGCGACCTGGGAGGCATGGGTCAGCCCGGCAAACGCCTCCAGTTCGGTCGTTGCCATCTGCATCCCGAGATGCAATCTGCGTCCCGCACAATAGAACAACAACAGTTCCGAACCGGAAACATCCCCATTCAGTTTCTTCAATCCTTCGGTCAGGTTATGCAATGTCTCGACCGTGCGTACGGTAGGGGCTTTAAGCAGGGTCAGCACCGAATTGGGCGGGACTTCGCCCACGCAGAACAGCGAGCCGTCATCGGTCAACATGACCGGGATGCGCACCACCACATGGTGATTGGCGCGCACGATACCGAACGGGAAATGAACGCCATACTGATAGAAGTTCTCAGCCGTCACCTCTTCGCCGTAATGCTCGCGAACAAGCTCCTGATACACCTCGAAGGCCGGGCGCCAGTCGATCTGCGAGATGCAGTTGCCGCTGGTCGATGTCGCGTAAGAGGTATGCGGGTTGGTATGGTAACCATGCTCCAGGATCGCACCTTTGTGCCGGGTCAGCAGCAATACCAGCACGCCCTTCTCCACCAGGCGATCGCGATCGAACAGGCACGGCATGGGCTGGAAGGTCTCGCTGCCCGCATTCGCCCCTGCATAGTGGACGCGGTTCGCCAGATGCAGGTAGATGTTATCGAGCAGCGTGCCGATGTTCGGCACCATGGCATCGAACAGCATGAACAGCGTCATGTCCGGGACGTGATCGATCTGTGCGCGGATATCGTTGGCGATCTTTTCTGCCGCCAGTTCCGCCTCGGCGCTTCCCGTCGGCAGGTTGTCGTATAGCGCAAAATGGGGCATCTGCCTGAAGCACAGCAACCACACCCCGCTGGTCAGGAAATTGCCGTCCCTGACCAATGCCGGGAAGATCGCGCCGGCCAGAGGCACATTGCATCTGGAACAAACCGACTGCAACACGCCAACCTTGTCTTTTTGCGCTTCGGGAAGCAGCGCACAGATCCCCAGTTCAGGATGGACCGCCTGCAATTCCGTCAGCTTACGCTCGATGGCACTCTCTTCCACCTCGGGCAAGTAATGCATCATGCCAGTCGTGCTCATATTGCCTCCCGCTCCCATTGCTGTTTGCGACACACTGTGCCGAATCTTTACCCTGCCCCGTCGAACAGCCAGGCATCCATCGCCAGCAAGCCAAAGGTCATCACACGATTCAGGTGATGCGCATCGTCCACTTTCGAAGCGGCACCCAGTGCCACGAACAGCGGCAGCAGATGTTCATCGCTGGGATGGTTCTGCTCTGCATGCGGCGCCAGCTCGCGATATGCGCTCAGCGCATCCAGGTTTCCCTCCGCTATCCTGGCAGCGATCCAGTCACAGAATTCAGTCACCCATGCCGGCGCCGGTTCATGATCGGGATGGGTGAATACGGCTCGCAGGTTATGCGTGATCGCGCCACTCCCGACGATCAGCACGTCCTGTTCGCGCAGCGGACGCAAAGCACGACCCAGCTCAAGGTGCCATGCCGGGTCTTGCTCGGGCTGTAACGATAGCTGGGCGACGGGAATATCCGCCTGCGGGAACATGAGACTCAAGGGCACCCATGCTCCGTGATCGAGTCCATGTGAATCATCCAGCCGAACTGGAATACCCGCTTGCTGTAACAATTGCGCGGCTGACTTCGCCATCTGCGGCGCGCCAGGTGCCGGATATTGCAAGCGGTAGAGTTCTTCCGGAAAACCGCTGAAATCGTGGATGGTCTCGGGCTGCACCGCAAGGCTGAGCGTGGGGATACGCGTCTCCCAATGCGCGGAGATCGCCAGAATGGCAGAAGGTCTGGGCAATTGGGCTCCCAGTCTTTTCCAGACCGCCCCCGTCTCGCCCGGTTCAAGCGGCAGGGTCGGGGCTCCATGCGAAAGAAACAGGACAGGCATCATCATGGTGCATGATGCTAGCACGAGGAAGACGTTAAAATAACCGCATCCGATATTTTAGAGGTTGTTTTATGGAATACAGATACCTTGGCGGCAGTGATTTGAAGATCTCGGTATTGGGGCTGGGCACCATGACCTTTGGCGAGCAGAACACCGAGGCGGAGGCGCATGCCCAGCTTGACCTTGCCGTAGCGAGCGGGGTGAATTTCATCGATACCGCGGAGATGTATCCGGTCGCGCCGCGCGCCGAAACCGTGCATCGCACCGAAAGTTATATCGGCACCTGGCTAAAACACCAACAGCGGGACAAACTCATCGTTGCCACCAAGATTGCCGGCCCTGCACGCGGATTCACCTGGATACGCGGCACGCCGCGCATCAACCGCGAACACATCACCAGTGCCATCGAAGGCAGCCTGCGCAGACTGCAAACAGACTATGTCGACCTGTACCAGATCCACTGGCCAGACCGCTATGTGCCCATGTTTGGCGCGACCAGTTACGATGTGACGCAGGAGCGCGACAGCACGCCCATCGCCGAACAGCTGCAGGTACTGGCAGAATTCGTCAAAGCCGGAAAGATTCGCCACATCGGCCTCTCCAACGAGACGCCATGGGGCGTTTCAGAATTCGTTCGTTGTGCCGAACAATCGGGTTTGCCCAAGATCGTCAGTGTGCAGAACGCCTACCATTTGCTTAACCGCACTTTTGAAAGCGGCCTGGCCGAGACTTGCCACCACGCCAATGTCGGTCTGCTCGCCTATAGTCCGCTCGCATTCGGCTGGTTGACCGGCAAATACATCAACGACCCGAAAGCAAAAGGACGTATCACGCTTTTTCCCGGCTTCGGGCAACGTTACAGCAAATCCAACGTACCTCCCGCCACGACAGAATACATGCGCATCGCACGCGAAGCCGGACTCACTCCGGCGAAGATGGCGCTCGCCTTTGCCCGCACCCGATGGTTTACCAGCAGCATCCTGCTTGGCGCGACCACCCTTGATCAGCTCAAGGAGAACCTTGGCAGTGCAGAGATCACCCTATCGGCTGAGGTGCTTGAACAGATTGAATCCATTCACAAACTCTATCCGAATCCGGCACCTTGAACAGTTGGCAGCGTGATTTAAGCCATGTTCGATCAATAGCAGAGCCAAGCAAGCTAAGCTACTGAATTTAGACAGGACACAAACCACTTGAATTGGTTATCATAACGACCACGCTCATCAATAAACTTCTGGGGAGGAAGTAATGGTTAAGAAAGTTGTCGCGGTTCTACTCATCGTAGTATTGGGAGGTACCTGGCTCTATCTGGATTACATGAACAAGCAGGCGATATTGGCCGCGGAACAGTTGCACCGCGAGATGGAACAAGCCCGCGCACAGGCACTGGCAAGGGCAAAAGCAGCTGCCGAGGCCAAGGCGAAATTCGAAGAACTGGCCCTGGCAGAACTGAACGCATGCAAGGCTACCGCAGAAAAAGCAAAAGAAGATTTTCTGACCCAGAACCAGAAGCCCGTCCGCCGCAAACCCGGACAATTCACGATTCCTCAAGCCATTCAGGATGAAGCCGCCAAAACGCTGGAAGCAGCCAATGCAGCATGCCAAGCGACTTACGATACCCGTTTGAAGAATGGTTCATAGCTTTCCTGGCTAGCAGGGCAACCGAAGCCAGTCTGCGTTCGTGGCTATCTTGCCGACACTGCGCATCCTCCTCTGCATAGGCTTTCTCAGCTTGGCCGGCAACACCTGTGCAACGGAGGTCCGTGTCGGCCTCTATGAGAACGAACCCAAGATATTCACCGATGCCAATGGAGCCCCATCCGGCATATTGGTCGACCTGCTGAATACAGTCGCAGCTGAAGAGAAATGGCAGCTCAGTTATGTTCCCTGTACATGGGAAGAATGCCTGAAGGAGCTCGAGGCCGGCAGCATCGATCTGATGCCGGATGTGGCCTTTTCTCCAGAACGCGCGCTGCATTTCGATTTCCATACCACACCTGCCTTATACAGTTGGTCGCAGATATATAGCCGCAAGGGTGTAGATATCTCTTCCGTTCTTGATCTGAAAGGCAAACGCATCGCATTGCTGGCTGGCGGCATTCAGGAAAGCGCGATCACTGCGATGTTTTCCGGGTTCAACATCAAGGTACAGTTGATCAGGACCAGGTCAGTAGAAGATGCCTTCCGTCTGACGCGCTCTGGCCAGGCAGACGCTGCGGTTGCCAGCCACGACTATGGCGACTTTCATGCGCCCGATTACCAACTCAACGGAACCCCGATCATTTTTCAGCCCACTCGTTTGTTCTATGTGACCGCCAAGGGACGGCACCCGGAACTGCTGAGTGGAATCGATAAAGACCTCTCGGCCTGGAACAGGGATCCCGATTCGGCATATTTCAAGATACTGCAACGTTGGGGCGGCCGAACCCCGGCCTCCATCGTTCCTCCCGTCGTATGGAGGACACTGGGGGGTGTCAGTGGGGTGTTGCTTTTTTCCCTGCTCGGATTGCTGTTCATGCGCAAACAGATCAGGCTGAGGACACAGCAGCTTGCAGATTCAAGCAGCCAGTTGCGGGCAACACTGGATGCCATACCCGATCTGCTGTTCGAGATCGGGCTGGATGGGCATTTTTACAGCTATCACTCCTCGCGCAATGACCTGTTGACAGCTCCCGCGACAAGTTTCATCGGCAAGAAGATCGGCGATGTCCTGCCTCCGGATGCCGCAGATATCTGCATGTCGGCACTACAGGAAGCGAACATGACAGGCCGTTCGAACGGCAAGACGTACGCGCTCTCCTTGCCGCAAGGCGAATCCTGGTTCGAACTCTCCATCTCAAAAAAACAGGACGCCAAGAATCAGGCACCCCGCTTCATCGTCCTTGTTCGCGACGTCACCCAACGCAAGGTAAACGAAACCCATATCCTGAGACTTACCAAACTCTACGCAGCATTGAGCCAATGCAATCAGGCCATCGTACGTTGCTCCAACAAGACCGAACTTTTCCCCATCATCTGCCGCGATGCGGTCAATTTCGGCGGCATGAAGATGGCCTGGATCGGCATCCTGGATCAAGTGACCGGACTGGTCGAACCGGTTGCTTCATATGGAGCCGGCACTGAATATCTGGACAATTTGCACGTTTCGATCGATGGTCATGAACCAGGAGGCAGCGGTCCTACCGGCATCGCGCTACGCGAAGACAGGCCATTCTGGTGCCAGGACTTTGCCAACGATCCGGTCACCGCCGTCTGGCATGAACGGGCTGCAGAATATGGCTGGGGTGCATCCGCATCCATTCCCCTGCATTGCCATGGCATCGTCGTCGGCACATTGACCCTGTATGCCGAAGAAAAGAATGCATTCGACGAACCCGCACGCAACCTTCTGCTCGAAATGGCGATGGATATCAGCTTCGCGCTGGAACGCTTTGACGCCGAAACGGAACGCAAAAAGATGTCCGAGACTTTGCTCAAATTATCGTTGGCAGTTGAGCAAAGCCCGAACAGCATCGTCATCACCGATCTGGATGCCAATATCGAATACGCCAATTCGAATTTCACCAAGGTGACCGGCTACAGTCTGGACGAAGTACTCGGCAAGAATCCGCGCTTCATGCAGTCAGGCAAGACGCCCAAAGCCACTTACGAGGACATGTGGGCACATCTGACGCGCGGCGAACCATGGAAGGGCGAGCTGTTCAACCGCCGCAAGGATGGCACTGAATACATAGAGTCCGTCCTCATATCCCCGGTAAGCCAAGTCGATGGTCGGGTGATGAACTACCTTGCCATCAAGGAAGACATCACCGAGAAAAGACTCACGGAGGAGCGCATCGAGAAACTGGAACATTTCGACCATCTCACCGGCCTGCCCAACCGTACCCAGCTCAACGAACGTTTCAAGTACGCACTCAGCCTGGCCCAGCGCAGCGGCGAACAGATGACCGTGATGTTCCTGGATCTCGATCACTTCAAGGACATCAACGACACGCTGGGACATTCCATCGGCGACCAGCTGCTGATGGATGTGGCAAAGCGGCTCAAGGAAACCTTGCGCGACGAAGATACCGTGTCGCGCCAGGGGGGCGATGAGTTCATCCTGATCCTGCCTGGCACCGACGAGAATGGCGCCGCACATGTCGCAGCAAAGCTGATGGAAGCCGTCTCCCAGGCATTCCAGTTCGAACAGCATGAACTTGTCGCCACCTGTTCGATCGGCATTGCCATCTATCCGCATGATGGGGAAAACTTCGAGACGCTCTCAAAGAACGCAGATACCGCGATGTATCGCGTCAAACACGATGGCAGGAACGGTTTTTGTTTCTTCACCTCCGAGATGCAGGCGCATTCAGCCCGCACCCTGCAACTGGGCAATGCACTGCGCCATGCACTGACACGCGGCCAGTTGCATCTGCACTATCAGCCCCAGATATCCACCCAGGACGGGCATGTCGTTGGTGCGGAAGCGTTGCTGCGCTGGCAGCATCCGGAGTTGGGTTCCATCTCTCCCGCTGAGTTCATACCGATCGCAGAGGACAATGGCCAGATCATACCGATCGGGGAATGGGTGCTGCGTACTGCGATCAAACAGTTGAAAGACTGGATGGACAGCGGGTTGCCGCCGATGATCATGGCGGTGAACCTTTCCGCGGCCCAATTCCGCCAATCCAACCTGATGGAACTGGTCACCAGCATCCTGGACGAATCGAAAGTGCCGCACAGATACCTTGAACTGGAACTGACCGAAGCGGTAGCCATGGATGATCCGCAGTTGGCCATTGGAGTGATGGATAAGCTCCATACCGGCGGCATCAAGATGTCCATAGACGATTTCGGCACCGGTTACTCTTCGCTGAGCTATTTGAAGCGCTTCAAGGTGTACAAGCTGAAGATAGACCAATCCTTTGTGCACGACATCACCGACGATCCAGATGATAAAGCGATCGTCGCCGCCATCATCAACATGGCCAGCAGCCTTGGCATGCAGACCATCGCGGAGGGGGTCGAGACTGCCGGGCAGCTGTCATTCCTGCGCCTGCAGGGATGCAATGAAGTCCAGGGGTATTACTTCAGCAAGCCGCTGCCCGCCGAACAGTTCGTCTCATACCTGCAGAAACAGGGGCAATAGCCGCTATCCTGAATGGGGCTCACCCAGGGTGACTCCGCGAGTGCGATGCGGCAATTCCAGATAATGGCGTGTCTGCATCTCGGTCAGCCGACTGAAAATACGCTGCGATTCGCTGTCATTCCGCCCTGCTTCATATAATTCATCCAGGGCCGTTTCAAACGAAGCGACCAACTTGACATGATTGTCGTACAGTACGTCGATCAGCCAGGTGAAACGCCTGGCTTCCGCTGCATTTTCGGCCGACATTCCGGGTATGTCTGAAACGAAGACCGTCGGAAAGCGATGGGCAAGCTCCAGGTAATCGGACTGATCATGATATCCACCGCACAACTCCCTGAAATCGAACCAGACCACCTCGCGCGCCACGAACCTGACCGGGATTCGTTTCTGTCCGATTTCAACGAAGCCAACTTCGCTATGCATGCCGGCAGTGAGCCGCTGGAACAGGGATCTCATCTGTTCTTCTGTCTTCGCATCTCCGGAAACCATGAACAGCGGGTCGCGCACCATCTGCAACATGCGGAAATCGGTGTCGCTGTCGAGATGCAGCACTTTCAGTTCGCGTTTGAGCAACGCAATGGCAGGCAGGAAATTCTGCCGTTGCAAGCCATGGGGATACAAGTCGTCAGGCTGATAGTTCGACGTGGTGAGCAGCACCACTCCCCGCTCCAGCAACGCACCCAGCAAACGTCCGAGTATCATCGCATCGGCGATGTCATCCACATGGAACTCATCAAGGCACAGCAGGCGGGTGGAGCGTTCTATCTTGTCGGCCAGCGCCATCAGGGGATCGCTCTCGTGTGCAAGCTGCTTCATCTCGTGATGCACTTCGACCATGAAATTGTGGAAGTGGATGCGGCGCTTGCGGCGGTATGGAAGGCAGTGATAGAAGCCATCCATCAGGAAAGTCTTGCCGCGCCCCACCCCGCCCCAGATGTACAGACCTTTGGGCACTTGCGGACTGCGCAGGCTGCGCCCAAGGAATTGATTGCGCCTGTTCTTGAATTCGACCAGTTGCCGCCAAAGCTTTTCAAGCTCTTCGATGGCAGCGATCTGGCGAGTATCGCAGACAAAACCGGCTCTCTCGCACGCGGCCTGATACCAGGCTTTCGGACTGATGCCAGCCTCGCCAGTCGGTTGCCGCATCAGGCGACGACCTCGTTGAATTCCAGCGCATTCTGGTCAGGGTCGCGGCAGAACAAGGCACGGCGTCCTGACTGGCTACTGGTATAGGCGATGCCGGCCGCATCCAGTCTGTTCTTCAACTGCGTGAAGTCATTCACGGCCAATGCCACATGCCGGTCGCGCCCGCCGTGTGGCGGTCGTTGCAAACCGGCCTCGGGGTCGGGCAACACCATCAGATGTATCTGTTGCCCAGGCCCAACGTCGTACCACGCACCCTCGAAGCTCATCTGTGGACGACCGGGATTGGGATGCAAGCCAAGCACACCCTCGTAAAAGGCGCGCGACCTGACAAGGTCGCTGGTCAGAAACGTTGCGTGTTGAATGCCTGCGATCATCAGACTTTGACAGGAATCACTTTGCTGGCAGCCAGCTTGGCGCGTGTCCTGGCCTCATCGGTGTCCTTGCCGTTTGCCAATGCCACGCCCATGCGGCGTTTCTTGAAGGCTTCGGGCTTGCCGAACAAGCGGATGTCCGATTCGGGCACGCGCAAGGCCTCTGCTACACCGGCAAAGGCGATGCCCCTCTCATCCATCTGACCGTAGATCACGGCACTCGCGCCGGGAGCGCGCAAAGTCGTATCCACCGGCAATCCGAGGATGGCGCGGGCATGCAGCTCGAATTCGTTGAAGCGCTGGGTGCACATGGTCACCATGCCGGTATCGTGCGGGCGCGGACTGACTTCGCTGAACCATACCTGGTCGCCTTTCACAAACAACTCTACGCCGAAGATACCCAAACCGCCCAGTTCTTCGGTGACTTTCTTGGCAATGTCGCGCGAACGCTGCAGTGCCAATGACGACATCGCCATCGGCTGCCAGCTTTCGACGTAATCGCCATGCACCTGCACATGTCCGATAGGGTCGCAGAAATGCGTCTCGGTCCCGCCGTTTTCTCTGATCGCGCGCACGGTGAGCTGGGTGATCTCGTAATCGAAATCGATGAACCCCTCGACGATGACCCTGCCCTGGTTCACGCGCGAACCGCTGGCGGCATAATCCCATGCCGCTTTCACTTCGGATGCATCATCCACCTTCGATTGTCCCTTGCCGGAGGACGACATCACCGGCTTGATGATGCATGGATAGCCGATCACTTCAGTGGCCGCGCGGAGATCCTCCAGACTGTCTGCAAACTTGTACGGAGAGGTCGGCAACTGCAGCGTCTCGGCTGCGAGGCGGCGGATACCCTCGCGGTTCATGGTGAGCTGTGCGGCACGTGCAGTCGGGATGACACGGACCACGCCCTCTTTCTCGATCTGTACCAGCATCTCGGTAGCGATCGCCTCGATCTCCGGCACGATGACATCGGGCTTTTCTTTCTCGATCAAGGCACGCAAGGCCGCACCGTCCGCCATGTTGATCACGTGGGCACGGTGCGCCACCTGATGCCCCGGCGCGTTTTCATAGCGATCGACCGCAATCACTTCAACGCCCAGGCGCTGCAGTGCGATGATGACCTCCTTGCCGAGTTCGCCGCTACCGAGCAGCATGACTTTGGTGGCGGAAGATGAAAGTGGCGTGCCGATAGTGAGCTTTTTCACAGGTGTCAGACCTTGAAGTTGGAATACATAAAATTATACATAAGGAGAATAAAACGGCACCGGCCAAGCTTGCTGCTGCACCTGATTCGTCCTGATGACATTCAGATCACCAGTGCAGTTCGACACTGGAGAGCGTGCCGGCGGCTCCATCACCACCGACCACCAGGACACTGCCTGCATCCGGTCCAGTGCTAAGCAGAGTATCGGTAAATACTGCTCGCCCGAATTGGAGATTGGCTGTTCCGCTCCATGTTCCCGTAGCCGGATCGTACAATTCCGCACTTGAAAGATTTGGATCACTGGCATTCCTTCCACCCAGAACCAAAACCTTTCCGGCATTCGGAGGACTAGTCATCAGCGTGGCTGTGTGACCAAAGCGTGCTGTGGCAAGGCCACCGGTTGTTACCCATGAACCTGCAGCAACAACCCCGGATGCAAAGGGATAATACAGCTCGGCACTAGCTAAGGGGTAACCCGCCGGATCGATTCCGCCGGCCACCAGTACTCTGCCATCGTTAAGCAAGGTAGCACTGTGCAAATAGCGCCCGGTTACAAGATTGCCTGTCGCAACCACAGCCGATCCCGCCGCCGGCCCGAACAGCTCTGCCGTGTTCAGCACAGCAGGAGTCGTAGAATCGAATCCTCCTGCCACCAGTACTCTGCCATCGTTAAGCAAAGTGGCCGTATGTGAATAACGCGGGGAAATATCGGCAACCGCCGAGGCTGCCGATGAAGGATTCGCTGGATCGTAGATATCGGCGGTACTGGAGATGCTCCCGCCGACCACCAGCACCAGTTCCTTGCCGCCATTTGCCGAAGTGTTTGCCGCTTTGTTGAGCAGGGTAGCCGTGTGATATGAGCGGGGCGTGCTCAGGATATTTGGGTAGGATGTCCATGCAGTCAGGACTGGAGCCGCTGGGTTATACAACTCGACACTGCTAAGGTCGTTGAGCCCATCTCCTCCTCCGATCAGCAGCACTTCATTACCGGCAGTAAGCGCGGGATTGAGCAAAGTGGCGGTATGGTCACGCCGAGCAACGCCCATGTTTCCGGCCGACGTCCATGTTCCCGTGTTCGTCGTCGCGCCTGGAGTGTATAACTCGGCGCTGGCGAGAGCCACCGTGTTGTACCCCCCCGCCACCAGCACGGTCCCATCGCGCAAAAGCGTTGCCGTGTGGTCGTAGCGCGGGGTAATGAGTCCGTTCGATGAGCTTGAACCGGCGAGCGTGACCGTGAGAAGGGCCAGAGGTGAAGTTATCCCACTCAGGGTAGCGGAGATGTGTGCGGTAGAAGTGACAAGCACACTTGCTCCCACTGTGACCAAGCCGGTCGATCCTACGGTTGCCACAGCCAAGTTGTCAGATTTCCATGTGACGCTCGAAGTGAGGTCGGCAGTCGATCCGTTCGAATAGGATCCTGTAGCTCTCAGGTTAAGACTTGTACCGGCTCCAATAAATATCGGATCAGGGCTTATGGCAATGTTGCGCAAGGCGACAGGCGGAGCCGATCCTCCCCCACCGCCACATCCTGCCAGCAGCAGTGCAATGCCAAGACCGGATACAAAAAAGGTTCTGATAGTCTGGCAACCTGGTTTGAACAGACGTTCCACCATGGAATCGAAGTGCTGCAGGATGCTTCGGCAAAAGACAATATGGCTGCAACTCGAGGCATGCAGCGATGCGCAGTAGTTGCCAATATTCATTGAGCGACGCGGACGGATTTGAATGCCAAAAATTATACACATAAGAGTAAGATAACTATGTCAATCCAACCAGACGGGAGCAAAAACCATGACGAACGTGATCGAATTGTTGGGCAGCGAAGCGGAACATCTTCTTAAGCATCGTTGTGCAGGCATCCCCAAGGAATCGCTGCACTTGCCGGGACCGGATTTCGTGGATCGGGTCGTCTCGATAAAGGATCGCAAGACCGGCGTCCTGCGCAGTCTGCAGGAACTTTACGGGCATGGCCGCCTGGCCAACACCGGCTACCTGTCCCTGCTGCCTGTGGATCAGGGAGTGGAACATTCCGGCGGTGCCTCCTTCGCACCCAATCCCATGTATTTCGACCCCGAGAACATCGTCAAACTCGCTATCGAGGGTGGATGCAACGGTGTCGCTTCCACGCTGGGAGTTCTGGGTTCGGTCGCCCGCCGTTACGCTCACAAGATCCCTTTCATCGTGAAGATCAACCATAATGAAATGCTTACTTATCCCAACATCTACGACCAGACCCTATTTGCCAGCGTAGATCAAGCGTTCGACATGGGGGCGGTGGCAGTAGGTGCAACCATATTCTATGGCTCCGAACATTCGCGCCGGCAGATACAGGAGATATCAGATGCCTTCGAGCATGCGCATGAGCTCGGCATGGCCACCATCCTGTGGGCCTATCTGCGCAACCCGGCGTTCAAGACTGCGGACAAGGACTACCATGTCTCCGCCGACCTGACCGGACAAGCCAACCACCTTGCCGTGACCATCAACGCAGACATCGTGAAACAGAAGATGGCCGAGAACAACGGCGGCTATAACGCCATCAAGTTCGGCAAGACCAGCCCCAAGGTCTATAGCGAATTAACCACGGACCATCCCATCGATCTGGTGCGCTACCAAGTGGCGAACTGCTACATGGGTAGAGTCGGCTTGATCAACTCCGGCGGAGAGTCCGGCAAGGACGACCTGCATCAAGCGGTGCGCACTGCGGTGATCAACAAGCGCGCCGGCGGCATGGGGCTGATATCGGGCCGCAAGGCGTTCCAGAAACCGATGCAGGATGGCGTCAATCTGCTCAATGCGATCCAGGACGTGTATCTGGATAAAACCGTGTCGGTAGCATAGGCACAAACAGATCATGCAGTTCATGGCGTAGCTTTCGTCAGAAATTCAGACGGAAGCCGAATGAAACGAACTCCCTAAGCGACGTCGTTGAAGTCTGCAATGAGCTGGATGAAGACTTGGTCCAGCTCAATCCCAATTGGCCGTCAGTAGACAGATTGTTTCTCACCTGGTACGACAATCTTGCCGTGGGGGAGATTGCGTTCGCCTTGCCGCCCGTGCTATCCGACTGGAAGCTGAGTGCGCATGTTGAATCCAGCGTCCATTTCTCTTTGAGGTCGGAATGGTTGCTGAATTGGAATGCTTCAGCTTGCGACAATTGGCCCTTGGTATAACTCAGGCTGAAGTTGGTCACATCATGCGGCTGTATGACACCCAGACCGGTTGCCCTTTCGGAGATCGTCCAGGTGTTGCCCGTTGAAGGCGTAGCCGGTACACATCCTTCCGTAGCTGTACATACCCCGAACGCATCTGGCACACCGCCACTGGCGGCAAGACCATCGGTCTTTGCAATGGAAAAATCCGTGCCGATGCTCCACTTCTCATCAAGGTGGTTGGTCATGCCTACCGAGGCCATGCTTGCCATCGTCGTACGCTGATTGGCCAGCAATACCAAATCGCTCGTGGTCCAACCATTCTGTATGAGGACAGACAACGGAATGGCTGTGCCATTAATGGCGTTCCTGATGTCCAGGATCGGGCTCCTGCGCCGATCGATCAGGAAGTTGTAGTCGTTCCCTGTTCCGCCCCCATTCATGGTCCCCTGCACAGTGACCATGTTCAGTGCCTTGAACTGGATGTCGTAATCCAGCATGGACATAAGGGTGAAGCGTTGGTCAAAGTATCGCAGGTTGCCGCCCGCGGCTCTTCTATCGGTGATACCGCTGACTGTCTGGTTGATGAAATATACCGAGCCACCGAGCGGTTTTCTGACGCCGAAGTCGAGGCTGACGCCAGCAAACTTTGGTTTTGCATCGATGGTGGCATCGGACAACTGTCCGGTCACTATGTTCGCGCGCCAATCCTGGGCGAATCCATATCCCGCTGCGATGCCGTCGAAACGCCCCATCACACCGCCACCAAAGCCGGACTGTCGCCCGATCTTGAACGAATAATCGACGATGCGGTCTTTCACTTCGTAATAGGCCGCTCCTAACCTGTTGCTGTTCTGCTGGTTCTGGAGAAAGTTGGCCGAATAGAAATCCTGGAATACCAGACGATTGTCATATTCGTTGTTGTATGCACGGGCAGTGGCGCTGACATTGGTGATCAGGGATTTCTGATCGGTAGTTGAAAAGGATGTCGGCGTCTGCACGGTGCCCGGAGTCGCAGTGGTATTTGTCTGAGTGGCCCCCGTGTAGAAATACATGGACAGGCTGCCAAACTCGGAATATTGCATCTCGGTATTTTGTATTCGGGCCGGGGTTGGCGCCACCACCGGCCTCTCAAGATTTGCAAATACCGCAGGAACGGACTTCTTGAGTATGGCAAGCCGATTCTTGACCCATGCTTCCGATTTACCCTTCGGATAGAGCCTCAAATACGACTGGTACTCAAGGATGGCTTTGTCCAGAAGGCCAGTCCTTTCCTTTGCTATCCCTATCCACAGCTGGGCATCTTCCGTGTAAGTGTTGGGCGGTAGCGTGAGTACCTTATTGAACGATTCAATGGCGGCAAATGATTGGCCTGTCAGCAGCGCATTTCCGCCATTTTCCATCAACACAGCCGCCTCATTGTTTGCTTTCACGACCTGTGCGGCCAGTGCGGCAGCTTTGTCAGATGGAGCTGCGCCAGCCGGCTGTGCGAACTGCTCAATTTCCGGGAAAGGAGGAAGCCCGTCTTTTCCGCCGAGAGGAATACGGATACGTTTTGCCTTGGTCGGTGCCAGCATGACATGCGGCTTGGTTACCTCGCCTGCAGGCGCAACTGAAGTCATCGCGATTGAAGCGGAAGCTGGTGCTGGTGCTGGTGCTGGTGCTGGTGCTGGTGCTGGTGTTACTGCAACAGTGGGTGTAGATGCAGCAGGAGTCTTGGGAATCGTTGGCAAGGCAGTAATCGGGGGAGCCAAGACCGGCGCAATCATATTTGCCGGTTGCCCTGTTACAGTTTTGCTTTCATTCTTTTGTTGGGTTATCTCCGGTCTGATTCGAATCAACAGGACCTGGTTGTTGCTGCCCATGGTTACGGCGAATTCGGCAGGACGATAGAACTTGATCTGAACCTTGGGTCCGGTACCGCGATCACGTGTTGTTACAGTGATCTCCTGGACCAAATTAGAAGGAGGAGTCCTGTGTGACTCATAATCTTGCCATATGTCTGGCGGAACACTTCCAAGGATATTGAAGTAAATCGAAGTATAAGGAGATTTACCCCGAGGGAAATGTCTCAGATACTGAATCGGATAAGCAAACTTCATGACGGCGACTACATCCCCATTAGACTCTGGATGCAAGACGATATCGTCGACCAGTTCGTCTGCGAATGCACTGGACGATAAGAATACCAATTGTAGTAAAACAATGAGTGAAAAAATCAAGCGATAGCATTTGGTTGAACTCATATTCTCATGCTCGATTTTTGAAGAGGTAACCAAGCCTACCTCCAAGAGGTAGGCTTTTATGATGAACATTCATTCTAACGAATTAGTTCCAGGAAGAATATGCGGTACCTTTTCTACCAAGTGGTTTATGGCAACTTGAAGATGAGCAGTCTTTGGAGGTACTGGCGCCATTGTGGCTGATCTTCTGGGCCGTCGACAAATAGGTAACACCTTTCAGGTGGCAGGTCACACAGTAATTAGGAGCTCCCCCCTGTGCATTATTATGATTCATATGCTCGCCAGTTTTCCAGTCACCCGCTCCTGATGCAATTGTGATGGTCGTGGAATGGCAACTGGTACAGTCGGTGTTGGCCGCGGTGTTGATGATGGCTGTCGGAATGTGATTGGAGACTTTGGCCAATGCACCGAATATGCCTTGTCCTATATAGGAACCGTTATGGCAGCTGTCGCATCGCCCGGTGACTGCGGAATGTTTCATTCCGTATCTTGAAACCCCATTCACTGTTATCGAGGAAATGGCTGCCGTACTGAAGTTGATCGACCCTGATCCATCATATACGGAGTGGCATTGGTCACAACTTGCCGCCCCGACAGGAATATGCCCGAGGGAGAGCCCTGTCGCCTGTGCCCCATTGTGACAGGTGCTGCAGGAGCCTGCCGTATTGTACGGTGCGGTATTGTGCACTACCCCCGCAGCCATCCCGAACGATGAACAGGACGGGCACCCCACCAGTACAGATGTCGTATGGCAAGTCATGCAGTCCGAAGCACCGATCGCAGGGTGTGGCGTAGGTGCGGAACTTGTGCCGGTTGCAGTCACCCCATTATGACAAGACGAACAGGTTGGTGACGGAGGCATGGTAGGTGGCCAAGTTGCGTACGTACCTGGAGAGTGGGTAAAACCGGCTCCAAGGAACGTGGTGTAAGACGAGGTATTTGCTGCGGTGTGGCATACCACGCAATCTGCTGTTGTCGCAACGTGATTGAAGCTGCCCGTGTACGCTTTTGAATAGGCGGGAGTCGCCTGTGTTGTGACATAGGCACCGGAATGACAGGTCGAGCATAAGCCCGCGGGTGGATTGCCCAACGCATTCTGATGGAACACCACATTCAGGAATGTCGGAGTAGCGGTGCCTGGCAACCCGGTTATTGCATTGGTATGGCACTTATCGCATGCATTGCCCGAAGACTGCGGAATGTGAATTGCCGGATTGATCGACACCACACCCGGATATTGACTCTGGTGGCAAGCCCCGCAAGACCCGGCTGCAACAGCTGCATGGCTGAAAGTTGCACCCAGGAACGTGGAGCAAAGTCCAGTTGTGCCACAACCAGTATTGGCGGGCGTGTGGCAAGTGATGCAATCCGCTCCGTTTACCGGAATATGCCCTGCATTCATGCCAAGCGCGGTGGTACCGTTATGGCACGAACTGCATAGCGGCGAAGCGGGAGCTCCCACCGGGAAAGTCGTATAAGCCGCGACGCCTGCTGCCGCATTGGTGTGATCGTATTGCACACCGTAAAAAGAAACGCAATTCGGACAACCTGTAGTGGCGTTGGTATGACAGGTGATGCAATCCCCTGTCGTCGGCACATGGGTTGTCTTCTTGCCCGTCGCAGTGGCTCCGTTATGGCATGAACCGCAAAGCGGCGAGGCAGGTGCCGCTGCCGGGAAAGCATTGTTATAGGTCACATTGTGATCAAAACTGGCCCCCAGGAATGTGGTGTAACTGATCGTATTCGTTGCGGTGTGACACATCACGCAATCTGCTGTCGTCACCAAGTGTCCAGTGTTCTTGCCCAGCGCGTTTTCCGATGCATATCCACCGTTATGGCAGGTCGAGCACAAGCCGGTAGGGGGATTGCCGGACGGTGTCAGGTGGAATTTCGCACCGAGAAAAGTTGTGAAACTTGATGTCGTATTGGCTGGCGTTCCTGCCGCATCGGTGTGGCATGTGCTGCAATCTGCAGAAGTCGGAATGTGGGTTGCGCCTTTGGTTTGGGCATTTTGTGAAATATAGCTGCCACTATGGCAAGTCGTACAGGTACCCGCTGCGGCGGCCGTGCTTCCATAGGTGCTGGTATGGAACGCTGCGCCAAGGAACGTAGGCGTTGGTTGGGTCACTGGATCAGCATGGCAACTTGTGCAGGTAGAACCCGCCGGCAAAGGAATGTGAGTTGAGTAATTAATGGAAACTACTCCAGACAACTGCCCCGGCAAATGACAGGTAGTACATACAGAACCGGGGGTATGCCCAAAAGTCGCCCCCAGGAATGTAACGTAATTCTGATGGCAGGCGTTGCAATCACTTCCCGCAGCTATCGTCATGTGATTCGAGGGATAAGCCACGACGTTGGGATAAGTGGCCGAGCCTGCTTGCGGCCCACCATGACATGTATAACAGTTGCCGATAAATCCATTTGCCAGATGATCGACCTGGTAGCTGAGGAAAGTGCTGGTGTTCTTGTGGCAATATTCACAAGGCGCCATAGTCGGGAAGTGTGTTGCAGGCTTGCTCACCACTCCAAGTGACTGGCCGTTGTGACAAGTCGAGCAGTTGCCCGTAATGCCCACATGTTGGTAGCTCTTTACCAGGAAATTAGCGGTGCTTGTGTGGCATGTATCGCAAGCGTTGTTATTGATGTTTGAAATTGGCACATGATTGATCGGCCTGGGGGTGGCAGCGACACGCGTTCCAGCAGAGTGGCAGCCGGCACAATCTTTCGGGGTGTTCTTGAAAATGCCATCGACGTGGCATTGTTCGCACTTCAGAGTCGCGTGAACATCCTTGAGGATGAATCCCGTTTTGGAATGGTCAAACGAATTTTTTGCTTTTGCCGCCGGAGCGGCTTGGGCAAAGGGAGAGAATCCGATTGTCAGTAGCAGCAACATCGCCGCCGCCTTTAAGAAATTACTATAAATCACTATTGGCAATTTCATATAGACACCCCGCTGTCCTGCCTTTTATTTTAATCGAGAGTTATCGCCAAGCTACTGCTTAACGTCCTTTTCACGATTGTATTCTGTATTGCCATGTTTCATTCAAACCGCCCATCGGTTGTGGCAAACAAGGATGAGCGGCTTATAGAGGGCTAGTAGTTTATCCACCGCTGCCCTCCTACTTTGATGGTTTTCCAATTTGATCCAATATGGCAATGGTCACACTGCATGCCAAATGCACCATCATGCTTATCATCCTTTTCGTGACAGCTGACACAGGTAGCTGCCAGCACGACCTTGGTTCTAACCGGGGTATTATGGCAGTCGATACACTTAAGACTCCTGTGTTTCCCATCCAGTTTGAAGCCGGTTTTATCGTGATCGAAATCCCAATCTTTCCAGTCTCGGGTGTTGTGGCAGGTTTCGCATCCCGTGCCAAGCGTGCGTTTATGTACGTCCTGCTTCTCATGACAAGACCAGCAGTCCGATTTCGCTTCTTTGAAGACCACAGTCAAATGGCATTTCTTGCACTCTACCAACGCGTGTTTTCCCGTCAGCTGGAAGCGTGAGATCCTGTGATCGAATTCGACTCTTTTCCACGAGTCCTCATGGTGGCAGGATTCGCATTTCCTCCCCTCCTCGCCTTTGTGTTTGTCATCCTTCTCGTGACAAGAGAAACAATCGGTCTTCAGTTTGTCCTTGTACAAGTCACCTTTGTGACAGCTGACGCATTTTGTATCCCGGTGTTTGCCCAGCAACGGGTATTTGGTTTTCTTGTCATGGTCGAAGACAATCTCTTTCCAGCTTTTTTCGATATGGCAAGTTTCGCATTTCGGACCAAAGCTGCCCTTATGCTTATCGTCTTTTTTATGGCACGAAAAGCAATCCATCTTCAGTTTGTCTTTATATAGATCGCCCTTGTGACAGGCGTTGCATTTGACGTCCTTGTGTTTCCCAAGCAAGGGAAATTTGGTTTTCCTGTCATGATCGAATGGAATTTCCTTCCAGCTGCGCTCGACGTGGCAGGATTCGCACTTCGTACCGAACTTGCCTTTGTGCTTATCATCTTTTTTGTGGCAAGAGAAACAGTTTGTCTTCAATTTCTCCTTGTACAGATTCCCTTTATGGCAACTCACGCACTTCGTTTCACGATGTTTTCCTAGCAACGGGTATTTGGTCTGCTTGTCGTGATCGAAGAGAATCTCTTTCCAGCTCTTTGCATCATGACAAGTCTCGCATTTCGGTCCGAAATTGCCCTTATGTTTATCGTCCTTCTTATGGCAGTCGTTGCACAGACGCGGGGTATCTTTGAATTTGTCATTGATATGGCAAGCCTTGCACTTCACATCCATATGCTTTCCAAGCAATGGGAAGTGAGTTTTGCTATGGTCGAAATGGGTCGTCTTCCAGTCTTTTTCTTCGTGGCAGTTCTCACAGTCCGGTCCCAGTGAACCTTTGTGCTTGTCGGCTTTTTGATGACATCCGATGCATTTGACAGGCGCTTCGCGGTATTTCTTCAGTGGGGAGTGACAGTCCTTGCAAAGAACCTTGCTGCTCAAGTGCGCCCCCTTCAACTCGAATCCTGTAGTCGAATGGTCGAAATTGACGGTGTTCAATTTTGCGATCCGGGCATCCCTGCCTTTGTGTTCGGTGTGACATTCCTTGCAAGGTTTATCTTCCTTCATCAAGCCATGCAGACCATGTTTCCCGGCGATGTCTTTCGCGATCTCCTTGTGACAGTCCTTGCACAGCCCGGATTGTGCCGCCTTGTCATACGGCTTGTGGCAGTTAGCGCAATCGCTCTTGTATTTGTCATGCGCCTGGATCAATTGGCCAGGCATCAACAGGTCGCTTGCAGAATCTGCATGGGCCTGGAAGGAAAATACGAGGACGCCCACGGCAATTGCGAACGTCCTGAAAGATAGCCACTTGAAGAAATTGTTATCCATCAGTATTTATGAACAGCGATGACATGCCAGATTGCGCTGAATACCAGCATGTAAACCAGCGGTACGTGGAATATATGCCACAGGGAAAACAATTTTTCGTAGGTCGAAAATTGAGCGAGATCTCGTACAGTCAGCAGATAGTTCCGAATAAACCTCTCGTTCTGGTAAAAGAGCTCGTCCAAGCGCTTCATTTGCGCTTCGTTCCACTGCTTGGCATTGGCATCCGCATACATTGCGTCTTCCAACTCTCTGACAAACACCCTTGAATACCATTTTGCCCGGATACCCAATTTGATGAAATTCAGTAGATCGAACTTTCCAGGTCTCGCGGAAGCCATTGCCTGATCGCGAAAATCCAAAAGCTTTTGCTCTAGCTCCGGGGCAAAGTTCAGTATGGATTTGACATCACCTTTGCTTTCCAAATTAGCCTGCATCTGCTCAAGCGAAGATTTCCTGCCGTAAAGTCCATTGTGGATCTTGGTGTAGAAGAATCTCCCGAAGATTCCGCTCCCTGATACCAGCAACATGCAGGCCATCGCTACGCCTGCATTGATCGAATGTATAGTAAAGGTGGAATGGAACACGATGAGCGCCGGGCCAAGGATTCCGAAGGCCATATGCCATTTGAACCACTTTGGCAGGATGCTCCAGTTCCGCATGAAGCCCACCCTTTTGCGCAAGGGATAGATCAGCAGAGTCAGCATCATTATCCCGCCAGCCAACCCGAGGTTGTAACCGACATTGTCGCCGGGCTTGTATAGCTGGTCATATGAGATAAAGAATCCCGCAGCCATCAACAAGGTGATCACTATTATATATAGTGTCCAGCCATAATCTTTGGGTGGGGAAGTACGTTGTTGCTTGCGCCTGTCTACTGGCGGTTGTGATGCTGCTAATGTTGACATTTACACCTGTGAACAATCTCCCTAAGCCCACTACTGGCGGCAAGATCTGATTGTTCCCCTCGTTAAATTAACGTCAACATTATAAACATAAACAAATTTGTCGTGTAAAGGCGCTGCTTGCTTATTATTCATCGAATTAACAACACGTTAGTCTCCGAGCAACTGGCTAAGCGCAAGTACAGCTTGAAGTTATGCAAGTTTGCGGGTTTTCTCGACTACCCCATTGCGTTTCAGCATGGTGAGGAGCTCTTCCTCGCTATGTGCAACGATCCTCGATAGATAATCCATGTTCTTCTCTATCGATTCGAGATAGTAATTATTATCGACACCCATCACATCCTTGAAATGGTACTTGAATTTCTTGTAAATGCCGCCCAGCGCCCCGTCCAGCTTTTCACGCGTGGTTTCGTAGAACCTATTGGTCTGACTCAACAAATCATACATGCTCTGATAACTGCCAAAGTGCGCTTCCCTGAACTCCAGATACAGGAAGAGCAGTTTTTCCAGATAGATCCTGTCTGCCATCTGGCCGGTAATATCGGCAGTGGCAACAATTCTGGCCAATAGAAGCGACCTTTCATCGTTGAAGTCGATGCCCATGAACGGACGATTGTGCTCGGTACCCAGTATCAAATTGGTCGCAGCAAGTGCGATGTCAGCAGGCAATTGGCGTTCGTTGAAATATCGTCGCATGAATTCGATGCCGCGTTGAACATGGGTCTGAGTATACTGAGCGCCTGTTCCGCTCTCTTTTTCCTTGAGCTGCGCATAACCGACATCGTGCATCATGATGGCAAGCAGGATCAAAGTGATCTCGTCATCATTCAGATGATCGCCCGAAACATGCACCCCATGCATCAGTCTCGCCCCGCACAGCAAGACCTCCAAAGTGTGAGGGAGATCGTGATATAGAGTTTTGATGGAGCCGTAACCAGGATAGTCTCCCCTGAACAAACTCAGGACATCATCGAACACCGACTGGGCAAAAGTGAAGTCATACGAAGGGCTCATGCGACGGATGATGTCGGCCACCTTCGCCCATACGATTTGTGGGTCGTTGTTGTTAAACAACTCATCGATCTCAGCAGGCGAAGGGCTATCTTTATTTTTCATATCCGGAAAATCCTCGCAATTTCACCTTATCCATGATCACGGCGAAATGGGCCTGCCGCAGTCTAACCCAAGCTCTTGTCCGAATACAATTTCCCTGAAAGCAAACTTGCAGAAACGATCAATACGGCACCGATGATATCCCGCACATCCATCGCTTCATTGGCAAGGAAATACGACGAAACGGAGGCAAACACCAACTCGAAAAGAAAAAGCACCACGGCCCTGTTTGCCGTTAGGTGTGTGACGCCATATTGCACGGCAAAACTGGTCGCACAGATTACCCCCCCTATTATTGCCAGTACGACCCAGGATTGCATGGAAATCGCCAATAACTGTCCAGCCGCTCCACCCTGCCACATCAGGAACGGCAAAGTCAGCCCAGCCGTGCCCAGCCACAGACTGAAAGATTTTGCTTCCACGGAAAGATGCGTTGCTCGCCGCGAAGTGACATTGGAAAGTGCGAAACCCATTCCTGCGGAAAGCCCCAGCCATTCGGAGATGTTTTGAGGGAATGGCAATCCCAAGTCAGGCTTCCACAGCATGACCAACGCTCCGCACAAGGACAAGGCAAGAATAAGATAACCATAACGATTAAGACGCTCGCCCAGCATCCAGAACGAAAACAGGATAGTCCACACCGGAGCGAGGTAGAACAACAGCAGAACCCGCATCACTTCGCCATGCAGCATCCCCAGCACGTAACCGAGATTCGCCCATCCTGCACTCAATACCAGCAATACTCCCCACCAACCGAAGTCACCACGCTCGCGCCACACTCGCGGCAGCATGAATGCCCCGCAAACCATCGCCCACAGGTAGCTGATGAGCGTTGCCATCGCGCCGGACAAACCTGCGTCCTGCAACATACGATAGGGATACCAGATCAGGCCCCAGACCAATGCGCCGCTCAATACTCCGATGACCGGCAGCATATTTTGTTTTGCTGGCACCAGCACGCCCCTTATAATGCCTAACGTTTTCGCCATTGATCAACTGCAAAAAATGAATCCGGATCTGCAGCTCCTTCAGCCCTACCCATTCCAAAAGCTAGCCGGATTATTCGGTGCAACTTCGCCGAATGCAGCATTCAAACCGATCAGCCTTCACATAGGTGAGCCCAAACACGCCACACCGCAGTTCATCAAAGACGCGCTGGTCTCAGGGCTGGATGGGCTGGCGAATTATCCCACAACCGTGGGCAGCGAGACTTTACGCGACACGATCGCCACCTGGCTAACCTCCCGTTACGACATTCCGTCGCCGGATGCCAAGACGCAAGTCCTGCCGGTAAACGGCAGCCGGGAGGCATTGTTCGCCTTTGCACAGGCGGTGATCGACCGCAGCAAAGCGGCTCCGGTCGCAGTTTGTCCTAATCCCTTTTATCAGATATATGAAGGTGCGGCATACCTTGCCGGTGCGACACCCCACTTCCTCAACACCTTGCCGGAAGACGACTTCGCGCTTAATTTCCAGCAACTGTCAGATGAAGTCTGGCAGCGCACCCAGTTGATCTATGTCTGCTCTCCCGGCAACCCGAATGGCCGGGTAATGCCGCTGACAGAATGGCGGGCGTTGTTTGAGATGAGCGACCGCCATGGTTTCATCATTGCCGCAGACGAGTGCTATTCCGAGATATATTTCGGCGAAGACAAACCGCTGGGTGCCTTGCAAGCCGCACAACTGCTGGGACGTAGCGATTACAGGAACCTGGTGGTGTTCTCCAGCCTGTCCAAGCGCTCCAATGTGCCGGGCATGCGTTCCGGCTTCGTTGCAGGCGATGCCGGGATTCTGGAAAGATTCGCTCTTTACCGGACCTATCATGGATGCGCAATGAATCCGGCGATCCAGTCCGCCAGCATCGCCGCATGGAAAGACGAGAAACACGTCGCGGAGAACCGCCGACTCTATGCGGAGAAATTCGCCAAGGTTATCGCGCTGCTTGCCCCGGCACTGCCAGTCTCCAAACCGGATGCTGGCTTCTATCTCTGGCTCAGGACCCCTATCGATGATACTGCCTACGCGCAACAGCTATACCGCGACTATAATGTGTCGGTGTTGCCAGGAAGTTATCTTGCCCGCGAAGCACAAGGGGTCAATCCCGGTGCGAATTTCATCCGCCTGGCGCTGGTCGCCAATCTGGACGAGACGCTGGAAGCAGCACGACGCATCGCCGAATTCACCCAAAAACTACGTTAGGAAAAAACATGCCGCAATTGCAAGCCATCATCGAAGAAGCCTTTGAACGACGTGCCGAGATCACCCCGCGCAACGTTGATGCGCAACTGAAAGAGACCATCAACACCGTCATCGAATATCTCGACCAGGGCAAACTGCGCGTGGCAGAGAAGCTCGACGGCCAATGGGTCACCCATCAGTGGGTGAAGAAAGCAGTGCTGCTATCTTTCCGCATCGAGGACAACGCCTTCATCAAGGGCGGCTTCACCAACTATTTCGACAAGGTGCCATCCAAGTTCGCCGACTACAACTCCAAGGAATTCCGCGAAGGCGGCTTCCGTGTGGTGCCTCCGGCTGCCGCACGCCGCGGCGCCTACATCGCCAAGAACGTGGTACTGATGCCTTCCTATGTGAACATCGGCGGTTATGTCGATGAAGGCACCATGGTCGACACCTGGGCTACCGTCGGCTCCTGCGCACAGATCGGCAAGAACGTGCATCTCTCCGGCGGCGTCGGCATCGGCGGCGTGCTGGAACCGGTGCAGGCCAACCCCACCATCATCGAGGACAACTGCTTCATCGGCGCACGCTCGGAAGTCGTCGAAGGCGTGATCGTGGAAGAAGGCTCCGTTATCTCGATGGGCGTGTTCATCGGCCAGAGCACCAAGATCTATGACCGCGAGACCGGCGAAGTTCATTATGGTCGTGTTCCTGCCGGCTCTGTGGTAGTCAGCGGCAGTCTGCCTTCCAGCGATGGCAAGTACAGCCTGTACTGTGCCGTGATCGTGAAGAAAGTGGATGCAAAGACCTTGGGCAAAGTGGGCATCAATGAACTGCTGAGAGGCATCTAGGCTATTTTGCAGGGATCGACCAGCGACTGTTTAAGGAGAATCACATGATCATCACGCCATTGCTGCAACTCGCCGCTGACAGGCAGGCATCCGACCTGTTCCTGTCGGTGGGTGCACCGATCAATATCAAGATCGATGGCGTGGTGATGCCGGTGAACGCACAGATACTCGACGAGCAGACTGTCCAGCGCATCGCCTACGAGATGATGACCGAGCAACAGATCAACGAGTTCGAGTTGCATATGGAGATGAACTTCTCCTTCCGTGTACCCAGGGTAGGCAACTTCCGCGTCAACGTGTTCCGCCAGCGCAGCAGCGTCGCCGTGGTCATCCGCTATGTGCGCGGCGATGTACTTAATGTCGAGGAGTTGCACCTGCCGCTGGTGCTCAAAGAGCTCGTCATGGAAAAACGCGGACTGGTGCTGATGGTCGGCGCTACGGGTTCCGGAAAATCGACCACCCTGGCCGCCATGATCCAGCACCGCAACGAAACCCAGAGTGGCCATATCCTGACCATCGAGGATCCGCTGGAGTACATGTTCCGCCATAGCAAGTCCATCGTTAACCAGCGCGAAGTCGGCACGGATACGACCAGCTACGAGACCGCGCTGGTCAGCGCCATGCGCGAAGCACCGGATGTCTTAATGGTGGGCGAGATTCGCGACCGCGAGACACTGAAGCATGCACTGATCTTTGCCCAGACCGGCCACTTGTGCCTGTCCACCCTGCATGCCAACAACAGTTATCATGCGCTCAACCGCATGGTGAACTTCTTCCCCTATGATGCCCGCCCCAGCATCCTGTCCGACTTGTCGCTCTGCCTGCGTGCAGTCATCTCGCAGCGGCTGATCCGCAATGCCCAAGGCAAGCTGATGCCTGCGGTGGAAGTATTGTTGAATTCTTCACTCATCGCCGACCTGATCAAGAGCGACCAGATCGACCAGATCCGCGATGCCATCGAGCAAAGCGTCTCCCCGGGTTCGCAGACCTTCGAGCAAGCCCTGTATAAACTGTTCAAATCCGGGCATATCAGCAAGGAAGAAGCCTTGCGCAACGCCGACTCGGCCAGTAACCTCGCCTCGCTGATCGACTACTCGCAAACCAGCAAGATGAAGGCATATGACCCGAATGCCCACCAAGAGGGCAAATCCGCATCTGCAGCAGATTTCGGTGCTATCAAACTCAATATCGAAGTTCCGGATTCCGGCAAATGAAGTTGTATGGGATACCCAACTGCGGCACGGTGAAAAAAGCACGTGCTTGGCTGGATGAGCATGGCGTGGACTATGAATTCCACGACTTCAAGAAACAGGGCGTGACCGAGGCCATGCTCTCTGGCTGGCTCAGGCAAGTCGGCTGGCAGAAACTGTTAAAAAAGACCGGCCCCACCTGGGGCCAGTTGCCGGAGGCGATCAAAGCCTCGATCAAGGACGATACATCTGCGATGGGTCTGATGCTGGACAAACCCAACGTCATCAAACGACCGGTGCTGGAACACCAAGGCAAGGTTCTGGCGACCGGATTCAACGAAACCGATTACGAAAACCTGGATTATTGAACAACACAAAATGAGCGACACTCTCGAACTCACCAAACAACTTATCGCCCGTCATTCGCTCACCCCCATGGACGACGGCTGCATCGACATCATCGGCGCCCGCCTCGCACCGCTCGATTTCAGCCTGGAGAAGATGCGCCACAGCGAAGTGGACAACCTGTGGGCAAGACGCGGTGATGCTTCACCGCTGGTCTGCTTCGCCGGACATACCGATGTCGTGCCGACCGGCCCGGTGAACAAATGGGACAGCGACCCCTTCACCCCCACGGTACGCGACGGCATGCTGTACGGTCGCGGTGCGGCAGACATGAAAGGCTCACTCGCCGCCTTTGTCACTGCCATCGAAAAGTTCGTTGCCGAACATCCAAGACATCGGGGGTCGATCGCGTTGCTGCTCACCTCGGACGAAGAAGGTATCGCAGTAGATGGAACGGTGCGCGTGGTCGAAGCATTGCAGGAACGGGACGAGAAACTGGATTACTGCATCGTCGGCGAACCGACCTCAGTTACGAAGACGGGCGACACCATCAAGAACGGTCGACGCGGATCGCTTTCTGGTACCCTCACCGTAAAGGGTGTGCAAGGCCACATCGCCTATCCGCATCTGGTGAAGAACCCCATCCATATGGTGGCCCCCACCATCGCCGAATTGGCTGCGACGGAATGGGACAAGGGCAATGAATATTTCCCGCCGACCTCCTGGCAGATCTCCAACATCCACGGTGGCACCGGCGCAACCAACGTGGTGCCGGGAACAGTGGAGATATTGTTCAATTTCCGTTTTTCCACCGCCAGCACGGTCGATGGATTGAAGACGAAAGTGCACTCCATCCTCGACAAGCACGGCCTGGAATACGATCTGGCTTGGGAGCTGTCTGGCAAGCCCTACCTCACACCGCGCGGAGGATTGGTGGATGCGGTTGCTGCCGCGATCAAACAGGTACAGGGACTGGAAACCGAACTATCTACCAGCGGAGGAACATCGGACGGTCGCTTCATCGCCGACATCTGTCCGCAGGTCATCGAATTGGGCCCGTTGAATGCGACCATCCACAAGCTCAACGAATGCGTGGCGGTTGACGATCTCGATGCATTGTCCGAGATTTACTACCTGACTTTGGTCAAGCTGCTGACCGAATAAGGAATTTGAAGAAAACCGCTATTTAGCTGACAGGGTATACAAATGGATATCAACCACTATTCGGAAGCAAGCGCGTCGCTCAAGACAGTCCGGGATTGCCTGCGCTTCGCGGTCAGCCGCTTCAACGAGGCCGAGCTGTTCTTCGGTCACGGCAGCGCCAACGCCTACGACGAAGCGGCTTACCTGATCCTGCACACACTGAATCTCCCGCTGGACCGGCTGGATCCGTTCCTCGACGCCAGGCTGACACAATCCGAAATTTACGACGTACTCGACATCATCGAAAGGCGCACCGAACAGCGCATCCCGGCCGCCTACCTGACCAATCAGGCATGGCTCGGCGACCTGTCCTTCTATGTCGACGAGCGCGTCATCGTACCGCGTTCGTTCATCGCCGAGTTGTTGCGCGAACAGCTCGCCCCCTGGATCAGCGATGTCGAGCGCATCCATAACGTGCTGGACATGTGTACCGGCAGCGGCTGTCTTGCCATTCTGGCCGCACATGCCTTTCCCGATGCGCATGTCGATGCCGTCGACCTGTCTGCCGATGCGCTGGATGTCGCCCAGTACAACGTGACCGATTACGACCTGGAAGAGCGCATTTCCCTGATCGAATCCGACATGTTCGACAAACTCGAGGGCAAGCGGTACGACCTCATCATCAGCAATCCTCCCTATGTCGATGCACCATCCGTGGCCGCCCTGCCACAGGAATACAAATACGAACCCCAGCAGGCGCTGGGCAGCGGCACAGACGGACTGGATGCGACCCGTGTCATCCTCGAACACGCTGCAAAACATCTCACCAGCAACGGCATACTGGTCGTCGAGATCGGCCACAATCGCGACGCGCTTGAAGCCGCCTTCCCTAACCTGCCCTTCACCTGGCTGGATGTCAGTGCGGGTGATGAGTTCGTGTTCCTGCTGCACAAGAACGACCTTTCGTAATGCCTGTTGAACACTACGAGAACTTCCCGGTCGCCTCGATTCTATTGCCCCGCCGGCTACGCCAGCCGGTGGCGGCGTTCTACCATTTTGCCCGCGCTGCCGATGACATCGCCGATGAGGGCGATCTGACGAACGAAGAACGTCTGCAACAGCTTAACGATTTCCGCGATGAGTTGAATCACATCGCGGCGGATGAAACGCCCCAACTACCGCTGTTCAAGCGTCTCGCGGTCGAGATCAAGGAACATGCGCTGCCGATGCAACCATTTCGCGACCTGCTCGATGCCTTCTCGCAGGACGTCGTGAAAAAACGCTACTCCGATTACGACGAATTGCTCGATTATTGCCGCCGTTCTGCCAACCCCGTCGGCAATTTGCTGCTGCATCTGTACGAGGAAGCCACATCCGTCAACATCGCCTACTCGGATGCCATTTGCACGGCATTGCAACTCATCAATTTCTGGCAGGATGTGGCCAGGGACCATGCCATCGGGCGCATCTATCTGCCGCAGGATGAAATGGCCCAGTTCGGCGTAACCGAAGATCAAATTTCCCAAGGCCAAACCAATGACGCATGGCGCGCATTGATGAGATTCGAAGTCGACCGTACCCGTGCGCTGATGCTGCAGGGGGCGCCGCTCGGTTCGATACTGACGGGACGCATCGGCCTGGAGATGCGCATGATCATTGCCGGCGGACTGCGCATCCTCGACAAGCTGGAAGCTGCCGACTACGACATGTTCCGCCACCGCCCGGTACTGCGACCGCTCGACTGGGTTATCATGCTGGCAAAAAGCGCACCATTACGTTTCTGACATGACTCCCGACGAATACTGCCAAGACAAGGCCGCTTCCAGCGGTTCCAGTTTCTACAACAGTTTCCGCTTCCTGCCCCGGGACAAGCGCCGCGCCATCACCGCGCTGTATGCTTTCTGCCGCGAAGTGGACGACGTGGTGGATGAGTGTTCCGATGCCAGCGTGGCCCGTACTACCCTCAACTGGTGGCGCAACGAGGTCGTCGCCGTCTATTCAGGCAAGCCGCAGCATCCAGTCACTCAGGCACTGAGCCCGATCGTCAGGCAATTCAATCTGGCTCAGGAACATTTTCTGGAGATCATCGACGGCATGGAAATGGATCTCGACCAGCCGCGCTACCCTGATTTCAAATCGCTGCAACTGTATTGCTACCGTGTCGCCTCGGTGGTCGGGCTGCTGTCAGTGGAGATATTCGGCTACACCGACCGCCAGACGCTGAAATACGCACACGATCTCGGCATCGCCCTCCAGCTCACCAATATCATTCGCGATGTGGGCGAAGATGCACGACGCAACCGCATCTACCTGCCGATGGACGAGATGCAGCAATTCGGGGTCAGCGCCGCGGATATCCTCAATGCACGCGAGACTGAAGGGTTCCAGAAGCTGATGGCATTCCAGATCGAGCGCGCGCAGCGCTACTACCAGCAGGCGCTTGGTCACTTGCCCAAAGCGGATCGAAAAGCTCAATGCACCGGTTTGATCATGGCTGCAGTCTACCAGGCCACACTGAACGAAGTCGCCGCAAGCGGCTGTCATGTGCTGAAAGAGCGCGTCTCGCTCACGCCAACCTACAAGTTCTGGTTGGCACTCAAGACATGGCTCAGGAATTGAAGGTAGGCATCATCGGTGGCGGTTACGCGGGCATGGCTGCCGCTGTCGAACTGGCTGATCGAGGTATCCCGGTTACCGTCTTCGAAAGCGCCAAACAGCTTGGCGGGCGGGCTCGCGGCGTGCGCACTCCGCACCCCGTGCTGCACGATAAAAAACGCTTCCCTCCCTCTATCCAACTTTCCCCCGAAGGGGGAAAGGGCAACCGTCCCCTGCCGGGGGACACTTTGATTCTGGACAACGGACAGCATCTGCTGCTCGGTTGTTACCGCGAAACACTGCGTCTCATCGAAAAGGTCGGCGGCGATATCTCGCAGGATTTTATGCGCCTGCCTTTGCAACTGGACTTGCATGGCCAGTTCTCGCTCAAAGCTCCACGCCTGCCTGCCCCGTTCCATCTGCTCGCCGGGTTGCTCCAAGCACAGGGTCTGACCTGGCACGAGCGCATGAAAGCCGTACGTTTCATGCTTGCTCTTCGCGGCATGGGTTTTCGCTTGTCCAGCGACATGACAGTCAGTGCACTGCTTGAGCGATACGGACAGGATGCCGATCTGACATTCAAACTGTGGGAGCCATTGTGTATCGCAGCCCTGAACACCCCCATCCATAAGGCCTCTGCGCAAGTGTTGCTCAATGTGCTGCGCGATTCGCTGAACCGGAGTCGAGCTGACAGCGACATGCTGCTGCCACGTCTGGATTTCACGGCACTGTTTCCCCAACGCGCTGCAGCATACGTCGAACAACGCGGAGGCATGATATGCCTCTCATGCGGAATCGATTCCATCGACTATAGGACAGGAAATCTTGAACTTGCCGTCGCTGGCACTACCCACACCTTCAGCCATGTCATCTGCGCCACCTCACCCTTCGCTGCAGCCAAACTGCTGCGCCCTGTTCCTGCGCTTGAAAGCACAGTCCACATGATCGACAAGCTGGAGCACCAGCCGATATACACTATTTACCTGCAATACCCTGAACACATCATGCTATCCCATGCCATGATCGGTCTGCACCAGCGCTTCTGCCAATGGCTGTTCGACAAAGGGCAGATCGCCGGCCAGCACGGCCTGATCGCCGCCGTCATCAGCGCCGAAGGGATACATCAGGAATTGTCCCAGGAAGAGCTTGCGCAGAAAGCCATCACCGAGCTGCGCGAAGAGTTCGCCATCGATGCAGCACCGCAATGGTTCAAGGTCATCGCCGAAAAGCGCGCCACGTTCTGTTGCGTCCCAGACCTGCCGCGGCCGGCACAACAGACCGCCCTGCCCAACCTGCTGCTGGCTGGAGATTACACAGCGGGTGACTATCCGGCCACACTGGAGGGCGCCGTGCTCAGCGGGCTACAATGCGCCAGGCTATTGGCGAAGACTACACCTACTTGAAGCGGTAACTCAGCGCAAGATAACCAGTGTCCAGATATCTCTGACTGACAATTGGGCTTTGCCGAATCGAGCTTCCCAGCCATTTCCGGCGAACATAGAGATTCAGATGATAGCTGTCGCTCAGTTCGATGTCGCCGATCAGCCCGAACAGGCCATTGAGCGAACCGGCCGGCGCATAAGCTGCATACTGGCTGGCCGCTGCTTCCTGCGGCGATATGCCGTAGTAGTAGCCCACATACTCCCTGGATTGATAATCGGCACCGATCAAGGGATAGAGCGTCAGCCGCCGCAGATCGATCTCGCCCCCATAGATCGCTTCGAACCAGTCGCCCCCGGATCTGCGCACATCGTGAAACAGGTTGACCATCAGCGCACCTAGCGGAGTCACTTGCAGCGTCCCGATACCCAGGGGAATGGATGTCTCTCTGCTGGCAATGCCCTGCAGGCTGGATGAATTCGTGCTGAATCCATCCTGGCTGATCCGACCGACCAGTTCAAGATGGCCATATCCCATCTGCAGCGTCTTGATGCCTAGGGTATCGACCCGCGCAAACATCCTGCCGTACTCAAAATCGGCGTAAGGCAAGACACTGACTTCATCGCCCTTGCCGCGGATGATGCTGTGCGTGTAATAAGCTCCCATGCCGATATCACCCTGCAGGCTGCCGGGAAACTCTGCGGCCTCCGTCGCCATCGTTGCGATCGAAATCAAACAGGCCATTCCCGACAGGAACAGCCCTTTGTTCTTTTTGCTAATCTTCCCGGCGTCCATGTCTGCCTGTCCTGAAATAATCCGTGTTGTCGTAATAGGCGGCATTTTCGTTTTCCGCTGCCCAGCCCGGCACTCCCAGCAAAGGTACCGGGGTCAGTTCGCGAGTGCTATTGCAGTGCTCTGGCGAGGAGAGATAATCCGACACCAGAACATCAAGGTATTTCAGCTGATGTTCTTTGCCCCAATGAAAAAACTCCTGTTCCACTGGCAGCAATAATCCCTGTCCGGTCATGCCGATATAAGGCTGCAGCGACTTCTCATACAAGCCGTGCCCGAACAAATAGAATCCCATATCGGAACGGACTTGCGCGCGTCTTTTCCAGAACAGCTCTTTCCACTGGAAGTTTCTCAGCAAGTTCGCCAGTTCGACATCGGAATAGACGACCAGGACACCGGACTCATCCAGCAAAGTGCTGGTATCCCGCACCGCACCGCGCTGGCTATGCGTTCCAGGAGAGTTGACTTCAGTCAATGCACGATAATGTCGCGCATTGATGGCAGCCTTGGCTCTCGGGAAAGCCAACCATACCAGCGCATTGAACAAGTCATGCCAGTTGTTCGCACGCGTCGGCACTTCGCCTTGCAAGTAGCAGCGTGGCTCGTATTGCGCCTCAAAAGGAAGTTTCCCGTACTCCTGCGATACGAAATGCAGAGGTTTCCCGCTATGCACAGTGACACCAGGCTGAAGGGACGCAAGCAGCGCATTGCATTGCTGCAGAGTTGGAAAACCGGCCGACTCAAAGCGGGAGATGAATGGTCGCAGCGGGACAAAACAGGGCGCGCTCATCAATATCTCTTTGTTCCATTCCGGCATGGGTTTCATAAGGTCAAGTTTAGCTCAAACGCGCTGTCCAACACATTTTTCACGGCTTATGGTAAGTTGCGCCCTATCAATGAAATTGTGTCATCAACTTGCCCTGCCCCGGGAGGAACAATGGACGAATTAGACGCCATCCAAGCCAGTCTGGCGAGTTTCACCAAGCGCCTTGATGAGGTATCTACCGACCGGTTTCATGAACTGCGCAAATGTTCTTTCTTTGACCCCATCCCCAGCGAATGGCTGAAGCCAGTGTCGGAGCAGGCCGAGATCCGCACATTCTCGGCGGGCGATTGCATTACCTCGGAAGGCGACGATATGGATGCTTTCTACGTCATACTTTATGGTACGGCCACTGTCTACTACAGCAGGAAAGTCGTCGGCACGATACGCAGCGGTGAATGCATCGGTGAAGGCATGTTCTTCGCCAACGAGAACATCTCGCGATCTGCCACAGTGATTGCCGATGGGCAGGTAATTGCGGCAGAGATCAGACCGAGCGGCATCGATCGGCTGCGTGGCGACGCAAAGGCATATCTGGACAAAGCGCTGCTACTGGCGCTCTTCAAGAAACTGCAAGGTGCGAACCGCAAGATCGAAGAATTGTTGCGCTGAAGGGCGAGTCTTTGCCAGCAGCGTTACCGTGGCATGCATTGTTTCTCAATCTATAAAGGAGTCGATATGCGTAACCTGTTACTTGCAACCTGCCTGTTCAGCCTCTCTGTTCCCGCCATGGCCTCGTGCGACGATCTCAAGGCGCAGATCGATGCCAAGCTCCAGGCCAAGGGCGTCAAGTCCTACACGCTGGACATCGTTCCCGTCGCACAAGCCGCAGCTGCTCCTGTAGCTGCATCCGGCGCTGCCGCCGCCACCCCCGCCAAAGAAACCGCAGGCAAGGTAGTCGGCACATGCGAGGGCGACACCAAACAGATCATTTACAAACGCAACTGACGCACCATAATGGCGCAGCCCGTATGGGGCTGTGCCTTCCAATCCTTATTCCCCATATGCGCCCTGATTTCGGCTAGAATTCGGGCCGTATGAGCATCATTGCTGTCTTCAATCAAAAAGGCGGGGTCGGTAAGACCACTACTGCCGTCAATCTCGCTGCTGCTCTGTCGCGCATCGGGCGTTCGACTTACGGTATCGACCTTGATCCGCAAGCGCAACTCAGCTCCATCACCAATGTCATCGCAAAGTCGGGAGTTGATACAGTTCTAAGCCTGTTCCAGAGCAATCGCCCCCTGTGCCAGCTGGTCCGGGAGTCGGCCAGCAGGATCAAGGTCATCCCGGCCCACACCGAGCTTGCCAAGGTGGATGCGCTCTATGGCAAGGGCTTCAATGTGGTGAACAAGCTCAACAGTGCGTTGCAGACTGAACGCTTTGGCGGTAGGGACAACCCGGTGGTGATCGATTGCAACCCCATGGTCGGAGTATTGTCCTTGAACGCGATCTTCTCTTGCACCGGACTGATCGTTCCGATCTCTGCCGATCACCTCTCCACCAAAGGGGCGCTCCAGATAGAAAAGACCTTGACCGCGCTGGAGCAGGTGCTCAAGCGCCGCGTCAATCGTCGCTATCTGCTCACCCGTTTCGATGGGCGGCGGCGCATGGCTTGGGATGTATTGAAATTGGTGGAGGAACACTTCGGCGCCGATGTCTGCCGCACCAGAATTTCCGAAAACGTCAGTCTGGCCGAGAGCCCGGCCATGAATAAAACGGTCTTCGAGCACGCACCCGACAGTCGCGGTGCGCATGATTACGACGACCTGTTGAAAGAACTGCTGGCTGATGGCTTTATAGAGTAGAGCCTGCTTGGCTCACTTGGATATCAGCGACAGGATATCCTCGACCGACATGACTTGCTGATTCTTCCCGTCCCCCGCATCCTTGGCGTTGCAACTCACTATTTCGCAATAACGATACATCATCCTCAGCTTGCGTTCTGCATCGGCTTCGTTGTTGCCGGCGATGACGATGCTTTCTACCTTTTGTCCATCGCGCGTCAGAATCGAAAAATCGAATTTCTGCATCAGAACCCTCCAGTCACATCATGGTTTGACTACCCTTTGTCTTCTCGCTTCATACAGGCATACCCCGGTGCTGACCGACACGTTCAGGCTTTCCACGCTGCCCTGCATCGGAATGCGCACCAGTTGATCGCAAGTCTCTCTGGTCAGCCGGCGCAGTCCTTCGCCCTCTGCACCCAATACCCAGGCGACTGCTCCTTGGTGTTGCACATCATACAGATTAGTTTCCGCTTCGCCATCCATACCGATGACCCAGATGTCACGCTCCTGTAACTCACGCAGGGTACGGGCCAGATTGGTCACCGTAATGTAGGGCACCGTCTGTGCCGCGCCGCAAGCCACCTTTTCCACCGTGGCATTGATGCCCACGGCACGGTCCTTGGGGGCGATCACGGCATGCACGCCGAAAGCATCAGCACTGCGCAGGCATGCACCCAGATTGTGCGGATCCTGCACACCGTCCAGCACCAGCAACAGGGCTGGTTCGGTGAGGGTATCCAGTACATCGTCCAGGTGCTGCACTTTCTGAGCGGCGTCCACCCGTGCGACAACGCCCTGATGACGGCTATTCCCGGCCATGCCGTCAAGGCGCTTGCCGTCCACCTGGATGATGCGTACGCCATTGCTCTCGGCCAGTTTCAGCAAGTCGCGCGCACGCGGATCCTTGCGCTGGGTATCGACATACATCTCCAACACGCTATCTGCGTTCTGGCGGATACGGGCAGTGACGGCGTGGAAACCATGAATGATGCGCGACTCAGCCATGACGTTTACCCGACTTTCCCGTTTTAGGCGACTTGCTGGTCTTGCCCGATTTCTCAGTTATTTTGGCCTTCTTGGGCGACGCTGCCCCCCAGGCGCCGACATCGATGCCCTGGATGCCCGAAGCCTCATCCGAACCTGAAGCAGCCGGACCGGTCTCCAGCACGAAGTCGATCTTGGTGCTTTCCATATCCACCCGTACCACCTTCACACGCACGCGGTCGCCCAAGCGGTAACGCTTGCCGGTGCGCTCGCCCAGCATCTGATGCTTGGCGGGGTCGAAATGGTAATAGTCTGCCCCCAGCTCGGACACGTGTACCAGGCCTTCGACATAGAGTTCGTCCAGCGCCACGAACAGGCCGAAGCCGGTAACCGAGGAAATGCTGCCGTCGAACACGCTGCCCAGATGGTCGCGCATGTAGAAACACTTGAGCCAGGCCTCCACGTCGCGCGTGGCATCGTCGGCGCGGCGTTCGGTCATCGAGCAATGCACGCCCAGTTCCGCCCATTTTAGTTTCGGCTTGTATTGTTTGCCCTCCAGCACGGCCTTGATGGCGCGGTGCACCAGCAAGTCCGGATAGCGACGGATCGGCGAGGTAAAGTGTGCATATGCCTCGTAGCCCAGGCCGAAGTGGCCGACGTTTTCCGGCGCATACACCGCCTGGCGCAGGGAGCGCAGCATCACGGTTTGCAGTAGTCCGGCGTCCGGCCGCCCTTTGATCTGCTTGAGCAGCTTGGAATAATCGCTGGCTTGCGGATCGTCGCCACCGCCCAGTTGCAGGCCGAATTCCTTGAAGAATTCGCGCACCGCCTCCAGTTTCTCCGGCGTAGGACCTTCGTGGACGCGGTACAGCACCGGATGGTCATGCTCTTTCAGGAAGGCAGCCGCACACACGTTGGCCGCCAGCATGCATTCCTCGATCAGTTTATGCGCATCGTTGCGCACTACCGGTACGATCTTCTCGATCTTGCCCTGCGCATTGAAGATCATCTGCGTCTCGACCGTCTCGAAATCGATGGCACCGCGTTTTTCGCGCGCCTGCAACAGGGTCTGGAACAACTTGTACAGGTTGTTGATATGCGGCAATACGGCAGCGTATTCACGCGCATTCTCGCCCTGCGGATTTTCCAGCATGTCGGCGACCTTGGTGTAGGTCAGGCGGGCATGCGAGAACATCACCGAGGGATAGAAGCGATGCTTCTGTATCTCGCCATCCGCGCTGATCTGCATGTCGCAAACCATGCACAGGCGTTCGACATTGGGGTTGAGCGAACACAGTCCGTTGGATAGCTCCTCTGGCAGCATCGGAATGACGCGGCGCGGGAAATACACCGAATTGCCGCGGTTGATCGCCTCCTTGTCCAGCGCATCGCCGGATTTAACATAGGCGCTCACGTCAGCGATGGCCACCACCAGCCGGAAACCCTTGGCGTTCGGCTCGCAATATACCGCATCGTCGAAGTCGCGCGCAGTCTCGCCGTCGATGGTCACCAGCGGCAACTGGGCCACGCTCTCGCGTCCGGCGTAGTCGGCCGGTTTAACCTCGGGCGAGAACGCCTTGGCCTGCTTTTCGGCATCATGCGGAAATTCGTTGGGCAGGTCGTGCTTGCGCAAGGCGATCTCGATCTCCATGCCGGGGTCGGCATAGTTGCCCAGCACCTCGACGATGCGTCCTATCGGCTGCGCGTGCTTGGACGGTTGCTGCATGATCTCCAGCATCACCACCTGCCCGGCCTTGGCGCCGCCGGATTCGCCCGGCGCGACCAGGAAATCCTGGCTGATGCGACGGTTTTCGGCCACCACGAACTGGATGCCGTGTTCCTCGTACAGTCGCCCAACCACCCGCGTATTGGCTGGTTCCAGCACCTCGACGATGCTGGCCTCGCGGCGGCCGCGCCTATCCTCACCGCCGATGCGCGCCATCACGGTGTCGCCGTGCAGCGCCTTGTGCATCTCCTTGGCGCTCAGAACAAGGTCCGGGCTACCGTCTTCCGGGATCAGGAAACCGAATCCATCGGGATGGCCCTGCACCTTGCCCTTGATCAGGTCAAGCTTGTCCACCACGCAGATGGCGCGCTTGCGGTTGCGCATGATCTGGCCGTCGCGCTCCATGGCGCGCAGGCGGCGATTGAAGAGATCCTGCTCGTGGTGCTCGATCTGCAGCAGGACACATAACTCGTCCTGTTCCAGCGGGACACCTTTTTCCGCCAATATCTGCAGGATATATTCGCGGCTCGGCAGGGGTTGTTCGTATTGTTCGCGCTCGCGTTCCAGAAACGGGTCGAGTTCGCGGATATTTTTTTTCTTCTTCGTCATTGACACAAAATCCTATAGCAATTAAAGTGCGCACCCTCAAGCAATGCCCAGATGGCGGAATTGGTAGACGCACTAGGTTCAGGTCCTAGCGGTGGCAACACTGTGGAGGTTCGAGTCCTCTTCTGGGCACCACGATTCAAATGGATGGCTCGCGCAAGCGGGCCATTTTCATATGCACTATTTTCCAATGAATAAAAACACGCACCGGCTTTGCGATGCGTGCACTCTTCTTTCGTCAGCCTCACCTGCTCAAGCCTTGAACGGGTGGCGCAACACGATGGTTTCGTCGCGATCCGGCCCGGTTGAGACCATATCGACCGGCACTTCGCAGATCTCTGCGATGCGCTGCAGATAGTTGCGCGCTTCGACAGGCAGATCCTCGTAGCGCTTCACGCCCACCGTGCTGCCGCTCCAGCCCGGCATGTCTTCGTATACCGGTTCGCAGCCGACCAGCGACTCCGCTCCGACCGGCAGGATGTCGCTGAACTGGCCGTCGATCTTGTAGCCCACGCCGATACGCACCTTCTCCATGCTGTCCATGACGTCGAGCTTGGTCACGCACAGGCCGGATACGCCATTGATCTGGATGGAACGTTTCAGAGCGGCCGCATCGAACCAGCCGCAGCGCCGCGCGCGCCCGGTGGTGGAACCGAATTCGTGCCCTTTCTCGGCCAGCATCTTGCCGATGGGATCCTGCTTCGATTCGGCGTCGTACAGCTCGGTCGGGAACGGGCCGGAGCCGACACGCGTGGTGTAGGCCTTGGTAATACCCAATACGTAATGCAGACTCTGCGGACCGATGCCGCTGCCGGCACAGGCCGCGCCGGAGATGCAATTGCTGGAGGTCACGAACGGATAGGTGCCATGGTCAATGTCCAGCAGTGTGCCTTGGGCACCTTCGAACAGCAGATTCTGACCTGCCTTGTTGGCCTCGTACAGGGCACGCGGCACATCCAGCACCAACGGCTTAAGGCGTTCGGCCAGCGCCAATGCATCATCCATGGTCTTCTGGAAGTCCACCGTTTCCGCGTGGAAATAGTTCTTCAAAACGAAGTTGTGGTAATCCAACACTTCGCCCAGTTTGGCTGCAAAGCGCTTGCGGTGGAACAGATCCTGCAAGCGGATCGCACGCCGCGCGACCTTGTCCTCATAGGCAGGTCCGATACCGCGCCCGGTAGTGCCGATCTTGCCTGCACCCTTGGCAATTTCTCGCGCTTTGTCCAACGCCTCGTGGTACGGCAGGATCAGTGGGCAAGCCTCGGAAATACGCAGGCGATCATAGACCTGCACCCCGGCCTCTGTCAGCTTATCCATCTCCTTGAGCAAAGCTGCAGGCGATACCACTACGCCGTTGCCTATGTAGCAGACCACGTTTTCGCGCAAGACCCCAGAAGGGATCAGGTGCAAAACCGTCTTCTCGCCGCCGATGACCAGGGTATGACCCGCATTGTGTCCGCCCTGAAAGCGCACCACACCCTGAGCGTGGTCCGTCAACCAGTCGACCACCTTGCCTTTGCCTTCATCGCCCCATTGGGTGCCGATCACTACAACATTCCTGGACATGATTCTTTCCTGATCTAAACAGTTTTCAATTCTTCAACGGGGCCACAACCCACTTGCCGTCGCGCAACAGCAGCTCGCGATCGCAGTTCAGCTCTTCGCGATATTCGGATTTCCCGAGCAGATCGACCACGACAGCCTCACCTTGCTCGCGAAGCTTGGCGATGACTGCATCCAGAGCGGCATCCTGGCGATACGGCGCATGAATCGTTTTCGGTTGCCCTTGCTTGCTCAGCAAACCGTGCAGTTGACGCAGATCCATGCTGAAGCCGGTCGCCGGGCGCGCACGCCCGAAGGCCTTGCCCACATCGTCGTAGCGCCCGCCCAGGGCGATGGCATCATGGCTGCCTGCATGGTAGGCCGCGAACACCATGCCACTGTGATAGTGATAGCCGCGCAGCTCGGCCAGATCGACGCCGATGTCGCGTGCGAGGTTTTTCAGATGCGCTGCAGCCTGCTCCAATTCGTCCAAGGCTGTCTTTATCTCAGGATATGGAGGCAATGTCTTGCGTGCACGCTCGATGACTTCGACGCCGCCATAGAGTTGCGGCAGGATCATCAGGGCATCCTGGACATCTTGCGGCAAACCTGTCACCAGCCCGCGCAAAGCCGGCACGTCCTTGCGCTGGAAAGCGCTGAATAATGCAGCTTCAAGCTCATGGTCGATACCTGCATTGCGCACCAGTGCACGGAACACGCCGACATGGCCAAGATCCAGATGCACGCCTTCGATGCCCACCAGTGCCAACGATTGCAGCATCAGGCGCTGCACTTCCAGATCGCTTTCGATGCCTCCATGCCCGTACAGCTCGGCGCCAATCTGCAACGGTTCGCGCGTGCGCATCAGCCCTGCAGGCTGGGTATGCAGTACGCTCCCCGCATAACACAAGCGAGTGACGCCTTGGCGGTTAAGCAGATGCGCATCGATGCGGGCCACTTGCGGCGTGATGTCGGCCCGCACGGCAAGCGTGCGTCCGCTCAGCTGATCTACCAATTTGAAGCTGCGCAGATCCATGTCCTGGCTCTCGCTGATGAGCAGCGATTCGACATATTCCAGCAGCGGCGGGGCAACCAGCTGATAACCAGAGCGGCGCAACAGCTCAAGCACATCACGGCGCATGACTTCGATACGCCACGCCTCTTCCGGCAGCATGTCTTGAATGTATTCCGGCAACAACCAGTTCATTATTTCATCCAGTAAATCAGCAATAAGCCACACAACATCAGCGTCAACCCGATGAATCTGGCTTGTCCGTCCTGAAATTGAGAGACTTTGCGCAACGTTTCACGCCATGAGGAAGGAAACAGGAACGGCATGATTCCTTCCAGTACCAACATCAAGCCCAATGCTGCCAGCCAGTAGTTGCTCATGTGACTCTATTTGCCGTCCCTGCCGGAACCTTTCAGGTATTTGAAGAACGGCGAGCTGGCATCCAGCACCATTACGTCGCTCTTGTTCTTGAATCCTTGCTTGTACACATCCAGGCTGCGATAAAAGGCATAGAACTCCGGATTACGTCCATACGCTTTGGCATAGATGTCCGTCGCCTTGGCATCGCCTTCGCCCTTGATCTTTTGCGCATCGCGGTATGCCTGCGCCAGGATCACGACGCGTTGCCTGTCGGCATCGGCGCGAATCTTTTCGCTTTCTGCGTTACCTGTCGCGCGCAACTCGTTGGCGACACGCTTCCGCTCCGCTTCCATACGGCTGTATATGGACTCGCTGATCGTATTCGGAAAGTCCACGCGTTTCAGACGCACATCCAGCACTTCCACCCCGATCTTGCGTGCATCCACATCGGTCTTCTCCTGCACAGCCTTCATCAGCTCTTCACGCTTGCCCGCCACCACATCATGGATGGTGCGTTTGCCGAATTCCTCCCGCAATGCCGAATTCACTGTCTGCGTCAGGCGAGTTCGGGCTCGTGCTTCGTCTCCGCCGACGCTGATGTAATATTGCTTCACATCGAAGATGCGCCACTTGATGAAAGAATCGACCAGTACGTTCTTTTTCTCGGCAGTGATGAAGCGTTCAGGATCGTCACTATCCAGGGTCAGGATGCGCGAATCGAAAAATCGCACGTTCTGCACCAGGGGCATCTTGAATTTGATTCCCGGCGTGGTTTCCATTCTGATCACCTGTCCCAGCTGGAACACGATGGCAGTCTGGCGCTGGTCGACGATGAAGATGCTCATGCTGGCCAGGATCAGCACGACTACGGCAGCAACCAGGAAATTTGTCGGATTCAGTTTCATCAGCGAGCCTCTCTTTCGCGGCTGAACAGCGATTCCCGGGCAAGAGAGGCAGATGGCACGCCGCTTGTCGTCGTCGTTGTCAGTTGCTCCGTCGGTTTCGCCTCCGGCAAATCAGTCGCAGCATTTGTGCTTTGGATAAGCTTGTCCAAGGGCAGATACAACAAATTATTACCTCCGCTCTTCTGATCCACCAGGACCTTGCTGGTGCTGGTGAGTATCTGCTGTTTCATGTCCTGATACATCCGCTCGCGTGTCACTTGCGGTGCTTTATTGTATTCGACCAGGATCTGCTTGAAGCGGCTGGCATCGCCCTCGGCATCGGCAATCACCTTCTGCTTGTAGCCGTCTGCCTCCTGCATCAGTCGCGCAGCCGCACCTTTGGCTCTGGGAACGACGTCGTTGGCATAGGCCTGGCCTTCGTTCTTCTGACGCTCCCTGTCTTGGCCGGCTTTTACCGCATCGTCAAATGCAGCCTGGACCTGTTCTGGCGGCTGCGCGTTGCGCATGGTGACCTTGCTGATGATGATGCCGGCCTTGTAACGATCGAGGATTTCCTGGATCAGCTTGGTCGTCGAAGCCGCAATCTGTTCACGCCCCTCATACAGAACGAAGTCCATTTTGCTTCGCCCAACGACTTCGCGTATCGCAGTTTCGGCCACCTGACGCACAGTTTCCTTGTCGTCCACCATGCGGTTGTTGAACAGGAACTCGGCCGGGTCTTTCAGGAAATATTGCACCGCGAACTGGATGTCGACGATGTTCTCGTCATCGGTCAGCATCAAAGACTCTTTCAGCACCTTGTTTTTCTCGTTTTCGCGGTAACCGACCTCGACCGTGCGTACCTGGCTCAGATTGACCACCTCCACCGTCTCGATAGGATACGGAAAATGCCAGCGCGGACCCGAATCCGTGATCTCGACTTGCTTGCCGAAACGCAGCACTACGCCGCGCTGACTTGCATCGACGATATAGAAGCCACTGGCGATCCAGATCAAAACCACAATGAGCACGATCAACCCGATGCCGCCTGCAAATCCACCCGGCGCATTGGCGTTGCCGCCCTTTGGAGCACCTCCGCCGGACTTGCCGAACAAAGATTCTATTTTGCGATTCAATTTGCGCACCAACTCTTCCAGATCGGGAGGGCCGCCGCTGTTTTTATTGCCCCATTGTGGGTCGTTCAATCCCATAGCCTGTTACCTTTAGGTCAATTCAGTTGTCATTGAGGGGATGCCACTCTTCCACTTTCGCTGCCGCTACTGGCGCATCGCGCACCTCGGCCAGCGCGGCTCTCAGTTCAGCCAAACCAGCACCAGTCCTGGCACTCAAATGAATGCTGGTGATTTTACCATATTCGTCGCGCTTGACGCCCGCTTCCAGCCCCTGCAGATCGATCTTGTTGTAGACCACGATCTGCGGGATATGCTGCGCCCCGATCTCGGCCAATACCTTGTTCACCTCGGCCACCTGGTCATGCCGTTCCGGGCTGTTCACATCCACTACATGCAGCAACAGATCAGCTTGCGCCGTCTCTTCCAGGGTACTCCGGAAAGCCGCCACCAGCCCGTGTGGCAGATGGCGGATAAAGCCTACAGTGTCCGACAACACCACCTGCCGGTGACTATCGCCTTCCAGAAATATCTTTCTTGCTGTGGTATCCAGGGTGGCGAACAGCTGGTTGGCAACATAGACGTTGGCATTGGTCAGGCGGTTGAACAAAGTGGATTTGCCCGCATTGGTGTAACCCACAATGGAGACCGACATCACATCGGAGCGGTTGCGCGCTTTGCGCTGGAGCTCGCGATGGCGCTTGAGCTGCTTCAGGCGTTCATTGAGCAGATGCACCCGCCGGTCCAGCTTGCGGCGGTCCAGTTCCAGTTGCGTTTCGCCCGGTCCGCGCGCGCCCACGGCGAATTTTTGCTGCCCCATATCCATGTTCATACCCACCAAGCGCGTGGATAGATACTTGAGCTGTGCCAGTTCAACCTGCACTTTGCCTTCATGACTCTGTGCACGCAGCGCAAAGATATCCAGGATCAGCATGGTGCGGTCGATCACTCGTGTCTGTATCTTGGCGGCAAGGTTGCGCATCTGCGCAGGAGACAGGTCGTGATTGAATATGACCAACGGTGCTTCCAGTTCCTCAACCAGGGCGGCGATCTCCTCCACCTTGCCGCTGCCAGCGAACATTGAGGCATCGGGGCGCTGCCGCTTGCCTTCTACCAGCGCAAGTGTCCGCACGCCGGCGCTTTCGGCCAGCAAACGCAGTTCTTCCAAACTTTCTGCATAATCCGGAGCACCAAAATCGAGACTGACCAATACCGCCGTATTGGCGGCAGTCGTTGACTCGTGCATTACTCTGCGTCGAACGGGATGGTGACAGCGCGGGCGGGAACGATAGTGGAAATAGCGTGCTTATAGACCATCTGGGTGACAGTGTTTTTCAGCAACACCACATATTGATCGAACGATTCGACCTGGCCTTGCAGCTTGATGCCATTGACCAGATAGATGGCGACCTGAACATGTTCCTTACGCAGCGCGTTCAGAAACGGGTCTTGTAATTGTTGCCCTTTTGTACTCATGATGTCCGCTCTTGTTGTTACTGAGGCGATCACTGTACTGGAAAATGCGTCGCTACGGAAGAGCACAAGTCATCGCTGCGCAGCCCGATCAGCCTCAGCGGTCAAACCTTTCTTTCCCAAGCCGCTCCCTCAACTCGACATATGCAGCTTTTGTCATGAAGACAAACATGAATGTCGTTAACAGCATCACGACCAGCAAACCCGATAGTAAGTATTTCATATCGACCTCCTGCATTGTAGACACAGCCTGCTTAAGTCATATTTCGGCACAAAGCAGCAGTACTTGAGCAGAATGAATGACGTACTTAGCCGTATAGCCTGCGTCCGCGTATACGGGCGCGATGGGCAGCGCGTTTTTCGCTCTCGGTGAGCACATGTTTCTTATCGGCAAACGGGTTCTTGCCGGACTTGAATTCGATGCGTAGAGGAGTGCCCTGCAGTTTGAAAGCATCGCAGAAGGTCTTTTCCAGATAGCGGGTGTAGCTGTCCGGTATCTTGTCCAGCGCGCTGCCGTGGATGATGATGAGCGGCGGATTGCTGCCGCCCTGGTGGGCATAGCGCATCTTGGGACGGAAACTGCCGACGCGCGGAGGCTGCTGTTTTTGCAGCGCCTCCTCCAGCACGCGCGTAAGTTGCGGCGTGGGCATCTTGGTCATTGCCGCGGTATAGGCCTGGTTCACCGATTTCAGCAACGCATCTACACCTGTACCGTTCAACGCAGAGATGAAATGGTGCTTGGCAAAGCTTAAAAAGTGCAGCTTGCGTTCGATGTCGCGCTTTACCGTGTCGCGTTTGTATTCATCCAGGCCATCCCACTTGTTCACCGCCAGCACCAGCGCACGCCCGGCTTGCAGCACGAAATCGGCCAGATGTGCATCCTGTTCCGTGATCTGGTCGCGCGCATCCACCACCAATACCACCACATTGGCATCCTCGATGGCTTGCAGCGTCTTCACCACCGAGAACTTCTCGATCGCCTCGTCGATCTTGCCGCGGCGGCGTATACCTGCGGTATCGATGATGGTGTATTGGCGGCCAGCCCGCTCGAAGTCGATGTAGATGGAATCGCGCGTGGTGCCAGGCTGGTCGAAGGCGATGACGCGCTCTTCGCCCAGTATGGCATTGACCAAGGTGGATTTGCCGACATTTGGACGCCCGACGATGGCGAGTTTGGGATGATCGGATTTTTCTTCGGCCTCGACTTCTGCTGCCGGCAACTCGTCCAGCGCGACTTCGATCATCTCGGCGACGTTGTCGCCATGTGCGGATGAAATAGGAATGGGTTCGCCCAGACCGAGTTCATGGAAATCAGCCGTGACACGCTCGCGCCGCATGCCTTCAGCCTTGTTCACCAGCAACATCACCGGTCGCCCCGTCTTGCGCAGTTGCGTGGCGATGATGCGGTCCTGCGGCGTCAATCCATCGCGTCCGTCCACAATGAACAACACCAGGTCGGCCTCGTCCACTGCCTGCCGGGTCTGCTTGGCCATTTCATGCATGATGCCTTCTTTGGCCACCGGCTCCAGACCTCCCGTATCGACCACCAGATAAGGCCGTTCGCCGACGCGACCGCGACCGTAATGGCGGTCACGCGTCAGTCCCGGCAGATCCGCCACCAGCGCGTCTCGGCTGCGCGTGAGCCGGTTGAACAGCGTTGATTTTCCGACGTTGGGACGGCCGACGAGTACGAGAGTAGGTAGCATGTAATCTGGCTAGTGAATGGCAATGGAATACAGCTCGCCGCCGCTGGTTTGTACCAACGCGCCATCGCCCAGGGTGACCGGTGCGGACCTGATGGCACTGCCATCAGTCTTGCGTCGCGCAACGAAACTGCCGTCGTCGCTTTTCAACACATGCAGATAACCCTCGTAATCGCCCAGCATGACATAATTGTCCAGCGGATAGACCGCCGTCGCCTGACGCAACAGCAGCTTGTCGTTCTTCCACAGCGAAGCTCCGCTGCTCTTGTCCAGTGCCAGCACGTTGCTGTCGGTATCGGTGACATACAGCGTCTTACCGTACAAAGCCAAACCTTTGTCACTTGAAATATCGCGCGTCCACAGCGTACCGCCCTGGATTGCATCAAAACAAGCCAGACGCCCCTGGAAAGCGATGGCGCACACCTGTGCATCGTCCACAACAGGCAGGCTGGTGACGTCACTGATGCGTTCCAGTTCGGTACTGCCGCGAGGCTGTGAAACCGAAGATTCCCAAACCACCACACCGTTCTTCAATCCGATCGCGGCGAGTTTCCCGGCGGCAAATCCTGCATACACCAGGCCATTCCTGATCACCACGCTTGCATTGCTGCGCACGATGAGAGTGGGTGTCGCACGTTCGTATAGCCATAACCGGCTGCCATCTTTCGCGCTCAAGCCTTCGAGCCGCTGGTTGCCGGTGCGAACCACCACGATGCCATCGGCGATCTTGGGGGCACTCCAGACGTCGCTGGAAACCTTGACCTGCCATAGCAACTTGCCGCTGTCTTCATCAAACGCGGCCAGCTGGCCTTTTTCCCCGCCAACCAGCACCAGCCCCTCACCGGCACCGACACCGCCCGTGATGGTGAATCCGCAATCGATGCGCCAGATCTGTTTTCCGGTATCGCGATCGAAGCGGTACACTTTACCCTCCGCATTCGCTGCAAATACGGCCTCACGGGTCGTCGCAGGCGAAAGCACGCTCATGCCCGCGTCGCCCACATCCGCATCCCAGCGCACTTCGATCTTGGCACTGGAATTGAAATCCACCAGCTTGGCTGGTTCGATACTCGCCTTATCGCTGCTGCAAGCAACCAGCAACACCGGCAGCAACATCGAAACGATCAGACGGTTCAATTTCATTTGGCGTTACCCAGGCCATCCAGCTTCAACTGGATCAGATTGCGATAACCGCTCTTGGCATCCATCTTGTCATATGCTTGCTGGTAAGCCACACGTGCTTCGGCGATCTTTCCTTGTGCGCTCAAAACATCACCCCTGAGATCAGAATACAGGCCAGTGAAAGAATCCGGATGTGCTGCATCAAGCTGCTTGAGCGCTTCATCGTATTTCTTCTCATCCAGCAACACACTGGCCAGTTTCAGGCGTGCCGTGTCCTGCAACCCCGTCTCATCGGCATGTTCGATAACCCACTGTAATTCAACCTTGGCATGTGCCGCATCGCGAGCCTGCAGGTTCGCCTGTGCCGCCAACAGCTGTGCACGTGGCGCATAAGCGCTGCTGCCGTAGCGGCTTACCAAGGCATCAGCTGCATCGCTGATGCGTTTGGCGTCATTGCTGGCGACCTGCTTGACCACCTCGGCGTACAACTTCGCCGCTTCGGCAGCCTGACTGGCTTTATGGTTTCTCCAGTATGTCGTGCCAGCGAACCCTATCGATCCGACCAGCAGTGCACCAACCACCCATTTTCCATTCGCTTTCCACCAGGCCTTGAGTTCTTCCACCTGTTCCTGTTCTTGCAGATCCAAACTAGACATATTCATTTCCTCACTTGATCAATTCTCGAACCTTATGCTGCAAATCGTCCAGCCCGACTCTCTGCTGCTCTCCTCCGCTGCGCAAAGGCTTGAGCATTACAACATTCGCCGCAACCTCATCGTCGCCGATGATGGCTGCACATACCGCTGCGCTGGCATCCGCCTTCTTCATCTGCGACTTGAAACTGCCGCCGCCACAGTGCAACAGCACACGCAGGCCGCCGTCGCGCAAATCCTCGGCCACACGCCATGCCTGGATCCGCGCCTGCTCACCCTGGTGCACCACATAAACATCCAATGGCGCCGCCGGGTTTTGCATGCCGTCTTCCTGCAACAAGGCCAGCAGACGCTCCACACCCATGGCAAAACCGCAGGCAGGTGCCGGCTTGCCGCCGATCTGCTCGATCAGGCCATCGAAGCGACCACCGGCACAGATCGTGCCCTGCGCCCCAAGTCTCGTCGTGACCCACTCGAATACAGTGCGATTGTAATAGTCCAGACCGCGCACCAGTCGCGGATTGATCTCGAACGCGATGCCATGTTGCTGCAGAATCGCTTGCACCGCTTCGAAATGCGTGATGGCATCCTCGTCCAGCTCATCCATCAGCTTCGGTGCGGCAGCCACCAACTCCTGCATCGCCGGGTTCTTGGTATCGAGGATGCGCAGCGGATTGCTGTACAGCCGCCGCTGACCATCGGCATCCAGCACATCCTTGTGCTGCTCGAAATAGGCGATCAGTTTTTCGCGATGACGCTGCCGCGCAGCCACATCGCCGAGGGTATTGATCTGCAAGGCCACATCCCGGATACCCAGTTTCTTCCACAACCGTGCACACATCACGATCTGTTCGGCATCGATGTCCGGTCCGGCAAAGCCCATTGCCTCTACGCCGATCTGATGGAACTGGCGATAGCGACCTTTCTGCGGGCGCTCATGGCGGAACATCGGGCCGCTGTAATACAGGCGCTGCGGCGCGTTGTACAGCAAATTGTGCTGCAATACTGCCCGCACGCAGGAGGCGGTTCCCTCGGGACGCAAGGTCAATTCATCGCCGTTAAGGTCATCCCGGAAGCTGTACATCTCCTTTTCGACGATGTCAGTGACCTCGCCGATAGCGCGCTTGAACAGTGCAGTGGGCTCCACCAGAGGCATGCGGATGTTGCGATAGCCATAGGCTTCCAGCCAGTCCCTTACCACCTCCTCGAACCACAGCCACAACCCCGCCTCGTCGGGCAGGATATCGTTCATGCCGCGCACGGCCTGCAATGTAGGATTGCTCATCTGCTCACTCAAACCGCTTTGATCTCGATACGTTTGCCAGGTTTGTCCCCAGCCTCGCGCCTGGCATAATTTTTCGCCACATAGTCATCAACGATCAGCTGGAACTCTGCCGCGATGTTGTCACCGCGCAGGGTCACGGTCTTCTCGCCATCCACATACACCGGAGCGGCGGGCGATTCGCCGGTACCCGGCAAACTGATGCCGATGTTGGCCAATTTGCTTTCGCCGGGTCCGTTGACGATGCAGCCCATCACTGCAACCGTCATTTCCTCCACGCCGGTATATTGTTCGCGCCACACCGGCATCTGCATGCGCAGGTAGTTCTGGATGCTCTGCGCCAGCTCCTGGAACACCGTGCTGGTCGTGCGTCCGCATCCGGGACAGGCGGTGACCATCGGCGTGAACGAGCGCAATCCCATGGTCTGCAATATCTCCTGCGCCACCACCACCTCCTGCGTGCGCGGGCCGCCCGGTTCCGGCGTCAGGGACACGCGGATGGTATCGCCGATACCCTGCTGCAACAGCACGGCCAGCGCGGCAGTCGATCCCACGATCCCTTTCGAGCCCATGCCCGCCTCGGTCAACCCCAGATGCAGCGGATAATCGCAACGCCGCGCCAGTTCCTGGTAAACCGCAATCAGGTCCTGTACTTCGCTGACCTTGCAGGAAAGTACGATGCGGTCATGCGGCAAGCCCAGGTCTTCGGCACGCCTGGCTGATTCCAGCGCAGAAACGATCAACGCTTCCCGCGTCACTTCGCCTGCCTCCCTGGGCTGTGCCAATCGGGCGTTCTCGTCCATCAAGCGCACCACCAGATCCTGATCCAGACTGCCCCAGTTGACGCCGATGCGCACCGGCTTGTCATATTGCCTGGCTACAGCGATCATCATGGCGAACTGGTCTTCACCCTTGCGATTCTTGCCCACATTGCCTGGATTGATGCGGTATTTCGCCAGTGCTTGCGCACAATCCGGAAATTCGGTGAGCAAACGGTGTCCGTTATAGTGAAAGTCACCGATCAAGGGCACATCGCAACCCATGCCGTCCAGAATCTTGCGGATACGCGGCACTTGAGCCGCAGCCTCGGACGTGTTCACAGTGATGCGCACCAGCTCCGAACCGGCCTGCGCCAATTCATACACCTGGCGCGCGGTACCCTCCGCATCGACCGTGTCCGTGTTGGTCATGGATTGCACCACGACCGGCGCCCCGCCGCCGATGGCGATATCGCCAACATGCACGCGTTGCGTCGGAAGGCGCAAGATTGCTGAATGACTCATGTGCCTCACTCCACTTTCAAGTGCGCAACATCCATCCCCGCGTAAGCCGAAAGATCGACTTCCTGTCCCCGGTAATACAGTTTGACGTGTTCCGGATGCGATATGGATATGTCATAGGGTTCGTGTCGCGGTCCACCGATCCATTTTTCAGTACCGCGCGGATTGTTCCTCGATAGCAATACGGCACCGTGTGAATCTATCACCTCAGCCCACGCACTTTCGGTGAACACGAAATGCAGGGGACGGCGCTTGAGTATTTCCAGAGGAATCTCTGTCTTGACAGCCACAGCAGGCGCAGATGCCGCATCGATTTGAGGCAAGGCTTTCACTTCGTGCTGCTTGATCTTGGCAGGTTCAGGTTTCTTTTCAGGTTCGGCAACTTTGGCTGGCTTGGCAGTCTTATCGGCTTCAGTGGCCGTAGCAGATTCATGCCTTTTTTCAGGTTCGGCTGTTTCGACAGACGCATGTTGCTTTTCGCGCTCGATGATTCCGGCCGGCTCGGCTGCCACAGGTTGAGCCCCCGTATCCGCAGGTGCGGAAACCGCTGTTTCAGTCGCAGGCAAAGGAACAGATTCGACAACGACCTTTGCAGATTTCACCGTCGTATCGACCTTGTGCATCAGTACGAACCAGCCAAGCACAAGCGCCACGCCGAGTGCCCCGACCAGCCACATCACATTAATGCGTCGCAACGACTGCAAAGTCGGGAATGGCACATTCACTGCCTGCGTCTTGATCGTAACCTGCTTGCCGGGCGCTGAAGGCAAGGATGCGACCAATGCCACGTCGTCCAGCTGCAAAACACGCGCATAGCTGCGCACAAAGCCGCGCAAAAAAGCTGGTTCTGGCAGATGCTCGAAATCATTGGCCTCCAACGCCTCGACTTGCCTCGGAGCAAACTTGATACGCTCGGCAATATCATGCACGCTCATTCCCAGTTGCTCGCGCGTCTGCCGCAGGGTCAGGCCAACATCAAGCTTGGACTGCAGGGGGGAGATATTTTCTTTTCGCGCGTTGGCGACAACGTCTGCTGTATCCATCACTGCCCTTGAAACATCAGTTGAACTTCACGGGAATCGGGGAAATTCTTGCGCAATTGGAGGGCATAACTGGCCTCGGAATTGAGATCGTGCATCTTCCGTTCGATACGAACCGCCAGCCACAACTGCTCGGCATTCAAATCTGAAGCTCCCTGCGAGAAACGCCTGAAATAGGATTTTGCCGCCGCGAAATCCCCCTTGCTGTAACTCAAGTCCGCCAGGCCATACAGCGCGTTCGGCATATCGGGATGCAGAACCAGGGCCCGCTGCAGATTGCTTTCCGCTTCCTTCATCGACCCCGCCTTCTTGTAGCACATGCCCATGTTCGCATAAGCAAGCTCGGGTGTGGCATAGAGCGGATTATCCAGCGCTGCCTGATACTGCTTGATTGCTTCCTTGGTATGGCCGCGCTGGCACAGGAACCAGCCATAGTTATTGTGCGTATCGGAGCTCGTACCGTCCAGCTTCAGACTGTGCTGGAAGTCTTCGTCGGCCTTGTCATCTTCATGCAAGGCCATCCGTATCAATGCGCGCATGTTATAGGCCGGCGCAAAATCGGAATTCGCCTGCAACGCCACACCGACCTCCTGCAATGCCACGCCATATTGCGAACGCTCGAAATAGGAAGCTGCCAATTCGGTATGTATTCTGGCGATCGCCTGCGCGCGCGTCGTATCCTGTTGCGGCGTGCCCTCAGAACCCCCACCGGCGGAAGCACAGCCTGTCAAGAACGACACGATCAGAAACAGCTTGAAAAGATTCATTGGCTCACCTCCATCAATCGATGTGTTCGTTTAGTCTTGTCCTGCACCTGCCCCGCCAGCTGGCCGCAGGCTGCCGCGATATCGTCGCCGCGGACCTTGCGTATGGTGGTCACGATGCCGGCCTGCATCAGCACATCGCGAAAACGCAGCACCGTCGGCATGTCAGAACGCTGATAAGGCGCTTGCGGGAACGGGTTGAAAGGAATGAGATTGAATTTGCACGGCACGTCGCGCACCAGTTCGATCAATTCCCGCGCATGCTGCACGCTGTCGTTCACCCCGGCCAGCATCACATATTCGAAAGTGACGAAATCGCGCGGCGCCTTCTCCAGGTAACGCTGGCAGGCCGCCATCAGCTCTTGCAGCGGATATTTCTGGTTGATCGGAACCAGCACGTTGCGCAAGGCATCGTTCGGCGCATGCAGCGAGATCGCCAACGCTACCGGGCATTCATCGCGCAGCCTGTCCATCGCCGGCACCACGCCTGAGGTGGAGACCGTCACGCGGCGGCGCGACAGGCCATAGGCATTGTCGTCCAGCATCAGGCGCAAGGCGTTCACGGTGTTGTCGAAATTGAGCAGCGGCTCGCCCATACCCATCAGCACCACATTGGTGACTGGCCAATTTCCATCGGCGTCTTTGCCAAGTTCGCGGTTGGCCCACCACACCTGACCGATGATCTCGGCGGTCGAAAGATTGCGGTTGAAGCCCTGCTTGCCAGTGGAACAGAATGCGCAATCCAGCGCGCAACCGGCCTGCGTGGAAACGCATAACGTTCCCCTGCCCTCTTCGGGAATGAACACCGTCTCCACCGCATTGCCTGTACCCACATCCAGCAACCACTTGCGCGTACCGTCGGAGGCAGTCTCCTCGCGCATCACCTTGGGGGACTGGATACAGGCGATCAGCTTGAGTTTTTCGCGGAGCGATATCGCCAGATCGCTCATCGCATCGAAATCGGACTCCCCGCCTTTGTATATCCAGCGCAGCACCTGCCTGGCGCGGAACGGTTTTTCGCCGTGTTCCGCGAACCATGCGGTCATCGCTGCCGGTTCAAAGTCGAGGAGATTTTGCATCAACGGGAATGGATGTTCTTTGTGGCAAAGAAGTAGGCAATCTCGGTCGCAGCGTTTTCTGCCGAGTCAGATCCATGCACCGCATTGGCATCGATGCTGTCGGCGAAGTCGGCCCGAATCGTGCCTTTATCCGCCTTCTTCGGATCGGTAGCACCCATCAGATCACGGTGCTTGAGGACAGCGTTCTCGCCTTCCAGTACCTGGATCATCACGGGGCCGGAAATCATGAAATCGACCAGATCCTTGAAGAATGGGCGCGCCTTGTGCACGGCATAGAAACCTTCTGCTTCGGCGCGATTCAGGTGACGCATCTGCGCAGCAACGATCTTCAAGCCTGCGTTCTCGAAACGGGTGTATATCTGACCGATGACGTTCTTAGCCACAGCATCGGGTTTGATGATTGAAAGGGTACGTTCGACAGCCATGCTTCTCTCCAAAATGAATGTGCATCAGAAAATTCTGAGGGCGAGATTCTATCAGGGTTTGCCCGCCCTGTCGCAGGGCGGAGAAGCATCGCCGGCAAGCGGATCAACGGGTTGGGTAGAGCAGATGCGGTAACCAGAGGGAGATCGCAGGCACATAGGTGATCAGGGCAAGATACACCAACATGACAAACACCCACGGCAAGGTAGCTATGGAAACCTCGGTCAATCCCATTCTCGAAATGTGACTGGCCACGAACAGGTTGAGGCCGACTGGCGGATGGATCATGCCGATCTCCATGTTGATGGTCATGATGATACCGAGATGGATGGGATCGATGCCCAATGTCTTGGCGATGGGCAGGAACAATGGCGCGAGAATGAGAATGATCGAGGTCGGCTCCATGAACTGCCCCGCAGCCAGCAGGGCCAGGTTCACCACCAGCAGGAACATCCAGGGATCCAGATGCTGCGCCAATACCCAGTTGGACATGGATTGCGGGATCTGCTCGGACGTCATCAGGAACGAGAACAAGATGGCATTGGTGATGATGTACAGCAGCATCGCGCTGGTGTTCGCCCCTGCCAGCAGTGATTTCGGCACGTCGCGCCATTTCAGGTCGCCATAGATGAATTTGGCGGCGATGAAAGCATAGACAGCCGCCACGGCCGCAGCTTCGGTCGGGGTGAATATCCCGCCATAGATCCCGCCCATCACGATGACCACCAGGAACAATCCCCACCACGCATCCAGGAAGGATTTGAGCAGTTCTTTGCCGCTCGGTCTGGGCATGACCGGAAAATTCCTGCGCTTGGCCTGCATGAACACCAGCCCCATCAGGATCACGGCTAGCAACATGCCCGGCACGATGCCCGCGATGAACAGCTTGCCGGCACTCTCGCTGGTGGAAACGGCATAGATGATGAGCACGATGGACGGCGGAATGAGGATGCCGAGCGAGCCGGACGTCGCGATCACGCCCACGCCGAAGCGTTTCGGGTAGCCGGCCTTGACCATCGCCGGCAGCATCACCGAACCGATGGCCATCACTGTCGCCGGACTGGAGCCGGAAATGGTGGCAAAGAAGGCGCACGACACGACCGCCGCCATCGCCATGCCGCCCGGCATCCATCCCACCAGGTTGTTGGCGAAACGGATGATGCGAGCCGCGATCTTGCCGTCGATCAGAAATTGCCCGGACAGGACAAAGAACGGCACCGCCATGATGGCAAAACTCTCCAGGCCGGTAAACAAGCGCTGCGAGATGATATCGACAGTGTCGAACGACAAGGTGGAGAAACCGACCAGAAACACCAGCACCGTCATCCCCAGGGCGATGGAGATCGGCGTGCTGGTGATCAACAACAACAACAAGATGCTTACGATAAGCAGGAAAGTCATAGCGGGCTCTCCTCGCCTTGCTCACCGATGGTCGTGTGGCTATGAAATTGCCCGGTTTTGACAAATTTGTGCAGCGCCTGGATGAAGCGATAGCACATCAACCCGGAGCCGAACGGGATCGCCAGGTAGATCACCCACATCGGCCATTCCAGATCAGGCGAAGTCTGCCCGGTGCCATGGATGAAAATCACCCAGCGTGCGCCGAAATACGCGATGACGCCGGTGAAAACCACACCCAGTAACATGGAGATGATGACCAGCACACGCTTGATGGATGGCCTTGCGGCATTCACCACGAAATCGACACCGATGTGGATGCCGGTGCGCACGCCATAAGCCGCACCGAACTTGGCCATCCAGATGAACAGATAGATGGTCAGCTCCTGCGCCCAACTGATGCCTTCACCCGCCGCATAGCGCATCACGACAGCAGTGAACGTAATCAATGTCGCTGCCGCCATGAATGAGGCGATCAACACCTCTTCAATGCGATCCAGAATGCGGTTGAACATGTCTCCCCCATGCACAAAAAGCCCCGGTCGAGCCGGGGCATGATCGCAAACTTACTTTTTCTTCTTGCCGTCGTGTTTTTTGCGTTCGGCAGGTTTTTGTTGTTCTTTTGCTACCTGCGCTTCAACGTCATAGACGCTCTGGATCAGATCCTTGCCGATCACATTCTCGAACTCGGCATGCACCGGCACCAGAGCCTTGCGCCACGCTGCACGTTCCGCGTCAGAAAGCACATAGATAGTGGTCGTTTTCGCTGCACGCACTTTTTCCAGGGCATCGTCGTTATCCTTTTGTGCGATGCTGCGTTCGTATTCGGTCGCCTCCTTCATGGCCTCGGTCAGCTCGCTGCGGATATCCGCGGGCAAGCCATCCCAGAACTTCTTGTTGGTCACCACGGCATAACCCAGGTAACCGTGGTTGGAGATGGTCATGTCCTTTTGCACCTCGTTCATCTTCTGTGTGTAGAAATTCGATACCGGATTCTCCGTACCGTCCACCACACCTTGCTGCAGGCCGGTGTACACCTCGCTGAAGGCCATCACTTGCGGGATCGCGCCCAGGGCTCTCATCTGCGCTTCCAGCACTTTTGAAGACTGGATCCGCATCTTCAGCCCCTTGAAGTCCCCCACGTTATGCAGCGGTCGGTTCGCGCTCATCTGCTTGAAGCCGTTATCCCAGAACGCCAGCCCCGTCACACCTTTGGTGTCGAGTTTCGCAAACAGTTTGCTGCCGACTTCGCCGTCCATGACGCGGTGCAGCACGGTGCTGTTGGGGAACAGGAAAGGCAAGTCGAACAGTTCGAACTCGCGCACCCCCATCGGTCCGAACTTTGCCATCGACGGCGCCAGCATCTGCACCGAACCAAGCTGCAATGCCTCCAGTTCTTCGCGATCCTTGTACAACTGGCTGTTGGGATAGACCTCGACCTTGACGCGGCCTTTGGTCAACTCTTCTGCCAATTGCTTGAATTTTTCCGCTGCACGTCCCTTGGGGGTATCTGGTGCAACGACATGGCTGAATTTGATGATGATGGGATCGGCAGATACGGACAGAGACAGACTCAACAACAAGATACTGCACAACGCGCTCAGACTTTTCATGGTGATCTCCCTTGTTATATTCGCGGCACTGGTACAACAACTTCTTGTCGGTGGAATCATAGCCCTATTATTCAAAAGACACCAACAGGCCAGCCTCGCCCTGTTGCGCCTGATAATCTGCCTGGATAGCCACGCCGATCACACTGACCAACTCGGCACCGCTATACAACAACGGCAATCGTTCACGCTGCCAGGGCGGGACATGCCGCTCCTGTAACAAATTCTTCAGACTGCGTGTCGCGGCATTGCGTTGGGGACGCAGAGATTCGCCGCCGTTGCGCAACCTTAAAGTCACCGCCTTGCGCTGCAGTTTGGCGAGGCTGACTCCCTGCCCCTGAACCGAACGGAAAGAAATGGTCCTTTCCAATGCGGGCCAAGGCAATTCAGCGTCGCCGCACCACGGCAACACCAGATTACGGTCAAACGCGGCCAAGGCGGAAAACACATGGACCTTGTCCCGATAGCGTCGCAACTGCCAACCGCCAAACTCGACACAGACTGCCGCATCATCGCGCGCATCGCATAACTGATGCAGCATTTCATCGAGCTGTACGGCCTGGGGCATGGGCGTATTCCGCATATGCAAGTAATAGCGCAACAGGTTCCTGGCGCGCGAATGCGAAAGCGCACGCAACAGGGACACATCGAGAGGGCCATCCGTCAGCGAATCCTGCGCATCCTGCCGTGCCAGTTCGTCGAGCAAGTCACCCGCTTCGGCAAAATGCTGCGCACTGCGTATCAATGTATCGCGATAGGCCGGGAATCGCTGCTCCAGCAGGGGCAGCAGGCGATGGCGCAGAAAATTGCGCGGATAAGCATCGTCGGCATTGCTTTCGTCTTCCACCCATCGCAACCCCTGTTGTTGCGCATATTCGGACAATTCGTCGCGTGATACATCGAGTAGCGGGCGCAGGATGGCACGGGCATGCGGAGTGGCGGATTTGACTGCAGGCATCGCCGCTACCCCTTTGACGCCGGCCCCGCGCAACAACTGCAGCAACAGGGTCTCAGCCTGGTCGTCGGCATGATGGGCCAGCGCGACGTAGTCGCAGGGTTGCCTGGCGAAAGCGGCGTGGCGCAGTTTACGCGCAGCCGCCTCGATGCCGTGCTCGTCACGCAACGGTGCGATGTCGACGCGCTCGATATGCAGCGGGATGCCCTTGCGGGCGCAAAGATCGGCGCAGAAATTCGCCCACGCATCGGCGTTCGGGCTGATGCCGTGATGGACATGCAAAGCGGAAAGCCGCCACTCGAAACGCGGAGCGAGGATATGCAGCAGATGCAGCAGAACGACGGAATCCATACCGCCGCTCAAACCGACGAGGATGTGACTGTGCCTGGGAAGAAGCGGCGCGAAGTGCGCCGCAACGGATTCAGCTAAGTTCGATTTCCTTGAACTTGCCATAGCTCATCAAGCGAGTGAAGCGCGTTTGCAGCATCTCACTGGTAGTCTGCGACTGCACATGTTTGAGCGTCTCTTGCAAAGCCTTCCTCATAGCCTGCATCATCGCCGCATAGTCGCGATGCGCTCCGCCCAGCGGCTCGCTGATGATCTTGTCGACCAGTCCCAGGGTCTTCAGGCGCGTCGCCGTGATGCCCAGCGTTTCCGCCGCATCCGACGCCTTTTCCGCACTCTTCCACAGGATGGAGGCGCAGCCTTCGGGGGAAATGACCGAGTAAGTCGCGTATTGCAGCATCAGCATGGCATCGCCCACCGCGATGGCCAGCGCACCGCCGGAACCGCCTTCGCCGATGATGGTGCAGATGATGGGCACCTTCAGTTCAGCCATCACATACAGATTCTTGCCGATGGCTTCGGACTGGCCGCGTTCTTCCGCGCCCACACCGGGATACGCACCGGGTGTATCGATGAATGTCATGATGGGAATGCCGAACTTCTCGGCCAGGCGCATCAGACGCATCGCCTTGCGGTACCCTTCCGGACGCGGCATGCCGAAGTTGCGGTACTGGCGCTCCTTGGTGTCGCGGCCTTTCTGATGGCCGATGACCATCACGCTCTGGCCGTTGAAGCGGGCCAGCCCGCCGACGATGGCAGGGTCGTCCGCATAGTTGCGGTCGCCATGCAGCTCTTCGAAATCAGTGAACAGGTGCTGGATGTAATCCAGCGTATAGGGGCGCTGTGGATGGCGTGATACCTGCGAGATCTGCCACGGCGTGAGCTTGGCGTAGATATCCTTGGTCAGCGATTGGCTTTTCTTTTGCAGCCTGCCGATCTCGTCGGAGATATCGAGTGCGGAATCGTCCTGCACATAACGCAATTGCTCAATCTTGTTCTCCAGCTCGGAGACCGATTGCTCGAAATCCAGAAAGGTAACTTTCATCTGCACTATATCCGTGTTGTCCGGGAGCGAATGATACAGGAAGCCGCTCCGCGAATTAAGCCCTAAATTTGAACCGTCAATTCAACTGAGAGAGAAAAACCTCTTGATGGTAGCGAGAATCTCGTTGCGTTGCTGCGACAAGTCTTTATGCGCCCCCGTCGCATCGAGATCCTGCATCGCCACATCCAGTTCGGCTCGCCGGGTGACGAGGATATGCGATATCTCTTCGGCAATGCTGGGACGTGCATGCAGCAACTCCTCAACCACATCCTTATCGATGCGGTAGCACTCTACATCGGATTTGGCGATGACTGAAGCCACGCGCGGCGCCCCCGTCATCAGTCCCATCTCCCCAAAGAAATCGCCGCGTCCCAAAGTGCGTACGGCGCGGCGCTTGCCAGTGGGCGCATCGACATACACCTCTGCCTCGCCGTTGATGATGATATACAGCCATTGCGAGTGTGTATCTCCCTGCCTGGTGATGACGTTGCCTTTGGCGAACGGTGAGTAGCGTAACCGTTGGGCCAATCCCGTCAGTTCGGTCTCGTTGAGCTGGGAAAACAGCTCGACCCGCCGTAACGTCTTGATCCGCAACATCACTTCGCGCTGGCGCACCAATTCGTCGTATTTCTCGTTTTCCTTGGTGAGATGGACGCTGTGTTCTTCCACCGCCAGCTTGATTCCCGCCCGCTGCAATGCAGACATGATATGCCAGCGCAACATGGCATCGGTCGGGTCATCGGGTAGCAGGTCCGTCAGCCAGTAACGCAGGGCATATCGTGCATATCCCTTGGCGTCCATATCCATCAGCACGCAATTGGGAGCCGGTGTTTTCGCCACATTGGCGATATCGGTCTGCAGGATCGATTCTTCCACCAGACTCACCACTCTGGTCGGCGCCACCTCCAGGGCGACGTTGAAGCATACCCAGCGCCGCCATTGCACCGGCTGGTCGGTGCGGCGCCCCAGCACCATGAATTTGTTCTTCATCAGCTGGCTGTTCGGGAATACCACGGTCTCCCAGTTGCGCGTCTCCACCAGCGTGGAGCGCCAGCGGATGTCCACCACCTTGCCGGCGATATCATCCACCTTGATCCAGTCGCCGACCTCGATCGAATTGTCCAGCTGCAGCGCCAAACCACCAAGGATGTTGCCAAGGGTGTCCTGCATGGCGAATGCAACGACTGCCGTGATCATTGCCGACGTTGCCAGGATGCTGCCCAGATCGAGTCCGGCATAGCGCAGACGCACCATGAACCACGCCACGTAGGCGATGATGACGAAGATATCCTCGGTGATCCGCGGCGGCCTGACCTTGACCGCAGGCAACACGATGCGGAACACCAGCAGCCCCCACAGGCGGATCACGGCGATACCGGCACCGATGACAAATACCTCGTGCGTCACATCCGCCGCCCGCAAGTACTCCAGGGCATGCAACAGGCCACTGATGAACTGCCCGAACAGGCAGATGAGGAAGAAACTTACCGTATTGATGAGACTTGCACGGTCTTCGCGGCGGAAATGCAAAAGCAATATCGCGATGCACACCACCATGAGCAGCAACGGAAAAGTCACGTCGCTCCAGATGTAACCCGTCATGTTGTCCCAGAAGCTCATAGATCCAGTCCGCTCAAAGTGCACGCATTCTACACTGCGTATCGGGTCAGCGGCCGCGCTGGGCGCCATAGCTTCCAGACAGCGGCGCGCGTCAGTTCGAAACGTCGCGATCCTCCTTCCCGCAACACCTCCAGCGTCAGCCGCTGCACCCCGCCTGTTTGCAGGGCCTTCAGCAAAGGCTGGGCATATTCCAGCTCGATTCGCTGTACTGCCTCCCGCCACCTGTAGAGATCGCCGCGTTGCAACGCATCTCCCGGCGAATCAATCACCCACAAGCCGCTTCCATATCCTCCGTCCAGCATCGCAGGTAACGATTCGGCCTGGACTGCACCTGTCTGCCGTGCAAATATCCTGGCCAGCCCGCTATCCCCCCCGACCACATCGAAGACTTTCCGCAATGGCACCGATCTTCCTCCGCCCCAGAGCCACAGACTGCCTATCATCAACTCGCCGCGCGCCGCGCGCGCCTGATTCAGCGGGTGCGCATGCAGCAGCATCTGTATCTCGGTGACCAGACGCTGCCAGCGCAATGCATCAGCCCCCTGCGGCTGGTGGAACTTCGCATCGCGCCAGGCCACCTGGCTCAACAGCGAGGTCGTCATCCGGGGATCTTCTTCCAGTTGCACATACCAGCGTCGCGGATGCGGTGCGGCAAAATACAGTCCTGTCCCGGCAAAGTGTTCGTTCAGGGCGGCACATATCGCAGCTGTTTCATCATGGCTTAGCATCACGTCCGGCAACAGCAGCATCTGCGCACGCTGCAATTCCAGATTCACCGGGTCGGCGCACAACCAGTACCCCTTGTCCGTACCCAGCCCATCGGCAGCGGCACGTACCGGCGCAACGGATTGCGCTCCAAACGCGGCACATAGCCAATCCTCCAGCGACCCGATGGTGGAGTCACTGACACTTCCGCGTGCCAGCATTTTTTGCAGTGCGGGCAGATGCAATCCTGCACATACTTCTGCAGCAAATTCTTGTGGAGGAAACAGATTGGGAATGATCAGGCTGAAATGTTTCATGGCGGAAGTTTACCATCCCGCTATCCATGCTCTTGTGGCAAACTAGCGCCCGTCGTCATTTCGAGCATTTGTCTTGCAACCTTACGAACTTTTCATCGGCCTGCGCTACACCCGAGCCAAACGCCGCAATCATTTCATCTCCTTCATCTCGATGATATCCATGCTGGGCATCGGCTTGGGCGTGATGGCGCTGATCGTGGTCCTGTCCGTGATGAACGGGTTCCAGAAAGAGATACGCGCCCGCATCCTGGGGGTCACCCCTCATTTGCAGGTCATGAGCGACAGCGGGCAACTCAACGACTGGCAGCATGTTCTGGGTATCGTAGCCAGGGACCCGGAGGTTCGTGCTGCCGCGCCATACGTGGACGGCCAGGGCATGGTATCGCTGAATGAAAGCGTGCAAGGCGTGATGGTCCGCGGCATCCTGCCCGATGCCGAACAAAGACTTACCGGCCTGGGCGACAAGATGAAGAACGGCGCACTGGGCGACCTGCGTGCAGGAAGTTTCAACATCGTGCTCGGGGTCGACCTGGCTCGCGCACTGGGTGCTCATGTCGGCGACACTGTCTTGCTGATCACGCCGCAAGGGCAGATCACCCCCGCCGGCATGTTGCCGCGCCTGAAACAATTCCACGTGGCCGGCATCTTCGAGATCGGCATGTCGCCCTATGACAATGCGCTCGCCTTGATCAATCTTGAGGATGCCCAGAAGCTCTATCGCATGGGCAACAGCGTGAGCGGCATCAGCGGCAGCCTGCACAATCTCGATCTGGCACCGCAAGTCGCCTACAAGCTGGAAGACAAGCTGCCGAAAGACACCTACGCCACCGACTGGACTCGCCAGAACGCCAACTACTTCAGCGTGGTGGCGATGGAAAAGCGCATGATGTTCATCATCCTGTCGCTCATCGTGCTGGTCGCCGCCTTCAACATCGTGTCCACGCTGGTGATGGCGGTCACCGACAAGCAGGCCGACATCGCGATACTGCGCACGATGGGCGCATCGCCCAGGAGCATCATGCAGATATTCATGGTACAGGGCATGCTGATCGGGCTCATCGGAATGGCGACCGGCGTCATCGGCGGCGTCCTGATCGCGCTCAACATCGGCACGATAGTCCCCTTCATCGAACAGTTATTCGGCGTGCATTTCCTGTCCAAGGAGTTCTATTACATCAGCGAACTGCCCTCCGACCTGCAAAAAGCCGACGTATTCGTGGTCGCCGGCATGTCTTTCCTCATCAGCCTGCTTGCCACGCTCTATCCGAGCTGGCGCGCGGCCAAGATACAACCTGCAGAGGCACTGCGCTATGAATAAGAAACCGGTGATCTCCTGCCGCGACCTGCGCAAGACCTATTCTCAAGGCAACCTGAACGTCCCCGTGCTGAATGGCGTCAACCTGGAAGTGGCGCGCGGCGAGCGTATCGCCATCGTCGGCGCTTCCGGTTCCGGCAAAAGCACCCTGCTCCATCTGCTCGGCGGATTGGACAGCATCAGCAGCGGCAGTGTCAGCATATTGGGAAATGACGTTTCCGCGATGAACGAGACCCAGCGTGGCGAACTGCGCAATCATTCGCTCGGCTTCGTCTATCAGTTCCACCACTTGCTGAACGAGTTCACGGCACTGGAGAACGTGGCCATGCCCCTGTTGATACGCGGCATGAAACCTGCCGAGGCGCATCCGCATGCAGCCACCATGCTGGAGCAGGTAGGGCTGGGAAAACGCCTGCACCATCTGCCCGCCGAGCTTTCCGGCGGTGAACGCCAACGCGTCGCTGTAGCCCGCGCCCTGGTCACCCAGCCCGCTTGCGTGCTGGCCGACGAACCGACCGGCAACCTGGACCGCGCTTCGGCCTCCACCCTGTTCGACCTGATGCAGAGCCTCAACGCCAAGCTCAACACCAGCTTCATCATCGTCACCCACGACCTCGAACTCGCGAGCAGAATGCAACGCAAGTTGCGTCTGATCGACGGCACGCTGCACCAGGCGTGACCTCATAAGACCAGCTGCAATCTTTCCGTCATCACCATGTAACGAGAAGGGAATAGCCTGCTCCAAACCCTGACAAGAGGAGCGACAACCATGATTCCCTTCCCATCACCTTTACTCACGCTCGCCAACCTGCCTGTCGCCGACGGCACCATGCAACCCTTTGAGCACCTGCTGGATTTCAAGACGTTCGCCTCGCTGCGGCGCATGGTGGCTCATCAACAAAGCAAGCCGCTGGTGAAACGGGCCGATTTCATGAAGATAGTCACACTGTATCTGCCCGAGGTCGCCGCTCGCATCGAAGAGAGCGATTTCGGCATCGTGCATCTGGAAGTCGGCGCATTGAAACTGGCCACCAAGGAAGCCATCGCAGGCCGCGATTACGCCACTGTACGCAGGCATCTGCTCATGATCGCCGACCTGTTCGACCGGGCCGATGCCGAACTCTACGATGCCATCCGCATATCATATCTGGAAGGCCTGTTCCTGGATGAGACCTCTACCGCATACATGGAAGCACGCAGCATGCTGTCGAGGCCGATGGAAAACATATTGCGGCAATCTGAACTGCACCTGGAAAGAACTCGTTCCACTGCGGCATAACCATTGCCGCTCAAACTCAAGACTGGTGACTGGAATGGCAATCGCCGTGCCGGATGCCGCCACCAATAAAAGCCCCGGCGCTCAGCCACGCGCCTGGGCATTATTTTTTCGGGTCCTAGATCGAAGATACGATGGACATGAATAACGGCAACGCAATGATGGCTACGATCACATCAATGACGCCCCACCGTATGAATTTGGATACAGTCTCATAAATAATTTTCATCTTTCACCTCGATATTGATGCAATCCGGACAGCTGCCGGGCAAAAGACTCCGGCGCCACCGTTGAAAGAAGTTCCGGGTCGATGCAAGGACTGCCTGTTTCATTAATCGCTCCAGAAACATCCTTGAATCGAATGTACTGCAGTATCGTTGCAGCAGTATTTCCCGTGCTCCCAAGCTGCGTCGGACATCCTCGATGTCGCACCGTCCAGCGCATGTCCCGGATGAGCTTCCAAACAAGCCAGTCTATAAATTCCAGGCAAAACAAAGCCCCGGAGATCGCTCGCCGGGGCTGATGATTACAGAGTGTTAGTTGGACAAGCTGATGGATGTGACTGCTGGTAATACAACGATAAACGCCATCACGCCGGCGATCACCCAACGAACGAACTTAGCCACTTCTTCATATGCTTTTTTCATCTGACACCTCTTAAAAGTTAACCCGATATCCTGCTCGCATCTGCAGGACAACTACTCAGACTCGATTAGTTGATGAAAGTTCCTGGTTTTTTTGCATGCCGTTTGCGCCATTTCAGCACGACAAAGACCCGCCAAAACAGGCGCATAGCCATATAGCCGATGATAGCAAGGCCGATGGCCAGCACCGGGAGTCCGATCAACAGGGGTTTGCCTAGGGCCATCAGCCATGTCCACATCTGGGAAAATCCGTTGCTCCAGTGCAACTCCGGAAAAGCCGGCACTGCCGTGTTGCTCGATGCACCGCTCACCAAAATGCCGATCTCATAGGCCAGCAGATACAGGGGCACAATGGTGAACGGGTTGGTATAGAGCGTAGTAAACACAGCCACTGGCAGATTGACGCGCAACATCACCGCCATCAACACGGCCGAGATCATTTGCAGCGGCCCAGGAATCAGCCCGCAGAACAATCCGATGGCCACACCGCCGGCTACAGACCGGCGATGCAGGTGCCACAGGTTGGGATGATGCAACCAATGTCGCACGGGACTCAGCCAGCGATGATTCAGGATGCCGTTATGGTCGGGGAGTCGTTCACGGAAATATCTGCGCATGAGTGGATTCTATGATTTTGCGGTACGCTACGCACCATGGTTTGGTTTTCTCTCTTTTTTACTCTTGGCGTGTGGTATCTGCAGCAGCAAGCAGCATTGCCTGTGCTCCCCGCCTATTGGCCCATTGCCGCAGCCTTGCTCCTGCTGCCGCGCCAGAACGGCAGGTTGCTGGTCATTGCACGCCATGCCGCATTGCTTATCGGTGCCGCACTGCTGGGTTTTTGCTATGCCGCATGGATCGCCCAGCATCGCCTGTCCGACCAACTGTCGGCTGAGTGGCAGGGCAAGAACATCGTGCTCACCGGCATCGTAGCAGAGATGCCCAGATTACATGAACGCGGACTGCGTTTTCAGTTCGATGTGGAAAGTGTGCAGACAGTTGGCGCACATGTACCTCGCCATATCCAGCTCGCCACTTACGATGGCGACAGCAAAGAACCCCTGAAGATGAGCGCTGGCCAACGCTGGCAGCTCACCGTGCGCCTGAAACAACCGCATGGCAGCAGCAATCCATACAACTTCGATTTTGAAGCCTGGGCATTGGAAAGAAACATCCGCGCCATCGGCTATGTGTATGCCAGGGGCGACAACAAAATGCTGTCGGAACAGACCTCCAGTCCGGCGTATCTGGTACAACGGCTGCGCGAGACGATACGCACCCATTTTCGCAAGACTCTCAGCGATGCGCCCTATACCGGCGTCCTGACCGCCCTGGCGATCGGCGATCAATCCGGCATCTCGCAATCGGACTGGCAGCTGTTCACGCGCACCGGCGTCAATCATCTGATGAGCATCTCCGGCCTGCATATCACCATGCTCGCCGGGCTGGTCTTCGCCGCCGTCTACTGGCTGTGGCGGCGCAGCATACGTCTCACGCTATGGTTCCCCGCGCGCAAGGCGGCAGCGCTGGCAGGCATCCTGGCCGCGCTGTTCTACACGCTGGTGTCCGGCTTTGAAGTCCCAGCCCAGCGCACGCTGTACATGCTGGTCACCATCGGATTGATGCTGATGCTTTCACGCAACGTCTCGCCTTCCCAGTTGCTGGCATATGCACTCATGGTAGTGCTGCTTGCCGATCCCTGGGCAGTATTGTCGCCCGGCTTCTGGCTGTCGTTCGGCGCAGTCGCCTTGATCTTCTACGTCACCGCGAATCGTTTGCGGAGGCAGCATTGGCTCAGGGAATATGGCAAGGTGCAATGGGCGATGATGATCGGGCTGATCCCGCCCCTGCTGGCCCTATTTCAGCAACTGTCGCTGGTATCTCCCCTCGCCAACGCCTTTGCCATCCCGCTGGTGAGCTTCATTGTGGTTCCGCTCACCCTGCTTGGCACCCTGCCGCCGTTCGAATGGATGCTGTACGTCGCCCACGAGGCGATGACCTTGTGCATGTACCTGCTGCATCTGCTGGACAAGTTGCCCTACGTGGTGTGGTCGCAGCATGCGCCGCCAGCCTGGACGATCTTGGCCGGTATCGGCGGTGCCTTGTGGTTGTTATCCCCGCGCGGATTCCCGATGCGCTGGCTGGGCAGTCTGCTGCTGCTGCCGATGTTCCTGGTCGCTCCCGAACGCCCGGCTGCAGGCGGTGCCCGGCTGGTCGTATTCGATGTGGGACAGGGTCTGTCTGTGGCAGTGCAGACGCACGCTCATGCACTGCTCTATGACACCGGCCCGGATTTCTCCGGCGAAGCGGATAGCGGCAACCGCATATTGCTGCCTGCGTTGCGCGGCATGGGTATCCTGCATCTGGACACACTCGTGCTGTCGCACGACGATGTCGACCATATCGGCGGCACAGAATCCGTATTGAGCGGCATCCCGGTCACCAATGTCATTTCCTCCTTGCCGGACACACACCCCAAACTGCAACTCGCCGCACACAACGAGGCATGCTTCGACGGCCAGTCCTGGGAATGGGATGGTGTGCGTTTCGAAATGCTCAGCCCCGCAAAATTGCAGACGCCCCTCTACCCGCAGCATGACAACGAACGCAGTTGCATCTTGCGCATCAGCACCGGACGGCACAGTGTATTGCTTGCCGGCGATGCCGAAAGATTGGCCGAATCGCGCTTGACCAGGCTGCACCCGCAGGAGTTGCGCACCACTTTCCTGCTCGTCCCGCATCACGGCAGCAAAAGTTCTTCGTCTCCTGCTTTCGTGGATGCGGTACACCCGCGCTATGCGATGTTCACTGCGGGATACCTCAACCGCTTCGGCCATCCCAAAGACGAGGTCGTAGAACGATATCGCGCGGCGGGTAGCGAGATATTGCGTTCGGATGAAGATGGTGCGGTGGACATCCGGATGGATGCACGGGATTTCCGGATAGAGCGCTATCGCACGACCCACGCCCGTTATTGGCAACAGAATCGGATCAATTCAGGCGCGGCGGAGCCTTGACGAAGCGCATAAAGTCTTCTGCCAGCAACGGACGAGAGTAGAAATATCCCTGTATCTCGTCGCAGCCGCGTATGCGCAGAAAATCGAGCTGTTCCTGCGTCTCCACCCCTTCGGCAATCACGCGCAGATTAAGTCGATGCCCCAAACTGATGATGGAACGGATGATGGCAGCATCGCCTTCGTCGGTTTCGATATCGCGAATGAAGGACTGGTCGATCTTGAGTTTGTTCACAGGCATCTGCTTCAGATAGTTCAGGCTGGAGAAACCCGTACCAAAGTCATCGATGGACAATTGCACACCCAGATCCTGCATTTCGCTCAGAAAACGGAAGGCTGCCTGATTGTCGCCCATCATGATGCCTTCGGTGATCTCCAGTTCCAGATGACGCGCGTCCAGCCCAGTTTCCAGCAATACCGATTTGATGAGTTCCGCCAGATCCGGCTGGCGCAACTGCCTGATCGACAGATTCACCGCGATGGTCAGATCGTGCATGCCGGTCTTGCGCCATTCCGCCATTTGACTGCAAGCGGTACGCAAAACCCATTCCCCGATGGCGACGATCTGCCCGGTCTCTTCCGCTACCGGAATGAACTCGGCTGGCGAAACCTGTCCTTTCACCGGGTGGTCCCAGCGTATCAATGCCTCCACACCGCTCAGTGTGCCGCTCGCCAGGTCGGCCTGTGGCTGATATTGCAAAAACAGTTCGCCGCGCTCCAGTGCCAGGCGCAGGTCCTTTTCCATGGAAAACAGCAGATCGACGCGGAAATTCATCTCCGGCACGAAGAACTGGAAATTGTTGCGCCCTTCTTCCTTGGCGCGATACATCGCCATATCGGCATTCTTGATGAGCGTGTCGGCATCCTGGGCCTGATCAGGATAGATGCTGATGCCGATGCTCGCTTGCGTGGAGATGACCTGACCGTCCAGATCATAAGGGGTCGCCAGGGCAATCAACAATTTCTGCGCCACCACAGAGGCGGCACTTTCTCCCGCCTCGCGCAACAGTACGATGAATTCGTCGCCTCCAAGACGCGCAACCGTGTCGCCCTCGCGCACGCAATCCTGGATGCGCAAGGCGACTGACTGCAGCAGCCGGTCGCCAACCGAGTGCCCCATCGAATCATTGATGTACTTGAATCGATCGAGATCCAGGAATATCAGGGAGAACTGATGTTTGTCGCGATGCGCTACTGCGATCATCTGCCCCAGACGATCGCGCAACAGGGTGCGGTTCGGCAACCCTGTCAGCACGTCGTAGTAAGCAAGGAAATGGATGTTCTTTTCCGCTTCGGTCTGCTCGGTCGTGTCGCGCGCGATGGATATATAGTTGACCACCTTTCCATGCTCGTCGCGCACGGCGGTGATCGACATCCACTTCGGGTAGATGCGCCCGCTCTTGTGTTTGTCCCATATCTCGCCTTGCCAGTAGCCATGCTGGTTGATGTCGTCCCACATGGCCCGGTAGAACTCGGCATCGTGGCGTCCGGAAGACAACATCCGCGGGTTCTTGCCCATCACCTCTTCAGAGCGATAGCCGCTCATTGCGACGAACGAATGGTTGACCGCGACGACACGGACATTCTCATCCGTGATCAGGATGGCCTCGCCACTGCTGTCAAACACCCTCGCCGCCAGCCGCAGGGTGGCTTCTTCCTGTTTGTAGCGCGTGATGTCACGTACGGTACCGATGGCGTAGACGGCATTGCCGTGCGCATCAAAATCCAGATTCGCTTTTTCGCGCACCCATCTGATTTCCCCATTCACCAGGATCCGATGTTCGATGTCATACGGCTGACGCAGCAATGCCTGTTGCCATGTCCGGTTGACCAGGTCCCTGTCATCCGCGTGAACGTGCTCGAGGAACACCTCGTAATTGAGCGGCGTTCCTTCCGCGACACCAAAGATGTGATAGGTCTCGTCAGACCATTGCAGGCAGTTGTTGACTATGTCCAGATGCCAGCTACCGATACCGACAATCGACTGGGCACGGTTGAGATTGTCCTCGCTCAATTTCAGCGCATGCTCGCTGCGCCTGTGCTGAGCGTTCAGCACCGCCACACTCAGCGCAGTCAGCCCGAACAGCAGGTTGTACAACCAGACGAAATTGACCAGCGTATCCAGGCTGCTGCCGCGCAAATCACCAAGCGACAGCAAACCCAATATCGAACTGAGGAAGATCAACAATAGTGCACCGCTGACACAGCGCAGATCGAAATTGAGTGCGATCCAGATCAACAGCGGGAAGAACAGGCCGAATTCCAGCAATCTGCCCGGCAGATCGAGGAACAATATCCAGCAAGTCAACAGCAACACCACTGCAGCCAGCACGCCCCGGCGTACCCTCTCATAACTCCAGACAATGGAATCGCCGCGTGTCCATGCAAGTATCGTCGTAGTGAACAGCGCGATACCCAGGGCATCGCCCATCCACCAGTACTGCACAGTATGGATGTAATCCTGCCATGACTCGCCAGTTGAAAGTTTGATCCACCAGGCACCATTCAAAGCGGCCACCAGGGGACTGGCCAGCGCACCGAACACAAACAACAGACCTACATCGCGGATTGTGCTCAGACGTTCGTTGAAACTGACACGGTGTCGCAAAAGGTAATAGCCAAGCAACGCTTCGAGGGCATTGCCGCAGGCAAGACCAAAGGCACCAAGCGGAGTGAGCTCAGTCCCAAGATTGGCGAAGAATTCACCGATGATGATCGCGGGAAAGAGCCGCCAGCCGAAGAGCAACAATGCAGCGAGCGCGATCCCGGAAGGCGGCCAGAACAGCGTGACGGTGTCGTGTACCAGCGCCAGCGCCAGGCCGACCTTGGCCGCAACGAAGTAAACCGAACTGAGTACTGCGATACGCAGAACTACAGTGCGGTCATATCCCGGAATGAATGAAGTCCCGTTTGTCAGCTGAGCGCCTTGATCACGTCTTCCACAACCTTCTTCGCGTCACCGAAGATCATCATGGTCTTGTCCAGATAGAACAGGTCGTTATCCAGGCCGGCGTAACCGGTCGCCATCGAGCGTTTCACTACCAGCACGGTGCGCGCTTTGTGCGCCTCGAGGATGGGCATGCCGTAGATCGGGCTGGACTTGTCGTTCTTGGCCGCGGGATTCACCACATCGTTGGCGCCGATCACCAGCACCACATCCGTGTCGGCGAACTCGTTGTTGATCTCGTCCATCTCCACCACCTGGTCGTAAGGCACTTCCGCCTCGGCCAGCAGCACATTCATGTGACCCGGCATGCGTCCGGCCACCGGGTGGATGGCATAGCGCACATTCACACCCTTTTCGGTCAGCAAATGCGACATTTCGTTGATCGCATGCTGCGCACGCGCGACCGCCAGACCGTAACCCGGCACGATGATGACGGAAGAGGCGTTGCCCATCAGGAATGCGGCATCGTCTGCGCTGCCGCTGCGGTAGGTCCTCTGCACGGCATCGCCGCTATCCGCCACTGCACTCTCGCCACCGAAACCACCGAGGATCACGTTCAGGAAGGCACGGTTCATCGCCTTGCACATGATATAGGACAGGATCGCACCCGAGCTGCCCACCAGCGAACCGGCGATGATCAGCATGTTGTTGTTCAGGGTGAAACCGATGCCCGCTGCAGCCCAGCCGGAATAGGAGTTCAGCATGGACACCACCACCGGCATGTCCGCGCCGCCGATCGGCACGATCAGCAGCACACCCAGCAACAGCGCGATGGCAGTCATGACGAGATACGGCGTCCAGCTCGGGCTCATGAAGAATGCGATGCCGAAGCCGACCATCGCGATGCCCAATGCCAGGTTCACCCAGTGCTGACCGGCGAAGCGCAGCGGCTTGCCGGACAGGCGACCGGATAGCTTGCCGAATGCGATGATGGAACCGGTGAAAGTGATCGCACCGACAAAGGTACCGATGAACAATTCGATGCGATTGCTGGCATGCAGGATCTCGCCGGGCAGGGCGATGCCGTAAGCGACCGGATTCTTGAATGCGGACATCGCGACCAGCACAGCAGCCAGACCGACCAGCGAATGCATCGCCGCGACCAATTCAGGCATCGCCGTCATCTGGATGCGCTTGGCGACCACCGCACCGATGCTGCCGCCGATGGCGATCGCGATCAGGATGTAGGCTACATTGTGCGTCAAGCTCAATGTAGTCAGTACGGCGATGGCCATACCGATCATGCCGAACATGTTGCCGCGACGTGCGGAGACCGGGGAGCTCAGTCCCTTCAGTGTCAGGATGAACAGGACGGCAGCGACGAGATAAGCTAGAGCAACGGAATTGGCTGACATTTACTTGCCCTTTTTCTTGAACATATCCAGCATGCGCTGGGTGACCAGAAAGCCGCCGAACACGTTGACCGCCGCCAACGTCACCGCGACCAGTCCCAGTACGGTACCTACATCCAGTTCCTTTGGCCCCGCGGCCAGCATCGCGCCGACGATGATGATGCCGGACACCGCATTGGTCACCGCCATCAGCGGCGTGTGCAGCGCGGGGGTGACATTCCACACCACGTGGTAACCGACGAAGATCGCCAGGATGAACACGGTCAAGTTGAGAACAACAGGATCCACTCCACTCATTTCACGCTCCTTTATTTGGTGACGACTGCGCCGTCGATCGCGATCAGCGAACCGGCGATGATATCGTCTTCACGATTGATGTTGATGGCGCCGCCATTCTTGGGGTCGCACAACAGATTGAGGAAGTTGAGCAGGTTGCGCGCATACAAGGCCGATGCATCCGCCGCCACCGAGCCAGCCAGGTTGGGATCGCCCACCAGCGTCACGCCATGCTTGACCACGGTCTTGTTCAGTTCGGTCAGAGGGCAGTTGCCGCCAGCTTCTGCTGCCAGGTCCACGATCACCGAACCCGGCTTCATGGCCTTGACCATCTCTTCGCTAACCAGCACCGGTGCTGGACGCCCGGGGATCAGCGCAGTGGTGATGACCACGTCGGCCATGGCCACGCGCTTGGCGACTTCCACTTTTTGCCGATCCATCCAGCTTTGCGGCATCGGCTTGGCATAACCGCCCACGCCCTGCGCAGCTTCGCGCTCTTCGTCGGTCTCGTAAGGCACGTCGATGAACTTGGCACCCAGCGATTCCACCTGTTCCTTCACTGCCGGACGCACATCGGAAGCTTCGATCACCGCGCCCAGACGCTTGGCTGTCGCGATGGCCTGCAGACCTGCGACGCCGACACCCAGCACCACCACGCGCGCGGCCTTCACCGTGCCGGCGGCCGTCATCAACATGGGGAAGAAACGCTTGTACAGGCCGGCAGCGACGATCACCGCCTTGTAGCCGGCGATGTTGGCTTGCGACGACAGCACGTCCATGGCTTGTGCGCGGGACGTACGTGGCAATCTTTCCATGGCGAAAGCGGCAATGCCCTGTTTGGCATAAGCCGCGACCAGGTCGGCCTGATGCGGCGCAAGCAGCCCGATCAACACCGTACCCTTGTTCATTTTGGCAAGTTCATCTGCACTGGGCGCCCTGACCTTGAGAACGATCTCGGACTGACTATATATGTCTGCAGCACCGACCAGCTTGGCACCAGCGGCCTCAAATTCAGAATCCGGAATGCTTGCCCCGGCACCCGCCCCTGTTTGCACAGATACCTGATGGCCGGCTGCCAGCATCTTCTTCACCGCTTCCGGTGTAGTAGCGACCCGTGTCTCGCCTGCATGTGTTTCCGCAGGAATCCCTATACGCATGAAGCCCTCCTGTTAACGCGCTACTGCCAGACACCCGGCGAACCGGGCAAATTTTGTTCGGCGGCGATTATATACGAGCTTATTACTCGACCGCGCGGCATTGTTAACATATAAACAACAGAATCCAGCTGAAGTTCTTCTTATTAAATAAGATGATGAGGACGTTTCCGGACATGAAAACGGGGCCAGGTTTCCCGGGCCCCGTCAGGTGTGCCGCTACCCCGAACTACTTGACCGGGGCAGGAGTCGGTGCAGCTGGAGCGCTGGTACCGGACATCGATTTACCGTGTTTGTTGCCATCGCAAGCAAACACACTTCCGGTCACGGAAACACCGAACACCAACAACAATGCGATTGCAATATTCTTCATATCAACCCTCCTTTGCCAGCCATCTGCAATACGGTCCGGCGAAACTATTGCCGGACCACCCGAATGACGAATATATCCTGCGCTCACTTGCCGGCAATCGTCAAGAACGACAACTTGCCCACTCCAGCTTTCTGCGCGATCGCCATGATCTGCGCCACCCTGCCGTAATTCACCGCCTGGTCTGCCTGTATCTGCAACTGGAACTGCGGATCGGCTGCACGCTGTTTCAACAACTCAGCCAAACCTGCATCAGAAAGGTGGGCCGATTCGAGCGAAACATCGCCACGCGCATCGATCGCCAGACTGAGCTTTTGCACCCTGTCGTCATGCGCGACCGATTCGGTCCTGGGCAGGTTGACCTTGAGTGCTTGCGGTGCCAGCAGCGGTGCAGTGATGATGAACACCACCAGCAACACCAGCATCACGTCCACCAGCGGGGTGACATTGATCTCGCTCATCATGCTGTCGTCCTGCGAAGAGTTGCCGAATGCCATATGTGTACCTCACAACTTGTAATCGTGTTTTTGCGCCAGCCGCAGAAAGTCATGGGCAAAATTCTCCAGATCGGTCACATGTACCTTGAGACGCCTGAGAAAGAAGTTATAGGCCAGCACCGCCGGCAGTGCCGTAGCGATACCGATCGCCGTGGCGATCAAAGCCTCACCGATGGGGCCGGCCACCACGTCCAGCGAAGCCGAACCGCTCCTGCCGATGTCCTGCAGCGCATGCATGATGCCCCACACCGTGCCGAACAACCCGATGAAGGGTGAAGTCGAACCGATAGATGCCAGTTCCGCCAGGCCGCGCTCGTGGTAACGCTGGATGTTCTGCAATTGCTGGCGCAACATGCGCTCCAGCACATCCTGCGGCGCACCGGAATGCTTCAGGTCCTGTTGGTCTGCACTCAAGGTTTTCAACTCGGCAAATCCCGCCTGTGCCAGGCGCGCAATGTCGCCCTGGCTGTTTCGCGCCACCTTCTCCGCATCGCCCCACTCGCGCACCGCCCAGAAGCACTCATTGAACTCCCGGTCATGCTGCTTGGCCTGCCACTGCTTCCATAGCTTGAACAGCGCGATGGACCACGTCACGATGGACAACAGAATCAGCAGGGCCAGCGTCGCGGAAACGATGGGGGAATTGATGGAAAACAGATTGCTCATGCTGCGCTATCCTCTAAAGAAAACTTGATGGGAACCAGAAACCACTGCGTGACTGGCTGGCCCATGCGGCGGGCAGGTGCAAAGCGCCACGTTTTCACCGTCTGCAATGCGGCATTGTCCAGTACATCGTGACCGCAGCTTTGATACAGCAGAACCTGGCCCGCCTTGCCCTCGGCCAGCACCTCGACATTCAGTACCACCTTGCCGTGATAGCCCATGCGCCGCGCCACCAACGGATAAGGTGGCCGCGGATTGTTCAGGTAATCGGCCTTGTAGTCCGGCTCCGTATCCAGCACCACCGGCGAAGGCGGAGTGGCGTCCTGCTGAACCGGCCGCACTTCTTCCTTTACCGCAGGTTTATCCAGCGCGGATCTTTCTGCCGGTTGCGGATCGGGGTCGCGCGGCTTTGGCTTGGGCTTCGGTTGGGGCAACACATCGGCCTGCTGCATCTGCATATTGGCAAACGAGATCGACATCTCGTTGACTGCCACTGCAGGAGGCTCCGGTTGCAGCCAATAAGCCGCGAACAGAAGCGCATGCAACAAGATCACCAACCCGACCACAGCGATCCGCTCTTGCAACGGAGACCGCTCCGGCATGGAAGGAAATGAGTACGGTATTGCCATGAAAGGGTTCAGCGAGATTTGAAGTGTTGACATCCTACCAGTGCTCTCCAAAGGTGACCATCCGGGGGATACTCAAAGCGCCAGCAGGATGCGTCTAAAGCCAAGCAATACCAGCACAGTCGCCGCACCCCAGCGTATCCAGCGGGTGATCCATGCGCGATTTTCGCGCAGGTTCTTGCCCAACAGGCTGACCAGCGGCAACAGGATCAACAGCGGCGTCAGCGCTGCGCCCAGGCCGAATGCCACGCCGTTCGCCACTCCCCAACCGATGCTGCCCGCCGCTGCACATACCGCCAGCAGCGAAGCCAATGGCGCGCAAGGTGTGAGGCTCAGGGAAAAACCGAGCAGCAACGGAGGTGTGGTGCCGGCATTGCGTGCCGCATTGCACGGCGCGTGTGCCACGCCCGAACGCAGCAACCACACCCCTGCCGCTATCGAAGCAGAACCGATGATGAGATTGCCCACACCCCCATGCAGCACATGCGCCAGCCACGTCCCTGCCCCGGCCGCGATCGCACCCAGCAAGGCATAGGCCAGTATGCGCCCCGCCACGAACAGGGCTGTGTCGCGCAGCAGCTGGATCTGCGTACCGCCGCGCCCCAGCACCCAGCTGCCCATGAACGGCAGGCAGGTGGCGGTGCAGGCGGTCAGCCCCAATGAGACACCGAGCAGCCAGACACCCCACAACGAAGCCTGTACTCGCAACAGCGCAGGGTCCAGGAAATCATCCATTTTCTGCTTCCGGTTTGACCAACTGGATATTGACGACCCGCTTCTTTGGCATTCCCTCCGGCGATTCCCGCTTCACCCGGCTCTTGTAGTACTCTCGTGAAGAGCCGAACAGCCTGATGCCGAAGAACCTGATCTGGATCACATCGTCGTCAGGACAATATTCGGCGCAGCGTCCGCACAAGGTGCAGTCCTCGTGGAATGCCTTGCTGCCGTGCTCGCTGCCGATCTCGTGGATATCCATGGGACAGGCTTTCGCGCACACGCCGCACTTCTCGCATTTCTCGTGTTGCTTCTTCACCAGACGCATCGGCGACAGTTTCTGGAACAGCGCGTTCCACGACAGCAACGGACAGATACGACAGAACGGCAGCCGCACCGCCAAGGCTGCGATGATGACGAAACCGAACAGCGCATTGCCCAGTGCCCCGAGAACGAAAGTGATGTTGCTGGAAGTGCGCACGGCGATCTGCTCGCTGTCGGCAGTCAGCAAGGTGGTCGCCAGGCGCGCCGGACATACTTGGCAATACGGATCACCAGCCTCGCTCGGCGCCACACCCATCCCTGCAAGCAATGGCAAACCGAGCACCAGCACCAGCAACATCAGCCACTTGACCGGTCGCACCTTGCCGACATTATTCGAATCGAAACGACTGAGCGGACGCCCCAGGCGGCGCCCGATGCGGAACAGCAGTTCCTGCACCGTACCCATCGGACAGACCCAGCCGCAGAATGCCTTGTTCAGGAAAAAGAAGAAGGTGAAGAAGATCGCCACCGAGAACAGCGTCGGGATGAACACCTTCAGTGTCACGTCCTGGATCCGGGTCAGCGCTTCGCCGATGCGATGATGCAACTGATGCTGGGTGACGATCAGGATGCAGTGATCTCCTGTCACCTTGTCGTAGGCGCAAGACAGCGATGGAAGTGCCTGCGAAATACGATCCACTGAATAACTGCCCAGCAATTCGCCGCCATAAACGGTGACGAACAGCATGACGATCTGCACGGTGAAACGAAACCGGCCCAGCGTCGGAAACAAAGTCTTAAGCATCTCCAACCTCCCTGTTCTGCCGTCCACTCTTTCGCTGGCGCAGCAGCGGCACGGCACCGATCATGCCCAGCACCGTGAAGCCCAGCCCCAATGCAATACTGCGATTGTCGAAAGCATTCTTGCCATAACTGCTGTTGAATGCGGTCAGGTAGTTCCTGTCTCCCTCGGCATGATTGGTCGCCAGCACAAACTCCGCACCCGCCATGTCGTGGCCATGATTGCCCGCTGTCGTTTGTCCGGATTCCGCCTTGAAGTCGTCCGGCACATGCAAAGCCAGGATTCCCAAGGCATCCGTCACCAATTCGGACTTGCTGCCGTTCGTGGTTTCCAGTTCGACTTTCTGATTGGCGAGCGGTTTGCCGTTGAAGCGCACCACGAACTTCCAGTCCTCTTTGGCCCGGTAGCGCGAGTGTTCTTTCGGGAAAGGCAGCGGGATGATCTCCAGTTCCTGTTTCTGCTGCATGAACATCGCGGTGGGATCTTTCGCACTGCGTTCGCCGTTGTAGTACACCGTGGAAGCGACCTGCACTTTGCCAGCCTGCTCCTCGCGACCAGATAACCAGTAGAAGCCGCCGTTTGCGAAGTTGACCAGCTTTGCGCCCGACATATCCAGCGTCAGCTGGCGATGGGCATGCTCGTCCTGCAAATCGTTGGACCATGCATCGACACTGGCCACCACGATGTTCTGTGGCACGGCGCTCGTCACCGCCAGATTACGGCTCGCGCCGCTCGTGACAGTCTTCAGCATCGGGAAGGAAGTCCATGCAACCGCTTTCGCCTGCATCCCCATCATCGCCGCATGATCATGTCCGCCATGCATCATCGCAGCATGATCGTCTGCCTGCGCAAGTGGCATCGCCGAGGCCAGCAACACGATCGCCACCCCATTCATCTTTTTGATCATGATCATTTCTCTCCAGCGACCTAGAGTTTGAGCGAGTAACTGGCCATGATCACGCGGGGCGAGGCAGCCGAGTAAGTCACCGTGCCCGTAGTCGTCTTTGAAACTTCCATCGCATAGTACTTATTGGTCAGGTTCTCGGCACTCAGATTGAACAAATGCGGCCCGGTCTCATAAGCCAGCGACGCACTGACCACCCCGCGGTAACCGCCATACATCTGGCTGTTGGCATTGTCGACATAATACTCACCGGAAAAATTCGATTGCACGCGCGCGCTGATGCCGGAAGGATGCTTGTAATCGACATACACGCCGTAACGATCCTTGGGAATGAACGGCAGCTGGTTGCCGTCGCGCACTGCGTTGGTGGCGCCCACCGGTTCGCTAAAGGATGTGTAATGGTAGTTGCTGTAGTTGAACTGCCCACCCACCTCCACATTCTTCACAACCCGATAGCCGCCATCCAGTTCCAGGCCCTGCTTGCTGGTCTTGCCCGCATTGACGAAGGATTGCGTCCCGCCCGTGTTGACGCTGACGATCTCGTTGTTCAGCTTATTGTTATACACAGCGATATTGCCGAACCAGTCATCGGTCCGCGCTTTCATGCCGATCTCGTAGTTGGTCGAGGTCGCCACGGTCAGGTTCGGGTTCGCAGTGATCTCGGCGTTCGCCGGCAACTGATTGCTGCGGCCGATGGTGGCATACACGTTGACTGACTCGGTCGCCTTGTATGTCACGCCCAGCTTGCTGGATGGCAGGTTGTAGCTCTTGTTGGTTTGAAAGACCCCTGCACCTGCCGCATAGGTGGCCGTGGCGTAATTGAATTTCGATATCTCGTTGGTCGTCATCGAGAAACTGGATTGGTCATAGCGCATGCCCGCATCGACTAGCCAGCGCTCGGTCGGACGCAGTGACTCCTGCATGAATATCCCCTTGACGGTGTCGGTGTAGCTTTGCTGGCTGGCAAGCGCACCTTCGACATCTGACAAAGTGGCGATGATCCTGGTACCCGCCTTGGCCACATCCCGATATTGATACTGGCGCGAATCGCTGTTGCCGACCTGGCGCAACGTCACCCCGGCAACCAGCGAGCCCGACATGCCAGCCAGACTGTGTTTATTCTGGCCTTCGATGTCGGTTCCGATCGTCTGGGTCCAGTTGACCGTGTCGTTGATGAGGCCGGTGACCGGATGGTAGTGCTTCCACCAGTTCGCATAGACTCGCGGCTTGAACGTCCAGTCGCCAATCTCTTTCTCATATTTGGAATTGAACGACCACACTCTTGAATCGCGCTTGGAATTCTTCCATATTCCCGCTTGTGTGGTCTGCGTTCCCGTTGCCAGGAAACTGGTGAAACCAGCCAGGTCCATCCCGCCCGGCAACTGCATCTTGGAATTCGCATAGGTCAATTCGCTTTCCAGCGTGGCGCCACCGTCCAGCAACAGGCCATGCTTGAACCCTAGCTGTTTGGAATCGGAGACGTTCCTGACGCGCCAAGGATTGTCCTGCTTCCGGAACGAAGTGGTGATCGCCAGCGCGTTGCTCTCATTGGCCATACCCGCATAGCGCAAGTGCAGGTTCTTGGCGCCCTGCTCTCCCACGCCGATGCGGGCCACGTTGCCGCTCGTGTCGAACACCGACTTGGAAATGATCTGGATGGCACCGCCGAACGATCCGGTGCTGTAGATATTTCCCGGGCCCTTGCTCACCTCGACACGTTCGATGTCCTGCATGTCGATGAAATCAAGACGGGTCAGGCTGTCCGGGTCGGTCACCGGCACCCCGTCGCGCAACACCATGATCTCGCGGATACCGTACACGGCCTTGACACCTGCTCCGCGTATGAACAGACGCACATCCGACCCGCCGTTCTTGCTGTCCGCCTGGACGCCAGGTATGCCTTCCAGCGCCTCCTTCAGGTTGAACATGCGTTTCTTTTCGATCTTGTCTTTGCCGACCACCGCAATGGCCTGAGGCACTTCGCGTGTCGTGCGAGCTTCTCGCGTTGCGGTCACCGACACCTCATCCAGTATCTTGTTGTTCCCGGCATCCTTTCCCGAACCTGCAACCGGCAGTGCATCCTCGGCATGACCGGGCAATGCAAGCGTCATGGACAACACGAGCGGCATCGCGCTCAAGACAGATGTTTTCTTGTTCATATACTCCCCTGTGATTGTCGTTGTTGAATCGGGGCGGATACTAAAGACCTCCTTCAATCGCGGGAATGTGACAAATCGTCGCGCGTCAAAATGTCGCAGCCTGAAAATCGGCAATTTATCGGAACATCAAAATGCTCATCCACCCTATCCGCTATAATCCTCGCCCATGTCTTCCATCCAATTACTCCCCGACCTGCTCATCAACCAGATCGCCGCCGGCGAGGTGATCGAACGCCCCGCTTCGGCGCTGAAAGAACTGCTGGAAAACAGCCTGGATGCAGGCGCGACGGACATCGCCGTGCAACTGGAAGGTGGCGGCATCAAGCGGCTGGTGGTGCGCGACAACGGCGGCGGCATCGCCAGGGAACAATTGCCGCTGGCGCTGATGCGCCACGCCACCAGCAAGATCGCCTCGCTCGATGACCTGCAGCGTGTCGCCAGCATGGGCTTCCGCGGCGAAGCGCTGGCCAGCATGGCCGCCGTCGCGCAAGTCACGCTGACCAGCCGCAACGCCGATGTTGCCCATGCCTGGAAGATCGAGGCGGCAGACGGCACGCAAAGCGACGTCACGCCCGCGGCACATCCCCAAGGCACCAGCGTCGAGATGCGCGAGCTGTATTTCAACACCCCGGCGCGGCGCAAGTTCCTCAAGAGCGAGAGCACCGAGTTCGCCTGGTGCGAAGAGACGTTCAAGCGCATCGCGCTGTCGCGACCGGATGTGGCGTTCTCGCTGCAGCACAATGGCAAGATGGTGTGGCAACTGGCCGCTTCAAAGAGCACTCCCTCACCCTACCCTCTCCCAGAGGGCGAGGGTTTTGGCGGTCTTCCCTCGCCCTCCGGGATAACCAGCGACTTGCCCGCTCGCGGGCTTAGCCGATTGGCTAGTAGTTCCATCAGAGGGATTGAGGGTGAGGAAAAGCACTCCCTGCAACAACGCATCACCGCCATCCTCGGCCCCGAATTCGGCCAGCACGCGGTGAATGTCGAACGCCAGATCGGCCCGCTGCACCTCTACGGTATCGCCGCCCTGCCCGCCTATTCACGCTCCACGCGCGACGAGCAATACTTCTTCGTCAATGGCCGCTTCGTGCGCGACAAGGTGCTGATGCACGCCGTGCGCCAGGCCTACCAGGACATCCTGCACCACCAGCGCCACCCGGCTTTCGTGCTGTTCCTCGACATGCCGCCGGAACAGGTGGACGTGAACGTGCACCCGGCCAAGAGCGAAGTGCGCTTCCGCGAGAGCCAGGGCATCCACCAGTTCGTGTTCCATGCCTTGCAGGATGCGCTGAGCGCGACGATGGGCAGTACCGCTTCAAACCAATCAGCTACAAGCCCCTCGCCCTCTGGGAGAGGGGTTGGGGTGAGGGAAGAACCTCAACCGTTCGCCCCCATCCAGCAGCAAACGATGACATTCAGCGCCGCCCAGCCGCAAGCCGCCTACAAACTTTGGGAAGAAGCCGCCGTGGTGCGCGAACAGGAAAGCGCCGCTCCCCAACAGGATGCGCATCCGTTGGGGTTTGCCTTGGGCCAACTCTCCGGCATCTACATCCTCGCCCAGAATCAACAAGGCCTCATAGTGGTGGACATGCACGCCGCGCACGAACGCATCGTGTACGAACGGCTGAAGACCGCCTTCGACGCCCAGCAGATGCCGACGCAGCCGCTACTGATCCCGGTCACCTTCGCCGCCGAAGCACTGGACGTCGCCACTGCCGAAGAAGAACAGGAAGCGCTGCATAAGCTCGGCTTCGACATCGCCCCGATCTCCACCAACACTCTGGCCGTGCGTGCCATGCCCGCCATGCTCAAGCAATCGCATGCCGAAACCGCCGCGCGCGAAGTGCTGCACGAACTGCGCGACTTCGGCGCATCGCGCGCCCTCACCGAACGCCGCAACGAACTGCTCGCCACCCTCGCCTGCCATTCCGCCGTGCGCGCCAACCAGCAACTCTCCCTGCCCGAGATGAACGCCATCCTGCGCGAGATGGAACAGACCGAACGCGCCGACCAGTGCAACCATGGACGGCCGACCTGGTTCCAAATGACGCTGGCAGAACTGGATGCGATGTTTATGCGTGGGAAGTAATCATTCGGCATTAAGGACAGTAGATAATGAAATACTACAAAAAGAACATTCCAAGTAAATGGCAGGTTTTTGCATTCGAGTCAGATGGCTCGCAAGATTCCCATATTGAAAACGATATGGTTGCAATAACAGAAGATGAGGCAAAAGCCATTGCTAGCACGCCACCAGTTGATTCACTTGCACTTGATCTAATTAGAAATGCCTCGACTAAAAGGAATTGGAGTTGGCCCCCAAAGGCTTATCAAGAAGCAATCGGACAAATTGCTGTCAGCTCATCCAGTATTGAAGTTTTAATTAGGACTGTGATTTGGCACATTTCCGGTCTGGATTCAAATACCGGAAGAGCATTCACGGGGAAAATGCGAATAAGTGAATTAACTGAAATATTGAAAGCATTAGTTGAGCTCAGAGCTCCACAGCTAAAAAGTGAAGTAACCGAAATATGTGCCGCAATTAAGGCAGCGTTTGATAAGCGTGCGGTCTACGTTCATCAAGTCTGGACAGTTAAAGACGGTCTTCCTGCAGTTGGAAAACTATTTCTGGAGCGTTATGAGCGACTTGAAACACTAACAGTTGTCTCGCTAGAAGATATGTATTCGTTGGCGGACAACATGAACAGTATTCAAACAAGATTAATGTCGAATGTATTAATGCCTTTGTTGCCCGCTCAACCAAAATAGAAATTGGAATCTATTTTGCCTTCCACATCTTTTTCCACCACCCGCATCGCCTTCGCCAGCTTCATCGGCACCGCCATCGAGTTCTACGATTTCTACATCTACGGCCTCGCCGTGGCGATGGTGATCGGGCCGATCTTCTTTCCCAACAGCGATCCGGCGGTACAGGCGCTGAACGCCTTCCTCACTTTCGGCATCGCCTTCCTCGCACGCCCTTTCGGCGCGCTGCTATTCGGACATTTCGGCGACCGCATCGGGCGCAAGACGACGCTGGTGGCATCGCTGCTGGTGATGGGTATCTCCACCACGCTCATCGGCGTTCTGCCGAGCTATGAAGCCGTCGGTTGGGTCGCGCCCGCGCTGCTGTGCCTGCTGCGCTTTGGCCAAGGCATCGGCCTTGGAGGCGAATGGGGCGGCGCGGCCTTGCTGGCGGCAGAGTATGCACCCAAGGGCAGGCGTGGCTGGTTCGGCATGTTCCCGCAGTTAGGTCCCTCGGTCGGCTTCCTGTTTGCGGTCGGTGGTTTCCTGTTGCTGGCTGAGCTGCTCGACGATGCGCAGTTTCGCGCCTGGGGCTGGCGCATCCCATTCCTCGCCAGCGCAGCACTGGTCGTGGTCGGGCTCTATGTGCGGCTGAAGCTTGCCGAAACGCCGGTATTCGCCAAAGCACTGGCAGCACAGCAGCAAGTGAAATTTCCGCTGTCGCAATTGTTGTCGCAGCATGCCGCGCCGCTGCTGCTGGGTGCGCTGTCCATCGTGGTGTGCTACGCGCTGTTCTACATGTCCACCGTGTTCGCCTTGAGTTACGGCGTCAAGACACTGGGTATCCCGCGATCGCAATTCCTCTTCATGCTGTGCATCGCGATATTGTTCATGGCGGCGGCTACGCCGCTTGCCGCGATGGCGGGTGATCGTTACGGCCGTCGCCGGGTGTTGCTGGTCGCTGGCAGCGCGGCATTATTGTCCGGCTTCCTGCTCGCACCGATGCTGGGCAGCGGTTCGCCGGTGCTGATCACTGCATTCCTGAGTCTCGAATTGTTCCTGATGGGGGCAACCTATGCACCGCTGGGTGCGCTGTTGCCGGAACTGTTCCCCACTGCCGTGCGCTATACCGGCGCAGGTGCCGCCTACAACCTGGGCGGCATCCTCGGTGCTTCGCTTGCACCATACATCGCGCAGCAACTGGTTCTGCACGGCGGGCTTGCCTGGGTAGGCGCATATATCTCCTCTGCCGCGGCGATCAGCCTGCTGGCCGTGTTCTTCATCAAGGAAACGCGCGATAGCGATTTGGTATGAGCGCTCTGCCACCTGCCATCTTCCTCATGGGCCCCACCGCCAGCGGCAAGACCGGCGTCGCAATCGAGTTGGTCAAACATCTGCCGGTGGAGCTCATCAGCGTCGATTCCGCGCTGGTATTCCGCGACATGGACATCGGCACGGCCAAGCCGGATGCCGCCACGCTGGCCCGCGCACCGCATCACCTGATAGACATCATTGACCCGACCGAGGCGTATTCCGCTGCGGCCTTTCGCCACGACGCGCTGCGCCTGATGGCGGACATCACCGCGCGCGGCAAGATTCCGTTGCTGGTCGGTGGCACCATGCTCTACTTCAAGGCACTGCGCGAGGGTCTGAGTCCGCTGCCGCAAGCCGATGCCGAGGTGCGCATCAAACTGGATGAAATCATCGCGCAGCATGGAATCGAACATCTGCACGCCAGACTGGCCGAGGTAGATGCAGAGACCGCCGCCCGCCTGCACGCCACCGACACGCAACGCATCCAGCGCGCGATGGAGATTTATCTTGTCAGTGGGCAGCCCATGTCGGTGCTGATCAAGAAATCACCCTCACCCCAGCCCTCTGATGAAACTACTAGCCATTCGACTAAGCCCGCGAGCGGGCAAGTCGCTGGTTATCCCGAAGGGCGAGGGAGTCAGTTTGCCGGTGACCTCCCTTATCGCATCCTTTCTATCGCGCTTATCCCCTCCGACCGCGCCGTGCTGCACCAGCGCATCGCCACGCGCTTTGCGGATATGTTGCAACAGGGACTGGTAGCAGAACTGCGTGGCCTGCGTGCGAAATACCCGCTGCACCGCGACATGACCTCAATGCGCTGCGTCGGCTACCGCCAGGCCTGGGAATACCTGGAGAGCGAGATCACCGAATCCGAGCTGCTGGAAAAAGGCATCGCCGCCACGCGGCAACTGGCGAAACGCCAGCTTACCTGGTTGCGCTCCACACCGGACATCATCGAACTGGATTGTCTTGCGCCTGACTTGGCGCAAACGGTGCTCGATGTGATCAACGAAAAATCATGACCACCCTCAATGCCATCCAGGCCGACATCACCCAACTGAATGTCGACGCCATCGTCAATGCCGCGAATTCCTCGCTGCTCGGCGGCGGCGGTGTGGATGGTGCCATCCATCGCGCGGCAGGCCCCGAGCTGTTGCAGGAATGCCGCACGCTGGGCGGTTGCCCGACCGGGCAGGCACGGCTCACGCGTGGCTACAAGTTACCAGCCAGATTCATCATCCATACCGTGGGGCCGGTATGGCATGGCGGCACGCAAAACGAAGTGAAGCTGCTGGCCTCGTGCTACCGCGAAAGTCTTGCCCTCGCCGCCAGTCAACAACTTGCCAACATCGCCTTCCCCTGCATCAGCACGGGTGTCTATGGCTATCCGCCGGATCAGGCGTCCGAAGTGGCGGTCGCGGCGGTACGCGATTTCCTGCGCTCACCCTGCTCCTTGCAGGAAGTGATCTTCTGCTGTTTCTCGGCGAGCGACCTCGCGCTTTATCAAGCTGCGCTCACGCGCACGGAATGACCCTGTTACGACCCAGTGTTGCCGCATAGTCGTTTGCTCTATGATTAGCTCTCGATTCATTTCGGAGAACGAATATGACCACCATCAATTTCAAGCGTGTGATCAATGACAGCTTTGATCACGTCATCGAGCGCGCCACCAAGGCGCTGGCTGCCGAAGGCTTCGGTATCCTCACCCGCATCGACATGCACAGCAAGATCAAGGAAAAGACTGGCAAGGAGGTCATCCCCACCGTGATCCTGGGCGCGTGCAACCCCAACTTGGCTTACGAGGCTTACACTGCGAACAGCGATGTGGCGAGCCTGTTGCCCTGCAACGCGGTGATACGCGAGGTTGCGCCGGGCAAGATGTCGGTCGAATTCATCAAGCCGACCAGCATGATGACGGTACTGGGCGACGCCAAACTGACCGCCTTGGCTGCTGAAGCGGATGCGAAGATCGAAAGGGCACTGTCAAACGCCTGAAAGATGGTTGAAAGATTACTGAAAGCTGTCATCGCGTATAATGCGCGCCATAGTTTTTACAGTAAGCTGACTTTCAACCCATGAAAATTGCCATTGCCGGTACCGGTTACGTAGGCCTTTCCAACGCCATCCTGCTTTCCCAGCACAACGAAGTCGTGGCCATCGACATCGTTCCGGAAAAGGTGGAGATGCTCAATCGCAAGCAGTCGCCCATCGAGGACGTGGAGATCGAGGACTATCTGGCACACAAGAAGCTCAATATCAAGGCGACGCTGGACAAGCAGGAAGCCTACACCGGTGCGGAATACGTCATCATCGCCACGCCCACCGATTACGACCCCGAAACCAACTACTTCAACACCAAGTCCATCGAGGCGGTGATCAGGGACGTACAGGCCATCAACCCGCAGGCGGTGATGATCATCAAGTCCACCATCCCGGTCGGCTATACCGCCAAGCTCAGGCAGCAGATGAAGTGCGACAACCTGATCTTCTCGCCCGAATTCCTGCGCGAAGGCCGCGCGCTGTACGACAACCTGCATCCGTCGCGCATCGTGGTTGGCGAACGCTCCAAGCGCGCCGAGACCTTCGCCAACCTGCTCAGGCAGGGCGCGGTCAAGCAGGATATCGCGGTGCTGTTCACCGACTCCACCGAGGCCGAAGCGATCAAGCTGTTCGCCAACACCTACCTCGCCATGCGCGTGGCCTATTTCAACGAGCTGGACACTTACGCCGCCACCCATGGCCTGGATACCAAGCAGATCATTCAGGGCGTCTGCCTCGATCCGCGCATCGGCGACCATTACAACAATCCCTCGTTCGGCTACGGCGGCTATTGCCTGCCCAAGGACACCAAGCAACTGCTGGCGAATTACCAGGATGTGCCGCAGAACCTGATCCACGCCATCGTCGAGTCCAACACCACGCGCAAGGATTTCGTGGCGACCAGCATCATCAAGCGTAACCCGAAGGTGGTCGGCATCCACCGCCTGGTGATGAAGAGCGGCTCGGACAATTTCCGCTCATCCAGCATCCAGGGCATCATGAAGCGCATCAAGGCCAAGGGGATCGAGGTCATCGTGTATGAACCTGCGCTGAAGGATACGGAGTTCTTCCACTCCAGGGTAGTGAACGACCTGGCTCAATTCAAGAAGGAAGCCGATGTCATCGTGGCCAACCGCATCACCGACGACATCCGCGATGTGGCGGACAAGGTCTACAGCCGGGATCTGTTTGGCAAGGATTGAGCCGATTCAGGGATAAGGAATGCTAAGAATCAGTGCGGCTTGCTCAGGTCGCACACGATCCCTGCCTGGGCACCGACGATGAGCATTGCCTGCTCGGCGCTGATCCGCAATAGTTCGCCGATGTCCTTGTAGTCGTCCGGAAGCGCCGCATCGTCCCAGCCGTTGGCTGAATGGCGGGCCAGGTTGACTGCCAGCTGGACGTTGCGTACGCGCGGCAGATTGGCGTTCGCATCGTCCATCAGCATCAGCAACAGTTTCGGCAGCTCCCATTTCTGCACCAGCTGCTTTTGCAGATCGGCCAGGGCGAATCCGAGCACCTGCTCCTGTACGGCACGGCTGCGCAATGTCTTGTCCTGCTTCTGGATGGCGCGTATCTGCAGCATCTTCTGCGGTGCAAAACACCACATCAGTATCTCGGCAAGATCGTGCAGCAATGCCGCCACGCGCACTTCTTCGTAATGCAGGTCGTTCAGGCGCACCGCCCAATCGTAGGCATATTCCGAAGCACGGTGCGCACGGTGTACCCCATGCAACAGGTGGACGAGCGCATCCATCTGCCCATTGAGCAGATCCTGCACTGTAGGTTGGGCGGGGATCTTGTTGAAGAAGGCTTCGACGCCGAGCATGATGAGCGCCTGCTCGACCTGCAGTACTTCGCTGGTCTGGCTGCGGCGCTTGTTCTGCTGGAGGTAACGCAGCAATTTTACCGTCATCATCGGATCGACCGTGATCGTCTGGGCGACGGTTCGTGCACTGAGTTTGTTCTCATCCTGGTGCAGTGCCGCAAGGTCGCGCGAGGTCTGCTTGAGCACAGGGAGGTTGGCCCCGCTCAGGAAGTCGACCCATCCGTCCAGTCCTGTCACGTTCTGCTGTTGCATGCATCCCCCCTCTACGTAGCAAAGGAGTTAACGGCATCCTTGGAGGAATCTTTAGCCGTTCTGACCTTGTACCGCCAGCATACCACTACGGCCATCGACCGTACCCGCTTTGACTTCATAGCGGGGCAGATCGGCAGGCTTGAAGCCTTGCAGATATTCGCGCATCGAAACCAGTTGGTAGCCCTGCTCCTGCCAGCCTTGCAGCAGCTGTTCGAAGATCGGCATCCATTTCTGCCCTTCCAGCTCAGCATGCAGGGTATAGACATGGCCGGTTTGCGATGGTTTGCCGGTGATGTCCAGCAGATGCTGCGCGACGTTCTCCATGGTGATGCCGTCGCGGCCGATGAGTTCGTCCAGCGTCGGCAAGGTCGTGGGCAATTGCGGGCAGGCGATGATCTCGGCATCCCAGGTCGGGATGAACGGCTGCGTGCCGCGCGTATCGGAACTGTAGTCGAAACCCAGATGCTGTGTCTGCCGCAAGGCATACCGATTGGTCTGCCATCCTGCCGCAGCATGGGCTCTGGGTGCCTCGCCGAATATCTCGGTGAAGCGGTCTACCGCGCGCTGCATCTCGCGCTTGGTCCAGTCGGCATCCTTGGCTGCCACATGGTCCTGCCAACGGATATGGTCGTAACAATGGATGCCGACCTCGAAACCGGCATCGCGCACCGAGCGCATGATGTCTGCGCAATTGCGCCCGATGTCCGGCCCCGGCAGCAAAGTACCGTACATCAATGTCTTGAAGCCGTAATGCTCCAGCACCGAGGTACGCGACACCTTTTTCATGAAACCGGGGCGGAAGACACGTTTGATGGCGCGTCCGGTATGGTCCGGTCCCAGGGAAAAATAAAAGCTGGCTTGTGCGTGATGACGTTGCAGCACTTCCACCAGACGCGGCACACCTTCACGCGTACCGCGATAGGTGTCCACATCGATCTTGAGGGCGATCTTTTTCATAACAGGATTCGGAATACAGGAAACGGGATACTGGATTCAGGATATAGGGGGCGCGGTGCCGTATCCTGTATCCCGCCTCCTGTATCCTGCTTTTAGTCGACCAGGCCCTTGGCTTCGGCGATCTGGGTGCGGTAGGCGTCGTAGATCTTGCGCAGGGTGTCCGGCATGGTGGTGGTCGGCTTCCAGCCCAGCTCTTCACAGGTGTTGGTGATCTTCGGCACGCGGTTCTGCACGTCCTGATAGCCCTTGCCGTAGTAGGCATCGGAAGTGGTTTCGACGATCTTCACGTTCTTGGCGGAATCCTTGTACTCGGGGTACTCGTTCGCCAGTTTCAGCATCATATCGGCCAGATCGCGGATGGAGTGGTTATTGGACGGGTTGCCGATGTTGTATATCTTGCCGGTGGCGATGCCGTTCTTGTTGTCGATGATCTTCATCAGCGCGTCGATGCCGTCGTCGATGTAGGTGAAGGCGCGTTTCTGGTGGCCGCCGTCGACCAGGCTGATGTTGTTGCCGCGGATGATGTGGCCGAGGAACTGGGTCACCACGCGCGAGCTGCCTTCCTTCGGGGTGTTGATGGAGTCCAGACCAGCACCGATCCAGTTGAACGGACGGAACAGGGTGAAGTTCAGGTTGTCCTGCATGCCGTAGCCCCAAATCACGCGATCCATCAGCTGCTTGGAGTTGGAGTAGATCCAGCGCGGCTTGTTGATCGGGCCGCAGATCAGTTCGGAATTGTCCGGATCGAACTCTTCATCATGGCACATGCCGTAGACTTCGGAAGTGGACGGGAACACCAGGTGCTTGTTGTACTTAACACAGGCGCGGACGATAGGCAGGTTGGCTTCGAAGTCCAGTTCGAACACGCGCAGCGGTTGCTTCACGTAGGTGGCCGGTGTGGCGATCGCCACCAGCGGCAGGATCACGTCGCATTTCTTGACGTGGTACTCGACCCATTCCTTGTTGATGGTGATGTCGCCTTCAAAGAAGTGGAAGCGCGGCTTGCCGATCAGGTCGGAGATGCGGTCGGTGCTCATATCCATGCCATAGACTTCCCAGTCGGTGGTGGCCAGAATACGGTTGGACAGATGGTGACCGATGAAACCGTTCACACCCAGGATCAGTACTTTCTTCATTTTTATTTCCTCAACGATTGAACTCAAACTTTTCCGCGCCGTACTTCGCTGCGAATCCTGCGGCACTCATTTCGACACCATCCAGCTCGAAACGCACCACGCGCAGCACACCGCTTGCGCAGATCGCATACGCCTTGCCTTCTTTAACATAGAAGGCAGGATGTTCTTTGCCGGTCGTTACGTCTTTAGTCACCAGCGTCTGCAGGATGCGCATGGGTTTGCCCATCACCAGAGTCGTCGCACCGGGATACGGCGGCGCCACGGCGCGCACCAGGTTATGTATCTCCTGCGCCGACTGCGACCAGTTGATGACGCCGTCTTCCGCTTTGCGCCCGCCAAAATAGGCACCCTTGCTCAGATCCTGCTTCACTGCCTGTGCCTTGCCGGCCAGCAGCGAAGGTATAACATCGTTCAGCGCCATCTCTGCCGCCACTGTCACCTTCTGGAACACTTCATGCGCCGTGTCATTGGGCAGGATGGGCACTGCCTGCTGTGCCACGATGTCGCCGTTGTCCGGCTTCTCGGTCATGTAGTGCAGCGTGGCGCCGGTTTCCGTTTCGCCGCGGATTATCGCCCAATTCACCGGCACGCGTCCGCGGTATTTCGGCAGCAGCGAACCGTGCATGTTCAGCGCACCGCGCTTGGGAATGGCCAGCAGCGGGGCTTTCAGCATCTCGCGGTAGTAAAACGAAAAGAAGAAATCCGGCTGCAAAGCGCGTATCTGCTCTTCCACTTCAGGCACGTTCGGATTGTCCGGCGTGATGGTCGGGATGCCATGCAATTCGGCCAGCTTCTGTACGCTTTCGAACCAGATGGTCTCTTTCGGATTGTCGCGGTGGGTCACCACCAGCGCCACATCCACGCCGTGCGCCAGCAAAACATTCAAGCAGCGGACGCCGACATTATGATACGCAAACACAACTGCTTTACTCATCACAGGCTTCCCGCAAATCGCTCATCGGCGCCCTGCTCATTCCTCGCCGTCCGCGAACAGGTCGGTTGCAGGTTCAGTCGCAGCTTTGGGCTTGCGCGCACGTTTGGGCTTGTCGTCAGTCTGCTGTTCCAGCAAGGCCTCCACCAGATAGCGCGGCCGATGACGCACTTGCTGGTAGATACGCCCGACGTATTCGCCCAGCAATCCGATACCGAACAGCGCAATGCCGATGAGGAAAAACATCAGCGCAAACAGGGTGAACAGGCCTTCCGCCTCGGGGCCGATCCACAGACGGCGGATCACCAGGAACACGAAGAAAAAACCGGAAAATACCGAGATCAGCATGCCCAGCATGGAGAACATCTGCAGCGGCACCAGCGAGAAGCTGGTCATCAGGTCGAAGTTGAGGCGGATAAGGCTATACATGGAATACTTGGATTCGCCCGCCGCGCGTTCTTCGTGCCCAACCACCACCTCGGCCGGATTGCGCGCGAAGCTGTAGGCTAGCGCCGGAATGAAGGTGTTCACTTCCTTGCAGCTGTTGATCGCGTCGATGATGTTGCGGTCGTAGGCGCGGAACATGCAGCCCTGGTCGGTCATCTTGATGCGGGTGATCTTTTCGCGCAGGCCGTTCATGGCGCGCGAAGCGACATGCCGCCACATGCTGTCGCTGCGCTGACGGCGGATGGAACCGACATAATCATGACCCTCGTCCATTTTTGCCAGCAACAGGCCGGTGTCCTCAGGTGGGTTCTGCAGGTCGGCATCCAGCGTAACGATGCGCTGTCCGCGGCAGTGCTCGAAGCCTGCCATGATCGCCATATGCTGGCCGAAATTGCCGTTGAACAGCACCACACGCGTCACATCGGGCCGTTTCTGGAACTGTTCGCGCAGGATGGCGGCGGAACGGTCGCGGCTGCCATCGTTGACAAAAATGATCTCGTAATCGATGCCAAGCTTGTCCAGTGCGGGATACAACCGGTCAAAGAGGGCCTGCAGGCCCTGCTCTTCGTTATAGACGGGGATGACGACGGAAAGTTGGAGAGCGCTCATAGGGGCGGCATTCTACCGCAGAGCATGGGGTTCGTGAAATCCGCCATTCCGAAGCCGCTCCTGCGGCATTGCCCCTGTAGCAGTTTTATCTAGATAGCTATCTAGACCGTTTGGCATATTGATTTCGCCTGACTTATGGTCGATAACCACACTCGGTAGTCAACCGATATCGCGACTATATACAGTGGCATATCCGGCTGCATGAAACCTTTCATCAACAAGTGGGAGAAGACCATGTTCAATAACGGCTATAAACATGAAGTGGCAAGCCTGAAAGAAAAACTGCACGATTTCGAGCAATTGCTGAACGAACGGGAAAGCAATGTGCGCTCCCTCAGGCAAGAACATGAATCTGTCATGGCGAAATTCAACGGTACGTCGGAACTGGTCGTCATGCACGAAGGATTGTTCCAGCATATGAACTCCTATTGCGAATCCGCCAAGGAGATTCAGAGTTCGCTGGCGACCCTGGCGAGTACCATGAAGCATGAGAACGAGCAGATCGGCGAGACCACGGGCGCGTTGAGCATGAACCTGGTTGCGGTGGAGCGCATCTCCAACAACCTGCAAAAGATGTCGGAAAAGACTGTCGAGACGGCTGTCAGCGTCGATCACCTGAACGAACGCACCAGCCAGATCGGCAGCATCGTCAAACTGATCAAGGAAATCGCCGAACAGACCAATTTGCTGGCACTGAATGCCGCCATCGAAGCGGCCCGTGCGGGCGAACAGGGCCGCGGCTTCGCGGTGGTGGCTGACGAGGTACGCAAATTGGCCGAACGCACTTCCACCGCCACCAGCGAGATCGGCCAACTGGTCGGTGCGATTCAGAAAGAAACCGCGGCCGTCAAAGCGCTGGTGGAAGTCAGCCCGCAACAGGCCGAGGAGTTCCATAAAGACGGACAGCAGGCAGCCAGCAGTATGGGAGAACTGATGCAAGTCACCGTACAGATGAAGAAGGCGATCGGCACGACTGCTTTACGCACTTTCATCGAAGTCGCGAAAATGGATCATCTGGTCTACAAGTTCGAGATATACAAAGTATTTCTCGGCACTTCATCGAAAAAACCTGAAGAATTCTCCAGCCACCAGTCCTGCCGCCTCGGCAAGTGGTATTACGAAGGCGAAGGCAAGCACTGTTTTTCCAAACTGCACGGGTATCAGGAAATGGCGGAGCCGCATCAGCGCTTCCACCGTTATGGCGTCGAAGCCGTTACCCATTATCACGAAGGACAATACCAGAGGGGCCTGGAAGCGATCGCCGAAATGGAAAAAGCCAGCTTCATGGTGCTGGAATCGCTGGAGATGATTGCCGAAAGCGGCAAGGAAAACATCAATTCTGAAAATTACCAGGAATGCCGCGAATCCATGCAGGCTACCAGGCACTGATCGCCAATATTCGCGCTCCGGTCAACTGCCCAGCACCTCGCGTACAGCCACCACCACACGCTCCACATCCGCGTCGCTCATCCTGGGAAACATCGGCAAGCTGACGATGCGGCGGCCCACACTTTCGGCGATAGGGAACATGCCTTCCCTGAAGCCGCGCTCGCGGTACATCTGGAACAGGTGGATCGGTGGGTAATGCACCCCGCAGCCGATGTTGCGGGCTTTCATCTTTTCCATGAATTCGGACCGCACCACACCTTGCGGCAGCACGATCTGGAACATGTGCCAATTGGTATTTTCGAAATTTGCCAGCGGCAGTTGCACGCCGGTCTGTTGCTCGAAATCCGCACCGAAGGTGGCGAAGTAATGTTTGGCCAGCACATGGCGGCGTGCGGTGATGGCTTCCAGTTGCGGCAACTGGTTCAAGCCGATCGCGGCGGCCACGTCGGTCATGTTGTACTTGCCGCCCAGCACGTCTACTTCCATGCCGTCGAAGCCGCTGCGCGTGACGCCTTGCAGGCGATATTTCTCGGCGAGCCGCGCTTCGTCCTCGTTGTTCAGCACCAGGCAGCCGCCTTCGGTGGTGGTGAGGTTCTTGTTGGCCTGGAAACTGAACGAGACATAATCGCCGAATGCACCGATGCGCTTGCCCTTCCACAAGGAGCCGATAGCCTGCGCCGCGTCTTCCACCACGCGCAGCTTGTATTTGGCAGCGATGGCATACAGCCTGTCGCGGTCCACCGGCAAACCGGAAAGATCGACCGGGATGATGGCGCGGGTAGCTGGTGTGATGGCCGCTTCGACCTTGTCCAGATCAATGTTGCGCGTGACCGGGTCGATGTCCGCAAACACAGGCGTGGCGCCGACCTCGATGATCACATTGGATGTCGCCACCCAGGAGATGGGCGTGGTGATGACTTCGTCGCCCGGCCCGATACCCGCGATGCGCAAGGCGATCTCCATGGTGCAGGTACCGGAGTTGAAAGTGCGCACCGGGCGCCCGCCGAAATAGGCCGAGAGTTGTTTCTCGAATTCCGCCACTTTGGGTCCGCTGGTGATCCAGCCGGAGCGCAGCACGTCGCCAACTGCCGTGATGGCGGCTTCATCGATGAAGGGTTTGGTGAAAGGTAAGAATTCAGACATGCTCAAGCTCTCGAAATAATGATGACACCAAAGATGATCACACCCATACCGACCAGCTTGGTCGGATTGAAGGCTTCGCCCAGCAGATACCAGGCCGCAATGGCATTGACCACATACGCCATGGACAGCATGGGAAAGGCGATGCTGACCGGCACGCGCGACAGCGCCAATATCCATACCACCACGCTGATGCCGTAGCAGAACAAGGCGGTGACGATGTGCCACTCGGTCGCCAGTTTCCAGCCGATGGGCAGGATGTTGGCTGTACTGAACTCGAAATGACCTATAGCATTGGTGCCGGCCTTCATCAGGATCTGCGCGGCGGCATTGAGCATCACGCCAGTGAAGATCAAACCGAAACTGACCAGGTTCATGGTTTGCTCACCACAACATACTGTTCGTCACGATAGATCTCTTTCATTGGCATTCCTTGTTCCTGGAGAATATGAAGCAACGGCGTCGGCACGATAGCATAAGCATCCTTTTGTATGCTCCAGCGCTTAGCCAGTTGATCCGCAGTCGGTATCCAGCGTTCCGGTTCCATCTCGATGCCGAACGCCATCTCGTCCTGAAAATCGACCAGAGTGAATGTGCGCTTGAGGTAGAAAGGCAATGTCTGCTCGTAGCAAAACACGGAATAGAACGGCACTCCCGGCTTGATCAACGGTCTGATCGCGTCGGCAAGGATATAGCTGGAACGCTCCGGAGCGATAGTGTTATAGCCCGAAGTTGCCAACTGCGAAGCTGCGAGCGAAGAGAAAGCCAGCACGATGACCGCTGCCATCTTGCGATCAAGGCGCAGCGACCATAATGCCGCCACGGTGCCGACGAGCCAGAGTACCGCTGCGACCAGCAACCATACCGAGTAATTGCCGTACATCTGATGTTGTAACGGTGTGTCCGCCGCAATCTTGACAGCAAAAGGGATAACTCCCAGCAGGACGGCAACCACCACCAGCACCGGAACGGTCAGCCAGAACAAGCGGCGCGCATTCATCTCGGCAAGCTGCTTGCCCATCAACAGCGCCAGCGGCGGGAACATCGGCAACAGATACGACGGCAGTTTGGAATCGGAGATCGAGAAAAACACATAGATGAACACCGTCCACACCAGCAGGAAACGCTCCGCACTGAATTCCCTCGCCTTCTGCACACTGCCGCGCCAAGAACGCAGCAATGCGTCGAACATCAGTGCCGTCCAGGGCAACATGCCCAGCAGCAGGATCGGCACGAAGTAGTACCAGGGCTGGAAGCGCCCGTGCACTTTGGTGGTGAAGCGTTCGAGGTGCTCGTGGATGAAGAAGAAATGAAAGAATTCGGGATTGTCTCGCATGACCAGTACGAACCAGGGAGTGGCGATCAGGAAGAACACCAGCAGCCCGCCGATCCAGTGCATGCGCTTCCATATCCTGATATCGCGATTGAATATCGAGTACAGGAACAATGCCGCACCCGGCAGAACCAGACCCATCAATCCTTTGCTCAGCACCGACAGCGCCAGCGCAGCCCAGGCCAGCAGCATCCAGTTCCGTTGTTGCGCATCGTGTTCTTCTTTTTGTGCGAGGAGCAACGAAAAAATGCCGAGCGTGATGAAGAAGGTCACGCCCATGTCCAGCGTATTGATGTGCGCCATCATCGTGTAGAGCATGCTGCTGCCCAGCAGCAACGCCGCATAGATCCCCGCCTCGCGCCCGAACAGCCGCGCCCCCGCGAACCATGCCAGCAGGATGCCGGCGAATCCGGTCAGCGCTGTCCAGATGCGCGATGTCCATTGATGTTCGCCGAACACCTCGTAAGCCACTGCAGTGGCCCAATATTGCAAGGGCGGTTTTTCGAAATACTTCAGCTCGTTCAGGCGCGGCGTCGTCCAGTCGCCGCTAACCACCATCTCGCGCGGGATCTCGGCATAGCGGCCTTCGTCGGGCCGGATGAGTTTGCGATATTCCAGATTGCCGAACCAGATGACTACGACCGCCAGCAACACCAGCCAGAGTCCGCGTCGGGAAATGTCATTCTTCATAGAAATAAATCGGGGGGCTTGAAAGCAGGTGCGGATTTTAACCTAATCTGAATTGGGCTCGTGCTTTTCCTGCACCACTGCATGCACGCCACCCTGGGCAAAGGTGATATCCAGCTTCTCGCCCAGTTCAAGACTATCGCTGCTCACGACGATATTGCCCTGCACATCGCGCACCATGCTGTAGCCGCGCGCCAGCACCTGTTTCGGATCGAGAAGTTGCAAATGCTGCCGCAATGCGGTCAGGCGTGCATCATGGCGATCCAGGGTTTGCAACATGGCACCATTCAAGCGGCGCGCCAGATTAGACTGCTGCTCCTGCAGTCGGGCGAGATTCGGGCGCGCCCCGCGCAGCCTGTGCCACAACATGCTCCAGCGGCCTTGCTGACGCTGCATTGCATGGTCATGGGCGAATCGCATGCGTTGCTGCAGCGCTTCCAGGCGCTCGCCTTGCTGCCGGATGCGCTGCGCCGGGTGAACCAGCCGGTGTTGCAGGAAATCCACTTGTTGCATGCCTTGCTCGAATCGCCGCGCAACAGCGCGTACCAAGCGTTGCCGATGCTGCGCCAATCGTTGCCGCAGCTCCTGCTTATCCGGCACCACCGCCTGTGCCGCCGCCGTCGGTGTGGCGGCGCGAAGATCGGCCACGAAATCGGCAATGGTGAAATCTGTTTCGTGCCCGACACCGCTCACCACCGGGATATGGCTGGCTGCAATGGCGCGTGCAACCACCTCTTCATTGAACGCCCACAGGTCTTCGATACTGCCGCCACCACGGCACACGATGAGCACATCACACTCGGCGCGCTGACTCGCCAACCTGATCGCCTGCGCGATCTTTTGTGCTGCGCCTTCGCCCTGCACCGGTGTCGGATACAACAGCACAGGCACATTGGGCATGCGGTTCGCCAGGGTACGCAATACATCGCGCAACGCCGCCGCTTGGGGCGAGGTCACGATACCTATCTGCTTCGGCAGCAACGGCAAGTCGCGCTTGCGCCCGGCATCGAACAAGCCCTCGGCTTCAAGTTTGTTTTTCAGATGCTCGAACGCTTCATACAGTGCACCCAATCCGGCCGGACGCATCTTTTCCAGCGTCAGCTGGAAATCGCCGCGCGCTTCATACAATGTCGCCAGCGCCAGCACCTCTACTTGCATGCCGTTGCTCGGCTTGAATTCCAAGTACTGGCTTTTATGCCGGAACATCACGCAACGCACCTGCGCCTGCTCGTCCTTGAGTGAAAAATACCAGTGTCCAGAAGCTGCGCTGACGAAATTGGATATCTCGCCGCGCACCCACAACAACGGCAATCCTCCCTCAATCAATTGTTTCGCCGCGAGATTCAGTTCGCGCACACTCAATACATGGTTCTTGTCCATCAGACTTCCCTGTTTTTCACATTCGTCCATGCAAATTTTTTTCATCGAATAGGCCAAATGGCATATTGACAAATCATTTCAATCCACAACCCCAGTAAATTCGCCACTTTCCATGAAGGTGAGATCACGAAAGAATGACAACTTACGATATCGTATTGTTTTATATGTATTTTGTTGCGGCGTGTTTTTTGAGCAATCCAGCGAAAATGGCTACAGTACAAGGCCTAAGACAGCCATCCCGGATATTCATGCACAAAGTTATCCACAGTTTTTGTGCATAAGAAAACAATTTGCTTATACTGCTATCAGTTAGCGCTAAGGACATATCTCCCTCCTTGCTCAAACATGGCCTACAAGATACAGTGCCGCCTTCGAATTTAAGCATAATTTCCTGGAGACGTTGCGTGATCACACTCATTGAAGCGGCTGGTTGGCCGATCTATTTACTCCTCATTGCATCCCTGGTAGCTGTCGCACTCATCACTGAACGAGCCCTTTATCTGCGTAGCAAGAAGATCGTGCCCCCCACCCTGCTGGACGAAGTGGTGCAGGAACTCAAGCAGCGCGGCGTCAGCCTGCAGATGCTTGCAAAATTGAGCGAAGGTTCGCCGCTGGGCAAAGTTTTCGCTGCCGGGCTGAAGAACATCAAGAGCGCGCCCGAGGTGATGAAAGAGTCCATAGAGGAAGCCGGACGCAGTGCCGCACACGACCTCGAACGCTTCCTTACCACTCTAGGAACCATCGCTTCGATCAGTCCGCTGCTCGGCCTGTTCGGAACGGTGATCGGCATGATCGAGATATTCGGCTCCCAGAACGCGGGCGGTGCTGCGCCCACCGAGCTTGCCCACGGCATCTCTGTCGCCCTGTACAACACCGCGTACGGCCTGATCGTGGCCGTGCCCAGCATGATCGCTTACCGGCATTTCCGTGCCCAGGTCGATAGCCTGACTATCGAAATGGAACAGCAGGCGATCAAACTGGTCGAGATCGTGCATGGCGAGCGGAAATAAGGGGCTGATATGAATTTTCGACGCGGACAATCTCGCGACGAGCCGGAGATCAACCTGATCCCGATGATCGACGTATTGCTGGTGATCCTGATCTTTTTGATGGTCACCACCAGCTACTCCAATTTTGCCCACTTGCAGATCAATCTCCCGCAAGCGGCAGGCGATGAAGGCGTGTCCGCAGCCGGCAAACCGATCAATGTCGCCGTCGATGCCTCGGAACATTATGCCGTGAACAGCGTGCGAACAGCTTTCAAAAATCCGGCTGATTTCAGCGAAGTCCTGCGCAAGGCCGCCGCCGGGCAGGATGATCCGACCATCATCATCAACGCAGATGGAAAAGCCACCCACCAGTCGGTCATCAACATCATGGAAGCCGCTCGCGTAGCCGGTTTCGGTCGCATCACTTTCACCACGCAGAACCAGAATAAATAACCGATCGGCATGGAGCGGCTGCAACACCATTGGTATCGCATCACGCCGCTTCACCTGCTGCTGTTTCCCCTTAGCCTGTTTTTCGGTGCGCTCGTTTTTTCGCGGCGCCTGCTCTACCGCAGCGGAATACTGGCTTCAGTCAGGCTGCCCGCCCCGGTCGTCATCGTCGGCAACATTAGCGTGGGCGGAACAGGCAAGACGCCGCTCACCTTGTGGCTGGCTCAGCAGCTGATCGAGAACGGCTGGCATCCCGGCATCGTCAGCCGTGGATACACAAAAAACGGGAAGCGCAGGAAAACCGCTCGTGAAGTCTCTATCGACGATGCCGCAGACGAAGTCGGCGACGAGCCGCTGCTGATGGCGCAGCGCGCACTTTGTCCCGTGTGGATCGGCCGCGACCGTCCTGCAGCAGCGAGCGCCCTGCTGCAGGCACATCCCGAATGCGACATCATCCTGAGCGATGACGGTCTGCAGCATTACCGCTTGCAGCGCGACGCAGAGATCGTCGTCGTGGACGGCGCAAGGCGTTTCGGCAACGGATTGCTGCTGCCTGCCGGACCGCTGCGCGAACCGGTGTCGCGCATGCGCCATGCGGACGCGATCGTGATCAACGGTGGCGATGCGCAAAAGCATGAATTTGCCATGACCCTTAATGGTTCCCTTTTCTACAACCTGCTCAATCCCGGCACAATATTGCCTGCGGGCGATTTCGCCGGAAAAAATTTGCATGCTATTGCCGGCATTGGACATCCCAAGCGTTTCTTTTCGCACCTGGAGCATCTTGGCCTGGTTGTTCAGCAGCATGCTTTCCCGGATCACCACCGCTACGCTGCCGACGATATTGCCCTCGAAGATGCGGAGGCGATACTCATGACCGAAAAAGATGCGGTAAAATGCTCCCGCTTCGCCACCGAGAGATGCTGGGTGCTGCGCGTGGATGCGCAAGTCAGTCCGGCTCTCACCCAACTTATCCTGAAAAAGGTCACGCCATAGTGTGTCTCCCAAGAAATTCACTTTTGAGTGATGAAGCGCAAGGAGCCGCACAGCGAATGACGAGACATACCACAGAGGTAGGCGAGGAAAGAGCGAGCACGCGACGCGGCGATTCGCTATCAAAATGAATTTATTGGAGTACACACGAATGGACGCAAAACTTCTCGATATATTGGTTTGCCCTCTGTGCAAATCTCCGCTCATCTACCACAAGGCCGAACAAGAGCTGATCTGCAAGGCAGACCGGCTGGCCTTCGCAATCAAGGACGATATCCCTGTGATGCTGGCAGACGAGGCGCGCGAACTCTCGTTGAAAGAGGTCGAAGCGCTTTGATACCTTACTTCAAGGTCGTCATTCCCGCCCGCTTTGCCTCGACCCGCCTGCCCGGCAAACCGCTGCTGGACATAGGCGGAAAGCCGATGGTGATCCGGGTCGCAGAACAAGCCGCACTGAGCGGCGCACAACAAATCATCATCGCCACCGATCACCCGCCCATCGTCTCCGTGGCACAGGAGCATGGTTTTCAGGCTTGCATGACGCGTGCCGACCACAACAGCGGCACCGACCGCATCGCCGAAGTCTCCATCCAGCAAGGCTGGACGGACGATACCATCGTGGTCAATGTGCAGGGCGACGAGCCATTGATCCCCCCCGACCTCATCCGTGCCGTCGCCCGGCACCTGCACGAACATGGCGACTGTTCGATCGCGACCGCCTGCCATCCCATCCATGACGATGCCTCCATGCGCAACCCGAACATCGTCAAGACGGTGCTGGACAAACTTGGCAACGCCCTGTATTTCAGCCGCGCTCCCATTCCCTGGCCGCGCGATGCCTATGCCCAGAATCAGCCATTACCCCAAAACATCGATGTGCTGAGGCACATCGGCATCTACGCCTATCGCGCCGGTTTCTTGCGCGCATACGGCGAGCTTGCCCCCTCCATGCTTGAACAGGTCGAATCGCTGGAACAACTGCGCGCGCTGTATCATGGCTACAAGATAGGTGTGACCATCGCCCAGGAGGCCCCGCCCAGCGGAGTGGATACCGAACCGGATTTGCAGGTTGCCAGAAGGATTTTCGAAATACATCACAACTTGAGGAGCGAACCATGAAACTGATTCTGTTAGGAGCACCCGGCGCAGGAAAAGGTACCCAGGCGAATTACATCAAGGAGAAATTCGGCATCCCGCAGATATCGACCGGCGACATGCTTCGCGCAGCCATCAAGGCAGGCTCTCCCTTGGGCATCGCGGCAAAAAAAGTGATGGATGCGGGGAACCTGATCTCCGACGAGATCATCATCAATCTGGTCAAGGAGCGCATCAAGGAAGCGGACTGCACGAACGGATTCCTGTTCGATGGTTTCCCCCGCACCATCCCGCAAGCACAAGCTATGAAAGATGCAGGCATCCGCATCGACTACGTAGTGGAGATTGACGTGGCGGACAACGAGATCGTCCAGCGCATGGGCGGTCGCCGCGTGCATCTGGCGTCAGGACGCACCTACCATGAAATATTCAATCCGCCCAAGGTGCCGGGCAAAGATGACATCACCGGCGAAGACCTGGTGCAGCGCCCTGACGATGCGGAAGACACCGTGATCAAACGCCTTAGTGTCTACCACGAACAGACCCAACCCCTGGTCGAGTATTACACCGCATGGGGAAAATCCGGGGATCCGAACGCCCCGAAGATCATCCATATTCCCGGGATCGGCAGTGTGGAAAGCATACGCGATCAGGTATTCCGCGCATTGGGCAAGTGAGCATGGCAACCAAACCCATCCTCACACTGGAAGATGCCAAGCGCGTGGCTGCCGCTGCCGATACGGAAGCGCAAGCCAACGCATGGAAGGTCGTCATCGCCGTGGTGGACGACGGCGGCCACCTGCTCTATCTGCAACGCAGTCACGACACGCAATTCGGCAGTGTCGAGACGGCGATCGCCAAGGCGCATGCCGCAGTAGCGTTCCAGCGTCCAACCAAAGCATCGGAAGATGCGGTACTGAGCGGACGCCTCATCCACCTCGCCTTGCCCGGCGTGATTCCGGCTGAAGGCGGTGTGCCACTGATGCGCGACGGCCTCATTGTCGGCGGACTCGGCATCAGCGGCGTACGATCCTTTCAGGATGGACAGATCGCCCAGGCCGGCGCGAACGCGCTGTGATTTTATAAAGCGCCTCTTCAGCTAAGCCTGACTCGCTCAAATCCTGTCGAATGAAAACGGGCATCACCCTTTACGGATGATGCCCGTCCGGATGGATCTGCAATACTCAGTTTGCTGGAATGCGGTAGTTTTCCTGCGTCAGCAGGTCGATACCGCAAGGCAAGGCTTCGATCCAGTTAAGGAACTCGTTCACCATCTTCTTGCCCACGAAAGCTCGACCGTGCTGGGGTACGATGGCCTCGACGTCCAGCTGGCGAACCATGTTGACCCAGAAACGGCAAATCTTGTTGGAGATCATGTAGCGTTTGTGGAAACCTTCCATGTACTGGATGTGCGACTTGAAATTTTCCACCGGTTTGTCCGCTTCGGTATGCCCCACCAGAGAAGCCCCCATGTCGCCCGAAAAAAGTATCTTGCTGACCGGATCGTAGAACTGGAAATTGCCTTCAGAGTGCATGAAGTGCGCCGGAATCGCCTTGATGAAGGAATCGCCCAAAGACAGATTCATGCCTTCGTCCGGAATGCCCTGCACGCGCCCGGCAGAATTGTCTCCGCTGCAAAAATGCGGCACGAAGCGCACCCATAGTTTGGAGATCATCACTTGGCAGTCGGAGTGGATCATCCATTTGTTGACCGAGGCGATGATGTCTGGATCTGCATGAGAAGCCAGGATATATTTGAGTTTCTTCGGCGGGAAGTAATTGTGCATCTCCATCAACAGGCCGTTATAGGTCATGTTGCCGCCCGGGTCGACCAGCGCACCCTGCCCGTTATCGACGATCAGGAATTGGTTGGCCTGTACCGCCTCCCCGGCGGAGTCATCCACCAAGTCGTCGAACATCAGACATTGGTGTTTGCCGTTATTGAACAATTCGATGGCCATCTGCTTCTTCCCCCTAAATTCTATTGATTTCACATCCTGTGCGGCGCCATTCTACTTGAGTCTGGGCCAAGCCGACAGGCCGTGATTTCCTTCAGTAACACCTGCATCCTCGAAAAGCGTTAAGATAGCTCCGGCATCGCGACCCGGACGGTTACATCACAATTACTGATGGAGAGCAGAATATGGCTAAAAAGAACGCGTTCTATGCACAATCCGGCGGCGTCACAGCCGTCATCAATGCTTCAGCCTGCGGCGTCATCGAGACCGCCCGCAATCACAAAGACAAGATCGGCAAGGTATACGCGGGGCGCAACGGCATCATCGGCGCCCTCACCGAAGACCTGATCGACACCACCAAAGAATCCGCCAAAGCCATCGCTGCGCTGCGCACCACACCTTCCGGTGCATTCGGATCCTGCCGCTTCAAGCTCAAATCACTGGAACAGAACAAGCGCGAATACGAGCGCCTGATCGAAGTATTCAAGGCACACAACATCGGCTATTTCTTCTACAACGGCGGCGGCGATTCGGCCGACACCTGTTACAAGGTATCGCAATTGTCCGAAACCATGGGTTATCCGGTGCAGGCCATCCATGTACCCAAGACCGTTGACAACGATCTGCCGATCACCGATTGCTGCCCCGGTTTCGGTTCTGTCGCCAAGTACATCGCCGTTTCCACGCTGGAGGCCAGCTTCGATGTACGCTCTATGGCCAAGACTTCGACCAAGGTGTTCGTGCTGGAGGTGATGGGCCGCCATGCCGGCTGGATCGCCGCAGCCGGGGGGCTCGCCGAAGAGCAAGGAATTCCGGTGGTCATCCTGTTCCCGGAGATCGAATTCGACCAGAAGAAGTTCCTCGCCAAGGTCAGTGCGATGGTGGAGAAGCACGGCTATTGCAGCGTGGTGGTGTCGGAAGGCTGCCATTACCCGGATGGCAAGTTCCTCGCCGAACAGGGCACGCGCGATGCCTTCGGGCACGCCCAACTCGGTGGGGCTGCCCCCGTGGTCGCCAATATGGTCAAGGAGGCGCTGGGGCATAAGTTCCATTGGGCTGTAGCCGATTATCTGCAACGCGCCGCACGCCACATCGCCTCCAAGACCGACGTCGAACAGGCTTATGCGCTGGGCAAATCCGCAGTCGAGCTGGCACTCAAAGGCCAGAATGCCGTGATGCCGACGGTGGAGCGCATTTCAGACAAGCCATACAAATGGAAGGTCGGCGTCGCTCCGCTGTCGAAAGTCGCCAACGTCGAAAAATTCATGCCGCGCAATTTCATTACACCTGACGGCTTCGGCATCACCGAAAAATGCCGCGCCTATCTCACGCCACTCATCAAGGGCGAGGATTACCCGCCATACAAGGACGGATTGCCACAATATGTGCAATTGAAAAATATAGCCGTCGCAAAGAAATTGGCAGAGTTCAAGATTTAATTGCCGTTAACCCGCCGCTCCCCAAGGAGCGGTTTTTACTTGAGGAGAAGATCATGGCAGGTGGCTTGGGTTTTGCACTGTTTTGTGCGATTGCAGCGATTCTGTATGGCGTAATTTCGAGTAAGTGGATATTGGGATTATCGACCGGCAGCGAGAAGATGCAGAGCATCGCAGCTGCGGTACAAGAGGGAGCCTCCGCCTATTTGAAACGTCAGTACACTGCCATCGCCTGGGTCGGTGTTGCTTTGTTCATCGCCATCTTCTATGCGCTCCACTGGCAGACTGCGGTGGGCTTCGCCATCGGCGCTCTCCTTTCGGGTTTGACCGGCTTCATCGGCATGAACGTCTCGGTTCGCGCCAATGTACGCACTGCGGAGGCAGCCAAAAACGGACTTAATGCCGCCTTGAATGTCGCATTCAAGGGTGGCGCGATCACAGGCTTGCTGGTGGTTGGCCTGGGTCTGCTCGGCGTGGCGGGGTATTATATCTTTCTCACCAGCATGGGCGAGACCACGACGCAGGCTACACATGCCTTGGTAGGATTGGGCTTCGGCGGATCGCTGATCTCCATCTTCGCCCGTCTCGGTGGCGGCATCTTCACCAAGGGTGCAGACGTTGGTGCCGACCTGGTCGGTAAAGTCGAAGCCGGTATCCCGGAAGATGACCCTCGCAACCCAGCCGTGATCGCCGACAACGTGGGCGACAACGTCGGTGACTGCGCTGGTATGGCAGCCGACTTGTTCGAGACCTACGCGGTGACCATCATCGCCACCATGGTGCTGGGCGGCCTGATGATCTCGGGCGACTCACCCAATGCGGTGATTTATCCCCTCGTATTGGGCGGAGTTTCCATCATTGCTTCGATAGTCGGCACCTTCTTCGTCCATGCCCGCGAAGGCGGCAAGATCATGAACGCCTTGTATCGCGGCCTGACCGTCTCCGCAGTACTCGCACTCGTCGCGTTCTATCCAGTGACCAAATGGATACTCGGCGATGGCGTGATGATTGGCGGCACATTGGTATCGTCGATGAATCTGTACCTGGCTTCGCTGATCGGTCTCGCATTGACAGCAGCAATGGTGTGGATCACTGAATATTACACCGCCACCGAATTCAGCCCGGTAAGGCATATCGCACAAGCTTCCACCACCGGCCATGGCACCAACGTCATCGCTGGACTGGGTGTTTCCATGAAATCCACTGCGGCACCAGTGCTGGCCGTGTGTCTGGCGATCTATGCCGCTTACTCACTGGGTGGAGAACATGGTGGCTTGTACACCATCGCCATCGCTGCAACCTCGATGCTCTCCATGGCCGGCATCATCGTGGCACTCGACGCTTACGGCCCGATCACCGACAACGCTGGCGGTATCGCGGAAATGGCCGGTCTGGATGAGTCCATCCGCAACATCACCGACCCGCTCGACGCCGTGGGCAACACCACCAAGGCTGTTACCAAAGGCTACGCCATCGGTTCCGCCGGTCTGGCCGCGCTGGTACTGTTTGCCGACTACACCCACGCACTTTCCACCAATCACCCAGGCATGCTCTTTGACTTGTCCGATCACATGGTCATCATCGGTCTGTTCATCGGCGGCATGGTGCCATACCTGTTTGGCGCGATGGGCATGGAAGCGGTGGGCCGCGCGGCAGGTAGCGTGGTGGTTGAAGTGCGCCGCCAGTTCAAGGAAATCCCCGGCATCATGGAGGGCACCGGCAAACCGGAATACGGCACCTGCGTGGACATGCTGACCAAAGCCGCGATCAAGGAGATGATTATTCCTTCGCTGTTGCCTGTTGCCGTACCCGTCATCGTAGGCCTGATCCTCGGCCCGGTGGCTCTGGGCGGCGTGCTGGTCGGCACCATCGTCACCGGCATTTTCGTTGCGATCTCGATGACCACCGGCGGCGGCGCATGGGACAACGCGAAGAAATATATCGAGGAAGGCAACTACGGCGGCAAAGGCTCGGAAGCGCACAAGGCGGCTGTGACCGGTGACACCGTGGGCGACCCCTACAAGGATACTGCCGGTCCGGCGGTGAACCCGCTGATCAAGATCATCAACATCGTTGCGCTGATGATCGTTCCGCTACTGTAATCACAGCTCTCGCTGTTGATCAAAAACCAAGGGGCCGGCGAATCGTCGGCCCCTTTTATCCAAGTCGTCGAATACACCCGGCTGTTTTCGCATCAATCCGGAAGCATTTGATCCGTCTCCACGCGATCAACTGATCATTGCGGATTGCCAAGCTTGCTGCAGCGCGATTCCATATATGGCCCCTGAAATCTATACCATGCCTCTCCGGGAGATATTTGCGCGCAGATGATCGTTCCGTCCGTCCTGTTCTTCCATTTATACCAGGGAGCACCGGCTGCGAACGCGCCAAAACAGAGCAGCAACAGCATCCCCCCGACAGCAAATCTTGAAGTCATGCAGCATCCTTTCACACTCGGCCCACAGAGCGAATTGCCTGCAGGACATATTGGCAACATCGGTTCAAACGATGTCACAGTTTACCCTGGCCAGCAACAAGACCGAATTTCGCCAAAGACTCCATCCCTTCCAGCGTGCCTATTGCCCTGCACTGCCTCTTTCCTGAAAGCCGGTCATGGATCCAATTGACCCTCAATGTGAGGCGAAGAACAGCACACCTATCAAGACGAGCACCAAAGTGATCGCGAAGAAAGTCAAAATACTGCTCCATACGCTACTCATCATATTCTCCTTTTGTTCGGTCTGTACCTCATAAAGGATTTACCACTCTTGCGGCATACGGTGCTTCTCCGGAAGCAGGTCTATGATCTCCTTTTGCACGGAAATACTGTGCTCTTCGTAAAGCGCCGCACCGCACAAAGACGAAGATTCATCGACATTGACAGGCACTTTCTCCCCTTGCCATACCCAATTCACCGGCAAGCACATACCCAGGATGCTCTCGGTTGGATAATCGGACTGAACGATACCGATAGCCTTGATATGCAATTCCAATTGCGGTGTACACTGCTTGATGAAAACGATGTCTTCGTTCTTGATCGGCGCAACGATGGCGTGCAAATCCGGCCGCCCATCTCCATCGTGCGGGATGCATACGACACTCCTGTCGATGAAACCTTGTGCTTTGAATTCGTCAATTCCAAAGAATGCAGCCATGGTAGCCTCCCTTCTGCAGAAGAAAGTACATGCAGGAGTAGTCTGGCGCTTGGATCAACCCGATATCGCGTAATTCGCATGTCATCACTACGCATTTGTCCCTCTTGCAGGAGCTGCGACATGCGCGACAACCAGAATACTTGCTGTTCTCGCATATTCAACTATACATACCCAAGTGTTTTATTCAAGCACTTAGGCCAAATATTTGGGTTTTGTTTCCATTTAACATTCTCATCCGGGCGTGTTGCATTAAACGCTAATTTAACCTCCATTTAATGATTAATTTACGTTTTATTAACATACTCATTGCTAGGATATGCGGCGTCGAACTATCCAAAATGCATCACAAACTCATATCTTTGTGATAAATCGACAAATTAAGATAGACGACAGATCAGAAAGTTAATCTTTCGTAATTTAAACAATCAGGGGAAACAATGAAATCTTTTATCGTAAACATAACAGTAGCAGCAGGCTTGATGATTGCAGGTAGCGCAATGGCAGCCGAGATGCCTGCTGTAGCCAAGAAAAATGGCTGTACAGCTTGCCACGCAATCGATCACAAGGTGGTTGGCCCAGCTTGGGCTGATGTAGCCAAGAAGTACAAGGGCGCTACAACATACAAGTATTCGAACAACGGTTCGGCAGCTGCCGATGCCAAGGAATATCCTCTGGTTGAAGGCCTGATGGTGAAGGTTTCCAAGGGCGGCCATGGTAACTGGGGTTCCGCAGCGATGGTTCCTAATGACCCATCCGGCAAGAAGCAAGGCGACATGAAGGAATTGGTCGAGTTTATCTTGGGTCTCGCCAAGTAAGTTTTGCACCAATAACAAAAAAGCCGACGCAAGTCGGCTTTTTTGTTTTCAGTTTCACTTCTGCTAAGGCAGCGTCATTGCCAGACGGAAACCATAACTATAGTAACGGTAATTCGGACCGAACTTGGAACGCGAAGCCGCGCGGCTGAATTTCTGGTCGTACCCCCACGATCCCCCGCGAAGCACATGCATGGACGAATCGCCATCCCATGCACTGCCATCTATGGGAGCACCCGTGTAACTATCGTGATAGGTATCCTGGACCCATTCCCATACGTTGCCGCTCATGTCGTATAGGCCGAAAGCATTGGCTTGCTTGGTTGCAACCGGATGGGGGGTATTGAAGAAGAAACTGCCGCTATTGAAACTGGTCCACGACACGGCGTTCCCATTGTCACTGCCACAAAACTCCTGCTGATTTCCGGCACGGCAGGCATATTCCCATTCGGCCTCGGAAGGCAGGCGATAATTCTTTCCAGTCTTGGCATTGAGCTTGTGGATGAACGCCTGGGCATCATCCCAGCTGACCTGCTCCACGGGGCAGTTGTCGCCACAGCCAGTGAAATAGCTCGGATCGCTACCCATCACCGCATGCCATTGCGCCTGTGTCACCTCAGTCTTGCCAATGGCGAAGCGTTTCGCAATGGTCACATGATGTACAGGCTTCTCGTCCGGCTCTCCATCGTTCGAACCCATATCGAAACTGCCTGCCGGTATCTCCACCATTTCCGGACATTCCGGGCAGTCCTTTGAAGTCTTGCCGGCTTCCGGTACGACCACCAATTCCCATTGGTATATCTTGTCCTGCGCTGCACGCGCATCGGGGCCATCTGGAGCAAGCATCAGATAGCGTTTCATTTCCTGTGTTGCATCACGATACTTATTTGTATCACCAAGCAGCAAGGCAAGCCGGAAGTGTCCCTCCGGCCACCAGGGGGCGATATTCAAAGCCTTGCCATAGAGTTCCATTGCCTTGCCAGGTTGCTTCTGTTGCACCATGAATTCAGCCTGGACCTTGTACTTGTGCGCCTCTTCGGACAACACCGGCTTGGGTTTCGCCGCCAGGTATTTAGTGACGACCTCCTGGAATGGGTCGTTAGTGCTTTCGGCGAACGCAGGTGCACAGATCAGAATGAAAACAACTGCCAGACATTTCCGCATGTAATTCAAGATTAAGCCCCTTCATGGTCGATTCGTTGGTGGAATCATTTGGTGATTGTAGCTGTTTTCCAGATCAGGAATATTCATGATGTGTTACAAGTTCGATCAAATCCGCGTTTCAAGTTCCAATATTACAACGGCGATATTCGCCAGGGCCGGGGAGGAATCGTTTGAGGATCGCTGACGTCAATATCCGATGCAATGCACTTCCTGTTACTGAATCCTTTCAACCTCTTTCCATAAACCTCTCGAGATGATCGAGAAAAACACGGGTCTTCGCGGGTAGATAGCGGCGCATCGGCATCACCGCCCATGCCGGTACGGAGGGCAGGCACCATTCCGGCAACACCCGGACAAGACGATTGCGGCGCACGTCTTCCAGGGTGAATCGGTCGGGCAACGCACCGATGCCGGCGCCGTCCAGCAGCAATTGCTGGATGACGCCGATGGAATTCAACGCCAGCCGCCCCGGTGGCACGCCTTCCCAATTGGATTTACCTCGTGACAGTTTCCATGGGATCAATTGCCCCTGGTCGGAGAGCATCCTGAGCGTAGTGTGCTGCAGTAGCTCCTCCGGATGTTTCGGCGCCGGATGCAGTCCCAGATAGATTGGACTGGCATACAGGCCGAAGTGTTGTTCGTCTATCTTGCGGGCGACCAGGGTCGAATCGTTCTCCAATGTCCCCATGCGGATGGCAAGATCGAAACGTTCCCCGATCAGATCGACGAGGCGCGAACTCAGATCAAGATCCAGATGGATCTCCGGATAGGACTCGATAAAGGTGGCAAGCGCCCGCGACAGATTCTGCTTGGCATAGTCTTCAGGCATGGAGACGCGCAAGCGGCCATGCGGCTTCACATCCTGGCTGCGCACAAAATCCTGGGCAGTGGCGACTTCTTCGGCCACGCGGCGGCAATGATCGAGGAATTCCTGTCCGAATTCGGTGAGCGTCAGGCGTCGCGTCGTGCGCAACAGCAACCGCTGGCCCAGAACCGTCTCGAGATTGGTCAAACGCCGTGAAACAGTCGCCTTTGGCATGCCCAGATGCTCGGCTGCACGCACCAGACTTTCCTGCTCGGCAATGGCAGCGAACAAGATGTAATCATCGGCAGAAATATTCTTTTGTTCCATTTATGGGACAGTCTATCTCGTATTCATGGCTTTATCTAATATTTCGAGACGCCTAATATGCAACCACTTTACTCCACTAAGGAGATGAACATGAACACCACTATTCAACAAACCCGGCTGCAATCGCGAACTGTCGAGCGCATCGTCGAAGGCATCGCCACTTCGGATGGTGCGGGCGTGAAACTGACCCGTGTACTCACCGGACATTTGCAACGCCGACTCGACCCCTTCCTGATGCTGGATGCATTCGGCAGCGACGATCCGGACGATTACATCGCGGGATTTCCCGATCATCCTCATCGTGGTTTTGAAACGGTGACCTACATGCTTGCCGGACGCATGCGCCACCGCGATAGCGCTGGACATGAAGGCTTGCTGGAAAACGGCGGAGTACAGTGGATGACCGCCGGTCGCGGCGTGATCCACTCGGAGATACCGGAACAAGAGGATGGCGTGATGGAAGGTTTCCAGCTTTGGCTCAACCTGCCGGCAAAAGCAAAAATGGCTGAGCCCTGGTACAAGGATTTCGCCAGCGCGACGATACCGGAATATGTCACTGCAAATAGCGTTACCGTACGCGTGATCGCCGGCGACAGCAACGGTGTGGCAGGCGCTGTGACGCGCGAGGTCACGGAACCGCTGTATCTCGACATCCACCTTCCTGCCGGAACTTCATTCACGACCGCGTTACCGCACACGCATAACGCATTCATCTTCGTCTATCGCGGCGCAGTGAAAGTTGGAGAAACACAAGTGGACTCGCAGCGCATGGCCATCCTGAGCAACAAGCCGGAAGCCGATGGCATCACTGTCGCCACGGCGGAAGATTCCCGCCTGATCCTGGTTGCGGGCAAGCCGCTCAACGAGCCCATCGTGCAGTATGGGCCGTTCGTGATGAACAAGCAGGAGGAGATACACCAGGCTCTGGACGATTTTCGTCACGGACGCCTGGCCTGAATCGAATTCATGCGAACCATTCCAAGGAAAACAATGAACATCCCCGCCAAGTGCCTGTCTGGAATTTCCATGCTGTTGCTGCTGACTAGCCCGGCATCTGCCCTTGAATACAAGCTGGCGCAGCCGGAACAGAGCGTAGTGACGTTTGGTTTTACGCTGATGGGTGCGCCGCTTGAAGGCACATTCAGGAAATTCGCGACCGAACTTTATTTCGACCCAGCCAAACTTGCCAAAGCACAAGCTCGCATCGAAGTGAATGTCGCCAGCATAGACACCGGCTCGAACGAAGGCAATGAAGAGGTGGTTGGAAAGAAATGGTTCAACGCCAAAGACTATCCCACCGCAACTTTTGTCTCCACCGGCCTCAAGGCACTGGGTGGCAACCGTTATCAGGCAACCGGCAAACTCAGCATCAAGGGCAAGACGCTTGATGTCGCCGCACCCGTCACCTTCCAGTCGGAAGGGACACGCGGCACCTTCGACGGCACCTTCTCCATCAAGCGCCTCGACTACATGATAGGCGAAGGCGAATGGACCGATGTCAGCTCGGTCGCCAACGAAGTCCAAATCAAGTTTCACGTCGTAGTGAATGCATCACCTGCTAGGAAGTAGTTTGACCTTAACCAACCAACAAGGAGAACACCATGAATAGATTAGTTGCCCTGACCCTCGCCGCGTCGCTGTCTTCCGTAGCATATGCGGCACCCGAAACATATATGATCGACACCAATCACACCAAGCCGCGATTCGAATACAACCATATGGGATATTCCACCCAGCTCAGCCGTTTCGATACCGTGAAAGGCTCGATCACGATCGATCGCGCCGCCAAGACCGGATCTGTGGATGTGGAGATCGACGCCAAGTCCGTCGATACCGGATATCCCCTGTTCAACGGTCACCTGCAGGGAGATGACTTCTTTGATACCGCAAAATATCCCACCATCACGTTCAAGTCCGACAAGGTCGAATTCAACGGCGACAAGGTAGCTGCAGTGGAAGGCAACCTGACCATCAAGGGCATCACCAAACCGGTGACGCTGACCGTGACCTCTTTCATGTGCATGCCCCACCCGATGATGAAGAAAGAAGCCTGTGGAGCAAACGCCACTGCCCAAATCAAACGCTCCGAATTCAACATGGCCAAGTATGCACCGCTGGTCAGCGATGAAGTGACCCTGACCATCCCGGTAGAATCCATCAAACAATAATGCCCAACCTCCTTCTTCCTCCGGGAAGAAGGAGTCATTGGCACAGCTTGCAAGGAGCACGACATGAGCAACACACTGTTCACCCCCACCACGCTGGGAAGACTGCAACTGAAGAACCGTGTCGTCATGGCACCGATGACGCGATCTCGCGCCACCGACAACGTGCCGAACGAACTGATGGAAAAATATTACCAACTGCGCGCCGGTGCGGGCCTTATCATCACCGAAGGCACCTCCCCTTCTGCGAATGGTCTGGGATACGCGCGCATTCCCGGCATGTTCTCCGACGCCCAGGTGCAAGGCTGGAAGCGCGTGAACGATGCCGTACACAAAGCCGGCGGCAAGATATTCATACAGCTGATGCACACCGGACGCGTCAGCCACCCTGCCAACATGCAGCCAGGCACCAGGATACTGGCACCCTCTGCCCTCGCCGCTCCGGGCGAGATGTGGACCGACAGCAGCGGCATGCAGCCGCATCCGGCTCCAGCCGAAATGAGCGAAGCCGATATCGAGCACGCGATCGCCGAATACGCTTCTGCTTCGAAGCGAGCCATCGAAGCCGGATTCGACGGAGTCGAATTGCATGCGGCGAACGGCTACCTGATCGACCAGTTCCTCAATACCGCCACCAACCAGCGTACCGACAAATGGGGCGGCAGCGTCGAGAACCGCGTCCGTTTTGCTACTGAGGTGGCCAAGGCAACGGTTGCCGCCATCGGAGCGGAACGCGTCGGCATGCGCATCTCGCCTTATGGTGCGTTCAATGGCACCGTTTCCGACGCCAAGATGGATGCGTTATACCTGCGGCTGATCGAGGAACTGAACAAGCTCGGCTTGGTGTATATCCACATCGTCGATCACAGCTCGATGGGTGCGCCGGAAGTCAGCCCGGAGCTGAAAGCCAAGATACGCGCCAACTTCAAAGGCAAATACATCCTCTCCGGCGGCTATGACCTGGCACGCGCGAATACCGACCTCGAAGCACAACGCGGCGATCTGGTCGCATTCGGTCGCCCGTTCATTTCCAACCCGGACCTGGTACACAAGCTGCAAAACGGGACTGCACTGACCGCACCGGATTCCAGCACGTTCTATACCCCGGGGGAAAAGGGCTATACCGACTACTGATCCCGATCGTTCCCGGGCGGCGGTCTTTGGCAGACTGCCGCTCGGTGATACAATTCGCGCCTTTCAATTTTCACGTAAAGGCGTCGCACCATGAGCTTGAACAAAGTCCCCTCCGGCAAAGACCTTCCCAACGACTTCAACGTCATCATCGAGATCCCGATGCATGGCGAGCCGGTCAAATACGAAGTGGACAAGGATTCCGGCGCGATCTTCGTGGATCGCTTCATGAACACCGCGATGCACTATCCGTGCAACTACGGCTATATCCCGCACACATTGTCCGACGACGGTGATCCTGTCGACGTGCTGGTCATCACCCCGGTGCCATTGAACAGCGGAGTCGTGGTGCGTTGCCGCCCGCTGTGCGTGCTGAAGATGGAAGACGAATCCGGTTTCGATGCCAAGGTGCTGGCGGTACCGGTGGACAAGCTTTCCACCCTCTATCGCGGCCTGAAGAGCCACACCGAACTGCCCGAGATCGTGCTGAAACAGATCGAACACTTCTTCGCCCACTACAAGGACCTCGAGCCCAACAAGTGGGTCAAGATCGGCGGCTGGGAAGGCGTGGAAGAAGCGCGCAAGGAAATCATGGCTGGCGTCAAGAATTACGAGAACAGTTCCGACAAACCGCAGTTCTGAACTTTTCAGGAGACAAAGATGACCGCACGCATCATTGATGGAAAAGCCATCGCGCAGGAAGTGCGCGCCGAATGGAAAGTGCGTGCCGACGCCCTCAAGGCACGCGGCATCACGCCGGGGCTGGCGGTCATCATCGTCGGCGAAGACCCTGCCTCCAAGGTCTACGTCGCCAACAAAGTGAAGGCCTGCGCCGAGTTGGGCCTGTACTCCGAACACATCGCGTTGCCCGCCGACACCAGCGAAGCGACGCTACTGGCGAAGATCGCCGAACTGAACGCCGACCCGAATATCCACGGCCTGCTGGTGCAACTGCCGGTGCCCAGGCACATCGACAGCGACAAGATATTGAACGCCATCAGCCCGGACAAGGACGTGGACGGCTTCCATCCGATGAACGTCGGCGCGCTGGCCACCGGCAGCATGCGCTTCGCGCCCTGCACGCCTTACGGCTCGCTGATCCTGCTGCAAAAGAGCGGCGTGGATATCGAAGGCAAGCATGCCGTGGTGGTGGGCCGCAGCAACATCGTCGGCAAACCGATGGCACAGCTGCTGTTGCAGCACCACGCCACCGTCACCATCTGCACCTCCAAGACCCGCGACCTCGCCAAGCACACGCGCGACGCCGACATCCTGGTGGTCGCCACCGGCAAACCGAAGATGATCACCGGCGACATGATCAAACCGGGCGCTGCAGTCATTGACGTCGGCATCAACCGCATGGAAAACGGCAAGCTCTGCGGCGATGTGGATTTCGATTCAGCCAAGGAAGTCGCCGGCTGGATCACTCCCGTCCCCGGCGGCGTCGGCCCGATGACCATCACCATGCTGGTGGCGAACACCGTGCAATCAGCAGAGCGCGCGGCCGGCAAGTAATGCCCGCCCCCACGCCGCAAGCGTTACAGGACTACCTCCACGCCCACATCCCGCTGTCGAAAGCGATGGCCGTGGAGGTCAGAACTGCCAGCCCTGCAGGCGTCTGCCTCGCCGCTCCGCTCGCACCCAACATCAACCATCGCGACACCGTATTCGGTGGCAGCGTATCTGCCGTCGCCATCCTCTCGGCTTGGGCGCTGCTGCACGTCAGCCTGCTGGATGCAGATATCAAGGCGCGCCTCGTCATCCAGAAGAACAGCATGAGCTATGACCTGCCCATGCCCACCGATTTCACCGCTGAGGCTGTAGTTCCCGCTCCCGAGAAATGGCAACGCTTCCTTGCCACGCTGTCGAAGCACAAGCGCGCCCGCATCAGCGTCCAATCCTCGTTGTATTGCGAAGGGAAAAAGGTCGGCGAGTTCGAAGGCGACTTCGTCGCCATCATCCTGTAGCGATCGAGACTTTCTTACCAAGACGAACAAGAGGCGGTCTCGGCAGAAATCCAATGCATTCATCTCTTAATCGGCCGTAGCGGAAGTCCGGGATGGGCCGCTGAAACTTCTGCACTGCTCAGTATTGCGGACATGCTGAGCACCACCACATACTTCCGCGCCGAGTGGCCGGCCAACTTGTCATCGCGTCCATCGTCAGACCTTGTGTATGAACAATGCGCGATACGCAGTACCATTCTGGCTAGAGCGCAAAGGAGGTAATTATGCAAACAGTAAAATTGAACAATGGCGTCGAAATACCCGTACTGGGCTTTGGCGTTTTTCAAATAAGCAATCCGGCTGAATGTGAACGCGCCGTTCTGGATGCTATAGAAACAGGCTATCGTCACATCGACACCGCTGCCTCATACCAGAATGAAACCCAGGTAGGCAATGGGCTGAGAATGAGCGGCATAGGTCGAGACAAATTATTTGTTACCACCAAATTGTGGCTTCAGGATTCGAACTATGAAGGTGCCAAAGCACAGTTCGAACGATCTTTGAATCGCCTGCAATTAGATTACCTCGATTTATATCTTATCCATCAACCCTATGGAGATGTCCATGGCGCTTGGCGCGCCATGGAGGAATTGCAGGCGGCGGGCAAAGTGCGCGCCATAGGAGTTAGCAATTTCCATCCGGATCGCCTGGCTGATTTGATGGCATTCAATCGCGTCAAGCCGGCAGTCAATCAGGTAGAGGTCAATCCCTTTAACCAGCAATTACACGCAGTACCCTGGATGAAAGCTAAAGGGATACAACCGGAGGCTTGGGCTCCCTTTGCCGAAGGCCGCAATAACCTGTTTGCCAATCCGGTGCTCACTGAAATCGGCAAATACTACGGTAAGTCCGTGGGGCAGGTGGTGTTACGCTGGGTTATTCAACGTGGCGTTGTCGCGCTCTCCAAATCCGTACATAAAGACCGCATGATGGAAAATATCGAAGTCCTGGATTTTGAACTGTCTGACTTCGACATGAACAGGATCACGGCAATGGATACGGCAACAAGTGCATTCTTCTCGCATCGCGATCCGGCGATGGTTGAATGGCTGACCTCACGAAAACTGGATGTGTAGGGCGTGAGAAGTTGAGCACCTGACAACCTCTGCCTAGTTTTAAGCAGACACGTCAGGGGCAGGTTGATCTGATCCGCTATGGCCGAAGACCAGCCATCTTCCGGACAAACCTCTCCTCAAGCCTTCCTGCCGATCAGCTCGATCATGTAGCCGTCCGGATCGCTGACGAATGCAATGATCCTCGTTCCGCCATTCATCGGGCCGGCTTCTCGAACCACTTTTCCGCCAAGTTGCTTGATGCGGTCGCAGGCCGCGTGGACATCATCCACTTCAAGGGCGATATGGCCGTAACCGGTGCCAAGATCGTAGTGGTCGACGCCCCAGTTATAGGTCAGTTCGATCGCCGCCTGCTCGCTTTCGTCACCGTAGCCGAGAAAGGCCAGCGTGAATTTCCCGGCCGGATAATCCTGCTGCCGCAGCAGCTTCATGCCCATGACTTTGGTATAGAAATCGATGGAGCGCTCAAGGTCGCCCGTCCTGATCATCGTGTGCAGTATTCGCATCTGGTTGCTCCTGAATGATGGCAATGATGGCCCGGCGTCGGGCACACAGGCTCAGTATGATTCTGGATAATGGTAATAAAGGACATTGAGATAGCGTGCCACCGCAGTAATGTCATGACTATCCCAACCCAGCCCTGCCAATTTTTGCCAGCGATCCACTTGAGCAGACAGACTCTTGAAGTCTTTGGAAAGTTTCTGGTCGCGCCAATGTATCTTGGTGTTATGGCAGGCTATGCAATGGGTCGAATACAACAGCTCTCCTCGTTGAGGATCTCGCATCGGCTGGGCACCTGCAACTCCGATGCTCCCGATCAAAATGAACAGTACGATGGTAATCAGTCTACAGAACATATGTCCTCCCTCCATGGATGCCGCCTTCCTGCCGAAGTATACGCCCGGGCAAATAACTGAACTACCTGGTATGCAGGAATTCAGGTGAACGCCTTTGATTCGAGTTTGCTATAGTTGAAACGGGCTGCCAACAAACAACGATCGACACACTTGATGTGACATGACCACGACGTTCCCATCAGGCTTGAGCCACGAAGCAGCAAGTGCGCGACTGGCTGCGGAAGGAGCGAACGAGCTTGGCACAGACCAGCGCCGCACCCTGCCGACCATCGCCGGCGAAGTGGCACGCGAGCCGATGTTCCTGCTACTGCTGGGTGCCGGAGCCATCTATCTCGCCATGGGTGACGCACATGAAGCCCTCATCCTGCTCGGCTTCGTCGTCATCATCATGGCCGTCACCATCCTGCAGGAGCGGCGCACCGAAAAAGCCCTTGAAGCGTTGCGCGACCTCTCCAGCCCGCGCGCACTGGTGATCCGCGACGGCGTGCCGAAGCGGATCGCCGGTTGCGAGGTAGTGCGCGACGATATCCTGATCCTGGTCGAAGGCGACCGCGTACCGGCGGATGGCATCGTATTGCAGGCCCACGAACTGGCTGCCGACGAGTCGATGCTGACCGGCGAGTCCGTGGCTGTGGAAAAATTTCCCGAACGCGGCGAAGTCTTTGCCGGAACGCTGATCGTGCGCGGCCAGGGCTTGATGCGTGTCACAGCCATCGGCAGCCGGACCGAACTGGGAAGCATCGGCAAATCGCTGCAGGATATCGTTGCCGAATCTTCGCCGCTGCGCGACGAGATCGCCCTGCTGACCCGGCACCTCGCGCTGATCGGCATCGGTCTGTGCCTCGCTCTGGCGGCGCTTTTCTGGATCTTGCGAGGTGGCTGGCTCGATGCCCTGCTCGCTGGCATCACGCTGGCGATGGGCATTCTGCCGCAGGAATTTCCCGTCATCATGATCGTGTTCCTTGCCTTGGGTGCGCGCCGCATCGCCAATCAGCGCGTGCTGACACGACGACTCAATGCCATCGAAACGCTGGGCGAAACGACCGTGCTGTGCGTAGACAAGACCGGAACATTGACCCAGAACCGCATGGCGGTGACCAGCCTGTCGGTCGGCGGGCAATTTCTGGAAACCGCGGATATTTCAGGCTGCGAACTGCCGGAGACCTATCACGAGTTGCTTGAATACGCGGTGCTCGCCAGCGAGATCGATCCCCATGATCCGATGGAACTGGCTTTCCATGGCTTTGCCCGCGAATATCTGGCCAACACGGAACACCTGCATCCGGACTGGTCGCTGGCACGTGAATATGAGATATCTTCCGAGCTGCTGGCTATGTCGCACCTGTGGCGCAACGATTCCGGCAAGCAGGATATCGTCGCCACCAAGGGAGCGCCGGAGGCCATCGCCGATCTTTGCCACTTGCCGGAGGATGCGCGGTTGCGCATGAGCAGGGACGCGGAGTCGATGGCGGATCGCGGCTTGCGCGTACTGGGCGTGGCCAAGGCGAAGCACAGCATCCACGAAACCTGGCCGGACATCCAGCATGAATTCGAGTTCGAGTTCGTCGGCCTGGCAGGACTCGCCGATCCGCTCCGTCCCGAAGTATCCGGCGCGGTCGCCGAATGCCACCGCGCCGGGATTCGCGTCGTCATGATCACCGGCGACCATCCGCGCACCGCGCGCGCCATCGCCGCCAGTGCCGGTATTGATGGCAGCACATTGCTCACCGGCGACGAACTGGCCAACATGGATGCCGGGGCACTGGCACAGCGCATCTCATCGGTGAACGTCTTCGCCCGCGTAACGCCGCAGCAGAAGCTCGCCATCGTCGAGGCGCTCAAAGCCAATGGCGACATCGTCGCCATGACGGGCGACGGCGTGAACGATGCACCGGCACTGAAAGCGGCCCACATCGGCATCGCCATGGGCAAGCGCGGCACCGACGTCGCGCGCGAAGCGGCGTCGCTGGTGTTGCTGGAAGACGACTTCACTGCCATCGTCGCCGCCATCCGTCTCGGCCGCCGCATCTTCGCCAACCTGCGCCAGGCAGTGGTCTATACGCTGGCCGTACATGTCCCGATCATCGGCCTCTCCATCATCCCGTTGTTCTTCGGCCTGCCGCTGGTGCTGGCACCGATACACATCGCCTTTCTGGAATTGATCATCGACCCCGCCTGCTCGATCGTGTTCGAAGCCGAGGCAGGAAGCCGAAGCCTGATGCAGCAGCCGCCCCGCCCGCATACCGAACACTTGATCGCCACACCCCATCTTCTTGGAGGACTGGCTCAAGGTGTTATGGCCACCCTGTCCATCGCGATCTTCTACATGCTCAGTCTGCGGGCGGGCATCGTTGCCGAAGAAGCGCGCGCATTGGCATTCATCGTGCTGGTTACGGCGAATGCTGCGCTGATCCTTTCCGTTCGCTCCACGCATCGAAACTGGCAACAGATGTTTACCGCTCCCTCGACGGTCGCGCTATGGGTACTCGCCGGCACCTTGTCCGGGCTGGCGCTCATCACCGGCGTCCCCTCCATCGCGCAAGCCTTTGCATTCCAGCCGCCAACGTTGCAGCACTGGCTGGCGGCCTTCGCCAGCGGCATTGGTACAGTGCTGTTGCTCGATGCCGGGAAGATCGGCTTGCGCGCACTGGGTCGCTCAGGCTAAGGAAGCGGATTCAGGCAGCCTATCCTTCCGGCTTGCTTATTTCACTTCGCGCTTGCTGTTCAGGCTGATGACCAGCACACCGGCAAGAACCAGCGACGATCCCGCTATTTGCAACAATGAAATTTCCTCGCCCAGGATCGCATACGCCATGTAGATCGTGCTGACCGGGCCGATGGAACCGATCAGTGACGCGCTGCCCGAGCCGATGCGCCGGATGGCGAAAGACAGCAGGAACACCGGCAGCACTGTGGAAAATATCGCCATGGCGATGGACAGCCCGTACACGTGCCACGACAGGTCGAGCGCACTCAATGGGCGCATCGCGCCGAACTGCAGCAGGCTGGCTGCGCACGCCACCACCATCGCATAGGAGGTGAAGCGCAAGGTGCCGATGCGCGCAATGGCATGCCCCGCACCCACCAGATAGATCGAATAGGAAAGCGTGCTGGCAAACACCAGCGATGCGCCCAGCACGATACCGCCCTCTTTTGCACCCACGTCGTGCAGGAAAACCAGTGCGATCCCGGCATAGCTCAGCAACATCGCCGCCATGACTTTCCTGCCGATGGCGCGTTTGTAGAGCAGCGCCGAGAGGATCACTGTCATGGTCGGATAGAGGAACAGGATCAGGCGTTCAAGTCCGGCAGAGATGTATTGCAAGCCCAGGAAGTCGAGAAAGCTGGAGCAGTAGTAGCCGATCAGGCCCAATCCCAACACCAGCAAACGGTCATGAACATTCAGCGGCGCGGCATGATGCCGCCGCACCCAGATCGCCACACCGATGAAGAACGGCACCGAGAACACCATGCGCAAGGCCAGCAGCGTCACCGCATCCACATTGTCGAGATACGCCAGCTTGACAAGGATGGCCTTGGCCGAAAATCCGACTGCGGCGAGCAGCGCAAAGACGACACCGAGGAACACATCCCGGTGAGCGGAGGTACTGCCTGCAAGATTTGCCATGATGTAAGACCCCAAAGTTCTGGCTATGCGGGTCTCAGGCAGAAGCAACGCGGTCGACCCGCAGTTGCCCGGTTAAACAAATGAAACATTAAAACAGGAACGCGCTGCGGCAGTGGGCTGGCAATACCTGCCACAGTCGCTTGGCGATGATGGTATCGGCAGAGATGGGTTGTTGCGTATGCATGGCGATGGAATATACGGATTCAGTCGTATTCGGTCAAATGCAACGTCGCATAATTGCAGTTTGGCGAGACAAGAATACAATCCAGACATCCAAGCTGAAAGCGAATGATGAATATAGAACTGTACGTCGCCATTATGGCCGGGACTGTGCTGTCGTTCTTCCTGATGGTCAGCGAGATCGTATTGCTCCGCAAACCCTTGTTGAATATCCGATCGAATCTGGCGTACCTCTATCGATCCCGCAGATTTATCCGGTTCTATATGGAGGCATTTCTCATTGCCGTTTTTTTCCTGATCCAGCCATTTATCGTCGGCTTTCTGGTGGTCATGGCTCTCGACAATCTGAATCCGCACTTTTCGGCCTCGGTCTTGCGCGGACTGAGGCAAGGATGGATGGCAATAACCGGGTAGCAATTCCACCTCGAATGATCGGCAGCCTGGGCAGGTTGAAGCGCGTGCCGGGCTCGTGGTTACTTCAGCAACGGATGATCCTCGGGCAACTGCTTCGCATACCAGATCGCCAGTTTGTGGCGCAATGTTTTTTCCGCGACCTGATCTTCCGGCAAGGGTTGGATGACCTTGTCGTGAACCAGCAACCTGTAGATGTATAACAGCCGCTCGCTTGCCGAATCGCCCGGCTCGAACTTGACCACACCGCGCCCCTCGGCATATTTCATGCCCTCGATCAGCGCGGCCTTGAATAAGGCTGCTTCATTCTTCAGTTTATGCATGACTCCCTCCAGCCCGTATCGTTAACGCCTGGTCACTCTGATTTGCCTTCCTGCTCAATCCTTTCAGCCAGGTTCGCCAGGCTATTCACCGTTATCGTCGGTTCTATCCCCCACGGATCGAATATCGCATCGGTAGTGCGCTTGACCCATGCAGCCCGCATGCCGGCAGAGATCGCCCCGATGACATCAAACGGGTTGCTCGATACCAGCCAGGCATCAGCCCCAACGGCACCAGTCCTTCTCAGGAAGTGACTATATACAGCGGGATTCGGTTTGAAGGATTTCATCTCGTCAACGCTGACCACCCCAAGAAAGTAGTCTCTGAGTCCGGCATTCCTGAGCAATGCCTCGACCGCATCGAGACTCCCGTTCGAGAATGCGAACATTCTGAAGCCTGCCTGCCCGGCCAGGGAAAGTCCCGCCTGCACGTCGGAAAATGCCGGCAGCGATCTGTATACCCCCATCAACGCTTCCTTGTCTTTTGCGGAAAGCGGCACCTGGTAATACGAACTGGTGTAATCCAGCGCATTGCTGGTGCATACGGCGAAATTCTCATAATTCTGCATCAGCCCGCGGCGAAAAGAATACTCCAACTGTTTCTCCCGCCAGGTGCGCGAAAAGGCGGCGGCATCCTTGCCTGCATATCTCTCCAGCGCCGATATGACGCCATGTGTATCGATCAGCGTTCCATAGACATCAAATGCAAGCGTGATAGCCATCGGATCCCTCGCAGTCAATTCGTGGATGGAGTCAATCGGAAGTCACCTCAGTGCCCGGTACTTTTCCCGGCGCGCTGCGGAAAAAGCATGATGCAGGCAATGATCATTATGATGAGCGTCGCCGACGCCGAAAAACGACTTAATGCAAGGCCACCGGCACTCAGCGGTTTGTCGAGGAAATCCCCCACCACAGCGCCAAGGGGCCGGGTAAGGATGAACGCCGCCCAGAACAGTAGCGTCCTGTTCAAGTTCGTCCATTTATAGGCTGCCGCCACAATTGCCAAAAGGATGCCGAAGATGATCGCACCTCCTTCGTAGCCAAGCCCGGCCGTATCGGCCGTCCAGTCCCCCAACGCTGTACCCAGAGTCTGGGAAAACATGATGGTCACCCAATAGAACATCTCTTCTTTCGGGGTGCTCACGGTATTGACGGAAACAGATCCGAGTACCCTGTGCCAGATAGCCAATGATGCCATCAGCAGGAAGAACAACAATGTGGCACCGCCGGCATAGCCTATTCCCAGAGACCTGTCGGCAAAATCGGCAAGCGTCGTACCTACGGTCGTCGTGGCAATTATGGTCGCCCAGTACAGGTAAGGGTGAAACAGCTTCGCTTTGACCTGGGCCATCACGGCAACCAGAAAGACTGCTGCGAAGATGACCGTGCCAACAAGATACCCCAGCTGCATCGACATGGACACTGCGTCGCCGCCGGTTTCGCCAAGGGTGGTTGCAGCGATCTTGATGATCCAGAAAGTCAGCGTGACTTCCGGCACCTTGGTCAAAACGTGCTCGATATTCTTGTTCATAAGACAAGCCTCCACCACTCTTGATTCTCCGCTTCCATACATTCATCAAATGAAGCGGACAATCCAACCGATTTCGAATACATCATAACAATTCCCCCCGCCCGGCAATACTGACGTTATAAAAGTTTCACGCCCGCATCATGTGTGACCGTTCTTAAATCATGCTTAAGAGCAATGCAGGAAGTGCGGACGACTCACCGCATTTAACCAATATTTGACATTCAGCCTTGCATCAGACGAAACCGGACAGCAAATTGTTACAATTTACTATAACGGTATTACTGTATATACTGTTTATACGGTTTCGTGATTCGCCGATACCGCAACTCGAAAAGGGTGGCGACAATGAAAGATCAGCAATCATATTCACACGGCCTGCTTCTATCCGTCGAACCAGAGGACATTTCCACGCTTCATCTGGTCGACGAGGAAAGTCATAACGAGTTCAGCTGGCCGGCATATCGAACCAGCACCGAAGGAAAGCGGACATTCCAGATGATTCTCGATTTTCTGAAAATACGCAGCCACCGCAAATGATCGTCTGGGTGCACACTGGGCCGGCAACCCTGGCAATCCACAAGGCTCCCAGCAGGAGCTATGGCATGTCCGCCTGAAACCTGACTGCCAGCCCGACCTTGCCTTCCCGTCCAAGTGGTGACACTATGGACGCACCATACCACCCTCTTCTAGCCGACCCAGACTCATGGTCAGCTAACATGATCGAACACGACTTGGTATGGCAGATTCAGATTCCCTCAACTCAACCAGGAGGTGTTATCGTGATCTCTCTACCATTTTTCTTCATCTTTTCCCCATTCATCGTGCTGTCGCTGATGATCTTGTTTGCGGGTGAGTAGCGCACTGCTAAATTTGAAACTCGTTTTCGCAAGCGACAAATGCAGAACGGCCTGACTTCATGTCAGGCCGTTCTGCATTCTGCGCCTCGGAGAGAAGATTACTGCTTGATGGAATCGGGACCAGATAGATGCTGGTTATACATCGCTGAATTCCAAGGGCGTGATCTCGGGGGCGCGATCTATGCGGTACAAAACCATCAGCATGCCTATGGTCGCAAGCAGCATGAAATGCGGCCCAAACAGCCAGAACACCAGCGGGATCAGATAATAATAGGAACGCATGCCCAGACTGTAGAAGTGACCCGCCCGGTTCAAATGCGCCGCCACATGTGCCGGCGTTATCATTCTGTGATTCAAGCGTAGCGGGATATTGATCATGAAACCCACATGATGGTAGATACGAATACACATTGAAAAAGTATAAAAAGCGACGAACAGGTCGAGCAGCAACAGCAGAAGCTTCACCATCCAGAGTACCGGATTGATCGAACCCACCAAATTCAGCACATGCCAGTGAGCTTCCAGCTTCTCGCCCTGCTCGCTGAGCGTCAGCACGCCAATGATCAGAAGCACGGAAGTCGAGGCAAGAAAAGTGGCCGCCATGGTCGAGTTGCGCAGTGTCTGCACCGCCAGCACGCCATTCTTTTCGTCTTGCATGATGGTCTCCGCCCATGCGGTCCGCACGATCCTATTAACCGACTGCACGGAATATGCCGGGTCGATCTTGATCTTGTGCCGGAGGTAGACGTGGTACGCGACGATCAACAATGCACTCACTATGAAACTGGCAATATCATTCGTTAAAGATGTCAAAAATGTAAAGTTATCCATGGGCAGGTAAACAGAATCTCAGATAGGTAAAATCGTTGGGGATCCGCATCGGGAATATCTCGCAAGCCGTGATTTTAATATCAAATGCGGCACCGTAGAATACTTAATCGTCCCGAACATGCGTCAGTGAACATGTGCAGCATCAGCGTTTGAGTGAAGCACGCAGGCATGACTGGTCGTGCCCTGCTCGACTTGCAGCGTGCTGTGCTGGATGGAGAAGCGTTCCTTCAGCGTACACATGATGTCGTCCATGTAGGCATCGCCGGGATAGCCTTCCGGCATCACCAGATGCACAGTCAGGGCACTTTCTGTCGTGCTCATGCCCCAGATATGCAGATCATGGATATCAGCGACACCGCGGCATTGACGCAGGTAAGACTCCAGACCCGGTGCATCTATATGCGCAGGGACAGCATTCAATGCCAGTTCCAGCGACTCGCGCAGCAGGCCCCAGGTTCCGATCATGATCACCACCACGATCGCCAGGCTAACCAGCGGATCGAGCCAGTACCAACCCGTGAACAGTATTAGCACGCCAGCAACGGCAACACCGAGCGAGACAGCTGCATCGGCCAGCATGTGCAGATAGGCGCCCCGGATGTTCAGGTCGCCCTTGCTGCCCTTGACGAAAAGCCATGCCGACAGGCCATTGATGGCGATTCCCACGCATGCAACCAGGGAGACTGTCAGCCCTGCCACCTCGTGAGGTTGCGAAAAACGTTCCATGGCCTCCAGCGCGATGGCCCCGCACGCCGTCATCAGGAACATGGCATTTGCCAGCGCTGCCAGGATCGACGTGCTGCGCAGTCCGTAAGTAAAGCGCCCGCTCGGGGTTCTGCGCGCGAGGATCGCCGCACCCAATGCCAGCAACAGACCCAGCACATCGGACAGGTTATGGCCGGCATCGGCCATCAGCGCGGTCGAATTGGCAATGAAGCCGTAGGCAAGTTCGACTGCGACAAAAGCCGTGTTCAGTGCGATCGCAACAACGAAAGCGCGTCCATGATTGTTCGGATCACCGTGGTGGTGATGCCCATGCGCGTGTCCGCTGTGATCGTGTGAATGTTGATGTGACATATTATCCGTCTCTTAAGATTTCCAACCGCGCGAAAAGTTTTGTCTCTCGCGGATATCGATATGGCTTAGCGCATCTTCGCTACTGCTTCATCCACCCGCTCCACAGCGATGATCTCCATGTCGTCGATCTTGTGTTTGGGCGCGTTGGCTTTGGGGATGATGGCATGGGTGAAGCCGAGCTTGGCGGCTTCTTTCAGGCGCTCCTGCCCGCGCTGCACGGGTCGCACCTCGCCTGCCAGCCCCACTTCGCCGAACACCACCATCTTTTCCGGCAGCGGCCTGTTGCGCAGCGATGAAACGATCGCGAGCAGGACGGCGAGATCGGCACCCGGTTCGGTGATCTTCACCCCGCCCACGGCATTGATGAACACATCCTGGTCGAAACAGGCGATGCCCGCGTGGCGATGCAGCACTGCCAGCAGCATGGCCAGACGGTTCTGTTCCAGACCGAGAGACAGGCGGCGCGGACTGGGCGAATGCGCCTCGTCGAGCAGCGCCTGTATCTCCACCAGCAATGGCCGCGAGCCTTCCTGGGTGACCATCACGCAGGAACCCGGCACCTGCGTACCATGCTGCGACAGGAACAATGCGGACGGGTTGCTCACTTCGCGCAGCCCCTTTTCGGTCATGGCAAATACACCCAGCTCGTTCACCGCACCGAAGCGGTTCTTGAACGCGCGGATGAGGCGGAAACTGGAATGCGTGTCGCCCTCGAAATACAGCACGGTATCGACGATGTGCTCCAGCACGCGCGGCCCGGCCAGAGCACCCTCCTTGGTGACATGGCCGACGAGGATCATGGTCACCCCAGCGCTCTTTGCGATACGGGTGAGTTGCGCCGCACATTCGCGCACCTGCGCCACCGAGCCAGGTGCACTGGTCAACTGTTCGGAATACACGGTCTGGATGGAATCGATGACCACTACATCCGGCTTTTCATGCGCAACGGTTGCCTGGATCTTCTCCAGCTGTATCTCCGGCAGCAGATGGACTTCGCGTGCGTCCAGCGAAAGCCGCTTGGCCCGCAGCGCGATCTGCTGCGCGGACTCTTCGCCGCTGACGTAGAGGACTTTCTTCGTCGTGGAGAGATGTGCTAGTGCCTGCAGCAACAGGGTGGATTTGCCGATGCCGGGATCGCCGCCGATCAGCACCACCCCACCTTCGACCAGCCCGCCGCCCAGTACGCGGTCGAATTCGGCGATCCCGGTCGGCGTGCGCGACACCTCGCTCGCCTCCACTTCGGCCAGCTGCTGCAATTTTCCGGATGCAGCCAATGCGCTATAGCGATTCTTGCCGGCAGGCGCAGATGCTTCCGCAACCGACTCCACCAGCGTGTTCCATTCGCCGCAGTTCGGGCATTGGCCTTGCCATTTTGGCGATTGCCCGCCGCATTCGGTGCAGCTATAGATCGTTTTTGCCTTTGCCATTCGAATCGATTCAGCACATCTGGAGGAAGGCGGGCAATCTACCAGCATTGCCCCCATTTCGCTACGGTCAGCGGGATGAATAACCGCTCAGCAGAACGCGGTTTTACTTTGATTCAAGGACAAACCTCTTTTCCCTGAACATCGAGATGCAGCTATCCACCACGGCAGGATCGTAAAGCGTGCCACGTTGCCTGGTGATCTCCTCCAGCGCTTCATCCAGGCCCAGACCGGGCCGGTAGGGGCGGTGCGAGGACATCGCCTCCACCACATCGGCCACAGCGATGATCATCGCCTCCAGCATGATCTGATCGGATTTCAGCCCTTGCGGATATCCCGAACCATCCGCTCGCTCATGATGCTGCAAGACCATTTGCGCGATAGGCCATGGAAACTGGATGTCCTTGATGATGTCATAGCCTGTCTTGGGATGGCTCTTGACCAGTTCGTATTCGATAGCATTGAGCCTGCCGGGTTTGCTGAGTATCTCGGCGGGAATGCGTATCTTTCCCAGATCGTGGATGCTGGCTGCCAGATACAGAGCATGTATCCTTTCATCCGTCAGTCCCATTTCACGGGCGATGGCACTGGCTATAATCGCCACCCTTCGCTGGTGGCCGGCAGTGTAAGGATCACGCGCTTCGACTGTGGAGGCGATGGCCTCGATGGTCTGCAAAAGCGTCTGTTGCAGTTTCTCCGCATTGGCGTGGCGTTCCCTCTCAGCCTCTTTGCGATCGGTGATATCTCGGTCGATACCCCGATACCCCCTGAAGACACCCTGAGCATCAAATATCGGTGCCCCGCTGGTTTCCAGAAACACCTCACGGCCATTCTTGTGCTGATTGACGTTCTCCAGAAGCTGGAATTTCTTCCTCTCACTCATGATGGAATTGAACTTCTCCTTGAGCTGCTCTGCTGCCGCTGGTGTCATCAGATCGAACGGAGTCTTGCCGGCCACCTCCTCTGCCGTATAACCCAGCAACTCATACACTTGCGGACTGGAATAAGTGTAAATGCCGCGCTCGTCGACTTCCCATATCCAGTCGCTGGTGGATTCCACCAATGAGCGGAACTTGGCCTCGCTCTCACGCAGCGATTTCTCCGCCGCCTTGCGCGCGCGGATACCCTGCTCCATCGACAGCACATGCTGCACCGCAGATCCAAGACGCGCCAGCCTGTCTTTCAACACGTAGTCCTTGGCTCCGGCATGGATCAGCCCGACCGCCTCGACATCGCTGAGCGCACCGGTGACCATGATCACCGGGATCTCCGGATGGTTGTGCCGCACGAACTCCAGCGCGGACATGCCATTGAAGTCTGGCAGACTGTAATCCGACAGGATGATATCAGGCTGGAATTCATCGAGCGCCCGGATAAATGCATCCCGTGTCTCGACACGCATCAAAGTGAAAGCGATACCCGCCTTGCGCAGTTCACGCTCCTCCAGTTCGGCATCGGTGGGCGTGTCTTCCAGCATCAAGACTTTCAACTGTTGAGTCATTGCTTCCTGCTCCATGATTACTTTGTCGAGACCGGCGGTCGATTCACCAGCAGCCAATAAAGTCCAAGTTCGGATACCGTCTTGGCGAATTCGTCGAATTCCACCGGCTTGCTGATGTAACTGTTGACGCCGAGCTGGTAACTTTCTGCCACATCCCGATCTTCCTTGGAGGATGTCAACACCACGACCGGAATGGTATGCGTGCGTGCATCAGCCTTGACCATGCGCAAGACCTCCATGCCGTCCACTTTAGGCAGACGAAGATCCAGCAAGATGACTTTGGGACCGTTCGCCACTTGGCGATCGGAATATGCTCCTTTTGCAAATATGAAATCCAGCGCTTCAGCGCCATCCTTCACCCATACCAGCTTGTTGGCCAGATTACTTCTCTTCAGTGCCCGGATCGCCAGTTCTGCATCGGTAGGATTGTCCTCCACCAGCAGTATCTCCACTTCTTTCACTGAGTCATCCATTGCCCGTCTCCTTTTTCGGTAAAGCAAAATAGACCGTTGCTCCCACATCGACCTTGCCTTCAGCCCACACCCTGCCGCCATGACGGTTGATGATACGCTTGACGATAGCAAGACCGATTCCGTTGCCTTCGAACTCACTCACAGTATGCAACCGCTGGAACACGCCGAACAGCTTGTTGGCATACTGCATGTCAAAACCGGCGCCGTTATCCCTGACATAACACACAGCTTCTTCACCCTCCATGGATCCACCCACCAAGATACTTGCCATCTTCTTATTGCGGCTGAACTTGATGGCATTGGACAACAGGTTGACGAATACCTGCCGCATCATCACCGGGTCGGCGAACAGGCTGGGCAGCTTGTCCATCTCGAACTTCACTTCGCGATCGGCCCTAACAGGTTTCAACTCCTCCCATACCGCACGCACGAGTTCTTCCGTGTCGATTCTGGCCGGGGTCATCGCCATGTGCCCGGCACGAGAAAAGGCCAGCATGTCGTCGATATACTGCGCCATCTTCCTGGCGTTGTCGCGCACCACATTCAGCTGCCGCATGCCCTCGCCATCAAGCTTTTGCGAATATTCATCCTGCAGAATCCTTGAGAACCCGTCGATCGCACGCAACGGTATACGCAGATCATGCGAGGCCGAATAGGTGAAATTCTCAAGGTCATAGAGTGCGGTCTCAAGTTCTGCAGTACGCTCTGCTACCCGCCGCTCAAGTTCGGAATTCAACCGGGATAGCTCAGCCCTGGCTTCCATGCGCTCAGCTTCAATACGGGCAAAATTGATCTGGGTCTCCGACAGCCAGGCCAGTATGCTGTTCTCCATGCCCTTTGGAGTTTGCATGAGCGATGAAAAATCTCCGCTGCCCATGCGGGCGATGCGGCCTTGCAGTTCATCCACCGAGCAACCCAGCGTGGAATATAAAGCCCGATAAGCGTTCCATAATGCCAGCATCAGAATGGCACCGAATACGATCAGCATCGCTTGTACCAGTGCTGCCGCACTCTCCGCATCCTTGACTGCCTCCAGTGTGCGTCGGTCCACCATCCGGTAAAACTCGCTGATCGGTCGCATGATGTCCGCCTTGGCCCGATGATAGAAAGAGTCGTTCAGCATCAAGGTCGCCTTGAGCCTGTTCGCTTGAGTAGTCGGTTTCGTGGACTCGATTAGCGACATGGCGGCGAATTCGGTCCTGGTCAGTGCGTCAGATTTGGCCTTGGCTTGCGCCAACCTGGAAAATTCCTCTTCGGTGAAACCGGCTTGCCGCATCAGTTCCAGCAGGGAAACCGCCTCGCCATCAGGAAGTGGACGCCGATCGTCATCCAGCACCAGATCCCAGTAGACCCCTTCGTAACCGACGGGACGTGGTCTCCTGCCATCGCGGATATCGAGGATTTCCTGATAGTGCCTCTTGTAAATTGCATCACCCGTAGCCACATAGTAGCGCACCATACGCGTGAGATCGTCAGAAGACTGGCGCAATACGTCAGCAAGAACATAGGATCGATAGCGCAATTCATTGGCATGGTCGATCCGCTTCTCTGCACGAACGTAAAAGGCAAAAACAATGACGAATATGACAAACATGCCTATCGTCAGCAACAGGCTGAGGGAAAATCGGGATAACTGCTTATTGGCAGGCATACTGGCCACCGTCAGCACGATCGTACATTGACATTTACTCTCGAATCAAAACATTGCCATTTCCCAAGCGTGCGCTTCAAGGCATCAGCCTCGTTCAGCAATCTTGGCCGGCAATGCAAAATAGATCGTCGCACCTTCGTTGATCTTGCCCTCCGCCCACACCCTGCCACCATGCCGGGTGATGATGCGTTTTACGATGGCGAGCCCGATACCGGTACCCTCGAATTCTTCCATGCTGTGCAGACGCTGAAATACGCCAAAAAGCTTGTCTACATATTGCATATCGAAACCGGCGCCGTTGTCCTTCACATGGTAAATGGTCTCATCCGAGCCCGTCGTGGCCCCAACTTCGATTCGGGCGGGCTCCCGATTGCGGCTGAACTTGATGGCATTGGAAAGCAGGTTGACGAACACCTGATGCATCATGGCACGATCCCCCCTGGCAGATGGAATGTGTCCAATGTCCATTTCCAGGCCTCCTCCGGCGATTGCGAGCCGCAGCTCGTCGAAAACCTCATGAGCCAGCTTCTCCATGTCGATCTCGGAAAAGCTGATCTCGATTCGGCCTGCACGCGAGAATTTCAGGATATCGTCGATGAGCAGTCCCATCCTGTTTGCGTTGTCCCGCACCACTTTCAGCAGCCGTTTGCCTTCATCGTCCAGCTTGCCTGCATAGTCTTCCTGCAAGATATGCGAGAAGCCATCAATGGCACGCAACGGCGTACGCAAGTCGTGCGAGACTGAATACGAAAATGCCTCCAGCTCCTTATTGGCAACTTCAAGTTGCGCCGTACGCTCAGCCACTCGTCGTTCCAGATCGCGATTGAGCGCCATGATCCTGTCTTCAGCCTGCTTGAGTTCAGTGACATCGCGGCTGATCCCGAATATTCCGATGACGCTTTTTTTGTCATCGCTGAATACCGGCCATTTGTTGGTATTCACCCAGCCTTGCCTGCCTTTATCATCGTAATAAGGGTTCGTCTTGTTCAGTAAAGGCTTGCCCTCCTGAAAGATTGGCAATTCCTCCTCGTAATAGATGCGCGCCGTATCCGCAGGAAAAACCTCCAGATCGTGCTTGCCGATCATGTCGCGCCAGTTGCGGTGGCCGGTGACGCTCGCCAGCGTCTGGCTGCAAAAACGGAATCGACCGTCCTTGTCCTTGAAGTAGATGAAGTCGCCCGTATTTTCCAGCAGAGTGACGAAATCGTTGTTGAGTTCGCGCAGTTCCTTTTCGGCCTTCTTGCGCTCTGCCAGCAAGTGGATACGATCGATCGCTGCCGCCATATGACTCGCCAGTGCCATCAGGTATTTCTGCTCGGACACTGAAGGGATGCGTACTCCCTCGTCACCGAAGGTGCCCATGCCTACCGTGCCCAAGTGCCGGTCGAACAGGGCGATCGGTACATTCACGATCGTTCTGTTCCCCAATTGCGCCACGATCTCCTTGTTCACCCGCTCGTCGGTCCTTGCATCCGCGACGATCACGATCTCTTTGGCTTCTGCGATCTCCTCCAGCATGCGATCACCTTCGATGGTGAGCCTGGCTGTTCCTTCCTCTGACATGACCGTGTCCGATTCGGGACCGCTGGCGACCAGCGCGGTGAAGTACTTTCTGTCATCGCTCAGGAGATATGTCCACAAGTTCTGATAACCAAGGATTTCCCTGACTTCGCTCCGCGCGGCATTCACCACCTCCGAATAAGCCTGTGACCTTTCCAAATTCCTGGAAAGACGAAGCAAAGATTGGGAATGCCGATCCTGTTCCTGCAATTCCTGTTCCGCCCGCTTGCGATCCGAAATGTCGCTCCAGATTGTCAGGGCGCTGACCACATCCCCCCCCGCATCGAACTCTGGCACGACGCGCACAAACCAGCAGATCAGCTTGCCGTCATTGCCGATCCAGTCCATATCCACTTTGGTAACGGTTCCGGACTCCATCGCCTGCATGAGCTTGCCGGTGAATTCATCCGCTCTAGGTTTAAGTTCTGTTGAAAGTTCGAGCGGCTTCTTGCCGTAAACCTGCTCGGCTGACAGATGATTTACCCGTTCGAACTCCGGATTGACATAGGTACGTCGACCTTCCCTGTCATAACGCACGATGACATCGGGTGAATTCTCTGCCAGCATGCGAAATGCCTGTTCGCTTTCGCGCAGCTTGAGTTCGGCCCGTTTGCGTTCGGTGATGTCACGCGCTGCGGCAAACACTCCCAGCACCTCACCTGTTTCATTGCGATAAACGCCGGCGTTGTACAGCACGTCTGTAATATGCCCATCCTTGCGCCGGATGGCCAAAGGATAATCGGTGACGAAGCCTTGCTGAAACACTTGCCGATATCCTTCGCGCGCCCTGCCCGGTTCGGTGAAGTAGTCGGAAAAATCCGTTCCTATCAATTCGGAACGACTTCTGCCGGTTACTACTTCCGTCGCCTTGTTGACATCCGTGACCTTGCCTTCTGCACTGATGGTCACCAGCGGGTCCAGGCTCGCTTCGATCAGGCTGCGGGTATAGAGCGATGCTGCATGCAACTCCTGTGCGATCCGTTTGTTTTCGGTGAATTCGGTATCCAGTCGCTGGAACGGCTCACGCACACTGCCCATGAACACCGCGCGGTAAATGAAGATATAAGCCACGATCTTGTACAGATGCCCGAGCAGATTGAAGACGTCGGAAACATCAGAATACAGCGTGAAGCTCAGTTCGCTCAGGATGGTGATGACAGATGCGGCGAACAGACTGGCTGCATCATAGGGTTGCGGTTGCCTTGCCCGCAGGTAGAACATTGCAGCGGGGACCGTCAGTGCGGCAATGATCGTGTATTCAGCGCCTATCTTGAACGACGTCAGCCCCTGTCCGGCAATGAAGGTGTGCGGCCAGTCTTGCGGATATGCCAGCCCCCACCATATCACCGTTGTCGCGATAGCGAGACTGCCTGCAAGCAACCAGTAGCGAGTGTACGAATCCTGCAAAGGTCGCCATGGCCGCAGCACCGTAGTGAGCAGAGCCAACGCTGCAATCAAGCGGGCTGACAACCATAAATTGATGGCTTTTTCCGGGCTGCTGGGAGTGATGAACTCGGGCATGCCCTTGAACGACAACATGTGGGCGAAATCGATCAACCCAACTGCCAGCAGCGCACAGGCAAGGATCACGATATTGCCCGGACGCTCCTTGCTGTAGACGTTCCAGGCGACGCCGAATACCATCATGGATACGACGATGGAGAAAGTTTCGGCAAACATGTGCAGCGGCAGATAGTTGGCCAGTCCTTCCACGACGTAAAACGCGGGCGCTTGCCAGACAACGACGAACAACACAGTCAGAGCCGACAAGAACCAGATCATGTGCCGCAATGTGGCATTACTGGATGACATGGACAAGCCTTTATATTTATTCTGAATTCGTTTGAGCAATATGAAACGAAATCGTTTTTTGACAACATACCATCAAAACCACTCTCCAACCATAGTTAAAAGACCCTGCAAAGTCGCAAACTGGAATCCCCGCGGGTTAGAATGACAAAATGTTACGTCTCACTGAAATCCGTCTTCCGCTCGACCATCCCGCAGAAGCTCTATCCGAAGCCATCTTGAAGCGTTTGAACATCGCCGCACCCGAATTGATCGGCTATACGATCTTCCGGCGCGGTTATGACGCACGCAAGCGCAATGCCATCGTGCTGGTTTACACCGTGGATGCAGAGATAAAGAACGAATCCGCATTGCTCAAGAAGAACATTTCGCATGTGAACCCGGCGCCCGACATGAGCTACCGTTTCGTGGCTCATGCACCGCAGGGCCTGAGCGAGCGTCCTGTAGTCATCGGCACCGGTCCCTGCGGCATCTTTGCCGGCCTGCTGCTGGCCCAGATGGGCTTCCGACCGATCATCCTCGAACGCGGCAAGGAAGTACGCGAACGTACCAAGGACACCTGGGGCCTGTGGCGCAAAGGCAAGCTCAACCCCGAATCCAACGTGCAGTTCGGCGAGGGTGGCGCGGGCACGTTCTCCGATGGCAAGTTGCACAGCCAGATCAAGGATCCGAAATTCTATGGACGCAAGGTGCTCACCGAATTTGTCAAGGCCGGTGCACCGGAAGAGATCATGTACGTGAGCAAGCCGCACATCGGCACCTTTCGCCTGGTCGGCATGGTTGAAGAGATGCGCTATAACATGGAAGCGCTGGGTGCCGAGATACGCTTCCAGAGTCGCGTGACGGATATAGAGATTACAGACGGACAGGTGTGCGGTGTAGTTCTGGTGAATGGCGAGCGCATCGCGACAAAGCATGTAGTGCTGGCAGTCGGCCACAGCGCGCGCGACACCTTCGAGATGCTGCATGAACGCGGCGTCTACATGGAGGCCAAGCCCTTCTCCATCGGCTTCCGCATCGAACACCCGCAGGCCGTCATCGACCGCGCTCGTCTCGGCCCCAACGCCGGCAATCCCCTGCTGGGCGCGGCCGACTACAAACTGGTGCACCACGCCAGCAACGGGCGCTCGGTATACAGTTTCTGCATGTGCCCCGGTGGTACGGTGGTGGCGGCGACCTCCGAAGAAGGCCGTGTGGTGACCAACGGCATGAGCCAGTATTCGCGCAACGAACGCAACGCCAACAGCGGGATTGTCGTGGGGATTACCCCGGCTGACTACGAGGGCGATGTACTGGCGGGCGTAGAGTTCCAGCGCAAATGGGAAGCGCGCGCTTTCGAACTGGGCGGCAAAAGTTACGCAGCTCCGGCACAACGCGTCGGCGATTTCCTCGCCGGGCGTCCCTCCTCCCATCTCGGCGAAGTCGTGCCTTCCTACACGCCCGGCGTGACACCCACCGATCTCTCCACCGCCTTGCCCGATTACGCCATCGCCGCCATCCGCGAAGCATTGCCCGCATTCGATAAACAGATCAAGGGATTTGCCATGGACGATGCCGTGCTGACCGGGGTCGAGACACGCACATCATCGCCCGTACGCATCAGGCGCGGCGATGATTTCCAGAGTATCAACATCAAGGGACTGTATCCGGCCGGCGAAGGCGCAGGTTATGCGGGCGGGATCCTTTCCGCGGCGGTGGACGGCATCGAGGTGGCAGAAGCAGTCGGACTGGATATGCAGCAAAAGGCCTAGTGGCGCGTGTCGCTTGCCGCCATCACGATGATATCGGCGAACACCGCATCGGCATCCACGCGATCGAACACATAGCGCTGGTTGCAGAACTCGCAGTGCACCTCGACGTCGCCACGCTCGGCCAGTATCGAATCCACCTCTTCCCGACCAAGCATGCGCAACATGCGCCCCACGTTCTCGCGCGAGCAAGTGCAACGGAACACCACCTCCTGCGCATCGAACAAGCGTATATCTTCCTCGTGATACAGAAAATGCACCAACTCACTTGCAGGAACGTTCAGCAACTCTTCGGGCTTGAGCGTATTGGCGATCAGCACGGCGCGCTCCCACGGGTCATCATCGTGCAGTTCCGCCTGTGCGGGAAGCTTCTGCAACAACATGCCTGCCGCATGCTTGCCGTCTGCTGCCAGCCAGAGGCGAGTCTCCAACTGCTCGGAGCGCGTCATGTAGTTCTGCAGGATCTCGGCGATGCTATCGCCTTCCAGGGCGACGATACCCTGATAAGCCTGGTTGCCGTCCTTGGGGTCGAGCGTGATGACGAAGCGCCCGTCACCCCCGACCAGATCCTGCAGCGTACCTTGCGCCAGATCGCCTTCCCATTTCGCGGTTGCGCGCATCTCCAGATCGCCGGAACATTCCACTACCAGCAGTTTCACCGCGCCCTTGCCGTGTATCTGCAACACCATGGATCCTTGCAGCTTGAGCGTCGCCGCCAGCAATGCAGTGGCGGCACACAACTCCCCCATCAGGTCGCGCAGCACAGCCGGGTAATTGTGGCGTTCGATCACGCTCTGCCAAACTGCATCGAGGCGCACTATCTCGCCGCGTATCGGTGCATGTTCAAACAGAAAACGTCGCAGGGAATCGGATGAAGTCTTCATGGCGCGCGATGATAACACCGAGCCAGTGGCTCAGAAACAAAAAGGGCAGCCCAGGCTGCCCTTCATGTTTACACATCTAAGCTGCATCAATCCCAGTCAGGATAGTTCGGGATGGACACGGTGTCGCTGTCGAAGATGCCCTTGTCAGCTTTGGTGTGGCATGCGTTGCAGTAGCTCAGGGATTTGACATCCTTGTTGCCCTTGATCATCTTCTCCGGGATGTCGTGGTGCTTGCGCTTGATGTAACTCACCTCGGTGATACGTATCGGAGCATCGCCGTCTTCGGTCGCCAGCGCGATCTTGCGCGAACGCTTGTACCAGGATTTCTCCGCGGCATTGTCCATCGCGTAATCGTAGATGGTCTTCAGGGTGTCCTTGTCCAGCGAAGCATTCTCGCCGAAGTGATCGTTCAAGGCCTTTTCGTCCAGCAGCTTCGCCCACGATTTGCTCGGCAACAGGCCGGGTGGGTAGGCGTAGTGGCATGAGCCGCACTCGTCCGAGTAGGTCTTGTTATCGACCGGTTGCACGCCTTTTTGACGCGAGAAGTTGCCCAACCATTGCCAGAAGTTCTGTTCCGCCATCGCTGCCCCGCTGCTCATCAGCAATGCTGCAGCCAACAGAGCTGCTTTGAATTTATTTTGCATCATCATCTCTCCGATCCTCACTTGCTCAGCAGGAACTTAAGGACATCGCCCTTTTCCTGCGCTGTACATTCGCGACCCCAAGCGTCATTGCAATTACGCTTGAACCATTTTTCGATCTTCTTGGCATCCGTGAAGCGCTCCGGATTGACGCTGGGAGCCATCGGCTCGATGACCTTCCCGGTCTTTTTGTGCTTGCCAGGCTTGCGCAGGTCGTCGCCGTGGCAAGTCGAACAATTCATCTTCACGCCATCCTCGACCTTGCCCTCTTTGGCCCAGTCCGCTTTGCCGCGTTCAGCGTCGAAACCGGAAGCCCCCTCAGACTTGTACCGGGCAAACAGCTCGTCGCTGGCGGGGGTCGCCGATGCGGCGGAAGCCATGACCAGCGTGCCGATCAACGCCATCAATGTGAATAGTGGTTTCATTCTCACTCTCCGTTACCAGGTGATCTTGATCGCAGCCACCATGCCCAGTGCGCCCATCTCGGCGATGCCTGCATGGCTGACCGGCACAGTCGAATTCTTCGACTTGTTCACGGCATAAGCCATCAGTGCAGCGCCGGTCACGCCCAGCAGTATATGCAGATTATCAGGATCGGTGATGCCGTCCGCCAGATGGAAATCGTCCCAGTGCGTGATCAGGCCTGTGGTGATGGCTGCTGCAGCCATCGCAACGGTCGCCTTTGCCAGCTTGGCGTGCGTACCGTTGGTCTGGCGCGGCTGGTTTGCCTGCGCCGTACAGTTGGTCTCGCAGCCTTCGCCCGGCGCTGTCACTGCCGTCAATCCCGCCAGGACGATGGTTCCAAGACCGAGATACTGGTGCACCTTGCCGCCCGTGATCAACGGGGGCTCGAATGGAGTCGCGGCTACCACTGGGGCGGCGCTGTTCGACTTCTTCACGGATACTTCGGTATCGTTCGCTGCCGCAAGCTTGAACGATTCATAGTCCTTCACATACGCACTGGATGTCAGCGGCATATCGAAAGCCGACTCCTGCGCGAACGCCGTCCCGGATAGAGCCGCCAAGCACAGCACGGCGGCACTCATAAACTGGATGCCCTTCATTTAACTCTCCTCTTTATCGTTTTGACTGCTGGAACTTGATTGCTTTGGTGGTGATTTCTTCCCGGTGATCATCGCCCTCACAAGATTTTCCTTGTGCTGGATGCTGCCAACCAATACACCCAGAAGGTGCAGTACTACCAACGCAAGTGCCACGTTGGGAAGAAATTCGTGGACATGGCGAAACGCATAGCTGGACTCGTCAGTCACCCGGTTCGCCAGGAAGACCAATGGCCCTTCGAAGTCTATGGTACCCAGAGTAAGCAGGCCCGACACAAATATCGCCGCCAGCAACCCGAACAGCGTGAACACCATCAATGCGCCTGCCGGGTTATGTCCGTAATAATGTTTGGGGTTACCCTTGAGCATCGAGCGCAGATACTCGATAGCCTCGCTGACAGGAAAGATAAAGGCGCGGAAGCGCGCATATTCGCTGCCTTTGAATCCCCAAAACAGCCTGGCCGCCAGCAATACACACAGCACATACCCGACCAGCACATGTATCTCGGACAAGTGCACCTCACCCGAAATGAAAGCTGTCGCAAAGCACAGCACCAGCGTCCAGTGGAAGAACCGGAGGAACCGGTCCCACACCTTCACTGCTGCCTGTTCATCTTTGCCGGCATGATTTGCATTTACTTGCTGCATACACCACCTGAAAATTGTTAAACAAACGAATTCCTGGTCGATAAGCGCCAATCACTTTAATCAGCTCAGCGCACCACGTCCAAGGAAAATCCCGTTGCTCGATTGGTAAGGCAGATATTGTTACTATAAGTCCTGCACAAAACGGCGCGGATTTTACCTTAAATTTTACATTCTCCAAGCTGGAGTGTTGTATTCCTGCACTATAGGCAGGAATTCTTAATTCTTGCTTAAATCTCCCGCCCTTGCTGGCTTCCAGGCCAATGCAAAACCTGCAATCAGACAAAAACCCACGCCAGCATAAAAGGTAAAAGAGGGGCCAACGCGATCCCAGAGCAGTCCCGCCAGCATGCTGGCAACCAGCATCGCCAGCCCGCTCATCAGATTGAAGAAACCGTATGCCGTACCGCGCAGATCCTCGGGTGTCACATCCGCCACCATGCGCGCCAGCAAGCCCTGCGTGATGCCCATGTGCACTCCCCACAACCCCACACCAAGCAACACCGTCACCCAATGGTCGTTGCTCGCCAGCACCAGGTCGGCCGCGATCAATACCGCAAGCCCCATCGCCAGCAGCCTGGTGTGGCTCATGCCGTCGGAAAGCTTGCCGAACGGATATGCCGACGCGGCATAGATCACATTCATCGCCACCATCACCAGCGGCACCAAAGCGACGGGAATCCCGCCCTGTGCTGCGCGCAGCACGAGGAAGGCTTCGCTAAAGCGTGCCAGCGTGAACACCGCGCCGATGCCGACCAACCACCAATAATCGCTACCAAGCCGCTGCAGATTCTCGCGGCTGACCGGGTTGTTGGGCTGCTGCGCTTCCCCGCTTTTCGGTTCGTGTACGCCGAACAACAGCAATGCGACAGCCAGCAACCCCGGGATCACCGCCACCCAGAACACCGCGCGAAAATCGTTGAGCCACAATAGCATCAAGGCGGTGCCCAGCAATGGCCCGAGGAACGCACCCACCGTATCCAGCGACTGGCGCAAGCCGAACGCTGCACCACGTATCCCGGCTGGCGTGATCTCGGCAATCAAGGCATCGCGCGGCGCACCGCGTACCCCCTTGCCGATACGGTCGAGAAAGCGTGCCGCCAGCACCATGCCCACGCCGGAGGCCAGCGCGAACATCGGCTTGGTCAGCGCGCCCATGGCATAGCCGAACAGCGCCAGCCCTTTACGCTTGCCAAGATAGTCGCTCAGCGCGCCCGAGAATACCTTCACCAGCAACGCCGTGGACTCTGCGATGCCCTCGATCACACCGACCGTCAATGCGCTGGCCCCCAGCACCGTGACCATGAACAACGGCAGCAGGCTATGGATCATTTCCGATGACACGTCCATCAGCAGACTGACGAAACCCAGTACCCATACACCGCTGGGAATCCTGGCAAGCGACTCTTTAGCGAGTTTGCCCATCAGCCATCCCCGGAAACGTCCGTTCGCACTGAGCCTGTCGAGGGGCGAACGTGTTTCGCCAGAAACCTGTCCAGCTGATTTGCAAATGCCTGGCGGTCGCTCTGGCTGAGTGTCGGCGGCCCACCAGTTTCCACCCCGCTGCTACGCAATCCATCCATGAAGTTGCGCATGGTCAGCCGTTCCTGGATCGTGTCTTTGGTGTAGAACTCGCCGCGCGGGTTCAGCACATGGCCTCCGCGCGCGATCACCTCGGCAGCCAGCGGAATATCGGCGGTGACCACCAGATCGCCAGCCTCCGTCATCTGCACGATCTTGTTGTCGGCAACGTCGAATCCGGCCGGCACCTGCATGGCACGGATGAACTTCGAAGGCGGGCAATACAGCAGCTTATTTGCCACCAGCGTCACCTGCATCTGCCGCCGGTCGGCCGCGCGGAACAAAATCTCCTTGATCACTTTCGGACACGCATCGGCATCCACCCAGATCTGCATCACTGATTCCCCACGCGCTAACAGCGCTTGCCAGCCAGACGAAAAAAGAAATAAGGCGCGACCGCCACCCAGAGCAGAATCAACGGCCACAGACGTCCATGCACTATATCGTAATTCTCCAGCAATTCAGACCATGGATGCCCTGCGGCGTAATGGAAGAACAGGAATTCGAACGCCATCGTCAACGCCATCCAGAACAGGCCGATGACCCAAGCCTGCCGTGCCGAGGCGAATGCCCAGCGGCGCTGGTACAAGTAGATCACCGCGCCCAGCAAGATGATGCCGCTCGCACAGGAAAGCTGGTTCGCCAGCAGCGCGGGAAGTTGCCTGCCATAGGTGAAGTCGCGCAACGCGCCATTGATCATCGCAACCACCAGCATCACGAACCAGGCAGCTAAATAGCGCATTTTCATCTGGTCGAACCATCACGCCATCTTCGAAGACAGCTTGATCGTGTCTCCATCCACCGCAAAATATCCCTTGCCCTGGTGATGCAAGGTGCGCGGGTTCTTCTTGGCGGGATCGATCCACGCCTTCACCACCTCCAGCACGAAGAAGTTGTACTTGTTCACCATACGTGTGTCGTAGACCCTGCATTCGAGATTGGCGAAACACTCGTCGATCAGTGGCGGCGCCACCTTGGATGCAGGCATCGCCGTCAGCTTGAATTTCCTGAACTTGTCCACCTTGCTGCCTGAACAGTTGCCCACCCCCACCACCTGCTTCGCCATTTCCACCGAGGGAATATTGAGCACGCATTCCCTGGTCGCCACCAGCGCATCGAAACTGTGGTTGCGTCCGCTGATCACGCACCCCACCAGCGGCGGCGCGAACTCCATCATCGTCTGCCACGACATCGTCATGATGTTCGCCTTGCCCTTGTGTGCAGTGCTCACCATCACCACGGGGCCGGGCTCCAGCAGGCGATAGACTTCGGAAAGCGGAAAAGTCTTCTTGGCCATTTAGCGCTCCTTTCATCAAAGAAAATCGGAACTGACCTCTTCAAACCATTACTGTCTTCCCTCGCAGAGTGGTTATTCCTGGCTCTTGGGGAAGTTGATGATATTGGTCGATAGCGCGATCTCGCGCAGAAAACACAGCAGTCCGGTAGTCAGCGCCAGCATGGCAGCAATAAACAACACGGCTATTGGTGTCGAGGGGTCTTTGCCCAACTCGGAACCGATGAACAGTGCCGCGATTACGATGCAAATAAGCAGAGCACAAGTGGTGCAAAGGCTGATCGCCCAATGTATCCAGCGTGCCCTGAGTATCAAGGTATCTATTTCTATCGCATGTGTGGCGCGTTCGCTGTTGGAGGCTGTATCCAGCACCCGAAAGCGGTCGATCACCCTGGCCAGCCGTACGGAGAGCACGCTCAGGACCGCTCCGACCCCGGTCAGCAGGAATACCGGAGCAACCGCCTGCTGGATGACCTGGGCTACAGTGATGATTTCGGGTGCGTGTTCCATAAGATGATTCCTTGAGAATTGGCTGCGAGCAGAGTGCAGAACGGGTAAAAATCCACCCCCATCTCTGTGGCCTCGCGTAAAATCGCTGCCGCACTATAACGCCGTCCCCAGCCAATAACCATACCCCGCCGTGACCGTCGAAGTAGAACGTTTCTTTTCCGAACTAAGCCCGCTTGCCACCGAAGTCGCTTCGTTCCGTCCGCGCACGCAGCAGCGCGAGATGGCGCTGGCCGTGGCCGAGGCGATACGCGACAACGCCATCCTGGTGGCGGAAGCAGGCACCGGTACGGGCAAGACCTTCGCCTATCTGGTGCCGGCACTGCTGGCGGGCGGCAAGGTGGTGATCTCCACCGGCACCAAGAACCTGCAGGACCAACTGTTCCAGAAAGACCTGCCGATGGTGCGCGATGCGCTGAAAGCGCCGGTGTCGGTGGCGCTGCTCAAGGGGCGTTCGAACTATGTGTGTCACTACCATTTGTCTCTGGCGCAATCGAACGGGCTGTTCAAGACGCGCGAGGACGTGAAGCATCTGGCGAAGATCGTGACCTACGCCAAGGTGACGCAGAGCGGCGACAAGAGCGGGCTGGCAGATGTGCCGGAGAACGCACCGATCTGGATGCACGTGACCTCGACGCGCGACAACTGCCTGGGACAGGAATGTCCGCAGCACACCGAGTGCTTCGTACTCAAGGCGCGCAAGGAGGCGATGGAAGCCGACGTGGTGGTGGTGAACCACCACCTGTTCTTCGCCGACGTGATGCTGCGCGACGAGGGTGTGGCGGAACTGCTGCCCGCCTGCAACACGGTGATCTTCGACGAGGCGCACCAGTTGCCGGAGACGGCCAGCCTGTTCTTCGGCGAGAGCCTGTCCACCTCGCAGCTGTTCGACCTGTCGCAGGATGCGCGCATCGAGGCGCTGAGCGGCGCCAAGGACTTTGCGGCACTGCCGGCGGCGTGCGATGAACTGGAGAAAGCCGCGCGCGACCTGCGCCTGGCGTTCAAGAAGGAAGGCCGTATGGCAGCGGATGCGACGGCCAACATCAAGGACTTCGAACCGACGCTGAAGGTGCTGGCAGAAAAACTGGCCAAACTGTCCGACTTGCTGGAAAAGCAGGCGGAACGCAGCGAAGGGTTGGAGAACTGCTGGCAACGGGCACGCACCTTGGTGCAGGAGCTGAAACACTGGCAGACCGGCGATGTGCCGGAAACCGTGCGCTGGCTGGAGGTGTTCCACCATTCATTGCAGCTGAACTCCACACCACTGTCCATCGCGGACATCTTCAAGAAGCAGATCAGCGGCCACCCGCGCGCCTGGATATTCACCTCGGCGACACTGGCAGTGAAACAGAACTTCTCACACTACCAGGGCGAGATGGGACTGCAGGAAGCGCGCACCGCATGCTGGGACAGCCCGTTCAACTATCAGGAACAGGCACTGCTGTATGTGCCGCAAAACCTGCCTGAGCCAAACACCGAGGGTTATACCGATGCAGTGGTGCAGGCTGCATTGCCTCTGGTCGAGGCCAGCCGAGGCCGCGCATTCATGCTCTTCACCAGCCTGCGCGCGATGCAGCGCGCCTACGAGATATTGCAGGCCGAGTTCGACCGCAAGAACCTGAAATACCCGCTGCTGATCCAGGGCGAAGGTTCGCGCAATGAGCTGCTCACGCGTTTTCGCGACCACGGCAACGCGGTACTGCTCGGCAGCCAGTCATTCTGGGAAGGGGTGGACGTGCGCGGCGAGGCATTGTCGCTGGTGATCATCGACAAGCTGCCGTTCGCCCCGCCGGACGACCCGGTGCTGGCGGCGCGCATCGCCGAGCTGAACCGGCAGGGACACAACGCCTTCATGGAGTTCCAGCTGCCGCGCGCCATCATCAACCTGAAACAGGGGGCGGGCCGGTTGATACGCGACGAAAACGACCGCGGCGTGCTGATGATCTGCGACCCGCGCCTGATCTCCAAACATTACGGTAAACGCATCTGGCAAAGCCTGCCGCCGTTCAAGCGCACCCGCGACGAGGCGGAAGCCGTCGCCTTCTTCGCGAAGAACTAATCGGCCAATTCGCAGCGGTTGCGCCCGCTGTTCTTGGCGCGGTAGAGCGCATCGTCGGCATCCTTGACGATTCTTTCGTAATCGGGATGCCCGTTATAGGCAGCCACGCCGATGCTCACGGTGACCTGCATCACCTTGCCGTCGCCCACGCGCATCGGCTCGGCAGCAAAACGCTCGCGGATGGTCTCGGCCACTTGCAGGGCCTGATCCCTGCCTATCTCCACCAGCACGACCAGCAGTTCCTCGCCACCATAGCGGAAGATGAAATCGCCCACACGCACACTGGACGTGACCAGGTCGGATGCCTGCTGCAGCACCATGTCGCCACTGTCATGCCCGTGCGTATCGTTGATGTTCTTGAAGTGGTCGATGTCGAGCAACAGGATTGCGAACGGGACATCGCTGTTCCTGGCCAAGGCCAGTTCGCGCATCAGGATGGTCGGCAGGTAGCGACGATTGAGCAGGCGGGTCAAGCTGTCGCGCCCGCTCTCCACTTCGATGAAGCGGTCGAACAGGCCTGTCAGCAAAAACTTGACCTCCCCTATGTCGGCCTCGACCTGCCGCATCGCCTCGCGAGCATTACCGCCATTGCGGCGTTTCTCGATCAGGCCAGGCAGGAGCGTACGCTCCAGTTTTTCGACACAAACGCGTATGCGCTCCAGTTCCGGGGCGTCGTGGAAGATGATGCTGGCCTTGTGCTGCAGCCACAGGCCGAACTCGGAATGTTTCATCTCCGGAACGCCAGTACCCTCATCCCCGAGCAGATGCAACAGGATGTGCTGCGCCCATTCCGACAGCGCGGCGCGCTGGCGCTCGCGCTCAGCCAGCATGTTCTGCCCAAGCGCGAACATGCGGTACGACTCGTCGGTGCGCACACTTTTACCTACATTGATAACGTATGAATCGGTCATTGCCGACATGCTCAATTCCATCACTTCGGAGACGAAGCGTGTCGCCTGCACCAGCTTCGCGCGATCCAGTTCGGTCTCGACCAGATGTTCAGTGATCGCCTGTTTCAACAGCCGCGAACCGCGCAACACCAGCGAGATCGGCATCTGGATACGCGCATGCACCACGCCGACGTGGCATTGGTATTTGTATATCTCCTTGGGATCATGTTGCTGCACGGAAAAAAGTTCGCGCAACCAGCCTTGCATTGAAGCATGCAGTCGTTGGCTCACGATATCGTGGCTGATAAAAGGGTTCGCCTCCTTGTCTGCCAGCATATAGTCGTAAAACTGCGTCGCCAGATCACCAGCGTATCGGTCGACCGTGTCGCAGATCAGCTTCTTCGTTGACTCGGGGACTTGCTGATGCAGTTGCTGCCAATCGGCAGCAAAATCCTCGACCTTGCTATGTTTGATCATCACACACCCTTTTAATAACCCTGTACATCTTGAGCATTGTAACCCTTGAACACACAACATTACTCCCCGGATGCGGTCATTTCGGCTGGATCAGTTGACTGCCCACAGGCTTTGATGTCCACTGTGAGCAAACTTCTTTGAGTTACTCCTTCTATTTTCATGAACTCATTCTTCGACGACCTGCGATTCTACATTGACGAAGAGAACCTCTTCGTGCGTGCCGAGCAGTTGCGCGCTCGCCTGAAGCTGCTGCCCTTGATGCTGGTCGTCCAGATAGTGATCGAGCCGCTTTACATATGGCTGATGTGGGATATCGCTTCGCACCGGCAACTCATGATCTGGCTGTCAACCGCCTATCTGTTGCATCTGGCCGAGATGGTGCTCTGGATCCAGCGCCGGGAGGATCTCGGCAATATCGAGGAGTGCCAGCGCTGGAGCCAGGATCTTTTCAACTTTGCACTGGTGTTCGGGATGATGTGGGGGGTCGGCACGATGTTCTTCTTCCCCTCCGACCTGCTCACCCAGGTGCTGCTGGTGTGCGTGCTGATGGGGCTGACCGCCGGTGCGGCCACCATGAATTCGATGCATCCGCCCTCGTTCTATGCCTATGTCCTCAGCCTGATGGTGCCGCTCACCTTCCGCGTGATGGTGGAACAGGATGAAACGCATATCGCGCTGGGCGCCATGCTGCTGCTGTTCCTGCTGGTGATGCTGAGCTCCGGCCACTTCCTGAGCAAGTTCATCATGCTGTCGCTGCGGCAACGTTTCGAGAACGAATCCCTGGCCGAACAGCTCGCCTCGATGAACGGCGTGCTGGAGCACAAGGTCGAGGAACGTACCGCACAGCTGCAGCACAAGACCGAAGAAGTCGCGCAGATCCGCGACGTCACCATCATGGCAATGGCGTCGCTGGCCGAAACGCGCGACAACGAAACCGGCAACCACTTGAAGCGCACCCAGAACTATATCCGCGCACTAGCCTTAAGGTTGCGCCACCATCCGCACTTCAAGGATTTCCTCACCGAGGACAACATCGAATCGCTCTACAAACTGGCACCGCTGCACGATATCGGCAAGGTCGGCATACCGGATGCCATCCTGCTCAAGAAAGGCAAGCTCACGATGGAAGAGTTCGAGATCATGAAGACGCACCCCCTGCTCGGCGGCAATGCCATCGCCATGGCCGAGAGCGGTTTGCCGACACCTAACCGCTTCCTCCATATCGCCCGCGAGATCGCCACCGGACATCACGAAAAATGGGACGGCAGCGGCTATCCCCTAGGCCTCAAAGGCAAAGAGATCCCCATCTCCGCACGCCTGATGGCGGTAGCCGATGTGTATGACGCGCTGATCAGTCGCCGCATCTACAAGGAGGCTTTGTCGCACGAAGATGCTATGGCATATATATTGCAGGGGGAAGGGAATCACTTCGATCCCGATGTTGTCGAAGCTTTCCAACAAATCCAGGATGAATTCCGGCAGATCGCCGGACAATACCAGGACTGATGAATCGAAAACCAATGAATGAAAGACTGTTCAACCTGCTAGATCGCGACGAGGACCTGTATCCAGGCACACTGGAGGAGAAGTTCCCGCGCGTCTTCAACAAGCTGCTCGAACTGTGGCAGACGCCGCATATCGACGCCTATCTGCAGGATCTGATGGTGGACAAGCGCGGCGGCGACAGGGAAGGTTTCCCGCCAGAGGCAGCGAGCGAGATCATCCGCCTGAGCAACTATCTCGACCGGTTGCGCAATGCCGGCAAGGAAGTAAAAGCCTGGGAAGACATCCCGGAATACAAACGCCAGGAGCTCATGCAGTACGGCTACGACTTCAATGCAAGTGGCCTGCTGAAGTCCGTCGACGACAACAACCAGAATGCCGTGCAGCTCTTCCTGTCCTGCGGCGTCGATCTGGAAGTGCGCGACGACCGCAACTGGACACCGTTGATGGTCTCCGCATTCAACGGCAATCTGGACTTTGCGAAACTGCTGATCAAATGCGGTGCACGCGTTTCGACGCGGGACAAGAACGGCTATACACCGCTGCACTGGGCAGCCTACAACGGCCACGTGGAAGTGGTGAAGATGCTGATCGAAAAAGGTGCCGAACCAGATACGCCCAGCCAGTTCGGCTGGACGGCACTGATGCAGGCTGCGACCCGCGGGCATCTGATCGCATGCGCCTACCTGCTTTCGCATGGTGCCGACGTAAACGCGACATCCACCGACGGTTGGACGTCACTGCACAAGGCCGCGAACAATGGCCATACCCAGGTCGTCAAGTTGCTGCTGGATAAAGGTGCCAATCGATTTGCGAAATATCAGGATGGCAGCACACCGCTCGATCTGGCCATCAAGGCCAAACATCTGGATATCGTCGAGCTGCTGAACCAGGCGCCCGCCGGATCAGCGGCGAAGGACGCGAATCCCGACTTGCGGCTGCTCTGAAAACATTCTCCCGATGATGCACGCTGCGTCGAAGCCCTGTTCGTGAAACATCGACAAGACCTTGTCCGCCTCGCCAGCAGCACACGCCACCAGCAGACCGCCGCTGGTCTGCGGATCACACAGCAGTTTGCGCTGCCACTCGGGAAAACCCTGCGGCAGTTCCACTTCCGCACCGTAACTGCTCCAGTTGCGGTCGGCCGCTCCCGTACTGTAGCCCTGTTCAGCCAACTTTAACGCCGCCGGCAGGAATGGCAGCGCATCGAAATCCAGTTCCGCACCCAGTTTCGAACCGCGGCATACTTCAAGCAGATGTCCCAGCAGCGCGAAACCGGTGACGTCGGTCATCGCATGCACGCAGTCCATACCCCCCAGGGTCGCACCGACACGATTTACCTGCGTGGCCGTATCCACCATCTGCCGATAGCCTGCGGCATCGAGTTCGCCTTTCTTCAATGCGGCACTGAGGATGCCGACACCCAGCGGCTTGCCGAGGATCAGCACGTCGCCTGCTTGCGCACGGTCATTGCGTTTGACATGATCGGGATGCACCACGCCCACCCCGACCAGACCATAGATCGGCTCGGGCGCATCGATGGAATGGCCGCCCGCCAGCGGAATCCCTGCCGCTTCGCACACAGCTGCACCGCCGGCAAGGATCTCGCGTATGGTGTCCAGCGGCAATTTGGCGACCGGCATCCCCACCACCGCCAGCGCGAGGATGGGCGTCGCGCCCATGGCATACACATCGGACAGCGCGTTGGTGGCGGCGATACGGCCAAAGTCGCGCGCATCGTCCACGATGGGCATGAAAAAGTCGGTGGTGACGACGATCGCCTGTGATTCATTGAGCTTGTATACCGCCGCATCGTCGCTGCTCTCGGTGCCGACCAGCAGGTTCGGGTAAGATGGCGGTTGTGGCATTGCAGCCAGCATCTCGGCCAAAACCGCAGGTGCGATCTTGCAGCCGCAACCGCCACCGTGGGAATACTGTGTCAATTTGATTGCGTCGTTCATACAATAACTATCCATGCAAAATCCAAGGGTCGCTACCGTAGCACAACTGTCCGATTACGACGAAATCATCGACGTGCGTTCACCTGCCGAATATGCGGAAGACCACATCCCCGGCGCGATCAGCGCCCCCGTGCTGGACGACGAACAGCGTGCCCAGGTCGGCACCCTGTACACGCAAGTTTCGCCATTCGAGGCAAAGAAACTGGGCGCCACGCTCATCGCCCGCAACATCGCACATCATCTCGACAACCTGTTCTGCGACAAGCCCAAACGATGGAAACCGCTGGTTTACTGCTGGCGCGGCGGCCAGCGCAGCGGCGCGATGGCGCACATCCTGGCCCAGGTCGGCTGGTCGACCGGCAGGCTCGAAGGCGGCTACAAGACCTATCGGCGCCAGGTTCTGGCCGATCTGGAAACATTGCCGGACGTTTTGCAGTTCCGCGTGGTATGCGGCCCGACCGGTTCGGGCAAGAGCCGCTTGTTGCATGCGCTGCACGGACAAGGCGGACAGGTGCTCGATCTCGAAGCGCTGGCGCAGCACCGCGGCTCCCTGCTCGGCAACCTGCCGCACGAAGCGCAGCCTGCGCAAAAGATGTTCGAGAGCCGTATCTGGGATGCGTTGCGACATTTCGATCCGCTACGCCCGGTGTTCGTTGAAGCAGAAAGCAAGAAGATCGGCCTCATCAGTATGCCGGAAGCGTTGCTGCAGAAGATTCGGAGTTCGGATTGCCTGCTGATCGAGGCACCTGTCCAGGCGCGTGTAGCTTTGCTGATGGAAGATTACCGGCACTTCCTCAACGATCCCGCGCTGCTCATCGCCCGGCTGACCCCGCTGCTTCCGCTGCACGGCCGTCAGATACTCGATCATTGGCAGCAATTGGCCGAGCTAGGCGCCTGGCCTGAACTGGTCGAAAAACTCCTGATCCAGCATTACGACCCCGCGTATCGGCGATCTACCGCCAATAACTTCATTCATCTGGATGCAGCGAAATTGCTTCTGCTCGAGCATCTGGACGAGGAGTCGCTACGTACCGCAGCGACCTCCCTGCTATAACCCTCATGGAAATATAGCTTCTCGACAAATCCGCCTGTTTATATGAAAATGATTAGCATGCTAACTATTAGTACACAAACAACTCCATGAAAGCGCTGGACGAACAATTCGCCGAATCGCTCCATCAGGTCGCGCATGCCTGGCGCACCGAGCTGGATCGCCGTCTGCGGCCACTGGGATTCTCGCATTCGCGCTGGTTGCTGTTATTGCATCTTTCGCGCAACGACGGCTGCACCCATTGCGAATTGGCACAACAAATGGGCATCGAGGCCGCGACGCTGGTCAAACAGGTCGACCACATGGAACAGGAAGGTTTGCTCAAACGTTGCGGCAGCGAGACCGACAGGCGCGTGAAGCACCTGTACCTCTCCGCCGAAGGCAAAAAAGCGGTAGCGCGCATCCGCAGCAATGCCGCCGAACTGCGCAAAGAGATACTGTCCGAATCGAGCATGGAAGAGATCAGCACCGCACTCAAGGTATTGCAGAACATCCGCAGCAAACTGACACCGCAGTAAAGGAATGCACATGGATAGCATCAAGGCGCACAAGAAGAAGATCATCATCGGGCTGCTGCTCATCGCTTTGCCCGGTATCCTTGCCTTCACTTATTACTATGGACGTTCGCGCAGCACGGAAAACGCCTACATCAATGCAGATGTGGTGAACGTGGCCGCCCAGGTCAGCGGTCGCGTCGTTGCCGTGCATATCAAGGACAACCAGCACGTTCACAAGGGCGATGCACTATTCGACATCGATCCGCAACCGTTCACCATCGCCCTGGAACGCGCACAGGCCGACCTGGCGCAAGCCCGGCAGAACGCACGCCAGGACAATGCGGAAGTTGCTGCCGCGCGAGCCATGGTCACTCAGGCCGAAAGCGATCTTGGCAACGCGCGCAGCACCTATACCCGCGACAAGGAACTGGTGGCGCAGCATTTCCTTTCGCAACAGTCACTGGACGATGCGCAGACCCACATGCAGGCGTTGCAGGCAACGCTGGAACAGGCTCACGCCAAGCTGACCAAGGCACTTTCGGCCCCCGTCAAGGTGGGCGAACGCGGCGATGTACTCAAGGCACAAGCCGCTATCGATCAGGCCAGGCTGGATCTGGAACACACACATGTCGTCGCCAGCCAGGATGGGCAGATCAGCAACCTCTCGTTGACTGCAGGCTCGCTGGTCGGCGTCGGCGAGCCGCTGTTCGCACTCATCGCTGACAACAGTTTCCATATCGATGCCAATTACAAGGAGACCGAACTGCCCGGCATCCATCCGGGGCAGGATGTGGATATCGAGATCGACATGTATCCCGGCCAGCATTTCAAGGGCACGGTGGAAAGCATCAGTGGCGGCACCGGCACGGCCTTCTCGCTGTTGCCACCGCAGAACGCCACGGGCAACTGGGTGAAGATCGCCCAGCGTGTGCCGGTACGCATCAAGCTTGCGCCGACCGATGCCGAGCATCCCTTGCGCATCGGTGCAACGGCGACCGTGAGCGTGCAGCTGAAGTAACCCCAAAATCCAAATTCAAGCCACAGAGAACACAGAACACACAGAGAAAATCAAAACCATCCGCCTCTCTACTCTGTGATCTCTGTGTTCTCTGTGGCCAGTTGTCTTTTCCTGGAAATTTTTGATGAACTCTAATCGTGTACTTACCGGCATCGCCGTGATGGCAGCGACCATCATGCAGGTGCTGGACACAACCATCATCAACGTCGCGCTGCCGAACATGATCGGCCAGCTTGATGCCACACCGGACAATATCAGCTGGGTACTCACCTCTTACCTGATCGCCTCGGCCATCATCATGCCGCTCACCGGTTTCATCACCGATCGCATCGGGCAGAAACGCTTCCTGCTGATCAGCATCGCCGGTTTCGTCGTCTCCTCGGCGCTATGCGGCATGGCCACCAGCCTCGCGCAGATGGTGCTGTTCCGTTTCCTGCAAGGCGTGTTCGGTGCATCGCTGGTGCCGCTGTCGCAATCCATCATGCTGCAGATATTCCCCGGCGAACAGCGCGGCAAGGCGATGGCGATCTGGAGCATGGGCGTGATGGTCGCCCCCATCATGGGGCCGACGCTGGGAGGCTGGCTCACCGAGCAGATCAGCTGGCGCTGGACGTTCTACATCAACCTGCCCGTCGGCATCCTTTCCTTCATCCTCGCCATGCGTCATGTGCATGACACGCCCACGCGCGAGCGGCGCATGGATTGGCTTGGATTCGCTTCGCTTGGTCTGGGCATAGGCGCACTGCAGCTGATACTCGACCGTGGCAACCAGGACGACTGGTTCAGTTCGCAGACGCTGGTGTTTGCGGCCCTGCTCTCTGTTGCCGCCTTCATTTTTTTCATCGTCTACACGCTCACCGGCAAGCACCATCCGCTGTTCGACCTGCGCATCTTCCGCGACCGTAACTACCTGGTCGCCAGCCTGATCATGACCACCATCGGCATCGGCTTCTTCGGCGGCATGCTGCTGCAATCGCTGTTCCTGCAGAATTTCCTCGGCTACCCGACCTTCGAGGCAGGCTTGTATATGGCGCCACGCGGCCTGGCCTCGTTCCTGGTGATGATCTTCGTCGGCAAATTCGTCAACCGGATCCAGCCGCGCAATTTCATCTTCGTCGGCATCTGCGCCAGCATCCTGGGCAACTACATGATGACTCGCTTCACCGGCGACATCACGGCGAACGACCTGATCGTGCCGATGATGCTGCAGGGCATGGGCATGGGGCTGATCTTTGTACCCATCTCCACGCTGGCCTTCACCACCCTGCCCAAGGAGACGGCAGCCGAAGCCGCGGGTATCTACAGCCTGATCCGTGCGGTCGGCTCATCGTTCGGCATCGCCATCCTGGCCACCTATTTCTCGCGCAGCACCCAGCAAAGCTGGAGCCTGCTGCGCGGCGACATCACGCCGTACAGCGAGGCGCTACGCAATTATCTTGCCCCGCTCCATCTCGGTGCGCAGGATCCGCAAGGCGTCGCAATGGCTGCCAGGGCTGTGCTGCACCAGGCTCAGAACATCGGCTACATCGACAGCTTCTGGTTCGCCACGCTTAATTTCGTGATGATGTTGCCGTTGCTGCTGCTGGTGCGTACGCCGAAGAAAGGCGCGGCGGCGTCTGCACCGGCAGTCAGTGCTGAATAGATAACCAGGAAAAGAATAGTTGTCCGATTGCGAACAGTCGATCAGGGCGAAAAACTGAAACCGCGATCCCGGAACAGGGTGACGCAGGCATCCACCACTGCCGGATCATATAGCGTTCCACGCTGATCGATGATCTCGGTCAGCGCCGCCGCAATCCCCAGTGCAGGCCGATAGGGGCGGTGCGAACACATGGCCTCCACCACATCCGCAACCGCGATGATGCGCGCCTCCAGCATGATCTCGCCATCCTTGAGCCCCAGCGGATAACCGGAACCATCCAATCGCTCATGATGCTGTTGCACGATCTTTGCGATAGGCCAGGGAAAGTCGATCTCCTGCAATATCTCGAAACCGGCCTGCGCATGGGTCTTGACCATATTGAATTCGAGCTCGTCAAGCCGCCCAGGCTTGCTCAGGATCTCCGCCGGGATCTGGATCTTGCCGATCTCATAGGTCATCGCCGCAAGACTCAAGGCACGGTATCGTTCGCCATCCACATCCAGTTCCGACGCGATAGCACGGGCGAGGTCGGCAGCACGGCGCTGGTGACCTGCCGTATAGGGATCGCGCATTTCAGTGATTGCCGCCATGGCACTGATGGTCTGATCCAGGGTCCGCGCCAATTTCTCGCTCATCCTCTCCGCCAGCGCGATTGCTCGGGTGTTGGTCGTCGCCAGCAGCCACACAACCAAAGTCAGCAGCAGGCTGATGACTATGCCACCGATTGCGACTGCAAATAACTGTGCGGTCTGCAGCTTCGCCTCGAAGGCGGGCAAAGAGCGCACGACTACGGTCCAGTCGCGGCCAAAGTACCGAATGGTATGCGTAGAAACAAATCGCGGTTGATCTGCAGAATGTGGCTGATCCAGATGGAACATGATATTGGATGCTTGCCGGGCAGTGCCATCATAGATTTCGATATCCAGTTCGTCCCTGACCGTATCCAGGTAGCGCCCCAGCACACCTTTGTTCATCAATTCATTCATGCGGAATGGCTGGTACACCCAACCGACCAGGTTGTTGCGGCGCTCTTCGATGGTTGCATGAGGGCGGTTGTTGCGAAATACGGGGAAGTACATCAGGAAGCCGCTTTGCACTTCCGTAGCCGTCTCCTGCAGCAACACCACCCTGCCGGACATGGCGGCAGCATTCTCATCGCGCGCACGCTGCATGGCCTCACGGCGCACCGGTTCGGAATACATGTCATAGCCGAAAGCGCGCTGGTTGCGCCAGTCGAACGGCTCCAGGTAGACGATGGCGGAATATTGATCGCGCACGCCTTCCGGCTTGATGGAAAAATTGGGAAAACCTTCCCGGCGTATTGCCGTTATCAAACGTTGCTTTTCCCGTGGCGAGAGCAGCTGTGCAAAACCGAGACCCTGAATACCCGGAAAAGTCTGTTCCAGATCCAGACCGGTCACATAATCATGAAATTCTTTTCTTTCGACCGATCCGCTGGCGGCAAACAGCCCCGCGGTCCCCCTCAACAGATTCCGGTAGTCATCCAGGCGGTCGTCTATCCTGTTGTGGATCTCCTTGACCTCACTGTTGAATTCGCTTTGCAGTTCATGCAATGCATGCTGTCTCAGTATGTCCCAGATGAACCAGGTCAGCAGCAAACCGACCAATAGAACCGCAATGGGAGCGAACCTGAGAAACAGCCCAAATCTGTCGTAATGTTTTGTCATCTCAAGTTAAAGCTGTTCGGTCCCGGTGAATCGCACTGGTCAAATGAACGATATCACAGAAGCATTTGCCTGGCACTCGACGGAATACGCACCGCATACGCTTACTCCATATGCCAGCACTCTGCCTGCCGCGCTATAATCCTCCATCTTTCTCGTTTCGGACTTCGGAGCCATACCTCATGTCGCACAACCTGTTCAACACCCGTCAATCGTTCAAACTTGCCAGCGGCAAACAAGCCTCGCTGTATTCGCTGCCGGCACTGGAAGCCGCAGGCATCGGCAAGATATCGCGCCTGCCCGTCTCCATCCGCATCGTGCTGGAGTCTGTGCTGCGCAACTGCGACGGCAGGAAGGTGACCGAACAGCATGTACGCGAACTGTCCAACTGGAAGCCGAACGCACCACGCAGCGAAGAGATCCCCTTCATCGTGGCGCGTATCGTGCTACAAGATTTCACCGGCGTGCCGCTGCTGGCCGACCTTGCTGCCATGCGCGATGCCGCGGCAAAGATGGGCAAGGACCCGAAGGTCATCGAGCCGCTGGTGCCGGTGAATCTGGTGGTGGACCACTCGGTACAGATCGACAGCTACAACAATCCGAACGCGCTCAAGATCAACATGGAGATGGAATTCGAGCGCAACACCGAACGCTACCGTTTCATGAAATGGGGCATGCAGGCATTCGACACCTTCAAGGTGGTGCCACCCGGCATCGGCATCGTGCACCAGGTGAACCTGGAATACCTGGCGCGCGGCGTACTGCAGAAAGACGGCGTGACCTATCCCGACACGCTGGTCGGCACCGATTCGCACACCACCATGATCAACGGCATCGGCGTGGTCGGCTGGGGCGTGGGCGGCATCGAGGCGGAAGCCGGCATGCTCGGCCAGCCCGTGTACTTCCTGACCCCCGATGTGGTCGGTGTGCACCTGAAGGGCAAGCTGCGCGAAGGCGTGACCGCCACTGACCTGGTGCTGACCGTCACCGAATTGATGCGCAAGCACAAGGTGGTCGGCAAGTTCGTTGAGTTCTTCGGCGAAGGCACTGCCGCGTTGACCCTGCCCGACCGCGCCACCATCGCCAACATGGCGCCGGAATACGGCGCGACCATGGGCTTCTTCCCGGTCGACGACGTGACCGTGCAGTTCATGAAGAACACCGGTCGCACCGCCGACGAAGTGGATGCCTTCGAATCCTACTTCAAGGCGCAGGGCCTGTTCGGCATCCCCAAAGCGGGCAGCATCGACTACAGCAGCGTGGTGGAACTCGACCTCGACAGCATCGTGCCCTCGCTGGCCGGACCAAAACGTCCGCAAGACCGCATCGCACTGCCGAAAATGAAGGAGACCTTCGACACGCTGTTCAGCAAGCCCATCGCCGAGAACGGCTTCAACCAGCCTGCCGACAAACTCAACACTCGCTATGCGACCGGCAAGGACAATCTCAAGATCGGCAACGGCGACGTGCTGATCGCCGCGATCACTTCCTGCACCAACACCTCCAACCCCGGCGTGTTGCTGGCCGCCGGCCTGCTGGCGAAGAAGGCCGTAGCGAAAGGCTTGAAGGTCGCGCCGCACATCAAGACCTCGCTCGCGCCCGGATCGCGCGTGGTGACCGAGTACCTGACCAACGCCGGTCTGCTGCAATCGCTGGAACAACTGGGCTTCAGCGTCGCCGCCTACGGCTGTACCACCTGTATCGGCAACGCCGGCCCGCTACGTGAGGACATCGACAAGACCATCACCGACAACAATCTGGTGTGCGCTGCCGTGCTCTCCGGCAACCGCAACTTCGAAGCGCGCATCCACCCGAACCTGAAGGCCAACTTCCTTGCCAGCCCGCCGCTGGTGGTCGCCTACGCCATCGCCGGCAAGATGAACATCAACCTCGACACCGAGCCGCTCGGAGTAGGCCGCGACGGCCAACCGGTCTACCTGAAGGACATCTGGCCGAACAGCGCCGAAGTGCAGACCGTGATGAAGTACGCGGCCGACCCGGCGGTGTACCAGCGCCTGTACAGCGACCTGACCAAGGATCTGCCGCTGTGGAACGCCATCCCCGCCCCTACCGGCAATCAGTACCAGTGGGACGACTCCACCTACATCGCACGTCCGCCATTCTTCGATGCCGCCGTTCCAAAGATCGGCGATATCAAGGGCGCGAAGGCGCTGGCGCAGTTCGGCGATTCCGTCACCACGGACCACATCAGCCCGGCAGGCAGCTTCAAGCCCTCCACTCCCGCAGGGAAATATCTGCAAGGCCACAAGGTCGAGGTGAAAGATTTCAACAGCTACGGCTCGCGCCGCGGCAACCACGAAGTGATGATGCGCGGCACCTTCGCCAACGTGCGCATCAAGAACCTGATGCTGCCGCCGAACGCAGACGGCAGCCGTATCGAAGGCGGCTACACCCTGTACAAGGGCGAACAGATGGCGATCTACGACGCCGCGATGAAATATATCGCCGATGGCACCGCAACCGTGATCTTTGCCGGTGAAGAATACGGCACCGGTTCCAGTCGCGACTGGGCCGCGAAAGGCACACAGTTGCTGGGTGTGAAGGCCGTCATCGCCAAGAGTTACGAGCGCATCCACCGCAGCAACCTGGTCGGCATGGGCGTGCTGCCCTTGCAGTTCAAGGGCAATGACTCGCTCGCCAGCCTGAACCTGTCGGGCAACGAGACTTTCGATCTGACCGGCATCAGCGACAATCTGAAGCCGCAACAGGATGTGACGCTCACCATCACGCGCAAGGACGGCAGCAAGCAGAACGTCGCGCTCCTCCTCCGTATAGACACACCGATCGAAGTGGACTACTACCGCAACGGCGGCATCCTGCCGTATGTGCTGAAAGAATTGGCAGGCGGATAAGTAGCTGGGCATAACGATGTCATGAAGCCCTTGTCTTGAAAGAGGCAAGGGTATTTTTTCGCCAAACGAAAAAAGCGCCTCCTTCCCCATTCTTGCAGCAGGGTCTGAATTGGATAGCCGGTATTTACGCCAACAGCGTTACTGGTTGAACGGGCAAGCTGATAATATGTGCCCCTGAAACTTACTTGTTGGATTCTCAGCATGAATAGCACTTCAAAAGAAGATCCAAAGAATAACTATTCGACAAATGAAGTTGCGGAAGTCGAACTGGTCGACGAGGATATTCTGGATGCGATGCAGCACATCCCAGGCTACCTCGACATCACCACAGAAGATTTCAGGACGATCTACCACTTGGCCCATCGGCATGCATTAGCGCGTCTCTTCGCCAAGTTCAAAGCCTGCAATCTCATGCGCACAGGTATCGAGCCTTTATCTCCCGACATGTATCTCGACGAGGCGATCAAAGCCATCGTTCGTTCCGGCCTGAAGAGTCTGCCGGTAGTGGATGAAAAAGGCTGTGTCACAGGCATGCTGACCGAAACCGATTTCTTGCGGCGGCTAAAGGTAGATACCTTCCTGGAGTTGCTGCTGGACATGCTTGATGACGACTTCGAATTCCAGCACCGCTGTCATGAGACGCACGTCAAGGAAGCGATGACCTCCCCGGCGATAACGGTGACCAAAGATGCCGGTTTCGGGGAGGTCATTACTGCCTTCCACCAGCATGACGGCCGCAGCACCCCTATCGTGGACAGCGACGGCCGCCTGCTTGGCATACTGTTGCGCAAGGACTTCATTGCCGCATTTAACCTGGAATATCTGCGTTGAAAATCACCGAATACTTTCAAAAGATGCGCGGCACCACGCGCGGCGGGCCGCCAAGAGTAAGCACCTCCGAGATCATTTGGTCCTGGATCGGCGGCTTCCTGGGTATAGCTGCGGTAGCCTGGGTCAATCGTCTATTTCTTGAAGGAACCGACCTGTCCTTGATGATCGGTTCCTTTGGTGCCACCGCTGTACTTATCTACGGCGCTATCCGCAGTCCCCTGGCGCAGCCGCGCAACCTGCTGGGCGGACACATCCTGTCAGCGATCGTGGGTGTCACCTGCTGGAAACTGTTCCACCAGTATCCCTGGTTTGCGGAAGCGATGGCGGTAAGCACTGCGATCGCGCTCATGCATCTCACCCGAACGTTGCATCCCCCCGGTGCCGCCACCAGTCTGATCGCAGTGATCGGTTCTGAGGGCATCCACAAGCTGGGATATTTGTATGTGCTGATACCCTCCACCCTAGGGCCCCTCATCATGCTGCTGGTAGCGCTACTGGTTAACAACATTCCGGAATCGAGGCGGTATCCGGAGATTTGGTTCTGAAGCCTTAAAGCACCTCGCTCAGAACTGCTCTGCAGGACCCCAAGCCTGGATTGCCTGACCGCTCTGAGCTTTTCAAGCTTCTTCCACAGGAGCCTGGCGTACCGGCAGACATACCCTGAAGGTGCTCCCCTTGCCCACCTCGCTTTTCACTTCAATGCGCCCATGGTGTTTCTGGACGATCCCATATGACAGCGACAACCCCAGACCGGTGCCCTGGCCTACCGGCTTGGTCGTGAAGAAAGGATCGAAGATACGGTTGATATGTTCAGGCGCGATGCCTTTACCGGTGTCCTGCACTTCCACCCAAATCTCGTCATCACCTTTGATGCCGGTGCGAACGGTGATGGTGCCTTGCTTGTCTATCGCATGGGCCGCGTTCACCAGCAGATTCATGAACACCTGGTTGAGCTGTGACGGCATGCATTCCACATCCGGCAGTCCGGCATATTCCTTCACCACCTCCGCCTTGTACTTGAGCTCATTGTTGACGACATTGAGGGTACTGTCGATGCCATGCTCGATATTCGCATGCTGCCAATTTGACTCGTCGACATGGGAAAAGTCCTTCAGGTCCTGCACGATGCGCTTGACCCTGGCCAATCCATCCTGCGATTCTTGCAACAGGTTCGGAATGTCCTCCACCAGATAGGGAAAATCCACTTCCTGCTTGACCCTGGCAACCGCTTCTAATGCAGAGCCGTCATTTCCGGATTCTGCAGCTGCATAAGCATCGATCACCCTGAACATGCTCGTGATGTACTTGCCCAGCGTGCCCATGTTGGAATTGACGAATCCGACGGGATTGTTGATCTCATGTGCCACCCCAGCCGCCAGCTGACCGATGGAGGCCATCTTTTCCGATTGCAGCAACTGGTTCTGGGTCGATTCGAATCTTTCGTTCAGCTGCTTCAGTTCCTCGTTGCTGGCCATCAATTTGCGGTTGGCCTGTTCCAGAGATGCAGTGCGCTGTTTCACACGCTCTTCCAGCTGTTCGTTCAGCGCTTGCAAGGCTTCATGTTCCTTTTCCAGCTCCTGGTTCTTCTGAATCACTTCCAGCGTCTTGTCGCCCAGCCTGCCATACATCTCGTTCAGTGCCTCCAGCAGTACGTTCGATGCTTGGGTCATGAAATCCGTCGCCTTGCGGGTTGCTTCCTCGTGGCTGGCGCCAGCCTGCAATGCCAGCACCTCCTGCGTCATGCGCTTGTCTGCACCGAGAATATGCTGGACCAGCCAGTTGGTGAGATATTTCAGCAAAGAGGGAACCATTTGGCTGGAAACATCTGCACCATCCATCAATATCTTCGCCGCAAGCAATACCTGGGCAGTGAAATGCTGATGTGCCTTGAGATGCGCATCCTGATGGGCGGCGTCCACGCCAGACTGCTTCATCAGCTTCTCCTCGACGCTGAAGTGGTACGCTGTGTAGCTCGCCAGCTCGTTCAGGATATCATCCAGCTCGTTAGTACCGGATTGATGTGTGCTGATTGCCCCCAGTTGATTGATCAGGTCGACCAGCTTATGGTGCTGTTCATCCACCGTTTCCACGCCGGTATTGAATTTGTCATCCCAGACGAATGTCTCGAACTTTTCCGCTGCCGCAGCAAGCATCATCTCTCCTTCATGCAACCGCTCTGCTATTTGTCATAGACATAGATGGTCAGTTTTTCTCCGAGATACTCGAAACTCCTGATCTGCTCGATCAGGGGAGTGTCCAGCACGTGCTCCCTGGACAGCAACAGATCGCCTTGCCTGGTCGTCAGATCTCGTGACAGCATCATCCCGGGCCGGATCTGTTCCAGATGAAGTGCCAGTTCCACAACATGTGTATCTGCCTTGCTGACCGACCTCATCACGCTCATGAAAGCGTCCGCCACCGCCGGATCGTAGCGTACCCCCCGCCCTTCCTGGATGAACAGCAGGGCATCGGCCTGCTTCAGTCGCTTGCTCAACAGCATGCCGATCTGCGCCGCATCATATTCGTTGGCAAGCGCGATGATCCGCGCACCCAAGGGAATCTCCAGTCCTTGCAACCTGTCGGGATACCCCAGCCCATCGAAACGCTCATGATGACTGCGTATCAGCTTGGCCGCGCCATTCAACTGCTCCAGCGCCATCAGCGCAGCCTGCCCCTTGATTGGATGCTTGCTCACCTCCAACCGTTCTTCGCTGCTCAGGCTGGCGAACGGTTTTTCCAGCAGGTAGTCCGGCAGGCCGATCTTGCCGACATCGTGCAATAACGCCGCGAGAAACACATCCTGGGCCTCCGCCTCCTTCAATCCCATCTTCTGGGCGATCTTTCTGGACAGTTCGGCGACCCGTTGCGAGTGCCCAGCCAAGGCGCCTTCGCGCATCTCGATCAGGTTGGAGAAGACCCGGATCGAAGTGATGAAGCCCTGCTTGAGTTTCTCGTTGGCCACTTCCAGGAACCCCATGGTCTGTCGCACTTCCTCGGTGCGCGCCCTGACCTTCTCTTCGAGGTTGGCGTTCAGCTCTTTCAGCTCCTCGTTCTGCCTGCGCGTCAGCGCTTCCAGGCCCTGATTCGTCTTTTCCAGTTGTTTTTGATGCAACGCCTGCCGGATGGACAACACAAGGTCGTTGTCTTCCCAAGGTTTGGCTATGTAGCGATAGATATGCCCCTTGTTGATGGCATCGATGGTTGCAGTCAATTCCGCATGGCCAGTCAGCAGGATGCGCACCGTTTCCGGCCAGCGTTCGTTGACCTGTTCCAGAAACTGCGCCCCGCTCATCTCCGGCATGCGCATATCCGAGATCACCAGGTCGACAGCTTCGCGCTGCATGATCTCCAGGCCCTGCATGCCGCTTGCAGCCGTCAATATGCGGTAACCGCAAGGATGGAACAGGCGCTTCAGCGATGACAGGACATTGGCCTCGTCGTCGACGAACAACAAGGTTGAGGTATTTCCTTCCAGGGACGGTGATGACGTTGTCTCGTGCATGTCGCTCATCAGGATTTCCATCTTAAAATTGGCACATAACAAAAAGATAATCGCAGGGCTGCTGATCTATGTTTCCAGCATCAAATCGACCACAGCTTCCAACTGCTCCGGCTCAGGCATACATGCCTCGATGCGTTGCCAACTCATCTGCAGGCGTTCGATCAACTCTTCAGGCAGGCTACCCATCAAGGCATCCCCACTCAGACCGCTCTCCATCTGCACAGCCACGTGCACCATGGCTGTGATCGGCTCGAAGTGCTCCTTTTCCGGCGTGCGCCAATAATGGATGCCATGTTCGATCGCCGCCGGGAAGTTCCAGCGCCTGGCCATGTCAGCGCCGATCTCGGCATGATCAAAACCCAGCACAGCATGCTCTATCTCGAGCAGATCCGTCCCGGAAGATTTCTGCTGCGCCAATATGTCGGCGAAAGCTTCCGGGATGCAGATGCTCAGCACGAGCTGGCCGACATCATGGAACAGTCCGGCGGTAAATGACAGCTGTCTTCCTCCTCCAAGGCATTGGGCCAGCGCCTCAGTGTAAGTCGCTACCCGAATGCCGCGCATCCAGTAAGCATGGCGATCGAACAAGGTGTCTTTGGATGGCGGAAAAGCGCGCGTGAAACCCGCCGAAACCACCAGCGAGCGAACGGTATCGAATCCCAGCACCATCACCGCATCCTGTATTGATCCGACTTCTCGCTCCAATCCATAAAACGAGGAATTGGCCACTCGCAGCACTTTTGCGCTCAACCCTTGGTCGAGCGCAATCTTGTGCCCCATGATGGCGCTGCCCACATTGGCATTTCTGAAGCTGTCCATCACCTCCCTCACCACCAGCGGCATGGCGGGTAGCTGATGCAGTTTGTCCAGGATTACGCTCTTATCCATAAATGGCGCCAGGTTGCACTTTTATCCTCGGTCAATAACTCCGGCAAATATCGAACCGGTCCGTTCTATGGTTCGACATCGATGACGATAACCACTCCCCTCGAATGCGATATCTCGCCCATCGGGCAACACCAGTAATTCGCGTGCTTGCCATCAGGGCCGTGCGGAAAGCTGCCTTGTTGCTTGCGACATTCACCGACCAAGGCACAAGCAAGCAATTCGGCCGGGAGAACTTCGGTTGCCGCTTCGCCCACCATGGCCTTGTTGCCGACGTCTGTAAATATCCGGTGCGCACTCATGTTGGCGATTGCGATCATGCCGTCGTCACCGATGCCGATTACCGCCACCGGCAGATGCTCCAGCACCTCCTGCGACACCTGGAGGATGCTCAGGTTACGCATCACTTCGCGCGTCTTTTCCTCGACACGCTGCTCTAGCTGATGATTGATACTGAGCAGCTCTTCATTCGCCCTCTGGAGTTCGGCAGTCAGTCGCACATTCTCCATCTTCATCTCGTAGCGCTGGAATGCCTCTTCCACGTTGGCCCGCAGCAGGTCGTCCTCCCATGGCTTGGTGAAGAATTTGTATATCGCGCCGCGATTGATGGCGTCGGTCACCGAATTGAGTTCGGTGTAACCGCTCAGGACGATACGCACCGTATCCGGATACAGGTCGCGCACCTTGCCCAGAAACTCAACACCAGTCATACCGGGCATGCGCTGGTCGGAAATGATCACGCCGACCTCGTTCTGGCGCAGCAATTCCAGCCCGGCATCGCCGCTGTTAGCCCGCAGGATGCAATATCCGTCCCGCCGCAGCAACCGCACAAGCGCGGAAGTGATGTTCTCTTCGTCATCAACCAGCAGCAGCGTGCGCTCCATCAGGCCCCCGCTGGAAAAAGATTCGCGCTGTTTTGCAGCAGATAGGTCATCTCGGCAACGGGTACCGGACGGCTGAACAAGTAACCCTGCATTCCGTCGCATCCCATCCGGCGCAATTGCGCCGATTGCTCTGCGGTTTCCACTCCTTCGGCGATCACACTCAAACCGAGGCTGCGCCCCAATGCGATGATGGCAGACACGATCGATTCGTCGTCCCGGTTGCTGGACAGGTCTTGCACGAACGACTGGTCGATCTTGAGACTGCTTATCGGGAAACGTTTCAGATAGCTGAGGCTGGAATAACCGGTGCCAAAATCGTCGATGGAAAACCGGATACCTGCTTCATGCAGGGTATTCAGCGTATCGATCGTTCTTGCCACATTATCCAGCAACAGACTTTCGGTCAGTTCCAGCTCGATCCCATTCATTGCCGGGTCCAGACCATGCTCCTGCATGATCTTCAGGACAGAACCGGCAAAATCAGGCTGCCTGAATTGCAGCGAAGACAGGTTGACCGCGATGTGCACATCGGGGATGCCGGCATCCTGCCAGGCTCGTGCCTGCTTGCACGCTTCACGCAACACCCACTCTCCCACCGGGAGAATCAGGCCCGTCTCTTCCAGCAACGGAATGAACTCGGCTGGAGTGACAAGACCCCGCTCTGCACTTTGCCAACGCAACAGGGCTTCCATGCCGACGATCTTGTTGCAATCCATGTCCACCTTGGGCTGGTAATGGAGCTCGAACTCGTTGCGCGCCAGTGCCTGGCGCAGTTCAGTCTCCAGCTTCAAACGTTGCCATGAAGTGGCGTTCATCTGAACGGTGTAGTACTGGAAGTTGTTGCGCCCTTCTCTTTTTGCCTGGTGTAACGCCGTGTCCGCACTTTTGAGCAGAGCTGTCGTATTCACTCCGTCTACCGGGTATATGCTGATGCCTATGCTCAAAGTGATGAAAACTTCACTGTCGCTTATCGATATGGGGCTGTGTGCGAACGAATCCAGGATCTTCTGTGCCACTTCACCGGCGGCATGCGTAGCTTTCACGCCAGTCAATACGATGGCAAATTCGTCGTCGGCGATGCGCGCCACGGTATCGCATGCACGTATCTGGCTGCTCAACTTTTTGGCCACCGTTTGCAGCAACTGATCCCCGACAGGATGCCCGAATGACTCGTTGACCTTCTTGAACCGGTCCAGGTCGAGCGACAGCACGGCAACCATCTGGTCATCCCGGTTCGCCCGGGCGACCTCCTGGTCGAGACGATCGAGGAAAAGCAGGCGATTGGGCAGCGCCGTCAATGAATCGTAATGTGCGATACGCTTGATCTGGCTGTCCTTGTGCTCCATTGCCGACGCCAGTTCCAGGTTGAGCTGCGACAACAGCACATTTGCACTCTGGATCTCCTGCAACAGGCGTTCTTTCTCCTGAGCCAATTCATGACGCCAGAACGCCTCCATCACATCGACGCGCAAAGCTTCGTTGTCCCATGGCTTGGTGAAGAATTTGTATATAGCCCCGCGATTGATGGCACCAGTCACCGAATCGAAATCGGCGGAACCGCTCAGGACGATCCGGATGGTGTCTGGATACAGCTCATATACCCGGGTCAGGAACTCCACGCCGGACATGCCGGGCATGCGTTGATCCGAAATGATCACACCCACCTTGTGTTGTTCCAGCAATTCCAGGCCTTCCAGAGCGCTGGTCGCACGCAGGATCCTGTAGCCGTCGTGCCTGAGCAGGCGCTCCAGGGCGGCGCCAACATCGACCTCATCGTCAACCAGCAACAAAGTACGTTCCACGGAGCCCCCAACCACGGCATTGAGTAGCCGAACTTTATCACGAGCGCAAGTGTTTGACACAAGTCAGGAATTGGCGGAGTGCTGCTGTTTGCTCCACCCGATCATTATCTGGTCAGAATGACCGGGAACAGAATGGCCGCAACGACTCCCGCATCCATCCCAGCGACAGCGATCAGTCGATGCCCTGCATCAGCTGTTCCAGGCGATTGCGTCCTTCTGGTGTGGACATATCACCATCAGTACATCTTTATCCTGTAGCTGGTGATGGGCCTGGGGATTGAACTGCCATGCGTCATTGCGCTGAAGCGCCAGCACCAGGCAATCCTTGTTGCTGTGATACAAAACACTCAAGGGTTTGCCGGCCAGGCTATCCGGAATGACGACTTCTTCCATGCGCAGTTTGCTGTCCGATTTCAGCATCTCATCGAGAAAGTTCATCACGTTCGGTCGCACCATCGCCGAAACGATGCGCAATCCGCCGCTGAAATCCGGCGAGATGACCGCGTCCGCTCCAGCGCGCCGTGTCTTCTCGGCGTTCTTCAGCGCATGGCACCGCGCGACCACGCGCAGATTCGGATTGAGCTGTTTGGAGCTCAGGCTGATGACCAGATTGGAACTGTCGTCGTGCGCCACGGCAAAAACGCCCTTTGCATGCTTAATTCCGGCCGCAAGCAACACATCGTTATCGGTCGCATCGCCATGCACATACAACTGCAACGGATGAGTTTCCAGATAATGATGGATGTTATTGATGTCGCTGTCGATGATGACAGACGGACGCCCGGTCATTTCCAGGTCATGCGCGACATTGCTGCCGACCAATCCGACACCGCACACGATGTAATGATTCTTCAATTGCGCGATCCTGTTTTGCATCTTCTTTCTCCGCCGTAGGACATTGAGATCGCTCTCCAGCATGAACGCTGTCACTGTGGAAAGCACATAACCCAGCACACCGATACCCGCGATACCGATAAACACCGTGAACAGACGGCCGTATTCGTGCGGTGTAACATCGACGACCTCGTGATAACCAATGGTGGAGATCGTGATGAAGGTCATGTAGAAGCAATCGAGCCACGAATACTGCGGCCCGCCAAGCAGGCGATAGCCCATGGTGCCGATGGCGAACACCGACACCAGCGCCAACAGGGCGATCAGGAGATTGCGGATCACTCTGGATTCGTGGTGTACGGCCATGCTATTCGTCTTGCACCTCGGCGTCAGGGAACAGCACATCGCTGAAGCCGAAGTTCTTCATGTCGCGGATGCGCATCGGGTAGAGGATGCCGTCGAGATGGTCGCATTCGTGCTGGACCACGCGCGCGTGGAAACCGCTCACGGTGCGATCGATCAGCGCACCGTATTCGTCGCGCCCCTGGTAGCGCAGATGGGTGTAGCGCGGCACCAGACCACGCATGCCCGGTACGCTCAGGCATCCTTCCCAGCCCTCCTCCATGACATCGGATAGCGGCGTGAGCACCGGGTTGATGAGCACGGTCTGGGGCACCGTTTCGGCATCGGGATAGCGCGGATTCTGATTCACCTCGAAGATGACAACGCGCAGATCGACACCGATCTGCGGCGCTGCCAGCCCGACACCATCCATGGCCAGCATCGTTTCGCGCATGTCTTTCAGCAATGCATGCAACTCCGGCGTATCGAACAGGCGCACCTCGCCTGCCTTGCGCAGCAGGCGCACATCGCCCATACGCAGTACTTCCCTAGTCGCCATCTTGCCCTACCGCACATTCCAGGATGTTCCGCACACGCTCCATCGCAGGACCCATCACCGTCCCGATCGTTTCCAGGGGAACGCCATCGCGACTGCCGCCACGCCCGGCGGCTTGATTGACCACCACCGCAATGGTGGCATAGGCCAGCCCCAGTTCCTTTGCCAGCGAGGCTTCCGGCATGCCGGTCATACCGACCATGTCTGCACCGTCGCGCTCGAGGCGGTTGATCTCGGCTGCCGTCTCCAGTCTCGGGCCCTGTGTGACAGCATGCACGCCGCCATCCACACATGCCTCGCCCGCGAGTTTCACTGCGGCGATTATCTGCTGGCGGACCTTCTCGTTATACGGCCGCGTGAAGTCGATATGCGTGACCGATTTATCCTTGCCGTCGAAATAGGTGAAATTGCGGCCATACGTGTAATCGATGATCTGATCCGGCACCACCAAAGTACCAGGAACCAGATCTGCGCGGATGCCGCCGACCGAGGTCACCGCGATGACGCGCGTTGCTCCCTGGTCGCGCAATGACCAGAGATTGGCGCGATAGTTCACCTCGTGCGGCGGAATGGTATGGCCGTAGCCGTGGCGCGCCAGGAACATCACCTCGTGCTGATTGATGGTACCGAAGGTCATCGGCCCGGACGGCTCGCCGTAAGGCGTGCGCAGCACTTGCCGATGGGTGATCTTGAGGTTAGTCAATTGTGCAAAACCCGTACCGCCGATGATCGCTAACATTTCAGTTTTCCTTTACTGCATAAATCGCCGGCAGATTGCGCCACGCACCATGAATGTCCATCCCGTATCCGAATACGAATCGGTCCGGCAGTTCCATGCCGACAAAATCCGCATGGATGGGCTTGTTCTTGCCGTTCGCCTTGTCGGCGAAAACCGCGCTGTAGAACCTGCTTGCTCCCAGTTCCATCACGCGCTGCCTGATCGCGTGCAAAGTCTCGCCTTCATCCAGGATGTCGTCCACCACCAGCACGACCTTCCCGCGCACATTTTCGCGCGGCGCGACTTTCCAGTGCAATTCGCCGCCCTGTTTCTCGTTCCCGTAGCGCGAGACATGCAGGTAATCGAAGTCCAGCGGGAAATCGAGCATCGGCAATAGCTGTCCTGTGAATACCACAGCGCCCCCCATCACCGACAGCACCAGCGGGTGCTGGTCTGCCAGCTCCAGATTGATCGCGTCGGCCACGCGCCGCACGGCTGCCTGCACCTCGTCTGCCGAATGAATCAGCTCCGCATCCTGCAAAATGATGCGTGCTTGCTGATTGCTGAGCATCACGCTACCGTTTTCAGATAAGCAGCAAAGTCCTCGCGCAGCTCTTCATGCTTCAAGCCGTATGCGACTTGCGCCTGCAAATATCCGAGTTTTGAACCACAGTCGTAGCGAGTACCACTAAAGCGGTAGGCCAACAACTGCTCTTCCTTAAGCAGTTCGGCGATACCATCAGTGAGCTGGATCTCCCCTCCCGCACCAGGCTGGATATTTTCCAGATAATGGAAGATGCGCGGCGTAAGGATGTAACGCCCAACGACTGCCAATGTCGACGGAGCGACTTCTGGCTTGGGCTTTTCCACAATGCCGCTTACCCGTTCAATGTCTTTTTCCAGATTGACACTGCTGACGATACCGTATTGCTTGGTGTTGGCACGCGGCACATCCTGCACCCCCAGGATCGAACACTGGTATTTGGCAAATACGTTCACCATTTGCTGGATGATGGGCGGTTCACCGTCGATCAGGTCATCGGCCAGGATCACTGCAAACGGCTCGTCCTGTATGACCGGCTTGGCGCACAGTACCGCATGCCCCAGACCCAACGGCTCAGCCTGGCGGATATAGATGCAGTTCACATGCTTGGGAACGACATCCTGTATGACGCTCAGCAACTTGAGTTTGCCATCAGCCTCAAGCGTGGCCTCAAGTTCATAGGCTTTGTCGAAATGGTCTTCGATGGCGCGTTTGTGCCGCCCGGTGATGAACACCATATCGGTGATACCCGCGGCTACAGCCTCTTCCACCGCATACTGTATCAATGGCTTGTCGACGATGGGCAGCATCTCCTTGGCAGTTGCTTTGGTGGCGGGCAAGAACCGGCTACCCATACCGGCCACGGGGAACACTGCTTTGGTGATTTTCTGTTTCATGGTTTTTCGTACTCTTTCAATTGGTCAAACAACTGTTGCTCATCCCATACGGGCACATTCAATTCGCGCGCCTTGTCCAGCTTGCTGCCCGCCTCGACGCCAGCCACCACACAATCGGTCTTTTTCGATACCGATCCAGCCACTTTCGCTCCCAAGGCCTCCAGCCGCGATTTTGCCTCATCGCGGCTCAGGTTGGCGAGCGTTCCGGTAAGCACGAAGGTCTTGCCGGACAATGGCAGTTCCCGAACGCTGCTGCCTTCATGCTCAGCCCAATGCACGCCGAGTATCCGCAATTGCTGCACCACCTCGCGGTTGTGCGCCTCGCCGAAGAAATCGACGATGCTCTGCGCCACCACCGGGCCGACATCGGGCACGGCCAGCAATTGCTCGACATTGGCCTGCATGATGGCTTCCAGCTTGCCGAAGTGCCGTGCCAGGTCCTTGGCCGTGCTTTCGCCGACATGGCGGATACCCAGCGCGAACAGGAAGCGGTTGAGCGCGGTGGATTTGCTTTTTTCCAGCGCATCCACGATGTTCTGCGCGCTTTTCTCCGCCATGCGATCCAGTGCAGCCAGCGTCTGGGAATTCAGCACCTTCTCGTCATACAAGTCCGATAACGAGTGGATGATGTTCTCGTCCACCAGCTGGTCCACCAGTTTGTCACCCAGCCCCTCGATATCCATCGCGCGCCGCCCGGCGAAATGCAGGATGGCCTGTTTGCGCTGGGCGGCGCAGAACAGGCCGCCGGTACAGCGCGCATCCGCCTCCCCCTCCTCGCGCACTACATGGCTGCCGCAGACCGGACAGGACGTCGGCATCATGAATGCACTTAAAGTTGGACTCGGTGCAGTGAGCTCCAAATTAATAGTGTTAGACGGCGGAATAGTCGGCTCGACTTTCATTGTCGGCACTACACCTACCACTTCCGGGATCACATCGCCCGCACGGCGCACGATCACCATATCGCCGATGTGTATGCCCTTACGGCGTATCTCGCCCTCGTTGTGCAGCGTGGCGTTGGAGACCGTGGTGCCACCGACGAACACCGGCTCCAGCTTGGCGACCGGCGTGAGCTTGCCGGTACGGCCCACCTGTATCTCGATGCCGTTAAGACGTGTGACCTGCTCTTCCGCTGGAAATTTGTGCGCCACCGCCCAGCGCGGCTCGCGCGAGACAAAACCCAGCTTTTCCTGCAAGGCGATGCTGTTGACCTTGTATACCACGCCGTCGATGTCGAACGGCAGGCTGTCGCGCATGGCTTCGATACGGCGATGGAACTCCACCAGTCCTTGGGCACCGTGCACGACCCTGCATTCATGGCTTACCGGGAATCCCCATGCCTCCAATTGATCGAGCACTCCTTTATGTGTTTCGCGCCAATCCCAGCCTTCCACCTTTTCTCCAAGGCCGTAAGCAAAGAATTTCAGCGGACGCCGCGCGGCCAGTGCCGGATCGAGCTGGCGGATGCTGCCCGCCGCACCGTTGCGAGGATTCACCAGCGTAGGCAGCCCCTGCTGGCGCTGACGTTCGTTGTAGCGCTCAAAGTCAGGGCGGGCCATGTAGACTTCGCCGCGCACCTCCAGAACACCAGGGCACATCCCTTCCAGCGATAGTGGAATCTGGTGGATGGTGCGCACATTCTGCGTCACATCCTCGCCGGTCTCGCCGTCGCCACGCGTAGCGGCCTGCACCAACCTGCCCTGCTCGTAGCGCAGGTTGAGCGCCAAGCCGTCGAATTTCAACTCGCAAACGTATTCAATTGGCGGGTCGTTTTCGTTCAATCCCAGCTCGCGCCGCACTCGCGCATCGAATGCAATCGCCCCCTGGTCGCTGATGTCGGTCTCGGTTCGGATCGATAACATCGGCACCGCATGACGCACCGGCTGGAACATATCCAGCGGCTTGCCGCCGACGCGCTGGGTTGGAGAATCAGAGGCAAGCAGCTCGGGATGCTGCGCTTCGAGCGCTTGCAGTTCGCGGAACAGCTTGTCGTATTCCGCATCGGGAATACGAGGCATATCCTTCACGTAATACCAATAGTCGTATTCCGCGATCTGTTTGCGCAACAAGGCTGCGCGACGTGTCACATCTTGATTGATCATCAGGAGAACAACCTGAGCGCTTGCGCACTGCCCGGCGTGATATGCCCGGCCAGCATGAGCGCTTCCGTGGCCGCGACCTGTGCACGTATCTGGGCAATGGCACCATCGCTCAAGGCCACGCGCTGATCGTCCACCATGGATGCGCGCAACGTCCTAGCCAGTTCCTGCGCCAATACCACCATCTGATCGAAATGACGGACAGGCTCGTCCACACGGGGGATATCCAGCAGCAGGGTCAGGCTGTCGACGCGCGATTGATTAAGGGTGTGGTGCTGGAACGGCGAGCCGTCGGAAGATCCCAGGCTGAACAGGGTCTCGCCACTTTCATCCAGCAGGTGGAAGGCGCCATCGGATTGCAGGTCCATGCCAAGGCGTCCCGCCGCATTGGACACTTCGGTTCCGAACAGTTTTCGGTCTCCGCTGGTCAGCAGGTTGATACCTATCATCTGATCCACATCGGCACAGAAGCGATCCAGTTCCTGGGCACGCTTGATCGCCTCTTCGACCGGGGGCAGATTGAGTTCCACCTTCAGCTGGCCGGCAATATCGCCGAGCAGGTCGCGGAATCCGGCCAGCCTCATCTCGCTTACCGAACCCGCCCTGTCCACCAGTTGCAGGCCTATCCTGAAGGCGCGGTATGCTTGTTCGCTTTCCGGGATCAACCGTTCCCACAAACCGCTGTGGGTGTTCAAGCCACAGGCCAGGATAGTCTTGCCAAAATCGAAACGGCGCTGCCATAGCGTTTCCAGTACCGTCGGCGTGATCGGGGTTTTCAGCAACATGGTAACGACATAATCGGTGGCATCGTTGAGCAGGCCGCACACATCGCCTGATGGCGGACTGATCGATCCGCCCGAGTGCGGCGGCGGATCGCCTGCTTCTGCAGGATGGACCGTGGCGGGTACTACCTGGATGGCTGGATCGCTGGAAGACGGTTTGAATGCATCGCCCAGACTGCGCCGGTAACGCCATTGCTGCCAGAAGCCGTATAGATAGACTCCAACCACCACAACCAGTCCGATGGCCAACAGGCTCAGCTGAAATTCACTCATGTTTGAATACCGGGACGAACGCCATGTAGGAAATACGCGTGAATTATCTCAAATCCTTGCTTAGAATGGCAGGCCTTGAAGTTTTGCAGCTGCTTGTCGTCAACCCTGAGGCCGACCATTCTGCCGTGCAGACAGTTGACGAAGAAAGCAGAGCAGGCTCTACTTACATCCGCTCGACCCGGCGGGGCAATGTCTCCAAGCCAAATCCCACCAAAAATCCCGCACAAAGACGGGCCAAGTGTCGCAGTATCCGCTAATAAAGGAACGAACACATGCCATTCGAAATCATCGGACAAAACGACAACACCGCATCCCTTCCGACCATCGCGATCATTGACGATGAATTCACCAGCAGGATCATTCTGGACAAGATCGTTCGCAGCTTGCAGAAGGAGGTATTTGTTCAGGCATTCGCCTCCCCACTGGGGGCGATCGACTGGCTGAGATTGAACCATCCGGATCTGATCCTCGTGGATCACCTGATGGACGAGATGTCCGGGCTGGATGTCGTCAAAACGATCCGGCGTGTACCACATCTGGAACATGTTCCCATCATTATGGTCACGGTATCGAATGACAACGATATACGCCATAAGGCACTGGATTTGGGGGTTTCCGAATTCCTTACCAAGCCTTTCAACCATTACGAATGCCAGATACGCTGCCGCAATCTGCTTGCGTTGCAACTGCACCACAAAGAAGTCCTGTATCGTTCAGAACAGCTGGAGAAGGCAGTCACCGAGGCGACGCGGCGGATACTCGAACGCGAACAGGAGACGTTGTTCCGGCTGGCGAAAGCAGGCGAATACCGCGATTCCGACACCGGCAATCATGTGTTGCGGATGGCCAAGTTCTCGCGCCTGATCGCCGAGGGCATGGGGCTGGACGAGAATCGATGCAGCCTGATAGAGATGGCTGCCCCCATGCACGATATCGGCAAGATCGGCATCCCGGACAACATCCTGCTAAAACCAGGAAAGCTCAATCACGAGGAATTCTCGATCATGAAGACGCACTCCTCGATCGGTTATCATATCCTCAAGAGCAGCCACTCGAAATATATCAGCCTTGGTGCCGAGATCGCGCTATCGCACCATGAGCGCTACGATGGCAGCGGCTATCCCAACGGACTGAAGGGCAAGGCCATCCCCCTTGATGCTCGCATCGTTGCAGTGGCCGACGTCTTTGATGCGCTGACTTCCGAGCGCCCCTATAAAAAAGCCTGGTCAAACCAGGATGCTGTCGAGTTCATCTATGCGAACAAGGGCTCCCACTTCGATCCGGGATGCGTCGAAGCTTTCATGCTGCAATTCAGCAAGATCAGCCTGATCCAGCAGCAGTTGCAGGATACGACTCCATCGCAGAAAGTTCAGGTATGGCAATGAAGGCAAAATTCCAGCACTTTATTCGTCAGTTGCGCATGAAAAATGGCGAGCATGAACAGGTTCTGCTGAGAATCGCCTTTACAACCTTGATACTGACTTATTTATTCGTCGAAATAATGCTTGGCAATCCTGAAATAATTTCCAGGCGCCAATTGATTTTTGCCAGCAGCTACTTGGTATTTTCCATATTGCTTGCCGCATATGTTTTGTTCAAGCCGAATGTCTCAAAACGCAGAGTATTCCTGACCATGATCTGCGACCTGGGGGCCACAACGTATGTGATCCTTATTTCCCAGGAGACTGGACCGATATTTTTTGGGATTTACCTTTGGGTAATCGTAGGAAATGGCATTCGATTCGGCGCCTGGTCACTCATTACTTCTTATGTAACCAGCATTCTCGGATTCACTCTTGTCATATTTCTGAATGACTATTGGATATCCAATCCCCGTCTGTCCATCGGATTGATGCTCACTCTGATTTTGATTCCCCCATACATACTTAAGCTGCGCAACCAAGTTAATCAGGCATTGGAAGAAGCTAGACGAGCCAGCAAGGCAAAAAGTGATTTCCTGTCCAATATGAGCCACGAAATGCGCACCCCTCTCAATGGGGTGATTGGCGCGGGAGACCTGTTGCTGGGCACACGCCTGGATGATGAACAAAAAGACCTGGTTGCCACGCTGAAGAAATCGGCGCATCTCCTGCTGAAATTGATCGATAACATCCTGGACCTTTCCAAGATCGAAAGCGGAAAACTGGTTTCCGAAAAGACGGATTTCGATCTGCACAAACTGGTCAACAGCACGCTTGAAATGTTCCTGCCCCAGGTCGAAAAGAAAGGGATCAGCCTGTCCGTTCGATTCACGCCTGAGACTTGCTTCATGCTGCAAGGCGATCCACTGCATCTGCAGCAGGTACTCATCAACCTGGTGGGGAACGCGATCAAATTCACCAGCAAGGGCAGTGTCGAACTCAGGATCGCAACTTTGCAACAAGGCGATCTCCAGACCCTGCTTCGTTTCGAGGTGATCGATACGGGCATCGGCATCTCGCCCCAAGCTCAGGGCAGGATATTCGAGAGTTTCACCCAGGCCGACCAGAACATCACACGCATCTACGGCGGGACAGGATTGGGCACGACGATCTCCAAGCAACTGGTGGAGTTGATGGGCGGCAAGATGGGGGTGCAAAGCGAACAAGGGATCGGCAGTATTTTCTGGTTCGAGATTCCCTTCTTCAAACAATCGGCCGCTGTACTCGTCGAATCCAAACCAACGCTGGAACAACTTTTTGTACTGACCATCGGTTTGCCGCGCGAGGAGCAGCACGCCGTGACCGACTATACCGCCGGCTGGGGTATCCGCTGCGAACATGCCGCTTCACTGACGCATTTCTTCACTTTCCTGATCGACAAGAACATTGAACGGCCTGCCAACCTGGCCATACTATGCTTTCCGCAAAATATCGGCATGACCGCCAAGGACTTCGCTGCAAACATCCAGGAATTGCGCGGACTGAAACAAGTCTCGCCAATATTGATCAACCCTGACCTGCACAACCACAGCGAAAAGGAATATCTGGATGCAGGCTATTCCTGCCTGTTGCGCACACCGCTCGACAAGACATTGTTGTTCAACGCACTGCACGGAATCATGGCACCGCGCCCATCGGAGGGTGTCATCTCGTTCAAGGAACACTATGAGCGCAGCACCGCCGGGAAGCGCGGGGTTCGCATCCTTGTTGCCGAAGACAACGGTACCAGTCAGCAGATCATCGAGAAGATACTGAAGCACGGCAACCACAAAGTCGATATGGTGGAAAACGGTGAACAGGCCCTGGACAAGCTGGAAGAGAACACCTATGACCTGCTGATCCTTGATATGAACATGCCGCAGATGGGTGGTCTCGAGGTCGTCAAGGTTCATCGCGCTCTTTCCAGGCGCCCCTTGGACACACCAGTGATCATCCTGACAGCAAATGCCACACTGGAAGCAAAACTGGAATGCGAACGAGCCCACATCAATGCCTATCTGACCAAGCCCGTCGATGCATTGACCCTGCTCGACACCGTAGCACGGTTGACGCTGACCCCCGCCAAGACCGATGCCCCGGAGCTATTTCACTCCCTGGAGCAATTCTCGGCTGGATTGATCAATGAAGATACGCTGCACCATCTGGCGTTGCTTGGAGGCGATCAGGATGACTTCCTGCAAACCGTGCTCTACGGCTTCCTGCTGGAAACGGAAAAATTGCTTGAGGCGATGCGCCTTGCCCTGTCCAAACGCGAGTACTCCACATTCAAGGAACTGGCTCATATTTTGAAGGGCAGCTCCGGAAACGTTGGGGCAGAGGCATTGTTTGCCATTTGCACCCAGATATTGGCCATCAGCAACGCCGAACTGGGGTCTTCGGCCAAGGGATTGCTGGATGAGGCCCTGCAGAACTTCCCGGAAACACGAGCCGCACTATTGCATTATCTGAATGGTGCTCATCAAGCCACAGTGTGAAAGATCATGCAGCAGTAGACATTGATGGCAGGACCTGTGGCTGCAGGAAGAGCTTTTCCTGGGAACGCACAAAACGATCCATCACCTTCAGGTCTTTCTCATTTAACTTCAATGCCGCATCGACCCATACGGTTGTTATATCCATCAACTCTTGCTGAGTTACGGGATTAAAACGATGGCGTGCCTTCTGGACGGCAAGAAAACCGTTTGAACGGCGTTCCTGTTTTTTTACATAATCGTTAACCGCCTCCACTCCCTTACCGTCTTCCACCAAGATGTCTATCAATCCAGCTTCATGCAACTCTTCGGCACTGTAGATCTTGCCGCTCAAGATCATCTTTTCTGCGAATTTTGGATTCACCTTTCTGGCGACCAGACTGTATGCACCCATCCCCGGAAACAGGTTGAACAGAATCTCCGGGAAACCCATTTGACTACTCCGTTCAGCAATGATGATGTCGCTGGTCAATGCAGCTTCAAATCCGCCCCCCAAGGCATCGCCCTGCAATAATGTGATTGTAGCCAGCGGTAAGCCAAAATGATGCACCCGCTGATAAATCACATCTATGCATTTTGTTGCGTAATGCAACAAAGCATCCCTATTCCTGCTGCGAATCAATTCCCTGAACAGGGCAAGCTGCCCGCCCAAATTAAAGACTCCTGGTGTAAGTGAAGCAAGTACAGAATAACGAATCTCATGTCCCTGAGCAACATCCGGCATGCGACTCCCTTGAGTCTCGATTTCATCGTGATGAGACCGCAGTTGTCCTAACAGCTCAAGGTTAAAACATGGGACGTTTTTTGGATCCAGAAGGGTCCACAACACGCCCCTCTCAGAATCGAAGCGCACTGTCAAATGCGTAAATTCTTTCTCCAACGGATGATGCATGCGAGACACTTGTTGCATTCTGCTCTCCTCATACCCAGGCCAAGATGGCTCGCATGATAGCTCCAAGAATCCTGTTCGAGAAGCCGCAATTTCATTCTCGATATCAGAAAAAAACCTGTGCTATACCAAGGGCAGTTCACCTTCGCGCATGCCGATGCCGGCCACTTCATGCAGTGCTTTGATGAAATCGGCATCTTCATGCAGCTGCACCAGTGTCCGCGAGTGCGGACGCCCGTGCATCTGTGCAAGACGCGCTTTGCTTTGTGCCGGCATGTCCCACTTCAGTCCTGCCAATAATTCATCGGCGGACTCAGGTTTGTTGCATACCAGCACCATGTCTGCCCCAGCATTCAATGCCGCTTCCGCACGCTGGACGATCCCACCGGCCACCGTAGCTCCTTCCATGCTCAAGTCGTCGCTGAAGATGCATCCTTCAAAGCCCATTTCACCCCGCAGGACATTTTTCAGCCACACGCTGGAGAAACCAGCAGGACGCGAATCGACCTTGGGATAAATGACATGGGCTGGCATCACGGCAGTGAGACCGTAGTTCACCATCTGGCGGAATGGAATGAGGTCACACAATTCGATGTCGGTATAACTGCGGTCGTCCACCGGTATCTCCAAATGCGAATCCGCCTTGACGAATCCATGACCAGGGAAATGTTTGCCCACCGTTGGCATGCCCCCCTGCCTGAGTCCCAGCAGTAAACTGTGTGCCAGCTCGGCGATGGCTTGAGGGTCAGAATGGAATGCGCGGTCGCCGATCACTCCGCTTGCGCCATAATCCACATCCAGCACAGGAGTAAAACTGAAGTCCACGCCGCAGGCTCGCAGTTCGGAAGCCAGCACAAAACCTGCTTGCTGCGCCAGATGCCTGGCGCGTTTGGGATGATCGTCCCAAACCTTGCCCAACTCGCGCATCGGCGGGATGCGTGTAAAACCTTCGCGGAAACGCTGCACCCTGCCGCCTTCGTGATCCACCGCAATAAGCAGCGGCGGCGTGCGCAGTGCATGGATGCTGGCCGTCAACTCGGCAAGCTGGCTGGGAGATTCGTAGTTACGAGCAAACAGGATGACACCACCGACCAGCGGATGGAGCAAGCGCCTCTCGTCTTCTGCAGTAAGCGTCTTACCGAGAATATCCAGCATCACAGGCCCATTACCCATCAATCTTCCCCTTCCAGGATCACAAATGCCACTGCACTGTCACGTTCGTCGCTGATGCTCAGGTGATGCCGTGCAACACCCATCTGTAGCAAATAAGCCGCCAATTCATCATCGAACTGAAACATCGGTTTGCCCAGTTCGTCATGGGTAACCGTGATTCGCTTCAGGCTTACCGGATGGCGCAACCCATGCCCGGTCGCCTTGGCAAATGCCTCTTTGGCAGCAAAACGTTTGCTCAGGAATCTTGCCGGATGGACTTGCGAGGCATATTCGGCCAGTTCGTCTTCGCTCAAAATCCGGGCTGCGAACGCTTCGCCATGTCGATTGCAAGCCGCCTCGATGCGCGCCACATTGACGATATCCGTGCCGATACCGAAGATCATGCTGCCAGCAAGGCCTTCATGTTTTTCACCGCCTGATCCAGCCCGATGAAGACCGCTTCGGAGATGATGGCGTGACCGATATTCAACTCGGCAATATGCGGAATCGCCACGATGGGACGGACATTGTGATAGTTCAACCCGTGCCCGGCATTCACCTGCAATCCCAGGGAATGCGCATACACAGCGGCTCGCTGGATTCTCGCCAGCTCCTGTTCGCGTGCCGGCACGCTATCGGCATCGCCATATTTTCCGGTGTGGATCTCTATCACGGGAGCTCCCGCTTTCTTTGCCGCATCCAGTTGTTTATCGTCGGCATCGACAAACAGCGAAACCCGTATGCCGGCTTCGGTGCAACGCTGCGTAGCACGCTGCACAGCATCGAAATGCTTGACCACATCCAGTCCGCCTTCGGTGGTCAATTCCTCGCGCTTCTCCGGCACAAGGCAGATGTCATGAGGTTTCACACGCAGCGCATTGGCGATCATCTCGTCGGTAACCGCACATTCGAGGTTCATGCGCGTCTGCAACATGCCGCGCAGGATATCCACGTCGGCATCCTGAATGTGGCGGCGATCCTCGCGCAGGTGGATGGTGATGGCATCCGCACCCGCCTCTTCGCAGATCAGCGCAGCACGCATCAGATTCGGATAGCGCGAGCCGCGCGCTTGACGCAAAGTGGCAACGTGGTCGATGTTGAGTCCAAGTTTGATCATAGTTTTTGCAAGTCCCTCATCAGTTCGCGTGTGTGCAACGGTTTCCCGGCAAGATGGTGATCCAGCAGCATGCGCATCAATTGTTTGCTCTGGCGCGCACTGTTGGCATCGCGATAATCGTCCGCAGCCATATCCAGCAACGTCTTGCCCGATACTGGCATTCCTTGCGAAGAATCCGCCATTTCCGCTATCGCACCGCGCTCAAGTATATAGCGGTAATTCCGCGTCGGCACAATGGGGCTGCCGCTGTCAGCTTCATTCTCCAGAAGCAGCGCATATCCCAGTTCTTGCAGCATGTGCTTTTCGAAGCAGCGCAGCGTGAATGCATGATCGTCTTCCTGCGCCAGACGCTGCAACGTTTGCAGATAATAGTCGAACAGGCTCTCATGCGGATCGTCTCGCGCCATCAGGTTGAGCAATAACTCGTTCAGATAGAAACCGCACAGCAGCGCTGTTCCTTGCAGCTGTGGCTGCCCGCCCTGCCATTCGGCGCTATGCAAGGTACGCAATTCGTGTTTGCCGAACCAGCTCATCTGCAAAGGCTGGAAGCCCATCAACAGGCCGCGCAACGCCGACCTGGGACGCCGCGCCCCGCGCGCCACCAGCGCGACACGTCCGTGCCGACGGCTGAACACCTCCAGTATCAGGCTGGTCTCGCGGAATGGATAGCTGTGCAGTACGAAGGCCGGTTCGTCCTGAATGCGTTGTTTGGATGCCGCGTTACTCATACCCCAGCGTCTTCAGCATATGGGCGCTATCCGCCCAGCCGCTGCGGACCTTGACGAACACTTCGAGAAACACCTTGCCGTCGAACAGTTTCTCCATATCCAGGCGCGCCTGGGTTGCGATCTCTTTGAGCTTTTCTCCCTTGCTGCCGATAAGCATGGCCTTGTGCGCCTCCTTGTCGACCAGAATGGCGGCGTGGATTCGGCGCAGCTTGCCCTCCAGCTTGAATTGTTCGATCACCACGCTGACCGAGTAAGGCAGCTCCTCGCCGGTGAAGCGGAACACTTTTTCGCGCAGCAACTCTGCGGCAAGGAAACGCTCGTTACGGTCGGTGATCTCATCTTCGGCATACAGGTGTTCGCCCTCCGGGATGTAGGGGCGTATGGCTTCCAGCAATGTATCGAGCTGTTTTCCCTGCCGTGCACTGACCGGAACGATCGCGGCGAAATGGCGCAAAGCCGAGATTTTTTCAATAAAGGGCAACAGTTCGGATTTGTCGGCAAGCAGGTCTGCCTTGTTGATGACCAGTATGACCGGGCGATCTTGCGGCAACAGCCCCATCACCTGCTGGTCTCGCTCATCGAATTGGCGAGCCTCCAGCACAAACAACACTACGTTCACCTCGCGCAAACTGTTGGTCACCACACGGTTCATGCCGCGATTCAGGGCATTGGTATGCTGCGTCTGGAAACCGGGCGTGTCGACAAAAACGAACTGGGTGTCAGCCTCAGTGAGGATGCCGGTGATGCGATGGCGGGTAGTCTGTGCCTTACGAGAAGTAATGCTGATCTTTTGCCCGATCAGATGATTGAGCAAAGTCGACTTGCCGACATTGGGACGTCCTACGATGGCAATGAAGCCGCTATGGAAAACTTGAGATTCAGTCATTGAGTTTCTTTGATTTGTTGATAGGCGCGTTCTGCGGCGATTTGCTCGGCGATGCGGCGGCTGGTTCCTTCTCCCTGGCTGACCAGACCAAGTTGGGCGATCTCGCAGGTGACGACGAATGTTTGCGCATGCGCTTCACCCTTGATTTCGGCCACATGATATTGAGGCAGGGCCAGTTTTCGGCTTTGCAGATGCTCCTGCAACAAGGTCTTGGCATCTTTGCCCAGCGTCTTCAGGTCGGTCTGCACGATGAAGGGGACATATAAGCCCAACACCACCTTTTCTGCAGCCATGAAACCAGCATCCAGCAACACCGCTCCAAACAAGGCCTCCAGTGCATCAGCCAAAATTGAAGGACGGCGGAATCCCGCACTTTTGCGTTCGCCCTCGCCCAGCAATAGTTGTTCGCCCAAATTCAGTTGCTGCGCCAAAATAGCCAAAGTCTGTTGATTGACCAGATTGGATCTCAGACGTGACAGATCGCCTTCCGGCAAGTCTGGATAAGTATCATATAGATATTTGGCAATGGCGCAATTCAGCACGCTATCGCCGAGAAACTCCAGCCGCTCGTTATGTGCGGCCGAGTAACTGCGATGGGTCAACGCACGCTGCAGCAATTGTGGCTGCAAAAACTGGTAGCCCAGTCGCTTACACAGTGCCGCGTGCTTCATGAAAAATCATGAACTGCTGGGGTTGAATTCGAGCAGCAGGGTAATGTTGCCTGCCAGCGGAATCTTGACCGAATAGCTGGCGCTGATGCTCAATCGTCCACCGGCCTTGATGATATCGATGTCATCAGAGGTTATATCGGTGATGTAATCGATGTTTGCACGCTTGTCATACGAGGCTTTGATTTCCTTGATCGAAGCATCCTGCATCGACGGATCGCTGGCCATCGTTCGAAATATCTGGGCGATTTGGGCACTATGGATATAAGGCGGGACCAGCTTCATACCCAGTATCGCCACAAAGATTATTCCAGCCGCAACCAGAACCATACCGAAAAAGCCCAGACCACGCTGCTTGAACATTGTTGCTTTCATCTCCACTCCTTTCACAAGTCCCCTGGCTACTTGATCGATAGACCCACACGACCCAGTTCGTTGAAATTCATCCAGATCAAAAATGCCTTGCCGACGATCATATCGTCAGGCACAAACCCCCAATAGCGACTGTCGCGACTGTTGTCGCGATTGTCGCCCATCATGAAGTAGTGTCCAGGCGGAACAGTACAACGTACCTCCATATCGCTGTAACTGCACTGCTCATGCAGCGGAAATTCCGCCACGTTGCCCAGATGCACCAAAGGCATATCCGGATTGAGCAGAATCGCATGGGTCTTGCCCCCCAGGTTCTCTTTATATCGCTCGGTGTGCACAAAGCGCAATTCGCTCTCCACATAATTGTAGTCGCCATCGCGCTGTTGCACTTGCAGCTCGCCATTGATCCAGAGTTTCTTGTCGCGATAGACCAGCTGGTCTCCCGGCACCCCCACCACACGCTTAATATAATCCACCGACGGGTCTTCCGGATACTGGAAGACCATCACATCGCCGCGCTGTGGCTGGTTGATATCGACTATTTTTTTGTTGATGATGGGAATGCGCAGGCCATAGGTAAAACGGTTGACCAGAATAAAATCGCCCACATGCAGAGTTGGGATCATCGAGCCGGACGGTATCTTGAACGGCTCAACCAGGAATGAGCGCAACAAGAAGACGATCAGAATCACCGGGAAGAAACTCTTAGCGTATTCCACCCACCATGGTTCATTTACCCCTGCAGGACGTTTTGCACGCAGCAAAAAACGATCCATCAACCAGATCACGCCAGTTAGCAATATCAACAAGATCAAGATCAAGGCAAAAGTCATTCTTCTTCCAGTTCTGGTTATTTATCGTCTACACGCAGGATGGCGAGAAATGCCTCCTGCGGAATCTCTACGCTGCCGACCTGCTTCATGCGCTTCTTGCCTGCTTTCTGTTTTTCCAGCAGCTTTTTCTTGCGGGAAATGTCACCGCCATAACATTTGGCCAGCACATTCTTGCGCAAGGCTTTCACGTTCTCGCGCGAGATGATGTTGGCCCCGATGGCTGCCTGGATCGCCACGTCGAACATCTGGCGCGGGATCAGTTCGCGCATCTTCGCCGCCACTTCGCGCCCGCGATATTGGCTGTTGGCGCGATGCACGATGATGGATAGCGCGTCCACCTTCTCGCCGTTGATCAGCATATCTACCTTCACCACATCGGCGGGACGATATTCCTTGAACTCGTAATCCATCGAAGCATAGCCGCGCGACACCGATTTCAGCTTGTCGAAGAAATCCAGCACGATCTCGCCCATCGGCATCTCGTATTTCAGCAGCACTTGCTTGCCGTGATAGGTCATGTCGATCTGCACGCCGCGCTTTTGTGTACATAGCGTGATAACCGAACCGACATATTCCTGCGGCATGTAAAGATTGACGTTGACGATGGGCTCGCGGATTTCTTCCACTTTGGACAGGTCCGGCAGTTTGGACGGATTGTCTACCATCAGCACGGTGCCGTCGCGCTGCACCACTTCGTAGATCACCGTGGGAGCGGTGGTGATCAGATCCATGTCGAACTCGCGCTCCAGCCTTTCCTGCACGATTTCCATGTGCAACAAGCCGAGGAAGCCGCAGCGGAAGCCGAAACCGAGCGCCTGCGAGACTTCCGGCTCATATTGCAGCGCTGCATCGTTGAGCTTCAATTTTTCCAGCGAATCGCGCAGCGCTTCATACTGGTTGGACTCCACCGGGAACAGTCCGGCGAACACCTGCGGCTGTATTTCCTTGAAACCCGGCAGTGCGCTGGCGGCCGGCCTGGACACCAAGGTGACCGTATCGCCGACCTTGGCATCCTTCAACTCCTTGATACCGGCGATCACAAAACCGACCTGCCCAGCCGATAGGGAATCGCGATCCTGCGATTTCGGCGTGAACACCCCGACATGCTCGGTCAGGTGCTGAGCACCTGTCGCCATGAACAATATCTTGTCCTTCGGCTTCAGCGTGCCATTGACAATGCGCACCAGCATCACCACGCCGACATAGTTGTCGAACCACGAGTCGATGATGAGCGCTTGCAACGGCGCATCGACATCCCCCTTGGGCGGCGGCACCTTGACGATCAATGCCTCCAGCACGTCTTCCACGCCCATTCCAGTCTTGGCCGAACAACGCACTGCATCTTGCGCACCGATTCCGATGACATCCTCGATCTCGGCGATCGCATTCTCCGGATTGGCGGAAGGAAGATCGATCTTGTTCAATACCGGCACCACCTCGACACCCAGATCCAGCGCGGTATAGCAATTGGCGACGGTCTGTGCCTCCACCCCCTGCGAAGCGTCCACAACCAGCAACGCGCCTTCGCAGGCAGAGAGCGAACGGGAGACTTCATATGAGAAATCCACGTGCCCCGGCGTATCGATGAGATTCAGGTTGTATAACTGTCCGTCTCGCGCCTTGTAGTTCAATGCCGCGGTCTGTGCCTTGATGGTGATACCTCGCTCGCGCTCGATATCCATCGAATCCAGCACCTGCTCCTCCATCTCGCGGTCCGACAAGCCTCCGCATAAATGGATGATGCGATCCGCCAGAGTGGATTTGCCGTGGTCGATGTGGGCGATGATGGAGAAGTTACGGATATGCTGCATGTGGCTCAAAATGATAAATCCCGTCGAAAGCGGCTATTTCGCAAAGCGCGAATTCTAGCCGATTTTGACGGGATACGCTGAGCGACAAAGGCTTGCTTACTTATCATCCATCTTGATCGGGACATACACCGTGCCATCGCTACGGCGCACCAGCAAGGCAATGTTGCGGCCATGCGGCACCTTCTTCAGCACCTCGTTGAACTGATCGACACTGTGTATTTCTATGTTGCCGACAGCGAGAATCACATCGCCTCGCTGCAGCTGACTGCGTGCAGCCGGACCTTTCAGTTCTTCCACAATCAAACCGCCAGCCACCTGCAGTTCCGCCTTTTGCTGGTCATTCAATTCGCTCACAACCAAACCAAGGCGAGCTTCGCTTTCAGAAGAGCCCTCTGCGCTGCCGCGGTTGCCGCCCCGCTGTACAGCAGCACCCTCATCCCTCATCTCCCCAACCACCAGCGATACATCCAGCGTGCTGCCCTTGCGCCACAATTGCACCTTAACCTTGCTGCCGGGCTTGGTCGCGGCAACGATACGTGGCAGGTATGCCGATGAAGTCACCACCTTGTCATCGAACTTCAGGATTACGTCACTGGCACGAATTCCTGCCTTTTCCGCAGGGCTTCCTTTGTCCACGCTGGATATCAGCGCACCGCCAGCCTTAGTCAAGCCGAAAGAGTCAGCAAGTTCGCGCGTCACTTCCTGAATGGTCACGCCGATGCGTCCGCGCGTCACCTTGCCGGTACTGCGCAACTGGTTGACCACATCCATCGCAACGTCGATGGGGATGGAGAACGACAGCCCCATGTATCCGCCGGAACGGCTGTATATCTGGGAATTGATGCCGACCACCTCTCCCTTCATATTGAACAGCGGGCCGCCGGAATTGCCTGGATTGATCGGCACATCCGTCTGAATGAAGGGAACATAGTTCTCCTGCGGCAAGGACCGCCCTTTGGCACTGACGATACCCGCAGTGACACTACTATCAAAACCAAAAGGCGAGCCGATCGCCACCACCCATTCGCCCACCTTGAGTTGATCTGGTGATCCCAGAGTAACCTTGGGTAAGCCTGTCGCATCGATCTTGAGCAATGCCACATCTGTGCGCTTGTCGGCGCCGATCACCCGGGCTTTGAGTTCACGCTTGTCAGTTAACCTGACCGTGATCTTGTCTGCGTGATCAATAACATGTGCATTGGTAAGGATGTAGCCGTCTGAACTGATGATGAAGCCCGAGCCGAGTGACTGCGATTCCTGCTCGCTCGGCGCTTGCGGAGCGAAATGATGGAAGAACTCGTTGAACGGGTCGTTCTCAGGCAAGCTGGGTATGCCCTGGAATGTTTGCGGGTTGTGGATGATTTGCGTTGTACTCACATTCACCACTGCCGCTCCCTGCTGTTCCACCAGCACGGTGAAATCGGGCAAGGTGTTGGCAGCGGCAAAATGGGCGAACAACCCGAAAAATGCAAAAAAAACCAGTTTTTTCAGCATGATATGATCAGCCTCCAGATGGATCGTTGATTAATGACCAGACTGCGATCTAACAACAGATGAAGCAACTGCCTGCCCGATTCCCGGGGACAATTTTGCATAAATAAAACCGATCGCCAAACCGAAGAGTGCGCCGACAACCGCGTAAGCGTCATGCCCGACCGTTGCGGTAGCCAAACCGGATCCCGCCGCACCACCAACCAGAAGCAGAACCATAGGCACCACATACATCTTCATGGCGCCGCGCAACAAGGCCCCGTCGGGGATGGTCACTTCCACCTCGTCACCCTCCATGGCGCGAGCAGCATTGCTAACGTTGAAAAGACGAGGTTTGTTGCTGCAAAACAACTTCGTCAGAGTTCCGCTGCCGCAACCGCCTTCGCTGTCACAATGGCCGCAGCCGCCCGTACCCAAGGGCTTTACCGAGGCACTATCCCCATGAACATGAATGACGATGGCGCGCATTTCCAGCATGTCATTGTCCCGCATAGCGAACTGAATCGCCCACTTGAATTACTGTCCTTGATGGCACTTCGCCGACCACAGTGATCAGATGGTCACCCACGATACGGTTATAGATATGCACAGCACCTTGCCCGGACAATCCGGAATGAAGATACGACGCGTCCTGGGATTTTTCGATAAACACCGAGATGCCCGCCAAGCCGTCGGAGAACACCATCTGTATGACATGTTCCTTGTTTGCCCGGAACGGACGACGCATTTCAAGTATCTTCTTGAATCCGGAAGGAAGAGCATCCACCTGCCAACCGCATGGCTCCTCAAGCAGCTCAACTTTGGGCAAGGGAGATAGATGGAGTTCCTGAACCATTGCAGCTGAAGGCTTGTCTTGTACTATCCATTTGCGATCGATATTGCCGCCTATATTCAACTGCATGAATGCATACTGTTCAATGACCAGACCCCGATCATTCAGCACCACTGCTTTAAGCAACAAACCCGAGTCGCTGTCCGCCCACAATTTGCGTGCATAACGCAAATTGTCCCTGGGCAGGAAAACGACGGCATGGGCATGATAACCGGCCACTTCATCTTCCTCAGCCTGAGTGACTGAATAATTCTCTTTCAGAAGCGAAATCTGTTCGGGCAATAACGCAGGGAAGGAGCGCTTGATTTGGCGTTTTTCCACCCGGACCTTGTGTCCATCGGTGTACAACCATACCTGATCATTGTCGCGAATAAGCTCTCTCCGCTCTCCACCTATACCCTCAAGGCGCTCATGCTCTCCGGCAGAATCGGAGACATGGGTAATGCGCGACATTTCGACACGTCCGCCCGATTGATAAACGAAAACCCCGCTGTAATCGGTCTGATGCGCCGCAAACGCCATGGTCTTCAGCCAATCCGACTCATCTGCACGCAATGGATCGGCAAATGCCGACGCAACACCCAGCTGCAACAGCATAAAGAACAGATAACTGTATTGTCGCATCGTACGCCGCACTATCTGCCCGCCACCGCGCGAATGTAAGAGGCAGCACCGTGTATGTCCGCACTGGGCGAATATTCCTGATGAGCCATCAGATAATCGTCGACTTGAGCGGATGCGGGGCGAATCGCAGAGATATTGTCCTGCGGAATCATTGCCACCTGCGGCGCAGGTTCGCTGCCGACTTGCAGGGACAGCCAGGCCACCAAGGCCAGCGCCATCACGGATGCAACGGCAGAAAGTGCAAAATTGCGGACACGCTGTGTAGTACGGCTGTATGGGGCAATTACGGTTGGCTCGGCCTTCAATCGCTCATGGAAAGATTTTCCGAAGTTTTTACAGATGTGGTCGGGCTGTCGCAAGGCGTCGCCTATCAGATGATAATTTCCCCACTCCTGTTGTACTTCAGGATGGCGTTTGAGCTTGTCCAACAAGGCATCCGCCTGGTCTTCGAACATCTCACCATCCATCAGCGCAGAAATTTCCTGTTTCATCTTTACCACCTTTTATCTTCACTCGTACCTAACAATGGACGCAAATTGGTTGCTATCGCCTCGCGTGCCCTGAATATCCTCGATCTGACGGTGCCAATCGGGCAATCCATCACCGCTGCAATCTCTTCATAGCTCAACCCCTCAATCTCACGCAAGGTCAATGCCGTGCGCAAATCATCAGGCAATTCCTGCAATGAGGAGTTCACTACTTCCACAACTTGCTTGCTCATCAGTTCATTCTCGGGCGTCGCCACTTCATGCAACAGCGCTGCATCCTCGAAATCTTCCGCCTCATCCGCATCGAACGGCGTACTGGTGGGCGCTCTGCGACCTTGCGCCACCAAGTGGTTTTTTGCGGTATTGATGCCAATCCGGTACAACCAAGTGTAAAACGCACTATCCCCCCGAAACGCAGGTAAGGCGCGATATGCCTTGATGAACGCATCTTGCGTGACATCCTCTGCCTCAGCTGAATTTCGCACAAAACGCGAAATCAGACGGCCCAGTCGACGCTGATATTTTGCCACCAACAACTCGAACGCGTGCTTGTCGCCGCGTTGCGCCCGTTCCACCAGTTGTTGATCGACCTCCCTGTCACCCATTCCGTTTCCCGGCTTATTGATTTGAACCGCTCCCAAGCGGTTCGATAGTATAACCGGACGGATGCTCAAACGTCAGCTTTGCCAATGTCACGACATTGACATCCAGGGCAGAAATAAGTTCACAACGCCGGTTTGATACCCTCACAAGTTTGCTATAGTTCGCCAAGAAAATAACCTGACTGGAATAGTTGCGTGCTGCGTTTCGATACACTCATCATCGGTAGCGGACTGGCTGGCCTGTCTTTGGCACTCAAGCTGGCAGACAGACAAAAAGTCGCCGTTATAACCAAAAAATCGCTTCTGGAAGGTGCCAGTGCATGGGCTCAGGGCGGCATTGCCGCGGTACTTTCCCCCGACGACTCGCTAAAGGATCATATCCAGGACACTCTTGTCGCCGGGGCTGGACTGTGTGACGCAAGAACCACTCGCTTCGTAGTTGAACATGGTGCGGCAGCCATCGACTGGCTGATATCGCTGGGGGTGCCATTCACCCGCGATGCCGATTCAAACAATGGTTACCATCTCACTCGCGAAGGCGGTCATAGCCATCGTCGCATCATCCATGCTGCCGATGCTACCGGGCAGGCAGTACAGGAGACCATCGCCGCGAAGGTACGCGCCCACCCGAACATCACCCTGCTGGAACGCTTCATCGCCATTGATCTCATTACCGGAAAAAAATTGCGCCAGGATGACAATCGCTGCCATGGCACTTATGCCCTGAACACTCTTAGCGGTGAAGTAATCACCATTTCGGCACAGAACACCGTACTTGCCACTGGCGGCGCAGGAAAAGTCTATCTCTACACCACCAATCCGGACACCGCCACCGGCGACGGCATCGCAATGGGCTGGCGCGCCGGCTGCCGGGTCGCCAATATGGAATTCATCCAGTTCCATCCAACCTGCTTATATCACCCACATGCCAAATCCTTTCTTATCAGCGAAGCGGTACGCGGCGAGGGCGGGACATTGAAACTGCCCGACGGTACACGTTTCATGCCATGGCATGACGACCGGGCAGAGCTGGCACCGCGCGATATCGTAGCCCGCGCCATCGACTTCGAAATGAAGAAACGGGGCCTGGATTGCGTCTATCTGGATATCTCGCACCAGCCCGTCGAATTCTTGCAGGAGCACTTTCCGACCATTTACTCGCGCTGCCTGGCACTCGGAATCGATATTTCAAAACAGCCGATACCGGTCGTTCCAGCCGTTCATTTCACCTGCGGGGGAGTTATGACCGACCTGCACGGACGTACCGATGTGAACGGACTTTACGCTATCGGTGAAACCGCCTGCACCGGATTGCACGGCGCCAACCGCCTGGCAAGCAACTCGCTTCTGGAATGCCTGGTGTTCGCCGAAGCCGCTTCGCTGGACATACTCGACAGCCATGCAAGACCAATCCCCGAACTACCGCAATGGGATGTAAGCCGTGTGACAGATGCAGACGAAACCGTGGTGATCTCGCATAACTGGGATGAATTGCGTCGATTCATGTGGGACTATGTCGGTATCGTGCGCACGACCAAACGCCTGCAGCGCGCACAACATCGCATCAAATTGCTGCACGAGGAAATAAACGAGTATTACAGCAATTTCCACGTCAGTGCCGACTTGCTGGAGTTGCGCAATCTGGTATTAACTGCCGACCTAATCGTACAAAGCGCCCTGTCCCGGCACGAAAGCCGCGGTTTGCACTTCAGCAAGGACTATCCACAAATGCTGCCCGAAGCTCACCCCACTGTGCTGACACCACCGAGCTATGTTGCAGCCTGATTCGATGCATCTCCCCACCTCAAGGCGATACACAAGCGGCGAAAGCTTTCCTGCCCGGTCCCGTCTCGCAATATCAGCAGGCTGCGCCTGCCACCTTTCTCATTTAAAACAACGTTCAGAATGACCAGATAGGGCGTGACCACGCTATCCGGGGATATCCTGCATGGCGCATGTCTGCCATTGCGTAAAACCAGCACTATATTGCCGTCATCTTCAAGGCGGAAAGCTATGCAGGAATGCTCCATACGCAGATTCGCATGAAGCAGCAGGCAATACCCGCCCCAACACAGCACCAACACAGTCATGCCGATCAATGGCAACTTCGGCAATGGAAGCAACCATAGCGCAACCAGCGCTGCAGAACAGAGGATAAAAAAGTACAGAGCGAGTGAACGCGACGGGCGCAACTTGAAAGACCGCTGCATTCCTGGCACTTATTGGGACGCTAGAACAGAAGCGCAGAGATCAGGCCGATCAGGATCAAGGCTACAATGGCCATCAAGATAAGCCCGCCTCCCTTGGCAGATCGCGCGTCATGTTCCGGATACGTTACGTTGCCTGTTGTATGCCTCGTAAACACTGGCGATTGGGGAGCGGCCTGGTTTATCTCATCAATGCTGGGACGCACCATCTTGAATGTCTTGGATAACTCTTCCACGTCTTCCTTGCTTGCAGTCATCGCAGCCAGACGCATCGTCGCCCCGGCGGAATCAAAAGACGGTGACAGCCTCATTGTAATCGCAGGATCAGCCTCCTCGCTGACCTCTCCCTCCTGCGGAGCCGTCCCCGAAACAAAGGAAGCACTCGGAGCATTTGCGATATCAGCGGAGAGCACAGTGCTCGGCATGGTACCGCGGCAGGCACGCAGGTCATTCGCAAAATCTTTGGCATTCTGGTAGCGGTTCTCCACATCTTTCGCCAGCGCCTTTGCAACGATGAAATTGAGCATTTCCGGGACAGCCGGATTCAAGGATCTCGGCGGCTGCGGAATCGCATTCAGGGTCTGATACATGATGGCATTGACGTTTTCCCCCATGAAGGCAGGCTGCCCGGTCAGCATCTCATACAACACAACGCCAAGCGAAAATATGTCCGATCGCTGGTCGGTCAGTTTGCCCATCACCTGCTCGGGAGACATGTATTTGGGCGAGCCAAGCACCATGCCAGTCTGAGTGCGGACACCGGCAGAGGCCATGCGTGCGATACCGAAGTCGGTGATCTTCACATGACCATCGCGGCCCACCATGATATTGGATGGCTTGATGTCGCGATGGATGATGCCGTGTTCGTGCGCGTAAGCCAGGCCCATGGCAACTTGCGACACGATATCGAGCACTTGGTCGACCGGCAACAGCTTGTCGTCATTGAGAATGTCCCGCAGCTCCCGGCCTTGCAGGAATTCCATCGCGATATATGCGATGTCGCCACTGCGTCCGACATCGTAGATGGTTACTATATTGGGATGACTAAGTCGACCGGCCGCTTTGGCTTCCTGGTAGAACCGCCCCTCGTATTCCTCGCGCTCTTCCTGCGCAAGACTCAAGGTGATGGTCTTGATGGCGACGATACGGTCGATCAGCGGATCGGTGGCCTTGTAAACGACCCCCATCGCCCCCTGACCGAGTTCGCCGACAACCTCATAACGCCCCAAATGACTGATCATGTGCCCAGTGATGAATAGTTATTTGCCAAATTTTGCCTTCGCACTGCGGAAAACCGGCCCCCAGACCGGATGACCAGCCTCAGCCGGGGTCAGTTCGAACTTCGGATTCAGAAGCAATGCCTTGTGAAAGGCCTCATAGCACATCCGCTCTCTCCCGGAAACGCAATGTATGAACGCGAGATATTTATATGCACTCACCTTGTCATCCTTATCGGCCAATTTCGCTTGCAGCACATTGGTCAGAGCTTCTACCGAGGCAATATAGTTGCCTTCCTCATAACTCTCTACGCCCTTGCTCAATTTGTGTCCGGCAGTTCTGTTATACCACCAGCACTCGTCACAAGTGTTCAGGGTATGGCAACCGCTCAGGAGCAATACCAACATCGCGCCCAATATCACATTATGGCGACCCAACATCCATACTCTCCTAATTCTTTGCCATCACCAACAATTGTTAATTGGCGAACGTATGCTTAATTCTTATTCTCTCTCCCGGCTTCACCGTAATGACTTTGGTATAGACCGGGAATGTCGTATTCCGAATTTTGATCTCGTGCTTGCCCCGAGCAACCTGCAACTCCAGCAAGGGCGGACTGACTCCCTGCATTCTACCATCCAGATAAACCTCTCCCCAAGGCAGAATTCCAAGGCTTACCACTGCCGGTGCACCGATAGTTTCCGCCAGAGTTCTCACACGAGAACTCTCCTTGACACCTTGCACCTTCTTCTCGGAGTGGGGCTTCTTGTTCGGTTTAGGAGAGACTTTTTCTGCATCCTCAGCATCCCTGGCTCCCTTAGCGACAGCTTTGCTTTGCGCGGGCTCGGTAGCCGCAGCCACTGGCGGTTTACCGGGATCAGCCTGCTCTGTAGAAGCAATTTGCGTGTGCTGAGGCGCAGAATGGCTCGCCAGCTTGATCGTTAGTGCTGTCAAAGTGACCAGTACCACAGCAACCACGCCGATGGCAGCAGCGCGTTGCTTACCGGATGCATTGCGGAACGCAGTGATCGCAACGCGCTCCCAGCGCGCCATGATGGCGACAAATTCATCCCAGTAATTCTCCAGACGGAACAGCACTGCATCGAAACCTGTCGCTCCAGCCTGTCTGGATTGTTTGGCCAGACTCTGCTGCGTCGAAGTGAAATCACCCGGATAGCCGATCGCATAAACTTCATGCTCTCGCACATGCTTGTCGGTGCGAGAACCCTGGTAATGGAACATGCCCGCATATTCCTGCGACAAGCGCGACACCGCGTCATAATATGAACGCGATACCAGAATCTGCCCGGGGTCGGCAAAGCCCATCACACGCTGTGCCACATTGATTCCATCGCCAACGATATTCGGCTGGCCGTTGATGTCTTTGACCAGGCGTACCGGACCAAGGTTGACGCCAATGCGCACCAGCAACGGCGGTTCCATGCGCACACCTTCGCTCAGCAGACTGCTGCGCATGCTCAGCGCCGCATGCAAGGCATCGCTGATGTCCCCCAGGAAGCTGATCGCAGCACCATCGCCCGTATCCAGAATAATGCGGTCGTTGACAGGCACATCGCGTATAGCAATGGACAGAAAGGCGTTGAAACGCTCTTTCAAGGATATCTGCCCTGAAACGGATTTCTTGGAATATTCGACGATATCCAAGAAAACTACGCTACAGATGATGGTCTTGTTGCCCCGCTCTTCCATTTATTCCCGCTCGTTATTCACTTCCAGGTTGCCGTTATCACTTAAGAATGCCACTTAACCCCGCGGATTTTAACGACAGTACGTCAATCTCGCCAGTTTTAATTTTTCCGTATCCGAGCACGCTGCAACTTGTTGCGCCGGCCATCGTCAACCACCTGTCTGGCAACTCCCACCGGCAAACCCACCCACTCGAGTATCGATCTCACCTCGTTATCGCCCAATTCGGCCATCATGCCGCGTTTGATACGGGGCGGAAGACCGATGATACCGAAGCGCACTCGCATCAGGCGGCTAACCGGCAAGCCCAATGCCTCGAAAGTGCGGCGCACCACGCGATTACGGCCTTCCTTCAGCACCAGTCGATACCAGTGGTTGAACCCTTCGCCGCCTTCATCGCTGAGCTGCTCGAAACGTACTACGCCATCATCGAGTTCTATGCCCTCTTTGGTCACTTGCCGCATGTGCTCCGGCGTCATCTGGCCCTGCACACGAACGGCATATTCGCGCTCCACCTCGAAACGGGGGTGCATCAGGCGATTCGCCAGTTCGCCAGAAGTTGTGAAGATGAGCAACCCACTGGTATTGAAGTCCAAACGTCCGATTGCTATCCATTTCTGTCCGCGCAATTTTGGCAAGGCATCGAATACGCTGGCACGCTCGCCGGGATCGTCGCGGCTGACTATTTCGCCTTCCTGCTTGTGGTACAGCAGAATGCGTGGCATGGTTTGCTCGGTCTGCAATTGAAGACGTACATTACGTCCGTCCACTTGCACCTTGTCACCCTCTGCAACCCGCATCCCCAACGTTGCAACCGTACCGTTCACGGTCACTCTTCCTGCGCTGATCCACTCTTCCATCTCACGGCGTGAACCAATACCCGCCTGTGCCAGCACCTTTTGCAATCGCTCGCCTGGCTGACTTGTTTCGGCTTGATCGATCATTCTGTCACCGTCCTTCTTTCCAGCACGGCTTGCGCCAAAGTGCCGCTATCCACATGCTCCAATTCGCCGCCAACCGGCAAACCACGGGCGATGCGCGACACCTTTAGCCCCTGCGCTCGCAGCAAGGTTGCCAAATAGTGTGCCGTCGCCTCGCCTTCGATGGTGAAATTCGTCGCCAGGATCACCTCGCACGACAGCTCCCGTGCACGTTTCAGCAAGCGCTCCAGCGGCAGATCCTTCGCCCCCAGGCCATCCAGGGGAGAAAGGCGCCCCATCAATACAAAATACATTCCGCGGTAGCATTGCGCCTGCTCCATCATCAACAGATCGGCAGGCATTTCTACCACGCACAGCATGTCCGTCTCGCGTCGCTGCGAACGGCACATGGGACAGACGTCTTCCTCAGAAAAATTATTGCACTTGCTGCAGTGCCTGACACTGCTTACTGCCTGATCAAGCGAACGCGCAAGATGCAAGGCACCTTGCCTGTCGCGCTGCAGCAGGTGGTAAGCCATGCGTTGCGCCGACTTGGGACCCACACCCGGCAAACAGCGCAAAGCCTTGATCAGCTCTTCCAGACTGGAAGGAGTATTCATTTAAAACGGCAAGCTCATGCCCGGCGGCAGGTTCATCCCGGCGGTGAAGCCGCTCATGCGCTTCTGCGAAGTTTCGGCGGCTTTCTTGTTGGCATCGTTCAATGCCGCCACGATCAGGTCTTCCAGCATCTCTTTGTCGTCCAGCACGCTCTGGTCCAGATTCACCCGGCGTACCTCATGCGCACAAGTCATGATCACTTTGACCATGCCTGAACCGGACTGACCTTCCACCTCGACGGTGGCCAGTTCGTCCTGCGCCTTCTTCATATTCGCCTGCATCTGCTGCGCCTGTTTCATCAGCCCGGCCAATCCACCCTTCATCATTTCCACTTCCTCCGAAAAAATTCAAAATCCCGCATCGCGACTTACCGTACCCCTCGCCCTCTGGGATAACCAGCGACTTGCCCGCTTGCGGGCTTAGTCGAATGGCTAGTCGTTCCTCCAGAGGGGTACGGAGGCGAGGAAAATGATGTAAGGAGTATGCTCCTTACATCATTTATTATATGGGCCTGATCGAATTTTCGATCACCTGCGCACCCAAGTGAACTTGTGCTTCGCGCACGAAGCTATCCTGCCTGATTGCTTCTTCTGCCTGCTGCTGGCGCGTCTGCTTTTCTTGCTGCTCGACGGCGGCAGGGGTGGCGGCATTCTTCTCTGCCCCAAGTTCCACCGTCAATTTGATCGGCTTGACGAAATAGTCGCTCAACGCCGCCTGCAGCTTTTCCTGTGCAATTTTATTGCTTTGCAGGTGCTTGTGTTGCGGTGCGAGATTCAGCACCACACGGCTATCGCCAAAGCTCGCCAGCACACTATTCTTCGCCAGTTCGCGCGCCATACCTTGCAAATTGAGTTGCGACAACAGGGTATTCCAGTCCAGATCGGTACCGCTTTCGACAGTCCGCACAGACGCTGACTGCATCGCGGGCACCGGTTCCGCAGCCACATATTCAGCCGCAGCTGGCGCTGCCCTGGGCACTGTTACCGGTGCAGGTTTCGGCGCACCCTGGCCGGCACTCGCCTTTGCACCTTGCGGAGCAAAGGCCAGCATGCGCAGCAACGTCATGGTGAATCCGGCATATTCGTCCGGTGCGAGATCGATTTCGTTGCGCCCGTGGATGGCGATCTGGTAATTCAATTGAATCTCTTCGGGAGTGAACTGCTGCGCCAGTTCAAACAAGCGCGCACGCTCCGGCTCATCCTCTGCGATGGCATTTGGAATGGTCTGCGCCAGCGCGATGCGGTGCAGCAGCGTTGCCAGATCCTGCAATGCCGCTTCGAATGCCAGGCTGCGCATGGCCATATCGTCGGCAATGCGCAACAGCCCGGCACCGTCCTCGACGCGCAGCATTTGCAACAGGTCAAACAGGTAACCCTGGTCAATCGCGCCCAGCATGGTACGTACCAACGCCTCGTCCACCTTGCCGGACGAATAGGCGATGGCCTGGTCCAACAGGCTCAAAGCGTCACGCATGCTGCCTTGCGCGGCACGCGCCACCAGATTCAGCGCACCGATCTCGAACGGGATGTTCTCCTGCCCCAGCACGTATTGCAGATGGGTCAGGATCAACGCTGGCGGCAGTTGCTTGAGGTTGAACTGCAGACAGCGTGACAGTACGGTGACCGGGATTTTTTGCGGGTCGGTGGTGGCCAGGATGAACTTCACATGCGACGGCGGCTCTTCCAGCGTCTTCAACATCGCATTGAAGGCCGATTTCGACAGCATATGCACTTCGTCGATGATGTACACCTTGAAACGCCCGCTGGTCGGCGCATACAGCGCACTCTCCAGCAGCTCGCGCATGTTGTCGACCTGGGTGTTGGATGCCGCGTCCAGTTCGATCAGGTCGACGAAACGACCGCTGTCGATCTCGGTACAGGCACCGCACACCCCGCACGGTGTAGCCGTTACACCGGTCTCGCAGTTCAGGGATTTGGCGAAGATGCGCGCGATGGTGGTCTTGCCTACGCCGCGCGTGCCGGTGAAGAGATAGGCATGATGCAGGCGGTTCTGCGTCAGCGCATTGGTCAGCGCCTGCACGACGTGTTCCTGCCCGGCCAATTGGGCGAAGTTTCTGGGGCGCCATTTGCGCGCTAGCACTGAAGTCGCTGACATACGCCCTACACCCTCCTGCCTGTCGAGTGTGACACCCTCGATAAATAAGGAGGCGAGCCTTACCCCCGGCACTTGCACCGCTTGGCTGTGGCTGCTTCCTTCCGGACCTGACCAGGTTCACCAAAGTGCAATGCGGGGAGACCCGCCAATTCGTAAAATCTGAGTTTTGCAGGCCAGAAACTGCCTGAAAACAGGACGCCATGATAGTCGAAAAGCGGGGATAAATCCATGGGAGCATGCCCCATGCGCCGATGCTGGTCGGGAGAAGCGCTACACGGACCGTTCGTCCTGAGCTTGTCGAAGGATGGGCGCAGCCCGCAGGTTTTCAAATTTAAAATCAACACCGTCGGGGGTAGCCCGACAGCTAGTTACCTTTCTTGTCTTGCCAAGAAAGGTAACCCAAAGAAGTCGCCCCCGGTTTGCCGCCCACTTCGTGGGTTCCCTCGAAAGTCTGCAAACAAGCGGGGCTGCGCAACTCGCCCTAGCGGGGCACACAAAACGTGCCCCACCGCGGAGCTCGAACAGTGCTCGCCTAAATCTCCGCTTGTTTACAGCCTTTCGAGGCGGCGCACAGGGGATGGAACTGCAAAACCCCAACCCCAAAACCAGCGAGGCGGGCAATGCCCGCCTCGCCCAAAAAACAAGAAGTGTGCGCAAAGCGCACACAAAACCGCTTTGCCTTACCGTCCCCTGTACGCCGCCGAGTAGCGCAGAACGGCCGGGAGTAGTCCGACGAATATGTTCGAGCACGTGGCCGCGCAGCGGATCGTGCGAGTTTATGAGGAGGCCCGGACGTTCGAGCAACGCAGGGAACCCACAAAGTGGGCGGCGCACCGGGGTCGCCTTCTTTTTGGTTACTTTTTCTTTGGCGAAGCAAGAAAAAGTGACTAGCTGTCGGGCTACCCCCGACGGTTTCCGCTGGGTAGCGCTACGCTCTACCCCTCCTACGCTTGCTACATTTACTCACTTCCTAAACACACCCTTCTCACACCAGAACTTAGTTCTTACTCCGGGTTGAGCTTGAAAAAGCTGCTGCGCTTGCTGACAGTTCTCCCTGTTATAAGCCTCACCGTCAGTTGAATTAAACGAAGCAACATGAATTCGCATGTTTTCGTCCATAACGCTGTTGCGATAGAGAGTGAAGGTGTCATTGCCCGAATCACAGCCTGCCATGAGGCCAACAATCGAAAGAAGCAAAAAAGCGCGCAATAAAAGTCTCATAAAACCTCACGTATTTTTGATGACAATCCTCTTGATACTAAGGTTACACCACCTTCACTGGAATCCCCGCAATCCTCCCCTGCCACTCCTTCGGCCCCGTCTCATGCACCGAAGTCCCATTCACATCCACCGCCACCGTCACCGGCATATCCTGCACCACAAATTCGTAGATCGCCTCCATGCCGAGATCGGCAAACGCAACCACCTTAGCCGCCTTGATCGCCTGCGCCACCAGATAGGCCGCTCCGCCGATCGCGATGAGATACACGGCTCCGTGTTTCTTGATCGCCTCAAGGCCGGTCTTGCCGCGCTCGGCCTTGCCCACCATGCCGATGAGTCCGGTTTGCGCCAGCATGGTCTCGGTGAACTTGTCCATGCGCGTGGCTGTTGTTGGTCCAGCAGGGCCGACCACTTCGTCGCGTACCGGGTCGACCGGGCCGACGTAGTAGATGAAACGACCGTTGAAATCGACCGGCAGTTTCTCGCCTTTGGCCAGCATCTCCACCATGCGCTTGTGGGCTGCATCGCGGCCGGTGAGCAGCTTGCCGGAAAGCAGCAAGGTGTCGCCGGGTTTCCATTGCGCGATGTCGGCCCGCGTCACCGTATCCAGATTCACGCGCCGCGCATCCGCCGCCGGATGCCAATGCACATCGGGATAGTCGGCGATGTTCGGCGGCGTGAAGCTTGCCACCCCGTGGCCATCCAGCTCGAAATGGACATGCCTTGTCGCGGCGCAGTTCGGGATGATGGCGATGGGCTTGGAGGCCGCATGGGTCGGGTAATCCAGTATCTTCACGTCCAGCACCGTGGTCAGCCCGCCCAGGCCCTGCGCGCCGATGCCCAGCGCGTTGACCTTGTCGTAGATCTCGATGCGCAATTCCTCGATACGGTTCTTCGCCCCGCGCGCCTTCAGCGCGGTCATGTCGATGTCTTCCATCAGCGATTCCTTGGCCAGCAACAAGGCTTTCTCAGCCGTGCCGCCGATGCCGATGCCGAGTTGTCCCGGCGGACACCAGCCTGCCCCCATGCCCGGCAGTTGATTCACCACCCATTCCACCACATCGTCGCCGGGATTGAGCATGGCAAAACGCGATTTATTCTCGGAGCCACCCCCTTTGGCGGCGATGCGCACATCCACCCTGTCCCCCGGCACGACCTCAAAATGCACCACGGCCGGCGTGTTGTCGCCGGTATTCTTGCGCCTGCCCGCCGGTTCGCTCACGATCGAAGCGCGCAATACGTTGTCCGGCAGCAGGTAAGCCTTGCGTACCCCGGCATTCACCATCTCGGTGACGCTCATGGTTGCGTCTTCCCAGCGCACATCCATCCCGATCCGCACGAAGGCCACCACGATACCGGTATCCTGGCAGATCGGCCGCTTGCCCATCGCGCACATGCGTGAATTGGTCAGTATCTGCGCCATCGCATCCTTGGCGGCAGGGGATTCCTCGCGCTGGTAGGCTGCAGCGACGGCCTGCACATAGTCCTGCGGGTGATAGTAGGAGATGAATTGCAATGCGTCGGCGATGCTGTCGATGAAATCCTGTTGGCGGATGATAGCCATGATTGAGCTCCCGGTAATTACGCATGGATTATGGGAGCGGGGACAGTCAGCGTCAAATAACAGTTAGAATGCGCGCCTGTTTTCAAGGACTTCATCCCATGGCCATCCAATGGTTCCCCGGACACATGACCTCAGCCCGCAAGAAGGCGGCCGAGACCATGGCACGCATCGATGTGGTCATCGAGGTGCTGGATGCACGCGTGCCGGAAGCGGGTAGCAACCCGATGATTCGCGAATTGCGCCTGCATCGCCAACGGCCATGCCTCAAGGTGCTGAACAAGACCGATCTTGCCGATCCGGCGGCGACACAGGCCTGGCTGGATCACTACAACGAACAGGAGGGCGTGCAGGCCGTCGCGCTGTCCTGCAAGAAAGCGGGCGATGCCGCGAAGATCCCAAAACTGTGCCTGCCGCTCGCCCCGCATCGCGGCACACCGCTGAAGCCGCTGCGCATCATGATCATGGGCATCCCCAACGTCGGCAAATCCACGCTGATGAACACCCTGCTCAAGCGCCGTGCGGTCGCGGTAGGCGACGAGCCCGCCATCACCAAGAACCAGCAGAGCTTCGACCTCAACGACCACACTATCCTGATCGACACGCCCGGATTGATGTGGCCGAAAATCGAATTCGAAAGCGACGGCCTCATGCTTGCCGCCAGCCACAGCATCGGCCGCAATGCCATCATCGACGAAGAGGTCGCCGCCTTCCTGGGCGACCTGCTGCTGGCACGTTATCCGAACCTGCTGCTGGCACGCTACAAGTTCCCATTGGAAGGCATGGATGGTTACGCATTGATCGAGGCCATCGCCAAACAACGCGGCTACCGCATCCGCGGCAAGGAATTCGACCTGGAAAAGGCAGCGATGACCTTGTTGCAGGACTATCGCACAGGCGCGCTGGGTCGCATCAGTCTGGAAACCCCGGCAACGCGTGCCGAAATGTTGCGTACGACGACACCAGGCAAAGCAGATACAGACAACGATCAGTCTTCTTCAGACTGATTGCGCATGAAATCGGCCACCTTGATGAAGGCCGCCTTGAGCTCATTGCGCAATGCCTCTTCTTCAACCACTTCATCCAGCGCCTGCCCCATGCACAACAGCCATTGATCGCGCTCGGTTTTCCCGATAGCGAAAGGCATATGACGCATGCGCAGCGCCGGGTGGCCGAACTTCTCCACGAACAGTTGCGGCCCGCCCATCCAGCCCGACAGGAACATGAACAGTTTGTCTTCCGAACCTTTCAGGCTGGCACCGTGCATCTTGCGCACACCATGGGCCTCGGGCAACTCGTCCATCAAATGATAGAAGCGCTGTACCAGCTCCCTCACCTTTGCTTCGCCACCGATGCGCTCGTAGTGCGAGCGCTTGTCATTGCTGATCTGCATCGTCTTGCTCCGTAAAAAATCTACCCTTCATCTCTTCCAGCCCCACGCTGTGGAGCACTTCATTCAGCCGATCAGCCGCCCGCTTGCGCGGCAGATCTTTATAGCTGGCAATGATAAGTTCGTTCTTCATCGAATGCTCCCATCCTACCAGCTCAGTGACCGTCACCTGGTAGCCGTGCGCCTCCAATTGCAGGCAGCGCAACACATTGGTCAGGTGGCTGCCGAATTCGCGCGTATGAATGGGATGCCGCCACAGCTCGGTGAGCGCATCCTTTGCCAGTTGCCTGCCCTTGTTCTTGCGCAATGCCGCCGCCACCTCGGCCTGGCAACACGGCACCAGCACAATGAACTGCGCATGCTTCTTCAGGGCGAAATTGATGGCGTCGTCGGTCGCCGTATCGCAGGCATGTAGCGCCGTCACCACATCCACTCCGGTCGGTAACTTGTCCGACACGATGGACTCCGCCACCGACAGGTTCAGGAACGACATGCCGCCGAACCCCAGCTGCTGCGCCAGCTCGCGCGAATGCATCACCAGTTCTTCACGCGTCTCGATGCCGTAGATGTGCGAAGCATCTTTCAGTGCTTTGAAAAACAAGTCGTACAGAATAAACCCCAGATACGACTTGCCCGCCCCGTGATCCACCAGCGTAAGCGCCCCCTTCTCATTGCGGACTTCTTGCAGCAGCGGCTCGATGAATTGATACAGGTGGTACACCTGCTTCAGCTTGCGGCGCGAATCCTGGTTCATCTTGCCATCGCGCGTCAGGATGTGCAGCTCCTTCAACAATTCAATGGATTGGCCGGCACGTATTTCGGGACATTCAGGGGAAGGCATTCTTTTCATGCTGCATATTGTCCTTTATTTCCCGTTCTTGGCAACGGTGCCAATGCTTCCAGCAGCGATTGCGGCAACGGCGGCAGTTGCCCGCACATCGCCGCGGCGACCACCTCACCCGAGATGCCGGCGGTGAGCAGACCGCGTGTGCCATGCGCAAGACTGCAATACAACCCTGACTCGACCTCGCCGACCAGCGGCGTCGCACCCGGTGTCGAGCAACGCACCCCGGCTCGACCGGATAACTGGGCGGCATCAACGGTGCCCAAGGCTTGATAGAGCGTCGGCATGAAAACCTTGAGTTTCGAGATGTTGTCCATATGGTCCGCATCGCGCAAGTCCGCCTCCGCATCGTCAAAGGTGGTGGTCGCCCCGACCACATGCCGCCCTGCCGCTGCCGGTGCACAGTACCCTTCGGCACACAGAACAGATTTCAACTTTTCGCTTGCTGCCGTTGCAGGAATCTCGCTGATCTGGCCGCGCACGGCTTGCAGCGCAAAAGCCTTGAACTGGCTCAAATTCTTCGCCAGATGTCCACAACACACCACCATCTGCTCAGCTTCAATGACAAATCCCTCGCCGCTGGCGCACCAACCGGAGCCGGTTCGCTCCAGGGAAGTGACTTCGCAAGCAAGACGCTGCGTGATGCGCGGATGATCAGTCAGGCGTGCGCAGACTTGCGGCGGCACCACCCAGCCGCCCGCGGGGAACCACAGGCCGCCATGCAACATTGTCATTCCAGCCAATTCAGTTGCCCGGGCCGCATCCACCGTTTGCAACACATGCGCAGGCCATTCCTGTGCTGAGAATCTGCCGATGCGTTTTGCTTCGGCATCGGTCGCCGCCAATTGCAGTAGGCCGCACTCAGCACGCATTGCACCATCCACCGGCACGACCTCATCCAGCAGTGCCAAGGCATGGCCGTATGCTGCCAGCACGAAACGGTGCAAGGGATTATCGCTGGCACCGAAGCGCGCATGCAATATGCCGCGCGGATTACCGGAAGCGGCGGCAGCAAGTTGCGGGGCACGCTCGATCAATATGACGTCGATGTCGCGCTGAGCCAAGGCGTGCGCAGCAGCACAACCCGCGATGCCACCGCCGATGACGAGAGCTGTACGCGGCGTCTTTCCTCTTGGCCTGGAAACTGCGGCAGCATTCAATTGCCCTCTTATCATCTCGCGCTTGCGCCCGAAACCTGCCACCCTATCCACCGCGAATCCGGCCTGCAACAAACCGCGCCGCACCCAACCCGCACTGGTGTAGCTTGCCAGGGTCGTTCCCTCGTGCGAGGCACGGGCGATATTCGCCAGTACCGTCTCGCTCCACATATCGGGATTCTTCGCCGGCGAGAAACCGTCAAGGAACCAGGCATCTGCACAGCCGGCAAGAAGTTCCGGCAAGGCGTGTGCCACATCGCAAATCGCCAGAGTCAATCGCACCCGACCACCGGCAATACTCCAGCGGTTCCAGCCCGGCACACGACGATGCCAGCAAGCCAGTAGCGCCTCGGCTTGCATGTGCAATTCCGGCCACAGCGCCAATGCTCCACGAAGTTCGTCATTGTTTAATGGAAATTTCTCGATGCTGAAGAAATCCAGGCTCGCGCCCTGCGGCGCTACCTGCTCGAACAGCTGCCATGCACAAAGAAAATTCAGCCCGGTGCCAAAGCCCGTCTCGCCGATGCAGATGCTCTCCCCCTCCGACAACGCCGCGTAACGCTCAGCCAGGCGATTGCCCTGCAAAAAGACGTGCCGCGTCTCTTCCTGGCCGGAATCGGTGGAGAAGTACACATCGCCAAAGCGATTGGAAAATGGCTGTCCGTCTTTCCAGTCCAGCATCGAATCAATCCCTGAAATGATTCCGGCGGGTGCAAACCCGCCGGAATCTTGCTGCCAGGTCACAGATGGTTATTTCGCTGCAACGTCTTTTTCACACTTTTTCATGAATGCAGACTTGGCGGCACCAGCCAGGGGCTTGCCGTTCTTGTCAACAGCCTTGGCTTCGCACGAATTCGCCGCAGCCGGAGCTGCATCCTTCTCGCACTTCTTCATGAATGCAGACTTGGCGGCACCGGTCAGAGGCTTGCCGCTTTTGCCGACGGCTTTGGCTTCGCAGCTGGAATCGGCAGCAAAAGACAGATTGGCGATGAACAACGAAGCAATAGCGGCAACGATCAGATTACGCATGTTTCACACTCTCCAGGAATTGTTTGAATTTTCGATGGCAAACAGGATCACCACCTCGGTAATTATACCGCCCACGCCCCTCAAAACAGCGAAGGCATATGTCGCTATCTATGCCTTTTGCAGCTCAGGCTAGTCCATTTGGCATATTGCAACCACATTTCAAGAGTGGATACTTCATCGCCGGGCAGCGATATCGACCATTGGAAGGACGCGCAAATGGAAGAAAAACCGACTCATCTACATTATCCGACGAACTGGGGAATGCGTTTTCTGTGCGACTGCAGGAAACAGAACGAGCGAATCAACATCCATAGGGGCATTGCACACGAGATTTCGATACACGGAGTGCGCATACTCAGCGAGCATCACATCTGCCAACACAAAAAAGTCGCCATGCAATTGATGATCCCTTCCTTGTTGAACGGAGCTCCGCAAAAAATCATCAAGATCATCGGAAACAGTATCGCCACAGTCGTAAAGGAAGGAAAGTTCCTGACAGAAATCGAATTCCTGCATTTCGAAGAAGACGGGCTAAAAGAATTGGACCGGAATCTGCACCAACGCTTCGGCACACGAACATTTTCCCTTACATCCAATCTTTCCTGGCAGCAATAGTGTACGCAGCGGGACACTCAAAACAGGAGGCGCCATGAGCTTTGCAATCTCCATCGTCACTTTAGGATTAGGACTGATGCTCGTGTATGGCTTCGGCGCCTTTGCAATGTGTCTGCACGCCGGAGAGAACCCCGCGTCGGCGGCCATACATGCGTCCGGCTGGCTTGCCGCATTCTCCATTTCCCATTTGTTCGGTTATCTGGCGATTTCTCTTCATTGAGTTCTTCCGCCAGCACGCCCTGTTCGTCAGCAAGTTTGTATCACATGCAGCCACCCGAGGAGAAAATATGAACCTGATCGCACGGATACCCAGCATACGTCTGAAACTTCTCTTGATCGCCGGAACTGGAACAGCGTTACTGCTCTCGGCCGCACTCTTCGGACTGTGGCTTTCATGGAACAGCCTGCGTTATTTCGAACAGGACGTTTTGAAAAGCACAGCTGACGAACGGTCCATCCTGGTCATGCAGACCGATTTCAAGAAACAGGTACAGGAGTGGAAAGACGTACTGCTGCGCGGCAGCGACCGATCGGCCCTGGATAAATACTGGGGGAATTTTGAAAGCCAGGAACGCAAAGTCCAGGAAAACGGCCAGGCATTGCAGGCACGCATAACGGATGGTAAAGCCAGGGACTTGGTCGAACAATTCCTGAAATCACATCGAACCATGGGGGCGGACTATCGCAAGGGATTGCAAGCTTTCAAGGATAGCGGGTACGACAGCAAAATCGGCGACATGGCCGTGAAGGGCATGGATCGCGCACCGACCGAATTACTGACGAGTGCATCCGACGAACTAAACACGCTCAGACTGCAAGTGACCGAAAAAGTCATTGCTCAAGGCCATCAAGGGATCTATATCAGTTTATCCATCATCGCTTTGGTCATTGCGATCACCACAGCGGCTTTTTTCTGGATGGTACATGAGGGCATCATCGCGCCTGCGAATCAGCTGGTAGTAGGCATCTCCCACATTGCCAAGGGGGACTTCTCGATTCCGGTAAACAAGTCCACAAACGATGAAATGGGCAAGATAGCTGATCACGTCGAACAGCTGCGCCTGGATCTTGGAAAGATCATTGCCGAGATCAATCACTCGAGCACCCAGGTAGCAGAAGCCGCATTGCAACTTTCCAATGCGGCAGTTCAGGCCTCAGCAAGCTCTCATAGCCAGCACGAGGCAACTTCTTCCACTGCCGCCGCCATGCAACAAATGGCGGTCAGCATCTCTTCGGTCGCCAGCAATGCCGGGGAAGTAAAGAAGGTTTCCGAGCACAATCTGAAACATGCAAAAAATGGAAGTCAAAGCATGGTTTCGCTGAAAAATGAAATCTCCTCAATTGAACAAGTCGTCACCAACATTGCTGTTTCCATTGAAAATTTCGTGACCAGCGTAAAGGCAATCACAGCCATGACCAATCAAGTCAAGGGACTGGCCGATCAAACAAACCTGCTTGCCTTGAACGCAGCCATCGAGGCAGCACGGGCCGGCGAGCAAGGACGCGGGTTCGCAGTTGTCGCCGATGAAGTTCGCAAGCTCGCGGAGCAATCGGCCCAGTCTGCCGACAAGATCGACAGCATCACCAAAGAGCTGTCCCAACAGTCTGTCGCAGCGGATAACGCCATTCGCAAAGGCCTGCTAGCCTTGCAAACCAGCAATGCCTGTCTGGATAACGTACTGTCCAGCCTGAGTGAGACATCCGATTCTGCTACTCAAGCCGCCAATGGCATGAATGAAATAGAAGCATCGGTAAGGGAGCAACTGGTTGCCAGCGAGGATATCGCACGCAATGTCGAGCAGATAGCACGCATGACCGAAGAGCACAAAATCGTCGCCAGCGAAGCTGCAAAATCGGCCAATTCATTGCAGGAACTCGCTTCGGCAATGAGAAACACCATAAACAGATTCAGAACGGTCCAGGTGGCAGGTTGAGCACTCTGGCATCCACAAGGATGCCAGAGCACCTCCGGTCATTCCTGCCTTGCCATAATCTTCATCCACTGTTCGCCCCAGCGGTGCAAACATAGCCCGGATACGATACTCGCCGTGCCCAACCAGACCTGCGGCAACACGGCTTCGTTATTCAGTCCGTGCCCCAGCAGCAATGCCATCACAGGCGTGATCAGCGTGATCAGCGCAATATGTCCAGCCTCCATATGCTTGATGAGGTAGTAGTACAGCGCGAATCCCAGCACCGACCCGAAAGTACCGAGATATAGCGTCGCCGCTACGGCGCGCTCCGGCACTGCGGCAGGCACATGTCCATCGAGCAACCACCACGCGGCAAAGAACAGCGGCAATGCCACCACCAGTATTCCCAGTGTCATCGCCAACGGCGGACTGTCGTCGCCGATACGCTTGAGCCAAACCAGACCCAGAGATTGCGACACTACCGCCAGGAACAGGGCGATCAGACCGGTCATTGAGCCTGCTCCCAACCCAAGCCCTCCACGAAACACCAGGAACAGGCCAAGCACACCCATGACCATCCCGGCCAGTTTGCTTGGGGTGAGCGCCTCTTCTTTCAACCACATCATCGCGCCCAGGCTGGTGACCAGCGGCGACAAGCCGAACAACACCGCGATCATGCCGGAACTGACGAACTGGGACGACCAATAGGTGAGCGCCATCGTGGCGAACATGCTCAACCCGCCGGCCATGTAGGCCAGCAATGCCTTGCGGTGCAGCGGCACACGCACACGGAACGCTGCCAGCAGAAGTGCGCTCAGCATCACGCCGATGGCCATACGCGAAAATACCGCGAAGCTGAAACCGACACCCAATGCGCTCCACTTGATGGCGAGCGGCGTGGTGGACCAGATCAGTATGACCGTGACGAATGCTGCTGGAAGCGACATGATTCCCTCCTCGGCTCCACTAACAACCGCCATTCCACCGAGCCTTGACATGGAACAGCCAAAAACAAAAAGGCCACAGAGTTCATCTGTGGCCTTTTTGAAAGTAACTGCTGCAAAAATTGAACGCTAACTCTCCAGACCACCCTGTGTGCGATGCCACGCCTTGCGCAGGAATGCGCATGGGACGGCTCGGACGTGACGAATGGAATGCATGGAGTTCATGGGCAGGATTATGCGGGTGCGGATGAAACGCCGTCAACGTTAATTTGCAGCCACCACTCCAGCAAGGCGAGATGCCACAGCTTGCTGCCCTGGATGCGCGTGAGATACGCCTCGGGATCGGCCAGCAGTTTTTCCACATAGTCGCGCCGGTACAGGCCACGCTTGATGCAGGCTTCGGAATTCAACAGCTCGCGCATCTTCTCCAGGAATTCGCCGCGCACGTATTTGAGTGCGGGCACCGGGAAATAGCCCTTGGGCCGGTCGATCACCGCATCCGGGATCACGCCGCGCGCGATGGCCTTGAGCGGGAACTTGCCGCCTTCCTTGAGCTTGAGCGAGGGCGGCATGTGCGCAGCCAGCTCCACCAGTTCGTGATCGAGAAAAGGCACGCGCGCTTCCAGCCCCCAGGCCATGGTCATGTTGTCCACGCGCTTGACCGGGTCGTCCACCATCAGCGCAGTCACGTCCAGGCGGAACACTTCGTCGAGGAATTCGTCCGCATGCGGCAGCGACAGTTCATGATCCACCCATTCAGAAGTCACGTCCGGCACGGCATAGGCCTCCGTCATCATCGCCAGATATTCGCCGTGATCGCGATCAAAATAATGCTGCGAGAAGCGCGCCAGCGGCGAGCCGTTCGCCGCATCCATGCGCGGATACCAGAAGTAGCCGCCGAACACTTCGTCCGCGCCCTGCCCGGCCAGCACCACCTTAACCTCCTCCGACACTTTTTGCCCCAGCAGGTAAAACGCAGTCACGTCGTAGCTCGGCATCGGCTCCGACATCTGCGCGATGGCATCCGGCAGCGTCTTCAGCACCTCGCTGTTGGGGATCGCGAACTTGTGGTGGCGTGTGTTGAAATGCTTCGCCATCAGGTCAGAATACTCGAACTCGTCGGCCAGTTCGCCCGCCACCTCCTCGAAACCGATGGAGAAGGTGTTCAGGTCATCCACGTGATCGGCCAGTAGCCCGACCAACAGGCTGGAATCCAGCCCGCCGGAAAGCAGCACGCCCACCGGCACATCGGAAGCCAGCCGGTGCCGCTCCACGGCGCGCGTCAGCACGGTGCGTGTAGCTGCGAGCCAGTCCTGTTCGGACAGTTCGACCTCCGGGCGTGTCGCCACCAGCGACCAGTAGCGTTGCAGCTTCACCTCGCCGGACGCGGTGAAGGTCATGGTGTGTGCAGGCGGCAGTTTCTTCACGCCTTTCAGCAGGGTGCGCGGTGCAGGCACCACGCTGTGCAGGGTGAAATGGTGATGCAATGCCACGGGGTCCAGGCTCTTGTCCACCCCGCCTGCCGCGAGCAGGGCTTGCAACATGGAGGCAAAGCGCAAACGCGCGCCGTCCAGCGAGTAGTACAAAGGCTTGATGCCGAAGCGGTCGCGCGCCAGGAACAGCGATTTGTCGCGCATATCCCACAGGGCGAACGCGAACATGCCGTAGAAACGCTGCACGCATTTTTCGCCCCAGGCGTGGTAGGCCTTAAGGATCACTTCGGTGTCGCCGTGGGAGAAGAAGTCATAGCCCATCTCCACCAGCTCGGCACGCAGTTCCTGATAGTTATAGATGGTGCCGTTGAAGACGAGAGCCAGTTGCAAGTCCTGGTCCACCATGGGCTGGTCGGAATGGTTGGACAAGTCGATGATGGACAGGCGACGGTGGCCGAACGCGATCACGTCGCCGTTGAAGAACCCTTCGTGATCCGGTCCGCGCCGCGCCAGCTTCGCCGTCATGCGTTTCAGCGCATCCATATCGGGTGCCGATTGATCGAAGCGCAACTCACCGCAGATACCGCACATGTAAAACTCCAGTCGATTCGGATAGCGGATTATCTCCTACTGCCGCCGGGTTTGCTCGCAGGCGACCTGATAAAATGCACGCAATGCACACCCCACTCACCGCGCAACGCGAAAAATTCTTCCTGCTTACCCTCGCCGGCATCCAGTTCAGCCACGTCCTCGACTTCATGATCATGATGCCGCTCGGCCCGATCCTGATGCGCGAATTCGGCATCGGCACTCACGAGTTCGGCCTGCTGGTCGCCTCCTACAGTTTCAGCGCCGCCATCTCCGGCCTGCTCGGCGCAACCTTCATCGACCGGTTCGAGCGCAAGCGCCTGCTGCTAGGGATCTTTGCCTTGTTCGGTCTCGCGACACTGGCCTGCGCCGTCGCCCCCTCGTTCATCTCCCTGCTGGTCGCACGTGGTTTGGCCGGCATGTTCGGCGGCGTGATGGGTGCGCTGGTGCAGACCATGATAGGCGACACAATCCCGTTCGCCCGCCGCGCCAGGGCCAGCAGCATCGTGTCGACGGCGTTCTCGCTCTCCACGGTTGCCGGCGTACCACTCTCGCTATGGCTGGCCAACCACCTGCAGTGGCGTGCACCGTTTGTCTTCATCGCCCTGCTGGTGACGCTGTTCATCATCGTCGGAGCCCGCTTCCTGCCCGAATTGCGCCATCACATCAGCAACGAGAAACAGGCGCACCCGTTCGCGGCGATGTTCGCCGTCGTGCGCGACGTCAACCATCTGCGCGCGCTGTTGTATTCGGCATTGCTCATCTTCTCCGGCTTTACGGTGATACCGTACATCACGGTGTATGCGGTAAACAACGTCGGCATCTCGCAACAGGACATTCCCTTTGTTTATCTTTGCGGTGGAGCTGCGACCTTCTTCACTGCGCGCCTCATCGGGCGCTGGGCCGACCTGCGCGGCAAGGTCAAGGTGTACCGCATGATCGCCGTTGCGGCGATGTTTCCGCTGCTGGTGGTGACGAATCTCGGCGCCGCGCCGCTGTGGTTGTGGTTGCTTGCCACAACCCCTTTCTTCGTCCTGGTCTCCGGTCGCTTCATTCCAGCAATGGCCATCGTCACCTCCGCGGCACAACCCAAGCTGCGCGGTACCTTCATGTCGCTCAATGCCACCATGCAATCTCTCGCGATGGGCTTGGCCACCACGCTGGGCGGCTTCATAATTGCGCAGGACAACACTGGCAAGATCATCCACTACCAACTGGTCGGCTTTGTGGCGGTGGCGGCAAATCTGATCGCGATCTGGTTCGTCGCGCGCATCGTGATGCACGACCAGCACGCCAACCTGCCGGATGTCGCCCCCAAGTAACGATGGCTCATTTTCATTTAGACTAACCGCATTAGCCCCGATCAATCTTCCACAGGAGTTATTCATGCCAGGCACACCGTTGACCCAATCTGCTTTAGACCAGCTTTTTCTCGACGCCCACACCCACAACGCCTGGCAAGACAAGCCGGTTGCCGATGAGCTGCTGCATCGCCTCTACGACACCTTGCGCATGGCTCCCACGTCGATGAACTGCAGCCCGGCACGCATCGTGTTCGTCAAATCCAGGGCGGCGAAGGAGAAGCTCATGCCGGCCTTGATGGAAGGCAACCGCGCCAAGACCATGGCAGCCCCCGTCACCGCCATCATCGGCCACGACATGCACTTCTACGAGAACCTGCCCAAATTGTTCCCGCCCATCCCCGGCGCACGCGACATGTTCGCGAACAACGCCACGCTTGCCGACACCACCGCCTTCCGCAACGGCACACTGCAGGGCGCCTATCTCATTCTTGCTGCCCGCGCGCTGGGACTCGATTGCGGCCCGATGTCCGGCTTCGACAACGCGGCAGTAGATCAACTGTTCTTTGCCGGAACGAATGTGAAATCCAATTTCATCTGCAACCTCGGCTACGGCGACCCGAAAGGCGTCTATCCGCGCAATGTGCGCTTCGAGTTTGCCGAAGCCTGCAGCATCGCCTGACCAGCAAGGATCATGAGCAAGCTCCCGCTCGACCGCATCCTGCAATCGCAGGGCTTTGGCACGCGCAAGTGGTGCCGCGAGCTCATAGAAGACGGCGAAGTCCTCGTCGCCGGCGACTCCATCACCGATTACCGTCACGCGTTCGAGACCGACAATCTCGAGTTCAGCGTGTATGGCGAGTCGTGGAGATTTCGCGAGCATGTCTACATCGCTCTGAACAAGCCCGCCGATTACGAATGCTCGCGCAAACCCAGCCATCATCCCGGTGTGCTTTCATTGCTGCCGGAACAATTCGCGCTGCGCGACGTGCAGCCGGTCGGTCGGCTCGACCACGACACTACCGGCCTGCTGCTGATGTCGGATGACGGTGCGTTCATCCATGCGCAATCCTCGCCCAAGCGGCATATCCCCAAGGTCTATGTCGCTACCACGCACGATCCGGTGACACCGCAACTCGTCAGGCAGTTGATGTCTGGCGTGAAGCTGCATGACGAACCTGCACCGCTCGCTGCAGTGGTCTGCAATATGCTCGATACATGCCAGTTGAAGATCGTGCTGGAACAAGGCAAATACCATCAGGTGAAGCGCATGCTGGCTGCTGCGGGTAATCACTGTACGGCATTGCGCCGCACCGAGATCGGCAAACTCAGACTGGAGGCTCTGGGATTGGCCGAAGGGGAATGGTGCTATCTGGGAGAAGCAGAATTGGCGCTATTGTCCGATGGACTGACCGGCTGAGGATCACTCGAGCGGCAAACCGATGATCGCTTTCATCACCCAGGTATCCGCGGCATTCACGAAACCCCGCCCGATGCCGAAATTCACATCGTATCCGCCCTTCGCCATATCGGCCACGACGTACAACGAATGCGAACGCTGGTTGCTGGGCAAGGGATGGTTCAACGCACCGTACGCCCCATAATATTCGAAGCCGCCACGCAGGCCCTCGCTTACGGAATGCGTCAGTTTCAATCCAGGCTCGAACTGCGGCTGATGACTCACATTGGCAGCCAGTCCCAGATTCAGGATCGGATTGAAACTCACCAGCCATTTCGCATCTCGATAGCCGATGATCGGCCTCAGCTCCATCGTCGAGATACTGTCCGACGTCCGCAAGGAGTTGCGACCTACCTCCACGTTCAAACCATAGAACATGTCCTCATCGTTTTGCCGTGGTGCAATATATTTCAGACGTACGCGCAGGCCGTTGAGGAACGTATCGCCTGCGGGAGTGATTGCAAATGGAACATACAACCCCGCTTCCAGATTCCTGGTAAGACCATAAGAAAATTCGGGCGTGAGCTGTAGAACATGGTGCGGGGGCGTCTGTCCCGGATAATCTGGAACCTGCGTACCCCTGATAGAATAGTTAAGATGTTGCTCCAGCCCAAACTGGCCTGGTGCGTTGAGTTCTTCGGTATATACCTGGATCTCGTCAGCAGCGGCATATGCACTGATCCCGCGCAGTATGCAGGAGACCAGCGCCACAAAGAGGAGGAAGTTGCGTGCCCGTCCGTTCAGACGCAGCCGGTCGGCTTGGGCATGCCGCCGTACTTGGTGATCGGCTTCATCGGCCCGGTCATCCACAGATCGAACACATCCTTCTGGTCTTCTTCGATGAATTTGGCGAACTTGCGTATTGGCGGCACCGAGGCGAATTCCTCGAAATATTCGCGCGCCTTCATGATCTGTTGCCATTTTTTCTCATTCAATTCATAGCCGTCTTCTGCAGCCATTGCACGGCCGATTTCTTCCGTCCAATCACTCATATCGACAAGATATCCATCACCATCGCGTTTCGGAATCTGCATGTTAATCACCTTTCAGTTGTGTAAGCAGGCTATATTTAACTATACCCGAGTATTTTAGGCAACTATTCTGATGGGGTAGTAAGAATGGGGGGCATCCTGCCCTTTCAGCAATACCGCGAATAATTGATTATCTTTATAAGACAACCAGTTGCAATAACGCCACTTCCGGGGAGCATTGCCGTGACGCCAGACTCTGTCACTTTCTCAGGATCATTCGCTTCTTGCCTGATCCACATTCCGGCAATAGGTCTCGCGTATGAACAATGTGGCGATCAACCCCATCGTTGCGAACGCAAGCATGATGGCAATACCGGCGCGATAATCTCCCAGGCCCAGCGGTCCCTCAGTCATGCCAGCATGAGAACGGTCTATGGCCCAACCCACCAGCGGTTGCAGGATTGCAGTGCCCAGGAACCCCCCGACGTTTACCACGCTGGTTGCCATGCCGGATAATGCAGGCGGATTCACCTCCTTGGAACACGACCAGCTCAAGGTGAAGCTCGGCGCACACAATCCCATCACAAAAAACAATCCGTAACCGACAAAGCCGTTCAGTGACATGCCAAGCAACAACGGCAACCAGCACAGACAATATGCCAATGCCCCGGTCATCATCACCGGCTTGCGTCGCCCGATGCGGTCGGAGAGCGTCCCGATGAAGAATGCGCCAATGGCAAATCCTGCCAACAGCAAAGAAGTGTGATTGGTGGCTTGGACTCGATCCATACCGTACACATCACGCAAGAATGGCACCGCCCACAATCCGCCAAACGTAAACAGCGTCCCGGCCAATCCCATGTTCACCCACATTCCGGGCCAGGTGGCGCGATTCTTCAGGACGATCAGCAGCCCGTCATACCAATGCCCGGCATGCGCCGGATGAGCCGTTTTTCCATCCAGCTCGCGCAAGCTGGGCAAGCCGGCTTCGCCGGGATTGTTGCGTACCAGCCAGCCTGCCAACAGCGCCAGCACCAGAGAAAACAGACCTATGATCTCGAACGCGGTATGCCAGGAAACATAACCCAACACCCAGGCCAAAGGTGCCGCGGCAAGCAGTGATCCTGCGTTGCCCAGCAGGATGGTCGCGCCAGTCATCGTTGCGAAATGGCGGTCATGGAACCAGGCGGCATTGAGCTTGAGCATCGAAATGAACGTGACCGACACGCCCAGTCCAACCAGCAGACGCCCGACCGACGCAACCGTGAGCGTATCGGCCATGCCGAACAACAGCGAACCGGCACCGGCGATCGCCCCTCCGATAGCGACCACACGGCGCGGCCCCATCGTATCGACCAGGACACCCGTCGGGATCTGCATCACCGTATAGACGTAGAAGTAGGTCGCCGCCAATCCGCCCAGTTCCACAGCGCTGGCATGAAAGGATTGCTGCAGGTCGGCCGAGATCGCCGCCGGGGCGAAGCGGTGGAAGAACGACAACACATACGCCATGCCGACGATGGCAAAAGCGGTCCAGCGCAAACGGACGAGCTGGCTCGCCTGATGATCATTCAACATGGGGAATACCGAAAAAACTGCTAATCTCAGGGGGCGCATGATGAATCATGTCACCCCAATACTCAACACGATAACAAGGCTCAGCTCAGGAAAGTTCATGGCAATCAAAGCAACCATCTTCAAAGCCAATCTGCAGATCGCGGATATGGAACGTCATTACTACCAGGATCACGCGCTCACCTTGGCACAACACCCGTCCGAAACGGACGAACGCTTGATGGTGCGACTGCTGGCTTTTGCCCTGCATGCGCATGAGCATCTGGAATTCGGCCAGGGCATGACCAACGACGACGAGGCGGACCTGTGGCGGAAAGACCTGACCGGGGCGATCGAGTTATGGATCGATGTCGGCATCCCGGACGAGAAGCTGATCCGCAAGGCATGCGGACGCGCGGACCAGGTAGTGGTGTACTGCTACGGAGGACGCGTCGCCGACATGTGGTTCGCACAGAACAGTGCGCAGTTCGAACGGCAGAAGAACCTCACCATCGTCAACCTGCCGGCGGCGGACACACTGGCGCTATCCAGGCTGGCGCAACGCACGATGAGCCTGCAATGCACCATCCAGGATGGGCAGGTGTGGTTGAGCGATGGCGATACCAGCGTGCAGGTGGAACGGGTGATGCTGCGAACGGCAGCCGGCTGGAAGTAGCTCCAGCCGTGCGAACCATCAGACCGCGGCGGTCTCGAGCAGTTTCTGCAATTCGCCTTGCTCGTACATCGAGATCATGATGTCCGATCCGCCGATCAGCTGCCCCTTGATGTAGAGCTGGGGAAAGGTCGGAAAGTCGGCATAGAACTTCAGGTAGTCATATGCTTCCTGGTCGGCCAGCACATTCACTGAGACATATTTGTCCACGCCGCAAGCCTTGAGCACTTGTGCCGCGCGCCCGGAAAATCCGCATTGCGGAAACTGGGGCGTACCCTTCATATAGAGCACGACGGGATTTTCGGTAACGGTCTTTTTGATCTTTTCCAGTGCGATTGTCTTTGCGTCCACGTTCTTCTCCAAGATATCAGGCCTGCTTGGCCCATTGTTCAGGTGTAAATGTCTTCATCGACAGGGCATGGATCACATCCATTTTGTCGCCCAAGGCGCGATAGACGAGCTGATGCTGCTGCAACATTCCCTTGCCCTCGAATGCCGGGCTCACGATCACCGCCTCGAAGTGGCGCCCATCGCCTTCGACACTGATGTGCGCGCAGTCCAAACCTTGCTGAATATAAGTCTTTACGTTTTCGGGGGTTACCATGATCTTTCCTGTATCTGCTGAATTCGTAGTATATCCTACTTTTTTACTCAAGCAATATAGGAAGCCGCTTACCCTTTCGGCCAGTAGGCCGTTGCGATGCCTTCGCCCAGATCAGCCTCGATCAGCCGGCGCCGCACTTCAAGCAATCTGGCGATCAGCGCAGGTTCATGCCGGGCGTAGGCTTCGGCATCGGGCGTGCGATTCACCACCACCCCGAGCAGTTCGGTGATCGCATTGCCGATGGAATTCTGGCTGATGGTCACGATCAGCTTGCCCGTATCGTTGCGGTAGATGATCTGCTTGAATGCGGGTTGCCAGCGGATGGCATTGGCATACTTCGCATCCACGATGCAGTGGTCGCGCACCTTCTTCGCTGTCTTCATGAAGTCGTTGTTGAACAGCAGCACGCTTTCCACTTGCTCCGGGAAATACACATCCGGCAGCATCGGTGCGTTATGCGTGGAGACCTGCGAGAAGAACGTGCGGTAGAAATCGATGAAGCCTTTCAGCACCTCGTCGTACTCTTTCCAGAAATGCACATTCTTCAGCGTATCCGCACCGCCCTGTATCTCCCAGCTCGGCAGGCCCTGCGGATATCCGGTCAACTCGATGCGCGCATCGGCCTCACTCGCCGACCTGAGTATCTGCAGATCCAATGCCTTGTCGAAGAATTCGCGGTATACGTCGCGCATATAGGCCTGAAACAGGCTGTGCTGGCCGCCATCGGTCAGGTTGGGATTGTTGGCATCGGCCAGCCTGGCGTTGCGCAACTCCTCCTTGGGAAAGACGACGAAGTGGTTGTGCAACATGCGGATGCTGGGTACACCGGGAGAGGTCAGCGGCCAGGTCGCATCCAGGCTCGCCTCTCCCGCGAGGATCAGCGCCTGCTCCGGATCGGGATACTGCTCCAGCATGTAATCGATGATGATCTGGTTCATCCGGTTCCACACATGCTTCACATTCTCCGCCACCTGAGTGCGTCGTACCGGCCGTCCCAGCGGATTGAGGATGGTCTTGGAAGTGTTGTAAATGATCGAACAATCGAACTCGGTGCTATGGCCGAGTGCCTTGCGATACAGCAACAGATTCTCGGCATTCGCCAGCAGACCATTGTTGTTCGCCAGATCGTTCAGGTTCTCGGTGCTGTTGAAGAACTCGTTATGCTTCATCCCCTCCGGCACATCCAGGGGGATGGACCGGAAAGGCGTGACGATCTCGCGCGGGCCGGATCGCATATCGCTCACAGAAACGCGTCCGCCCTGCGCAAGCGATCCGCGATCACACGCATCACATGCAGGGCGAAGTTGGGTGTCTGCTGCACAAGAAAATTGAAACGCTTCTGGCCGATGGGCAACAGCATGCAATCGGTCCTTGCGATCACCGTCGCCGTGCGCGGCGCATCTTCGATCATCGCCATCTCGCCCATCATCGCCCCCGCCTCCGCGGTCTCCACCAGCCTGTTGCGAACGAAGATAGAGGCAGTGCCAGAGATAAGCACATACATCAGCTCGCCTTTTTCGCCCTCGTTGAACAGGGTCTGCCCGGCTTGAAGCGCCTGCAGGTCGGTCTCGTGACGGAACAATTCAGCCAGATTCATTCTTCAGTCCTCATCCTGGTTTGCGATGATGCGATTCTAGATGGAATCCGCGGTCATGCACATGTCAAAGCGGCCTCAGCTCGACGCGTTCGACCCGGTAACCGCGTTTTTCCATCAGCGCCGGCAGTCCCAATGGCCCAAACATATGCAAACTGCCCACTGCGGCGAACACCCGTTTGCCGCTCATGTGCAAGGTATCGATGCCCGCGGCAAGGTTCGGATTGCGTTCATCCAGCAGTCTTTTCATCTCCTCGCGCTCGCTGCTGGTATTGAGACAATCGCACCACTCATCGTAACGCGACAGGTCGGCATAGTCGGAACCGGCCCATACCCTGGCGATATGGCTGAATGTCTTCTGCGTGCCGCCTGCCTCCAGTTCTTTCAGGCCATCCTCGACGAATGCCACAGTCTCCTGCGGACTTTGCATCTGCAACACCTGCAACTGTGCCTCCGGCGTCTCCAGCGACACCACCAGCTTCCTGGCCCCGTGCCCGATCCCTGCCAGCACGCCATCGATGGCATACGAGGAGAACAATCCCTCCCAGCGTCCCGCCATCAGGGTCAATGTGGTGATCTGAAACTCGGGGGTGAGCGTGGTCAGCGTATCGTACGGAACGCATACCAGTTCGGCCTGCCGCTGCAAGCGTTTCACCAATGGCTCGGGCAACGCCGAACTGTGCAGCGCCGACATTCCCTCGCGTATGCGTCGCTGGATATCGGCATCCATCATATCCAGCTCAAGTGCCACCGTGTCCGATGCGCGCAACGCCTGCATCACGCTCGGTCCGGGGAACATCCAGTCGAATTTCGCGACATGGATGGTTCCGTAAAGGAAAGAAGTATGGCCATCCTTGCTGATGCGCCACAGGAAACCGTGGTCGCGTGCATTGTGCATGGCCGCCTGGACCATCTCGGGCGTCGGCTGTACCGCAACCGGCGGGCAAGCATCCTTGCCGGCGGCAGCAAGGTTCGCGAATGCGGCCAGTGCCAGGAATACTCCGGCACGGATCATCTTCGGCAGGATCATCGCCGCATTTCCGGAACCTGCATTGAAATGGGGTCGTTCATATCATCACGCATTGGACGGCACCAATCCTGTCAGGCAACCTTGTTCACGAACAGAGTCTGCGTCGGGAAGGCGAACTCGATCCGTTCCTTCTCGAATGCCTCGAAGATCGCCAGGTTGATCGCCTGCTGGATATCCATGTATTTCGCGTAATCCGCATCCGACACAAAGTAGACGAACTCGAAATCCAGGCTGGAAGCGCCATAGGAAGCGAAGTGCCCCCGATCGAAGACCGTCCCATCCTGGGCGACGATGATTTCCCGCACCTGCTGCGGAATGGCTTTCAGTTTTTCGAGCGGCGTCTGATAGGTCACACCAAGTTTGAACACCACCCGCCGCCTTTCCATCTTCTTGAAATTGTGCACGCGCGAATTGGTCAGGTCGGTGTTCGAAAAGACCAGCTGTTCGCCGCCAATGGCGCGCAGCCGGGTGGTCTTGATGCCGACGTATTCCACTGTCCCCATCTTGTCGCCGACCACGATGAAATCCCCGACCACGAAAGGTTTATCGAAGAATATGACGAAGTAGCTGAACAGATCCCCCAGCACCGCCTGGGCAGCCAGCGCGACAGCGACGCCGCCGATGCCGAGACCGGCCACGACAGCCGATATCCTGACCCCGAGATTGTCCAGAATGAAGACCAGCGCCAGCGCCCAGATCAGGAAGTTCGCCAGGCTGCTCACTCCCTTGATCTGCTTCTCCCCGCCAGAAGAATCGCCTGCATCCTTCAAGTAGGAATGGAGCCCGAAAGTGACTGCGGTGGTAATCGACCTGACGGCGAGCAGCGTGACCACGATGATCGCGGCGATATCGATGTAGTGCTCGAATTTTTGCGAAATGGCCAGGGTGTGCAGCGCGGCATACAACGAACCGAAATACAGGATCGGTATCAGCGACTTCTCGACGGACTGGACAAGCAGGTCGTCGATCGTCGTCTCTGTTGAATCCGCCCACTTCTCCAGGCGAGTGACTATGTACCTCTTGAACAGATAGAGGGCGGCCAAAGCACCGACAAGTATCCCGATGGACTCAAGATATCTGAGTACCGTGTTCCCGAATATTGAATAGTCAAAAATTTCCTGCATGCCTATCGAGTTCCTTTCCCTGTATCACCCATCCATGGAGGATGCGCTTCAATGTCCAGACAATATCGCCATGTTCGAAGGACCAGCAACACGCATGATTCCGTGCCAGTCAGGACATGCGACGGAGTAGCAGACCGCCGTAGTGCCTTATCGTTTCCAAAGACACGACCATAAACTTGCCGTACCGATCAACTGAAACTGACCACCTGGTTGCGTCCGCCTTTCTTGGCGCTGTAGAGCGCAATATCGGCCTCCGCCAGGATATCCTTCAATGCACGCCCGGCATCGGCCGTGGAGTGTGCGATGCCGATGCTCACCGTAATGGAAAGTTTCCCCTGCTCCGTGTCCAGCACAGCCGATGCAACACTCTCCCGCAGGGATTCGGCCAATTTCAGCGCACCTTCAGCATCGGCATCCGGTGCGACCACACAAAACTCTTCGCCACCGTAACGGCCGAGCAAGTCGCCGCCGCGCAAGCGTTGCTGCAATAGACGAGTAAGCTGGCGCAATACCTCGTCTCCGACCGGGTGTCCGTAGGTATCGTTGATGCGCTTGAAGTGGTCCGCGTCGATCATCAGCAGCGCCACGGATCTGCCACCGCGTTGCGCCATCGCGCGTTCGGCATAGTCCATCAAGGCGCGCCGGTTGGGCACTCCGGTGAGGCTGTCCGTCATCGCCAGATGCAGAACCTCCCGATCCGTGCGTTCCTTGACCATCAGCAAGAAACCGATCGAGCCGAGCAGCGATGACGCCATCACCGCCACGAAAGAAAGGACCTGGACCCAATTGGGAACACCCCCGGTCTCGGGCTGGGCCAGGATGAACTGCCCGGACATCGCGACGAGCGAGCGCAACCCCAGCACCACCACGACGATCGCTATCCCGGCAAGCAATAGCCGCCAGGCGCGGCCGGTATGGGTTGCCCGGTTCCTCAGTAGCTCGCTGGCGATCAACACCAGCTGCAGGACAAAGACGATGCCGCCCCAGATGAAACGTCCATGGATGTCGTCTATCAGGATCGCTGCGATCAGCAGTGTCAGTATGACGGGCACAAAGTACTGCCAGCGAGGAGCCGAGCGCTGCTGGAACTCATAGACTGCCGCCAGGATCAGCACATAGGAGGAAGACAGGAAACCGTTGGCGGCGACGATGGAAAGCGAATCGGGGATGTGTCCTCGTGCGGCGATCAGCATCCAGCCCAGTGTTTCCAGCAGGATCGCCACCGCCCATTTGCCGATGCCGTCATGCCTCTCCCGGTCCCTCCCTCCCGAGGCTGCCACGAACAGACCCACCACCATGAAGGCGTTGGTCAGGATCAGTGAAAACAGCATGGTGGGCGGATCGAGTCTCATCTATTCACGTATCGTTCTTCTTTAATCCGGGTGCAGAAGCGGGCCGCCTTTTCAGCCGTCCTTCAACAATGAAACCGTCGTCGCTGCGCTCATTCTATTGATATCCAGCTGCAGTTCGCAATATTCATCGATATCGCTCGCGGGTGTCGGATCGTCCGCGCAACTGCAACCGCCAATCACACTCCTGAAAAATATCCCTGCCGTCACGCGGATCACGTCATCCATCTCTACGACCTTGTTGATCACGACGGTGATCGGCTCATCGGCCACATAGTTGCCGGTCGACAAGCCCTGCTGCAGCGGCAGCTGGCTGACGCCCGATTGTACAAGCTCACGTTTGAGGACGTCCGGAAATTCTGGAGTTCCCCAGGCCATCAATGCTTGTTCGAGTTTGATTATGGAAGGCATTCCTGCATCCTCGTTTTGCCCACAACCTGGATTCCTGCGCCATGACAAGGCCGCTCAGGCTGGCTGCGGAACCAGACGCCTTGAACTGCGTTTGTTCTCGTACATGCGTTCGTCAGCCATGCGCATGAGGTCATCCTTGGCGGGATTTTCCGCCACCCTGACCGAACCGAAACTGGCGCCCGCGAACTTGAAATCGCCGTTGTGCAAGACATTCACCGTTGCCGCGATCCGGTCTTCGACCCGGGAGATGTCACCCTCGCAGCAGGTGATGGCGAACTCATCGCCTCCCAGCCGGTGCAGGCAGGCACATTCCGGCAATCGTTTATGCAATTCTGCAGCAAAACGGCACAGCAATTCATCGCCCCGTTCGTGGCCAAAACGGTCGTTGTAATATTTAAGCCCGTTCAGGTCGATGAAAGTCAGGCTTCCCTGTGCTGGCAGCTGCTCGAGCGCCAGTTCGAGCGCATATCGGTTCGGCAATCCGGTCAGCGCATCGGTCTGGGCAAGTTTTCTGTTTCTTCGGGATTGCGACAGCGCATGCTCCTTTTCGCTGCGCAGTTGCGCGAATTGCTGGGCTACCACCAGCGCCAGCAACAATGCCTCGACCGTCACCGCAAGCAGTCCCAGATGCTCCATGTAATAGACGTATACCCCATGCAGGCTGCCCAGGCTGATTGCGCTTGAACCCAGCACAAAGAAGGCGCCGATGGCGACCAGGTACAGTCGTGCCGTAAGGCTCCCTTCCCGGGCTCGCACGATGCCCGAGACCAGGCCATACAGCAGGAAAAGACCTACGCCGTAGCGATCCAGCTCCAGCGACCAATTGGGCATCAGTCCCGCCAACAGGATGAATGCACCCAATATCCCCAACACACTCACACCTATGCGGTACAAGCGCGGATGGGAGTCGCGGCGGATGTCCAGCAACGTCATCACGAACACGGCATAGGCGCAATTGGAGAAAAGGATGGGCACACTGACCAGATAGAACCAGTGCATGCCGAACAGACCGGGATACACCAGCAATGCCGTGCCGTTGTATAACAGGTTGCCAAGGATGAACAGCGCATACATGCCGTCGACGATGCTGTGCCGGATCAACGCCAGCGCGGCGTAATAGATACCGAGGCCAAGCAGGATGCCCAGGCAGAGGAACACCAGCCCGGTACCCGCCTTGACGGCCTGCCGATAGTGCGCCAGCGTATCCAGATAGGGTTGCGGGTATGCAAGAAAGAACGGGGAGGATAGTTCGGTGACCAGACGGTAGTGCCCTGGGGCCAGCTGCAACTCCCTGCCGTGGCGCAGCAGAAAAGGATTGTCGGCATCGCTCTGGATGCCCCCTTCGGCGTCCGCGACCCGATGGCCCGAGCTATCGAACACCCAATGATGGAACTCGCCGATCACGCTGGAATTCTTGAAGTCCAGAACCTGCGTGCCAGCCTCTCCTGTATTCAGGTCTGCCAGGAAGATGAAACGCCCGCCGGTGCGCGATACAGCATCCACCGGTGTCAACCTGGCGATGTCCGGCAGACCCTGTCCAGTGTAGCCCCAATCGGCTGGAGCCTGGTACCACTTGCCTTCCAGGCTCAGCGGTGTTGCCGTGCTTGCCACAGGCAACAGCAACAGCACGCAGAAAAAACAGCAAGCGCGGAGGATACGACGGGAATGTCGGGCAATGAACTTATACATCTGAATCAAGTGTGACAGCCAAATCAGGCGCAGGAGCCCCCCGGAAATTTATATCAATCTGTCGACGCATACTAACATGCGCCTCCCCCTGCCCGTTCAGACGACCGTTGGCAACTCGGGGTTATCCCACACATGCCGTTTTTCTTCATGGAAACTGATCTTGTTGCGTCCATGCTCTTTCGACTGGTACATGGCGGCATCGGCTCGTTTCAGGATGTCGGCCTCGCTCATGGCTCCGCCAACGAACATCTCCACGCCGATACTCGCACTGCAACGGTGTTTCACTGACTCCCTGTCACCTCCTGCCGAACTGATATCGAGCAAATAAGGTTCGGCCAGCGCGATACGGATCTTCTCCGCCACCTGCGCCGCCCGCTGCCTGGCGCCCTCCTGCTCCTGCCCCAGTTCGCTCAGCATGATCACGAACTCGTCACCGCCAAAGCGGGCCGCCATGTCCATCTTGCGGATGCAGCCGCTGATGCGCTGCGCCACTTCCTGCAACAGCAGGTCGCCGGCTGCATGCCCATGCTCATCGTTGAGCGGCTTGAAATTATCCAGATCGAGGAACAAGACTGCCCCCCGCTGCCCGGTGCGCTCGCTGACGGCGATCGTCTCGGCGAGACGCTGTTCCATGCGGCGGCGGTTGGGCAAGTGGGTCAGCATATCCATACCCGACAGCTCTTCCAGCTCCCGTTCGTTGCGGTTGGCCACATATTCCCCCAGCCAGGTGATGAACAACAGTGTGAACAGGCTGGTAGAGACAAAGGCGGAGCGGAACATCGTGGTCATATTTTCCCCAAGCAGGAACAGTGTTGGATCGGGCTTGACGCCGACATACTCGCAATAGATGAACAGCGATGCATTCAGCACAAACAGGAAGACGATGCTTGCCCATTGGCGTATGGGAAAGAACACCACCCCCACCAATGCAAACAGCAGGAAATAGAAATGCAGGTCCAGCCAGGAACCGTTGGCTATCCAGATGTTGGTCGAAACCGCAGTGGTGATGGATAGCGAGAGCACCCATCGCGCCATCCCTGCTTGTCCATGCCGGTTCAACCATGGCACGACAAGCACGATGAAATAGAACGGTATCTGCAGCAGGTTGGACCGGATCAGCGCCGGATTGCCTGTCAGCGCATTGAATACGGCGAAGAAAGCCATCGACAGGATGGCGATGAGTGCGGCCACATTGACGTGGAATATCTTCCGTTGCAGGGAATACGATTCCACCCCGTCGCATCCCCAGCGCAGCCACTTCAACAATCCCGTCATGAATGAGTTCGGCATAGAAAAACGTGTCGTAAAATGGAACAGCCGTCGTTGCTGATGCCGGAAACCGACGGGTCAGACTATCTCACAGCATCGACACCTTTCCGGCACGGCTGGCATCTGCGCCTTGCGGCTGAGCAGCCAATGCCTGCAATATCGACTTCAGCAAAGCCCAGCAGTGCGCGACAGATTCTATCTCCACCCGCTCGCCCGGCGCATGTGCGCCACGGATGTCGGGACCGAAGGAGATCATGTCCAGGTGCGGATGGCTGTCGGCGAGCAGGCCGCATTCCAGACCGGCGTGGATCACCTGCAGGCTGGCAGGCTGGCCGAACTCCTTTGTGTAGACCTGCTGGCATAGCGCAAGCAGATCGGAAGAAGGATTCGGCGTCCAGCCCGGATACGCGCCGTCCGTCCATGCGCGCAAGCCATAACTGGCCGCATGCGAGATCATCCTGTCGGCCAGCACGTCCGCACGCTCGTCACTCAGCGAGCGCACCTTGAAGGTGGCGCGGAACTCGCCTTGCCGCAGTGCCACCACGCCGAGGTTGTCCGAGGTATCCACCACGCCGGGGAAATCGTCGCTCATGCGATCGACGCCATTTGCAGCGCTGTCGAGGAATTCGAGCAGCCTGTCGCGATCCTCGCGCGCGACCGCCTTGACCGCAGTAGATTCGATCTGCCTGCACACCAGCGAGATATTGTCCTCGCTCTCGGCGAACCATTCCTGCCACACCTCGAGCTCATCCTTCACCCAGGCTTCCAGCAACCCGGCATCGGCAGCCGGCATCGCGAACACCGCACAGGCCTCGCGCGGGATCGCGTTGCGCGCAGTGCCACCGGACATCTCCACCAGGTGCAGGTCAAAGGGCTCGGACAGGTCATGCAGCGCATCGGCCAGCAGCTTGATCGCATTGCCGCGCCCAAGATGGATGTCGATGCCGGAATGGCCGCCGCGCAAGCCGCTCACCTCCAGCCGCCACAGTGCATAGCCAGGCGGCAACGCTTCCTGCGCGCAAGCATGGCGCACCTCCACATCCACACCGCCCGCGCAGCCCAGATAGAAATGTCCCCACTCCTCTGCATCCATATTGATCAGCGTCGCACCCTGCAAGGTACCGGGAACAAGTCCGCGCGCACCATCCATGCCGGACTCCTCGTTCACGGTGAGCAACACCTCCAGCGGCGGATGCACCAGCCCCGGCTCTTCCAGCGCAGCCAGCGCCAATGCCACGCCAATGCCATTGTCAGCACCCAGCGTGGTGTCATGCGCCACCACCCAGCCATCGTGCACCTGCACTTTGATCGGATCGCGTTCGAAATCATGCTTTATGCCGGCATTGGCCTGGCACACCATATCCAGGTGGCCTTGCAGGATCACGCCGGGCGCCGCTTCACAGCCTGCGCTCGCCTGCTTCCTCAGGATCAGGTTGCCTGCTTCATCGACCAGCGACTTGATGCCGTGCGCCTCTGCCCACTCGATCAGCTGCTGGCGCAACGCCGCCTCGTGCAGCGAGGAACGCGGCACTGCACACAGCGCGGCGAAATGCGCCCAGACCGCGATCGGTTGAAGGTTTGCCAGAACATGTGTCGCCACCATCTAAGAGCCCCTAAAAAAATCGCCCGTCAGGGCGAAGTTTGAGATCGGTAGATGAAGTGTAAACGGGGTGGGCCAAAAAATCATGGGTTGGCGCAAAATAATTCGAGCTCGCCCATGGATCGATGCAGTCCCCTTTATCACATCATGGTTTCATCCCGCGAACCCTTACCCGATTTGATACTGCTAGCGCCCTGGCGCCGGCCTTGCTGGCACGGAAGGCCCGCCCATCGCATCAGCAACTTCGTCAGCTGGAATCCTGAACGGTTTGGCGCAGTTGTTTCAACTCGTCCAGACACAAGTGGATGAACGCCAGCGCAACGTAGACGGGCGAGAACAGGTTGAGCAGCGGCACGAACTGCAGCAATCCGGCGGCCAATCCCAGCAGATAGAGCTTCACCGTGCCACGTTCGATGACCCGCGCATATTCTTCCCGGCTGGCATGCTCGGCCAGCGCGTCATAGCGGAACAGGCGCTGGTTCAGGTAGGCCATCAGCACCAGCGGCAACAGCAGGGCGAGCGGCGAGAACAGCCACAGCGGCAGGCTCAGCACCCAGCCGGCGCAATACACGACGATGGCGACAGCCGCATTGGCGATGCTGCCGGCATTGCTGCCGCCCCGCTTGCGCTCCAGCTCCGGGTAATACTTTTCGGCGACGTGGTCGACCATCATCGGCATGGCGAAGACCGCGGTGATCAGCAGCGCGGTGACATAGATCGCCGGCAGCAGCAACAGCATCAGGATGATGACGATCAGGTAATGCGACACCACGGCAAGGAAACCGTGCGCTATCCATTGCTCCAGCGGAGTGGCCTGAACCATGCCGGTCAGGTCGTTGACCCAGCTTCCCCAGAACAACATCGCCGCTCCTACCCACAACGCCACGGCCACCAGCATGGGCCATAGCACCAGCGACAACATCTTCGGATGGAAAAGGGTCTGGAGTGCCCGGATCAGGGCGGAAAGCACGCTGTTCATATCGATTCGGAATGCAGGTGGATGATGGTCATGCCAATAGGAACCATTGCGATGATATCCGATTTGCTCGCCGGTATCCGCACAGCCTTGCCATGAACGATTGAAAACAGACTGAACTTATTCCCCTGTTCACTATTCCAAGCCTTGGTACTGGCGATTCGCCAACACCCCGATAATATTAATGGAGACAATCTTGAACACCATCACAAACCGCTTTGGCGTTTTGGGCATCATCGCCCTGCTCAGCATGCTTGCATTCAGCGGCTGCTCGCAAAAAGCCTCCACTGAAGAGATCGCCGCCCAAGTCAAGGCCGCCATGGCCGAAGAAAAAGCCAAGGAACACGCGGCAGCTCCCGCTCCCGAGCCGACGCATAAAGCCGAACATGCCGCCGGGAAACCCTCCGAAAGAACCCGGCATGTCGCAGAAGCAAAAACCGCACGCAACGAACCAGTGGCATCAGCAAAGAAAATCGAATGTGACAATTGCGGTGTCGTCGTTGCCGTCAAGGAAAGCGAGCAGGAAGGCAAAGGCACAGGTCTGGGAGTCATCGCCGGCGGCTTGACCGGTGGCCTCGTCGGCAATCAGGTCGGCAATGGCACGGGACGCGACCTCGCCACCATCGCAGGCGTGATCGGCGGTGCGATCGCCGGCAACAAGGTCGAGGAAAAGATCAAGAAGACCGTGGTCTACGATGTGACCGTGAAGATGGAGAACGGCGAAGAACGCGTGCTGCGTTACAAGACCGCCCCCGGCGTCATGGCAGGCGACAAGATCAAACTCGAAGGCGAGAAGATCGTAAGACTGTAAGTCTGCAGCAACTGCTGCAAGCCATAAAAAAGAGGGCTCGATGCCCTCTTTTTTGCTGCCTGTGTCGCTCGCAACAGGATGCGGGCCTCTCCTGTCCCATTCATTCGGCGCTGGCCTCATCCAGTTGCACAGACGACCACAGGATCGCCCAATCGAAGTCTTTTATCACTTGCGCATCCACTGCTTCCTTGATGGCAAACACGGGACCGCTGGCGATCCTCTTCGGGGGCGCCACATAACGAATGCCGCTGGGCGAACGCAGACTGCGCACCATCGGTTGCTTCAGGTTCAACAAGCGCCTGACCACTACCGCCACCTCGCCGTTGGCGAGGACAACCATGGTACCGGGCGGATAGCTCCCGACTTCCTGGGTAAAGGCAGTTGCAAGCGCAGGAGCGATGGTGGATGCCTGACGGCTCATCAGATTCTGCGCCGCCAGGCTGGGCAGGACGCCTGACCGATATTTTCGCTCGGAAACCAGGGCACAGAAACGGTCTGCCAGGGATACGGCCTGGGATTCAATACTCAACTCATCCCCGGACCGACGCCTGGGATAGCCGGACCCATCGATCATCTCGTGGTGGTGTCCAACGACCTCGAGCCAAACGGAGTGATCGATGCCTTGCTTGCGCAGCGCCTCGACCGCCATTTCAGGATGGGCGACGATGGCTCTCTTCTGTTCGAGCGTGAGCGGCACGTCCTGCTGATAAAGAAGATCCTGCAATTCCAGCATGCCGATGTTCATGGTCAATGCACCGGCAACGGCATAACTCCTGACCTCGCGGGGCCGATCCAGATGCCGCAACAGCATCTCGGTCATCACTGCGCTATGGAAAGAATGCCGCAGGGAATAGCGACCGCTCTTGTGCAGCTGTATGTTGGCCAGCGCCGCATCACCATCCAGCTCGCACAGATCCTGGATCAATTCTGTGATATTCAGCACTGCGCCGTAGTTGACCGGCTCCGTGGCGAACAGGCGCTCAAAATCTCCGGCCAGTTCGCTTACACGCAGAAACACAGATACATATTCTTTCGCCTGCTGCTGCCGCTGCGTCTCGTCGATTATCTCCTCGAAAAAGACGCCCCGGTCTATCAGTCGATCCAGTTGGCCCTGGCTCTGGATGACATAGCCGAATTTGAGCCACACCCTGCCACGGTCGTCGACCAGATCAAACTGCAGAGGCTGCCCGAGCACTATATGCCGATGTTCAAGCCGAACTTTCGCCACCGCTTCGCTCCCGTTATTCAAGATTTTTTAGCAGCTGACACTCGATACCAAGTACCGAAACCAGCCTGTTGTTCATAACAATAACAGCAATGGCAGGGGCAGCTCAGGCATGTTGCCGGCTATCACGCCGATCAAAGGATCGCTGCGACACCAACCCATTGATCTCACTCCAATCTCGCTTGCCGACTAGCTATAAGGCGACGTCGCGCAGCTTGCAATCGGCAAACACGAACCCGTCGCGCGCCACCACATCGCCCATCTCGATATCGAGCGGCTGCGCGAACATCGGCCCATCGAATACGAAAGTGTGGAACTCACCGTTCTCGCCGCAAGGATCGATGCCGGACGGCATGCTCTCCAGCAGTTCCATCGTCAATTCGCGCCCGGCGAACTCTGCCGGCAACACTTTCGGATCGACACAGGTGAGGCAGGCGCGCAAACCGCCAGCCAGCATCTCCTGCAGCAGGGGGCGAGTGGGTCTCCCCCACAGCGGGAATATCGGCTCGATGCCGGTACCCTGCATGCGCGCTTCGCGGTAGCGGCGCACATCCTCCAGATACAGGTCGCCGAACGCCATGCATTCCACACCCTCATTGCGGGCACGCATTATGAAGTCCGTCATCGCGTAGGCATATTGTTCGTCGGAACAGGGATAGGGTATCTCGATCAGGTACAACGGCAAGCCGACCATTTGCGCCTGCTGGCGCAGCAATCGGACACGTACGGCATGCATGGCGACACGCTCGAATGCGCTGTTGATGGTGGTGAACAGCCCGGTCACTTCATGTCCGGCGGACTGGCGCAACACATGCAGCGCCCAGGCGCTGTCTTTGCCACTGCTCCAGCTAAGCCAGGTCTTCTTGCGCATGGCAATCGTCCGGTAATTGACTGAAAGAAAATCTCTCAAAACATCCAATCAGGACGCAGCCGGATTCAGGATATCTCCCTGCCTCCACTTTTATCTCACTTCGAGCGCCGACACTCTTGCGGCAGATACCTGTCCTGGATGTCATCGCTCATGCAAGCCCACCTGAGCTGGTCGCCACCCTGTGCAGGAACGAACCTGATTGTCTTGTCCTCGATGGCCGCTGCACCTTTCATCGTGATCGTGACCGTACCGGATTGGCTGTCGATGGTCACCGACTTCACCGCGGACGGCAACGACGAAAGGAAGTCTGCCGCTTCCAGGTTGCGCGGAGTCGTCCTGTAGGTGCTGTAGTAAGCGTCGACATAATCTTCTGCAGACCTGCCGACGACCACCGCCTGCGACATGCGCGCCCTGATCGCGGAGTCCTGGTAGGCGGGAATGGCGATGGCAGCCACTATTCCGACAAAGCCGACGATCGCCAGGAACATCACGAGGAAGACCACCGACTTGCTCGTGCCGCCCTTGCCGGCAAGTTCGCCCAGTTGCCGTTGCGTATCCTGTGTCGTCGCCTGCACTTCAGCGATCATCTTCTTGCAGTGCTTGTAATAAGCCGCATTCGCATACATCGGCACCCCGATGAAGACCGCCGCCAGATAGAGGAAATTGCCCAAAGTGATCAGGAAACCCGAACCGCGGCCGACCGCAAAACCAACGATCCAGAACAGGGCCAGCAACAGCAAGGGAATAATGAAATAGATCGCGGCCTGGACCCACATCTTGCGGTACAGCAGCCAGTAGGACGTCACCAGGAACGCGGACCAGTTCCAGGTGGGAAGTATCTTTCCCTCATCATCGAAACGGAAAAAACGCTCAAGATAATATTCCTGGTTCTGGGGACCGATGATGGCTTTGTAATAATCCTCGTCGCTGGCAGGCTCCGCAGCATTTGCACCAGAAGCGGCCAGGCCGGTCTGCACAAGCGCTGCACCGCATTTCACACAAGATCTCGCAGCATCATCGTTTGCACTTCCACATTTGGAACAAAACATTCGTTTCTCCTCAAGCTGGAACCGAAAACCGAAAAATGACGAAAATATCCCGACAAATCACCCGCGAGCCATCGCAGCCTTGAATCAGTTTCTCACGGCGGATTTATATCAGAAGATCGGGACTATGTCCGCTTGCGCTGCATGCGCAAAATCCGCAGCGCGTTTGAACGCCTCTTCCGCGCCCGTGGAATCACCCTGTCCGACGCGGGCATTGCCGATCACCTGCCAGTTCAGGGCCAGCAGCCGATTGTCGTGCCCGGCGAAACTGATCGATTTGCGCGCCAGCGTCATGGCCTGCGCATACTGCCCCTGCGCCAGGCGCAGCTTCGCCAGTTCCAGCCACAGCCAGGCGTTGCGCGGCTCGATGCGCAAGGCGCGTTCCAGCGACACATCTGCCGCTTCGCGCTGGCCGGCCTCGTTGTCGTGCTGCGCACGGTCCAGCAGGGCGATGATGGCCTTGTTGCTCGACATGTCCGACTTCGGCATCGCTTCGATGACGACTCCTTCGACCGGCGGTTGCGGTATCGCCCCCTGCGGCACCACCGGAGGCGCTGCAGGCGTGGCGGGAGCACCAGGAGCAGTCGCCGGCTGGATCGGTGCGGTGGCACATCCGGCCAGCAGCAACAGCAATGCCGGGAAAACCAACGAACGGGAACGATCCATCAATTGAACAACCTTTCCAGCCAGTTCTTTTTCTCCGGCTCTTGTTTGACTTCGGGTTTCACTTCTACCTTCGCCGTCGGCCTGTCACCAAGCTGCACTGCCGCTGGCGCAAAAGCGCAGACCCCTTTTTCTGCCGGCGCAGAGCCCTTGATGAAAGGCAGCAGCACACCGGTCCTGCAATCGTCGTCGTAGCGCACGCCGGTGGCCGGGTCCACGTTCACCATCTCGATGTCATCCGGCATGACCGGCTGCAAAGGCTCAGGCTGGATGTTTTTCATCATCTCGCCCCAAACGGTCATCGCACCCGATGCGCCGGTCAATCCCGAAGACTGGTTGTCGTCCCGTCCCACCCACACCACGGCCACATGGTCGCCGGTATATCCGGCGAACCAGCTGTCGTGCAGATCCTCGGTGGTGCCGGTCTTGCCCGCCACATTCAGATCGGCAGGCAGCCAGTTGATCATCGACTGTGCCGTCCCCTCGCGCACCACGCCCTGCATCGCAGCCGTCAGCAGATACACCGGTCCGGCCGCAGCGACAGGCTCGACGTTGATCGGGTAATGTTGCAGCGGCTTGCCGTCTGCAGTGACCACCTCGCGGATGCCGCGCAAAGGCGTGCGGAACCCGTTGTCGGCAAAAGTCTGGTAAAGCTGCGCAACCTCGACCGGGGAAAGCTCGAAAGCACCGAGCAGCGACGAAGCGAAGGGCGGCGGCCTTTTTTCGATGCCGAACAGCGGCAGCTTGTCGAGGATGGTGTCGACACCGAGCCCGATGCCCAGACGCGCGGTCGCCACATTGTAGGAATGGGCCAGCGCGGTGCGCAACTGCACCTGGCCGTGGAACTGGCGGTCGTAGTTCTGCGGCTTCCAGTCGGTGGTGCCGGGCTGGCTCCACACCAGCGGGCTGTCGTCCAGCGGCGTGATCAGCGTATAGCGATCCGGCATCGCCAGTGCCGTCAGGTAGACGATCGGCTTGGCCAGCGAACCGATCTGGCGCTGCGCATCGATGGCGCGGTTATACCCTGCATAACGCGCATCGCGCCCGCCCACCATCGCCTGTATCTCGCCGGTCTGCGTACTACTCACCACCACGGCGCCTTCCAGTGTATTGGCGCCAAACTTGCGCGATTTTTCGATCTGCCCGAGACGCGATGCCAATGCCTGTTCCGCCTGTTGCTGGATGTTAGGGTCCAGCGTGGTGAAGATGCGCAAGCCTTCGCTGCGCAGGTCCTCCTCGCGATAGTCGCGCTCCAGCTGGCGGTGCACATACTGCAGGAACGCCGGATACGGCGAAGTGCCGGCGGGTGCGCGCTGGACCACGCCCAGCGGCTTCTGCTTGGCCGCAACGAATTGCGCTTGCGTGATGACGTTCTGGCTCACCATCTCCTGCAGCACCACGTTGCGCCGCTGCAGCGTCAGCTGCGGGTGCTTGCGCGGGTCATACACGGACGGTCCCTTGACCATGCCGACCAGCGTCGCCATCTCCTGCAGTTCCAGACGATCGAGTGGGCGGTCGAAGTAGAAATAGCTGGCCAGACCGAAGCCGTGGATGGCGCGGCTGGAATCCTGCCCCAGAAATATCTCGTTGATATACGTCTCGAGTATCTCGTCCTTGCTGTAATGCATCTCGAGCAGCAGCGCCATCAGCACCTCAGTGCCCTTGCGCGTCAGCGTGCGTTCGGAAGTCAGGAAGAAATTCTTCACCAGCTGCTGGGTGAGCGTGCTGCCGCCTTCGATGCGTTGCCCGGTGACCGTCTTGAACAGGGCACGCGCGATGCCGCGCGGATCGATGCCCCAGTGCGTATAGAACTTGCGGTCCTCGGTCGCAACCAGCGCATCGATCAGCGGCTTCGGTACCTGGCTGAGCCGCAACAGCTCGCGGTCTTCGTTGTGACCGGGATAGATGCCGCCGATCAGCGGCGGCTCCATGCGCAGCAAAGGCAGGTCGGCATCCGGATTGCCGCGCAGCTGCAGCAACGACACCTTGCCGTCGGTGAATTCGATGCGCACATGCTGCGAGGCTTGCGGACCATCGCCGAACACGAAATCGCGCGTCGTGAACTCGTAGCCGTTCAAGGTGTATCTGTAGGTCGCCGCCTCGTTCGGCTCAGGCCGTTCGTGGTAACCCAGCCTCTTCAACTCCTCGCCGAACTGTACCGATGTCAGCTTCAGTCCCGGATAAACCTCCAGCGCGCGGCCGTACACGCGCGCCGGCAAAGCGAACTTCCGGCCCTCGAATGCTTCGCGGATGGTGACGTCGAGATAATAGATGTAGCCCGACAGCCCCAGCATCAACAGCAGCACGATCAGGCGCACTGCCCTGCCACGCGATTTGAAACTTAAGCCGGAAGGGAGTTTGTTCCAGGGCAAAGAGGGCAACTTCATTGATCGATTACCTGCAGAAAGTGCGGTTGGCCGCGAATTGTATCTTGGTCGCCGCAAGGCAGTCGAGGCAGATGCTCCGAATGTTCCGCAGGACTGATTTCACACGCACAAGTTGATGCGAAGCTGCGGTTTTAGTTCCCGCCACAACCAGCTTCCAGAACCTTTTCCAGCACCTCGAACATCAGCCCCTCCACCTTGGGCAGGCCGAATCTCGGTTCGCCAGCCGGGAACGGCCTGACCTCGCCGCTGCGCCGGTAGCCGCGCCGCTCGTAGTAAGCGATCAATTCGCGACGCAGCGTGATCACCTGCATCTGCACACGCCCGGCACCCCATTCCGTGTATGCAAAGCGCTCAGCCTCGTCCATCAAGCGGCGGCCCGCCCCCTGCCCCTGCAACTGCGGCCTGATCACCAGCATACCCAGGTATGCCGTGGCCGTATCCACCTGTTCCACATGCACCGAGCCGATGATCCCGCCACCACACAGGCACAACAGGATGGCCGAACCGTCCTGCGCGATCAGGTGCGCGATCTCCGCCGCATCGGTGCGCTGCCCGCCCAGGATGTCCGCTTCGGTGGTCCACCCGGCACGGCTTGATTCGCCCCGATAGGCGGAGTTGACCAGCGCGACGATGGCGTCCACATCTGCCGCGTTGGCGCGGCGGAAAGTAAGGTCAGTGTTTGAGGATGGATGTCTTTGTGCAGGCAAGGCGCTCGTCCGGAATCTTTGCTGTGCAAAACAAATATGACACTGCCCCTTTAACTGCGGCCCCCAGTCATGTCAGAATGGCCGCAAGAAGCCCAAACATTGTATCGAACCATGGACAATCTGCTCGAAGTCAAAGATCTGCACCACTCCTATGGCCCACGCGAGGTGCTAAAGGGCATCAATCTCACCATCCCGCGCGGCAAAGTCGTCGGCATCATGGGCTCCAGCGGCAGCGGCAAATCCACCCTGCTGCGCCACTTCACCGGCCAGCTGCACCCTTCAAAGGGCAGCGTGAATTTCATGGGCAAAGTGCTGCATGAACTCAGCAGCAAGGAGTTGTACCAGATACGCCTGAAGATGGGCATGATGTTCCAGGTCAGCGGCCTGTTCACCGATTTGTCGGTCTTCGACAACATGGCCTTCCCCTTGCGCGAGAACACCGACCTGCCGGAAGAGATCATCCGCGACCTGGTGTTGATGAAACTGCAGGCCGTCGGCCTGCGCAACGCACACAAGCTGATGCCGAGCCAGCTTTCCGGCGGCATGGAGCGCCGCGTTGCCATGGCACGAGCGACTGCCACCGATCCCGCACTGATCATCTACGACGAACCCTTCGCCGGACTCGACCCGATCTCGCTCAACACCATCGCCAACCTGATCCGCAAGCTCAACGATGCCTTGGGCATATCGTCCGTGGTAGTGACCTACGACCTCGCCGAATCGCTCAAGATCGTCGATTACATCTATTTCATCCACGACGGCGTCGTGGTCGCGCAAGGCGAGACGAGCGAGATGATCGGTTCTCAGGATCCGTTCGTGCGCCAGTTCCTGCATGCCCAGCCGGACGGACCAGTACCCTTCCACTACCCCAGCAAACCGTATCCCGAAGAATTGCTCAAGGAAGCCTGACACGCCGCGATGGCGGCTCGAGCATGAAGGCGGGATCCCGGCCCATTGATCAGGTGGGCCGCCGCTTCACTGTTTGCACATTGCCTAATCCCTGACCGCAGCAATCTGCTGCGCCCAGGCCAATGCGTCGATCAATATGCCGGAAACTTCGGATGCATCCACACCGCATTGTGCCGCATCGGCTTCCATGCTCCCGATCCCGGACTCGATGGAGATCGCCAGCGTAAGCGCATCGTGCATCGCACTTGTCTCGCCCCTGAGTGCAGAAACGACGGCTTCCGGCAGTGCCACCTGTTTCAGCACATCCTCGAGTGGCTGCGCCAACATCACATGCATCAATGAAAAAAGACCCGTCAGGAACAACTGGTCGGCATTGGCGGGAACCCGGCCTTTGCCAGCGAGCATCTCCATGAAACGCGCACGTGTCAGCGCCTGCTCTTGCAGGACATTCTCGTGATAGCCCGGTTTCTTGCTGTCGAACAACAACAACGACAGCCAGCGGTAGAAGCGGTCCCGGCCCAGCAGCAGCAGTGCCCGCTGTATCTCTTCGATCTTTTGCAGCAGCCCGATGCCGGGCGAATTGATATAGCGCAGCAGCTTGAAGGTCAGGATCGGGTCGGTGCGCAGGCACTCCGCGATGGCATCGAATTCGGCACCGGACTGGATCATCTCGAGCGCCTGGAATACGCGCAAGTAATTGACATCGCTCTTCGACGGATGCCAGTTCTCGCGGCTGGAAACGAACGGTCCCATGAAGTAATTGAAGCCGCGCTCGAAACAATATTTGAAGTCATCCGCCGTCTGCAATCTGCTGGCGATCAGTTTCTGGCTGCTGTTGGCGGCACGCAACTCCGCGATCATCGCTTTCAGCTGGATGCCATCCAGTTGCGCGGGATCGATCTCGATGAAGTCGGCCTGGTGCAGGAACTCGGCATATTCGGGACGCGGCTGGTTGATCGCCCAGCCCTGCCTGAAGCCGAGCGCCTTGATATGTGCCAGGCTGGCACGCATCCCGGCAACATCGATCTCGGCCAGGGGGCGCGGAGTGATCATGACCACCGTGTTCGGATTGGCCAGCGCGTCGAGATGCGGATTCTGCAGCGATTCCACCGACAAGCGGATGAAAGCGTTGCGCTCGCCCAGCAAAGACGACACGCCGAGCGGTGCAAGGCTGTTCAGCATGGCATCGTCATACACGCGCCGTATCTGCGCACTCTTGTCCATCATGCGCGACTGCACGCTCTGTCCCAATGCGAACTCGTAACCTGCGATGCGCTCATTGCGGTCCAGGATCGCCTCGCGGCAGATGAAGGAAGAATGCTTTTGCGCATTCTCTTTTGACGCACCGTTCTGCGAGGGTTTCAACGGAGCGACTGCGTTCAGTTGCTGAAATGAATCCTGGGATGAAGGTCCTTTCGGCGAGCCTCCCAACATGCGGCGTATCGATTCGAGCATTTGCGATCTTCCTGTGCGGTAAACATGTCACATCATTAGGTATTGGCAATGATAACGAATTCGAGCATCCTGATGGCATGGATTCACAGATTGCCGGCTTCACATTTCGAGGAGAGATGCTTGTCATATGTGCTTTTCCGCGACTGTCAGCTATAGCGCCGCCGCCGTGCTGGTACCCACGGGCCTGTATGCCGTAAAGCAGGCCCGCCAACTGCAAGCCCCGTACTGGATGTGGGGGCTGGTCCCGCTCTTCTTTGGCCTGCAGCAGGCATGTGAGGGTCGGGTATGGCAGATGCTCGATGCGGGCGATGCCCATGCCGCGGTGCCTTACGCAATCGGGTTCCACCTGTTCTCGCACTGGCTGTGGTTGTGGTGGTTCGGCCTCGGCAGTTACGTGGTCGAGCCGGGCAAGATACGCAGGAGGATCATGGGTGGCTGCACCCTCTTCGGTGCTTTCGCCGGAACGGTGGTGTTTGCCGTCATGCTCTCCCATCCGGAATGGATGACGGTCGCGGTGCGGGAACACTCCATCGCCTACAAGTTCTCCGTCCCCTATCGCGACTCCATCCATCTGCCGATCACGCCTGCGGCACTCTATGCGCTGACCACGCTGGTGCCGCTGTTCGGTTCCAGCAACAAGCGGATCATCATCTTCGGGGGACTGGTCGCCCTGTCCAGCCTGCTGACCTCGGAGATCTATGCTTATGCCTACATCTCGGTCTGGTGTCTCTTTGCTGCCGGACTCTCGCTCTATCTCGTGTACATGATCAAGCACCTCGTCGTTCAAGCTGATTCAACCGCTCTTGCGAATCGACAAGGCGACCATCCTGCAAGCCAATAGAACAGGCAACCTTCAAGGCACATTCACGCAGAGCAAGGAATGACGGCAATTTGCAGCACACTACCTTGCAGGTCTTTGTTGGACGCGGCTTGCAGGAAGGTTAAATAGTGGAAACTGTTCACGCCATCCTGATCGAATGCACGAACGCATCGAAATCTGCGGCAGGCCGTTTGTCTACAGCGGAGGGCCCGCTGAACCCGATGATCAGGCAATATCCGGATGCCAGCAGCAGGATCATTTCGGACGCTGCCGAGAATTTCACCCCATGCTCGTTGAGCACTGACATGCCGGCCTTCATGTAGGCGCCTGTCGCCCCGGCGATCAGGTAAGGGGACAAGCGCTGTATCAGTTGAAAATCCGGATATGCCTCTTCCATCTTGGCCAGCACGACATCGATCACTGCATCAGGCCCGCCCATCTTGTGCATCACCTGCAGCGACTTGGCCGTGCACTGGATGATCGGAACACATTCATACGGATCGTTGCGAGTCTGCTGCAAGCTCAGGAATGGAATATCGGTATTGGCCCTGAGCAGCTCCTCCACCTTTTCGGAAGTGGGTGCGGCACTCAGCTTGGCCTTCCTGGCCCATGCACCCGGCAACACATCCCATCCATCCGGGATGTCGCACTCGAACCCCAGCAACTTTTCCGAGAATCTGTTCACCCGTAATTGTCCAGACCTGATCTGCCAATTGCGCGTGCCATCTGAACCGGCCTAGAGCTGCCGCCTCACCTTGATCGCGATCGTGCCGACGCCCAGGAAAGCGACGCCCATGAGCACGAGCGTGATGGGCCAGCCCAGGGAATTGGCGAAATGCTTGGCGGTGAAATAGCCGATGAAGCCGAGCATGGCGATGACCGTGGTGAACAACAGCGCCCGGCTTTGCAGCACCACGCAGGCATAGAGCATGGCCGCACTCAGCGCGAGATAGACGAGTTCGAATGACGTGTTGTGCACGAGATCGAACAACCCGCTGTAGGCCATGATCGAGCCGATGAAATAGCCGAGTCCGGTCAGGCGCGGATAGCGCCCCGCCTTGTGCAGGCCAAAGGCTGCTGACATCACGCACACGCCGGTGATCACCCCCGCCCAGTCGGCGGAAGTGGCGACCGCGATGCGGTCGAACAAGCCGCTGTTCAGCCAGATGGTGCCGATCAGCAAAGCGGGCTCCGCGAGCAAGCGCTGCGGCATCTTTTCCAGTGCGGTGGCCACCAGGAACAACGAGGCGCCCAGCACGATGGCGATGTAGGCGAACGGCACGCCGAGCATATCCAGACCCACCTGCATGAACCCGTACACAAAGAACAGTGTCGTGAACGCCAGCACCGTGAGCCGGTATTTGCCGAGCAACGCCCCCTGGTGCACGGCCATCACGCCGAACACGAACAGCGCAGCAGCACGCCAGTTGTCGCCGTGCGGATATACCTCGTGGATCAGCACGAACCAGCCACCCGTCATCGTGAACACGGAAGCGAGCGCAAGCGGCAGGATCAGCCGCGGATATTTGTCCTCATGCAGCGCGGAAACCAGCACGATGAGCAGGATGTAGCCCACGCCCAGCGTCGTGAAGACCCGCATCGCACTGCCCATGCTCTGCCAGAACGTGCCGATATAAGTGCCGACGCCGGCGAGGATGAAGATCGCCCCCAGATAGATGAACAGCGTCTTGGCGACATCGCCCCTGCTGCGTTTGGCAGCCACAGGCCGGGCCGCGGCAGGCACACGCAAGGCGGCGTCGACTTCGGCAGGCGTGATGTCGTAGTTGCGCATCAGCTGCGCGATGCTCTCCAGCGCGCTGGCCTTGTCCGTCACGCTGGACGCGCCCAGGAGCCCGGCCAGCAGCGGCCAGCCCCACATGCCGCCGCCGAGCAGCACGACGATGACGATCAGCAGCAACAGCCAGATCATGGCGCCACGACCCAGCCGACGAAGTGCGTGTTGTTGGCGTAATACAGATTGTTGCCTGCATTCGGCAGGCGGATGCTGCGCCCTTTCTTCGTCAGCACCGCCTCGTTGCGGTAGCGCCCGGAATAGAACAGGCCGGTGAATACGTCGCCCGAATAGCCGTTCGTCCCCGCGCTGAATTCGTAACCGTCCGGCGCGACGCTGGACGAATCGACCGTCAGCCCGACCAGATCGGGAACTTCGATCGGCGTGATCTTTGCCGTATCGGCGGGCGTAACAGGCCTTTGCCCGAGCGGCACCAGGCCGGGCGGCAGCATGATGGGGATCTCCTGCACCCCGCCGGTCTTCGGGCTGTATCGCCACAGACGCGGCTTCTGGTAACCCATCGCACTGCCCAGGTAGACGACTTGCACCTTATGATCCACGACGGAGATCTGCACACCGTTCTGGTAATTGTTGTAGTTGTTGTATTCCGTCGCGTAGAGCACATCGTATTTCGGCGGATCGACCAGCAGCGCAGGTATCCCCGACACCAGCAGGAACACGACAACGAGCAGCAGCGGCAAGCCCAGCCCGAAAGCGATGGTGGGATTCTCGCGGAGGAATGATTTCATGCAAGCCTCTCCTTAATGATTGCGCCTTGATGCGATTAGCTGCCTTTCGGGAACTGTGGCCTGTCCCCGATCACTTCCCGTTTTATCAGTATCTGCCCTGCGTCTTGGAGATGTAATTGGTCAGCTCCGCGCTTTCCTGATTCATGCGGGCAAGGTTGGCATGGGTGACGCGGAACAGCGCGCGCATCACCTTGAAGGCCAGGCGCGGATTCTTGTCCAGGCATGATTCAAAATTGGCAGGGTCCAGCGTGAAGACCGTGGCATCCCCCATGGCTTGCAGCGTGGCCTTGCGCGGCGACTGCTCCACGAAGGCGCGGGTGCCGGCGCATTCGCCCTCTTTCATGATGTAGACCTGCTTGTTGACGCCCCCCGCATCCTTGCTGGTGACGGCGAGCTTGCCCGAAGCAAGAATGAACAAGGTCCGATCGGCCTCGCCTTCCTTCACCAGCATTTCGCCGTTCTTCAGATGGCGCACACCCAGCTTCTCAGCCAGCAGCCTGGCTTCGTCTTCCGTGAGCTCCGTGCCCACCGTCGAGTTGCGAACCTGTTTGTAGTCTGCAATGTCGCTCATTAACTTCTCCCCTTTATTGTTTTTGGTGAATGAAAAAATTCTGTGGCGCGGCAGTATCAGTCAACCAACACCTGTTGCATATCCCCCTTTAGCGCTATCACTCGGCTCACTTCTGCTGTCCTTTTAACACTGATTTGACGTACTTGCCGAACGCCTTGTCCTTCTTGCGCTTGTCCACATACGACATCTCGTTGAAATCGGACTCGGCCTTGAGCTTCAGGTAGCTCTGGTAATGCTCCGCGTTCAGCTCGCCGCTTTCGATGGCCTTGCGGATCGCGCAGCCCGGCTCGTTGGTGTGGCGGCAATCGGCGAAGCGGCATTGTGAGACAAGCGCCTTGATATCGGCGAAGCTGTCATCCAGCCCTTCGCCCGCGCTCAGGATACCCAGCTCGCGCATGCCCGGCATGTCGATCAGCAACGCGCCATTGTCGAGCATGACCAGATGGCGGCGCGTGGTGGTGTGCCTGCCCTCGCCCGTGCCGCTGACAGCACCGGTCTCCAGCGCGTCACGGCCCAGCAGCTGATTGATCAGCGTCGTCTTGCCCACGCCGGAAGAGCCGAGCAGACAATAGGTCTTGCCCGGCCGCATGAGCTGCTTCACCTGCTCCACGCCCTCGCCCGTCACGTTGCTGAGCGCGATGATCCGGGCCGTGATGCCCGCCGTGCGGATATGCTCGAGCATGCGCTCCAGCTCCACCGCGCTCACCAGGTCCGTCTTGGTCAGCAGCAGCACCGGCTCGATGTGCCCCTCGTTCACCATCACCAGATAGCGCTCCAGCCTGCGCACATTGAAATCGAAATGGCACGACTGCACGATGAACGCCACATCGATGTTCGCCGCGATCATCTGGAAATCGATGTTCTTGCCGGGAGACTTGCGCCGCAGGAAAGACCTTCTGGGCACCACATCATGGATGCTCGCATGCATATCCGCATCGCGATACTGCACATACACCCAATCGCCGACACAGGGCATATCCACCGAAGATGCCGCGGTGTGAAGGAATTTGCCCGTCAGCTCGGCAGGCACCTCGCCCTGCTCATCCCGGACGACATAGCGCCCGCGATCGACCGCAGTCACCCGGGCCAGGCGCAGGCCCGATTTACACCGCTTGCTTGCCTGTTCCTGCAACTGGCTATCCAAACCAAGTCCGGTCAGTTCCATGGTGAGCCTGTGCCTTCCAAGACAGAAAAGAACATCGCCTTCGCGGGCGATATGAAAAAAACCAATGCGATGCTGCGCCTTTGGTCATGCCGCCATGGTGGGCCTGATGCCAGATTATCTCAACCTTGTTTCCGTTTCAGCGCCGACTTCAACCTCTTCCCGAACGTCCCGCCCTGCTTGCGCTTGTCCAGCCAAGGCATCTCGTCGAATTCCGCTTCGGCCTGGAGTCTCAGGCGACTCTGGCGATGTGCCGAAGCCTGCCAGTTCTTTCAGTTCGTAATGCCGAGTAACTCTATCGCCTACTTGTCAAAATTCCGTTAAATAATGTATTTTTGATATATGTTATGAGCAGGAATTAATTTAGTATTCCCCTGCCGTTGTAAAAAAACAGTCAACGGCGAATCAAATTAAACTAAATCTATGGGGAGTATTGGTATGGAAAACTTCGGGGTGCTGCTATTTGTATTTTCACCATTCATTATTTTGGCATTGATGATTCTGGCGAGCGGTAAACCAGAGCCAACCCCCGCAGCCAAGCAATCCATCTATCAGCAACTCGGCGGCGAAGCAGCGGTCAATGCTGCAGTCGACATCTTCTACCGCAAGGTCCTGAAAGATGCGCGTATCAGCCATTTCTTCGAAGGCGTCGACATGGAACGGCAAGCAGCCAAACAAAAGGCGTTCCTGACCATGGCATTCGGCGGCCCGCACAACTACACCGGGGAAGACATGCGCCGCGGCCATGCGCACCTGGTCAAGCAGGGCCTGAACGATTCCCATTTCAACGCAGTGATGGAGAACCTGGGCGCTACGCTCATGGAACTGAAAGTGCCCGGCCACCTGATCACGCAATGCGCCGCGATCGCCGAAAGCACACGCAAGGACGTGCTGGGAAAATAACAAGCGCCGGTATTCCGGCGTGCAGCAACCTCGGTCAAGGGGGACCTGTTCATTAAATAGAAAACAGGCGTGCGGGCAGAGGTTGCAATTCAAAAGCGGCTTGAGGGCTCTCTCTCAAACCGCTTTTATTTTTATCACGCATCGACAGTGTCCGCCGTCGCTACGCGTGGCGATCCCGCAGCAGTATTCAAGGGTTCACTTGCGCCCATCCTTCAATAACGACTTCACCATCTTCCCGAACCCGTCTGTATCATTCACAAAACCCTGCGGCAGATCGAAACAACCATTCGGTCCGGCCTGAAACTGGATCGCTTTTGGCAGAACGTAGACAAAACCTTTGAAAGAAAGGCCGTGATATCGCATGACTGAATCCGCCTGGCAAAACGTCGTATTGCTGGCAATCTGCTGGATAGGCTACTTCGCCCTGCACTCCGCATTGGCATCGCTGACGGTGAAGCGCAAGGTTGCCGCAGCCTGGCCCAAGCTGATGCCGTATTACCGGTTGACGTTCAACCTCCTGGCATCGCTGCTGATCCTGCCGATCCTGTGGCTCACCTATCGAGATCCGGGGCCGCTGTTGTGGCACTGGCAAGGTGCCACCGCGTGGCTGGCAAACGGGCTGGCGCTGGCAGCACTGTTCGGCTTCTGGCTGAGTCTCAAAAGCTACGACATGCAGGAATTCCTCGGCCTGCGCCAGTTGCGGCTCCACCTCCGCAAGGTCGAGGATCAGGAACACTTCCATCTCTCCCCGTTCCACCGCCACGTGCGCCACCCCTGGTATTTCTTCGGCCTGGTGCTGGTGTGGACGCGCGACATGAACGCGACGACGCTGCTATCCAGCGTGTTCATCACGCTGTATTTCGTCATCGGATCGCGCCTGGAAGAGCAGAAACTGTTGACCTATCACGGCGATACTTACCGCCGCTATATGGCGCGCGTTCCCGGCCTGATACCGCTGCCATGGAAGTCCCTTACGGCGGAGGAAGCCAGGGTGCTGTTGAATACACAAGCAGAGGATTGATGGAGCCCGGAACTTCGATCACCTATTCCAGCGCCCCCTGCCAGAGCATGTCGTAACCCAATTCCTTGCTCTCGACACACAGCTTGGCCAAGGCCGCGAATTTATCCTTGAATGCCTTGTCCGCGTGCGACCGCTCATGCTGCTCGAAAGACTTCCAGTAGGTCACGATCGCAATATGCTTTTCCGCCGATCTCGAATCGCTCAACGAACCTTCGTCCGAAACGAAACCGGAGAACTCATAGACCTGACCGGCAACGAAGCCCCCCTTGTCGCCGCCGTAAGTGTCTTTCACCACATTGCACATCTCGGCCAGCGCCACTTCGACATCTTCGAAAGGCACGCCGGGTTTGATCGTAGCCGTATTGAATAGCATCTTTGCCCCGAAAGGGATAGTGACAGGAGAGAACATGATGGACCTCCAGTTGAAGTGAATCAGATTGAAAGGAATCGCCCAAGCCAACCACAGGCATGACACTGTGTACCTTTGCAGACCTGACTTCAACCCTTTTCCAATCGGTATTACTGCGGTCCTGAACATCGTGGGGACACGACTACGATTTTCGCACTAGTGTTTCTGAAACCGTGGTCCGTCCCTGATTGTTCTCGCGATTTAACAGGCTCTGCTAGCGAGCGAGACGGTTGAGCAGCACCGTCTGCAAATCACGCCGACTATCCAGCACCGCCATAATCAAGACTTGCTTGTTATCAACCCGGTAAACGATGCGCCAAGGCGCACTGATCAGCTCCCGGTATTGCGAGATGCCGGTATGCAATAACTCAGGCACGACACGACCGCGATTGGGCAAAGTAATCAGAAGTGCGGCTTTGGTTTCCAGCTTTTGCAGGATCGCCAGCGCATCTTCAATACTATCCTGTGCAATGTACTCGATGATCTCCGTCAAATCCTGCTGTGCCGTGTGCGACCACAACACCTGATACGACTTTGTTTCAGCCATGTCGCTTTTGCTGCTTCAGCAAAGACGTGCGCAGGGTATCAAATACCTTGGCTTGCGGAGTTAGGCGATTCTTCTGTGCATCGGCCTCGCCCTGAACCATCAGCTTCAACATCAGAAATGCATCCTGCTGCGCGCGGTAGGTTGCGTAGTCCTGCACCACCGCACTCGCCGTACCGTTCTGCGTCAAAATGATATTGGCTCCCCCGCGCGTCTCCTGCAACAAACGGCTGGCGGAGGCTTTAAAATCGGTCAGGCTGATGATTTGTTCTTGCATGATAGATCACCGAATAAAGACTGAATACGGTCATTCTAGCAGGGGATAAATGATTGGCAAGCGAATCATTGCGGGTTGATGGCGGAATTCCGATTGAAGGTATAACCGAGCAAAACGGTTTGAAGGAAATATTCGAACACGACCCCTTTAATCACGCTGTATCGCTACCTGCCAGAACAAGACCGGATGGACATACTCGCCATCCGGCATCAACGAGAAAGCGGATTGATGGAGTAATTCAGATTGAAGGTATAGCCGAGCAAAACGGTTTGAAAAAATATTCGCACACGCCCCCTTTAATTCCGAGTTATGGCTGCGCACCCAATTCGTGGATTCGTTTTTTGATAGCGGGTTCCCAGCCGCTTCCTGCACCAACCCGGTTTAGCCATTGGAACATTTCCAATTCACTGGGCTTCTCTGTTTTCCTGATACTAAATTTGTAGGAATGGGCTCCCAGAAAGCTACTATCGTATTCAAGAAAGTCGAAGCTCCCGAAGAATTTTATTTGCCCCGGTTTTACTTCTATTACATATTTTTCGTCATATAACGGTAGCTGATCAAAAAGCTCACCCGTTCGAAAACTAACCAGATAGTACTTGCCAGGCTTAAGATTGGGGACAACAAAATAGTTGTTATCCAATTCGATATTTGGCTCTCCATTTCCGAAGTAAACCGCTTTGTCTTTGGTCATGAAATTTACTTCGCTCAGGTAAAGCTTATTGTTTTCCGGATTTTCCTTTTTGTTATTGGGATAACCGATATACCCGATGAGCATCGCAGAATCGGCTTTTTCCTTTTTAGGAAGTACCCAAGACTCTGCTTTGGGCTTTGTTGATCCACAGCCAGCGAATATTGAAAGCACAGCAACATACACGACCAGCACTGAGATTTTTCTAATCATTATTAAACCCTCGGACTATACGTTCATAAACATATTGAAACTATATTGAGCTTGGCCCCTTTGATTGCGATTTCATTTTCAAACACAGATTTCGCGCAAAACAATTCGACTCCGGTACCTTTTGTTTCTCTTGCCCTGCCATGGCTTGGCATATTCCCAATACCGGTAATGCGGCCAAAGCTGGGGAGACACAAAGAGTTCCCATGCGTTTTCAAGCTCATGAAAGTAACCATTCCCGCTGGATTGGGAAGTTTGCACGTAGACTCCCTCGACATTGTTCACCGTGCGGAATATCGACTCCCCCGCATCGACACATAATTCTTTCAACCGGGCTTCAAGAGAAGTCAGCCGCGAAGCAATTTGCGAACATTGATTCTTGGCCGCGTCATCTTTGGGCGTGATGCACTCGGGAAAAAGGGATCGCTCCGTAATGGGCTGGGCAAGGCGGTAATAGGCCGGAGCGGGAGTGAAGGGAATGGCGTTGCCATCTGCCGCAACACTTTCACGCGGCATCACCATCGCACACAGCATCAAGCTTACACAAGCAACATTCTTCATTCTGCCCCCTCGGCTCCGCCGCCTTTGGTTCTCGGATGTATCTGAATAAATCACTGCGGCCGCAGCTGCATGTCCAGTTTTTCGAGAGGAAGTCCGGCTGTTTTCCATTCGGCTATCCCGCCTTTCACCACGAACACCTGGGTGAATCCTGCTTTTTGCAGTTGCTCCATTGCGCGGGGTGCCCGCAGGCCGGAATGGTCGATCACCATCACAGGTTTGCCCTTGTATGACTCCAACTCCGCCATGCGCAAGGCAAGGTGACCGTACGGTATGTTCATCGTGTTCGGTATATGGAACTCTTTGTAGTCATCGGCTTCACGGACATCCAACAACAGCTCGCCGCGAGCCTGCCGCTCCGCAGCCGCTTTGACATCCACCAACTGCTCATCCTTCGGACCACACCCCGACAGGAACAACACGGCCAGTGCGATGAGGCATCTTTGAATTCCGGTCATCTCGATTCGCTCCATGATGAAGTTGTTGCGCTGCCAGCCACACCTTCGAAAACTATTGCGATGCTGACCCCATTAGCTCCTCTTGCATGATAAGTCACCGAATAAGGACTGAATACGGTCATTCTAGCAGGGGGTGAATGATTGACAAGCGAATCATTGCGGGTTGATGGCGGAATTCCGATTGAAGGTATAACCGAGCAAAACGGTTTGAAGGAAATATTCGAACACGACCCCTTTAATCGTTGGGAAATAGCTGCTGTACTTTCCGCCTGCTTCAAGCACTAGCTTTTCCAGTTGCTCGTCCAACGCGTACAGTTTTTCGATATTTGTTATTTCCGGTGTCTTGGGAATAGCCAGGAATGCTGCCCTGATCTGCTCAAACCGCGGCTTGAATGGCTCAAACCAGAAGCGAACCTCGGTCCTGGCAGCGGCAGGTCGCCCTATTCCTTCCCGAAAACCAAACTGCCAAATCAGCAAAATGGCAAGAAGCACCAATGTCAGCAGTGCCAACCAGAGCCGCATACCTTTCGTGATCATGTCAGCCTTTCACGGAAACATTCAGAACAGTTCGACTACAGCACCTGTGACCTGGCCCTATCTGCTGCGCGGTATCTGAAAAGATCACTGCGGCTGCAGCTGCATGTCCAGTTTTTCGAGAGGAAGACCGGCGGCTTTCCATTCGGCTATCCCGCCTTTCACCACGAACACCTGGGTGAATCCTGCTTTTTGCAGTTGCTCCATTGCCCGGGGTGCCCGCAGGCCGGAATGGTCGATCACCATGACCGGTTTGCCCTTGTATGGCTCCAACTCCGCCATGCGCAAGGCCAGATGACCGTACGGTATGTTCATCGTGTTCGGTATGTGGAACTCTTTGTAGTCATCGGCTTCACGCACATCCAACAACAGCTCGCCGCGAGTCTGCCGCTCGGCAGCCGCTTTCACATCCACCAACTGCTCATCCTTCGGACCACACCCCGCCAGGATCAATACGGCCAGTGCGACGATGCATCTTTGAATTCCGGTCATCTCGATCTGCTCCTTGATGAAGTTGTTGCGCCGCCACCCACACGCTTTGAAAACTATTGCGATGCTGCCCCTTTTAGCTCCCGCCCCCATATCACTCAAATCACTTTTGTTTCAGCTTCGCCAATATTTCTTGCGCTTCAACATGCCCCTGATCGGCAGCTTTACGGTACCAATAAACCGCCTTCTTCATGTCCTGTTTTACGCCATCGCCAGTTCCATACATTACCCCGAGGTTTCGTTGAGCATTTGCGAAACCGTGCTCAGCAGCCCTGCTGAACCACTTATATGCTTGAGCAGTATCTCTGGCCACACCCTGTCCCCTGATATACATTAGTCCCAAATTATCCTGCGCATCTAAATCACCCTTCTTGGCAGCTTTGAGATACCACTGTGCGGCAACTGCCTCGTCTTTTGCAACACCTCTGCCTGATGCATACATAACCCCTAAACAATTCTGCGCCCCTGCATGCCCCAGCTTTGCAGCCTTGCGATACAACACGACCGCATGAGCATCATCTCTCTTCACTCCCAGGCCGTTTGCATACATCCATCCCAAGTTTTGCAATCCGTTGGCATTATTCGATTCTGCAGCCTTGCGATACCATTGCACAGCCTGCACATCGTCTTTTACAACGCCCCGGCCATTGGCATACATAGCGCCCAGATTTTGTTGCGCTATGGAAAACCCCTGCTCTGCTGCCTTGCGATACCACATAACAGCCTGCACATCATCTTTTTCTATACCCAATCCTCGTTCATACATAGTTGCCAAGTTATTTTGGGCTGGCGCGTATCCCTGCATTGCAGATTCACGATACCACTTGGCTGCCAATGAATAATTTATTGAAACACCACCAGTTCCGTTTTCGTATATATGAGCCAAATCGTGCTCAGCAATAGCATCACCTCGCTCCGCCAGCGAAATGAGCACTTGAAAAGTATTAGCTGGTACCTTTCCCGCACTTTGCTGACTAGCTTCTAGCTGCCCCGCAATTCCACAACTAGAAGATGATGCAATCAGTAGAACAATGCACGTATTTATCAAGTTACGCATTGAGAGCACCTTAGGAAATTAAGAAATTCAAATGCAGCGTGACGGGGATAGGTCTTGCATTGACGAACGCAAAACGAGTATGTTGTATTGCAAGACCTGACCCCGAAGTTCTAGACTACTGCAATGCGGCTATTTGCTCCGCGTCACTTCTTTTGCAATCTTCCTGATCGAACAAACCTGACCAGATGATTTGATCTTTCATCACGGTAAGTTGAATCGCCCCTATCGAATAGAACGTAGTAGTAGCCTTCTCTATCGGAGTTGTATTCGCCCGTCCAATAATAGCAACAGGCAAATCCCGGGAACGCCTTGTCATCAATATATGGTTTTACGTCGTATTTTATTAGTGTAAGAAGTTCACTATGTGTTGGTAGGCGCCACCCATCTTTCTCCTTTTCTTTGGCCTGGGGTAGTGTCATTGGCATAGCTCCCCCAACACAACTCTTGCCAAAAAACTTCTGCCCTATAGCGCAGCGCTGCCAAGTCAGATCAAAGGCATTGTCATATAACAAATCGCCATCAAATTCCCACCGCTCGTCAGATTGAACGGATTGAAGATTCCCACAATAGCCGACGTTCGAAAATGCAACTCCCAACACCAGTAAAACGCTCAGATGTATTTTCATTTGTATGCACCTTAACAGTATTTGGATGGACTCGATTCGGGCGACGCGGGGTCAGGTCTTGCGACGCGGCGACGGGGTCAGGTCTTGCATTGACGCATCGCAAAAAGAGAATGTTGCATTGCAAGACCTGACCCCGTAATTCTTTGCATTGCAAGACCTGACCCCGTAATTCTCCAGTTGCTTAGTTCTTCGGTTATGGGCGTGAGATTTCCATTCCATTGCTTATCGCGTATACAACCTTAGGATCTCTAATTTCGTACACCACTGCGCTTTCCTTCTTAGTTGTCAGCTCCTTTACCAACCCCATATTCTTCATGGCCGTAACGTAGTTTGGGGCCGATGAACCGCTAACACCCGCCTTTTCATTTAGTTCGTTTTTTGTGAAAGTGTGCGTACCAAGCTTTAAAAGATGCGCAATGTAGCTATACACATCCATGCTGTTCGCTCTTGATTTAGAATTTCTAGGGTAATATTCGAAGAAATTGAACTTAGATACAAATTCTCGCACTCCCTCTCGGATGTGCATACTGGAAATCTTACTTAATGCAGGGCTAGCCTTGAAAGCCATTAGAAATATTTCATCCAGAAGGTGGATGAGATCACGAGGATTCTTGTTTGCTATCAGAAAAATGTCATTGATTTCATCTTCTGACACGTCCGCGGCAAATAAGTCACGATAGTTCGTCAGTTGTTCCCCAGAGAATACTGCCAGTCTCCTGTTTAATAATTTTTCAAGACTTGGTTTATCCCACGCAACCTCAAATGTGCTCATTTTTGACAGCCGCGCTCCCTCCTTCGCCAAGTAACCGAGCGGTATGCTCCAAGAGCAAACAACGAACGTCGCGCCAGAATCAAGTAGGAGATTATTGTCTAGTACAATCTTGCTCAAAAAGTCAGCTATTTCCTCAGCGTCGTTCTCCAACTTTTGATTCTCATCAATCTTGTCAATGACAATTACAAGACCACCTATCCCAAACCGTTTAACCAACGACGAGACATCCTTCAACACTTTAAAGTTCGCTTTAGCTTGAGATATATCGTCGAGCTTGGCGGCGGCAAGCTGAGGAAAATAGTCTTTGTGTTTTGGTAGATCAAGATCTGGTAATCCAGGGTATGTCTTCTTTATTGCGTCCGTGGCAAAAATCACGGCGATATTTGCCGCAAAATTTAACGGATACCTGAGTAGATCATAACCCCTCGATAACAACGTCCTTATCGCACCCTGCTGCATCCCCCTAATTCTCTCCTGAAGTCGGGACTGGCTGATTTCGGTAATGTGGAATTTAAGCAGGTAAGCTAGCAAGAACCGATCATTTTCTGGAATTGTCAGGGTTCTATATTTGTGCTCCGCAAGCCACAGTAATAACTTCTCGGCAACACCATTTAGTATGAAACGATATAAATCGTTCGGGGTGTACCCTTTTTCCAGATCTGAATATTCGTCAAGGACAACCACGAGCGAGTTTTTCTCTTTTTCTTTTACCAACTCGTAGGTAAGTGCGGTTTTCCCAGTACCTCTTTCCCCTTTGAGAATGACAGTTGCGCCCTTGCCAAAAATCTCAACCAGAGGAGCATAGACATTTGGCTTCACGAAAATGTCTTTGAGCCGCTCTTTTTCCTGTTCAGCAGAGAAAATTGAAAATGGATATTCGACTAGGCCGAAATTCCTGTAAAACTCCTCGAATGCGCTCATGTATCTCCCTTGGCGGAACGTCAAACTGTTACCGACTAATCGGCTTATACCGAATCCTCTTAGGCTTCGCCCCTTCCTCGCCTAACCGTTTACGTTTGTCCGCCTCATATTCCTGATAGTTGCCATCAAAGAACGTCCACTTGGAATCGCCTTCGCAGGCGAGGATGTGGGTGGCGATGCGGTCGAGGAACCAGCGGTCGTGGGAGATGACGGCGACGCAGCCGGCGAACTCAAGCAGTGCATCTTCGAGCGCGCGCAGGGTTTCCACATCGAGGTCGTTGGAGGGTTCATCGAGCAGCAGCACGTTGCCGCCGGAGATGAGGGTTTGCGCCAGGTGCAGGCGGCCGCGCTCACCGCCGGAGAGTTGGCCGACGATCTTGGCCTGGTCTGCGCCCTTGAAGTTGAAGCGGCCGATGTAGGCGCGCGCCGGGGTTTCGTATTTGCCCACGGTGAGGATGTCGTTGCCGCCGGAGATGGCGTCGAACACGGTCTTGTCGTTCTCCAGCCCTTCGCGCGATTGGTCGACGAAGGCGATCTTCACGGTCTGGCCGATCTTCACTTCGCCGCTGTCCGGTTTTTCCTTGCCGGTGATCATGCGGAACAGGGTGGATTTACCCGCGCCGTTGGGGCCGATGATGCCGACGATGGCGCCGGGCGGGATCTTGAAGCTGAGGTTGTCGATCAGCAGGCGGTCGCCATAGGCTTTGCTCACGCCGTCGAATTCGATGACTTCGTTACCCAGACGTTCGCCGACGGGGATGAAGATTTCCTGCGTTTCGTTGCGGGCCTGGTGTTCCTGCGAATTGAGTTCTTCAAAGCGGGCGATACGCGCCTTGGATTTGGCCTGGCGCGCCTTAGGGTTCTGGCGCACCCATTCCAGTTCCTGTTTCATCGCTTTTGAATGCGCATCGAGTTGCTTCTGTTCCTGCGCCAGGCGCTCGCCCTTTTGTTCCAGCCAGCTGGAGTAGTTGCCCTTCCAGGGGATGCCGTGGCCGCGGTCGAGTTCGAGGATCCATTCGGCGGCGTTGTCGAGGAAGTAGCGATCGTGGGTAACGGCGACCACGGTGCCGGGGAAGCGCACGAGGAATTGTTCCAGCCATTCCACCGATTCGGCATCCAGGTGGTTGGTGGGTTCGTCCAGCAGCAGCATGTCGGGCTTTTCCAGCAGCAGCTTGCACAGCGCCACTCGGCGCTTCTCACCGCCGGAAAGGTTCTTGATCACGGCATCCCATTCCGGCAGGCGCAGCGCATCGGCGGCGATCTCCATCTGGTGCGAGGCATCGCTGCCGCTGGCGGCGATGATGTTTTCCAGGCGGGCCTGCTCGGCGGCGAGCGCGTCGAAGTCGGCATCCGGCTCGGCATAGGCGGCATACACCGCATCCAGCTTGGATTGCGCTTCCATCACTTCGCCCAGCGCGGATTCGACTTCCTGGCGCACGGTCTTGGATGCGTCGAGTTGCGGCTCCTGCGGCAGGTAGCCGATCTTCATGTTGGGCAGGTGCTGCACCTCGCCGTCGTATTCCTTGTCCTGCAACGCCATGATGCGCAGCACGGTGGATTTCCCCGAGCCGTTCAGACCCAGCAGGCCGATCTTGGCGCCGGGGAAGAAGCTGAGGGAGATATCCTTGATGATCTGACGCTTGGGGGGAACGATCTTGCTCACGCGGAGCATGGACATTACATATTGACCTTGTGCCATTTTATTGCGCTTTCTTGGGTGAGGGACAGAAGGCGCGTAGCTTACCGTAAAGCGGAGGGAACTAGAATGGTGTTCCCCTTGCCCACAGCAGACGGGGGAATGGCATTTCGGCTTTACCCCCTGATCAGCAAAGGCTCAATATGTGCCACCCTGTACTGCGACGCGCAGACGAATCGGCCCAGGCGCTCGCTGCCGTGAGGCCACCTACCCGGAGGAGAGACCATGTCCAATCTGCTTGAACAACTGAAATCCATGACCGCAATCGTCGCCGACACCGGCGATATCGAGGCAATACGCGCCCATCAGCCGGAAGACGCGACCACCAACCCTTCCTTGCTGCTGAAGGCGGCAAGCTTGCCCGAATATGCCCCGTTGATCGCCGATGCACTGACGTGGGCGAAGTCGCAAGGCAAGGACCGGGAACAACAGGCACACGACGCGATAGATAAACTGGCGGTGAACGTCGGGCTGGAAGTGCTGAAGATCGTGCCGGGGCGCATCTCGACCGAAGTGGATGCGCGGCTGTCGTTCAATACACAGGCCATGCTGGCAAAGGCACGCAAGCTGATACGGCTCTACAACGAGGCAGGCGTCCGCAATGAGCAGGTATTGATCAAGGTCGCTTCGACATGGGAAGGCATACGCGCCGGCGAGATCCTCGAGCACGAAGGCATCCATTGCAATCTCACCCTGATGTTCGGTTTCGCCCAGGCTCGCGCCAGTGCCGAGGCGGGCGTGACGCTGATCTCGCCTTTTGTCGGGCGTATCTTCGATTGGCAAAAAGCCAAGGAGGGGCGCACCGACATTCCTGCGGAAGAAGATATGGGGGTGCTTTCGGTGCGCAAGATCTACCAGTACTACAAGGAGCACGGCTACCCGACCACGGTGATGGGCGCATCGTTTCGCAATAGCGGCGAGATACTGGCGCTGGCCGGCTGCGACCGCCTGACCATCAGTCCGGCGCTGCTGCAGGAGCTGCAAGGCGCCCAGGGCGCGCTGCCACGCCGCCTGCATTACGCAGGCGCGATCAAGCCGCGCCCTGCCTCGATGACCGAGGCCGAGTTCCGCTGGGAGATGAACGAGGATGCGATGGCGACGGAGAAGCTGGCCGAAGGGATACGCGGGTTCACTGCGGACCAGATCAAGCTGGAAAAAGCGTTGTCGGATAAGTTGTGAAGTTGAAACCGCGCAGGGCGAACCTTGATCCCGCTTGCCCTTCCCTACCCTTTTGAGCTTTCACCATTTTTTCACCTTCCCGGGTGCGGGACATGAAGGTGCATGGCCTGCCGCAAAACAGAATCAGCCGCTGCAGCCGAGGAAAGGCGGCTAGTCCGGGCGGATTTTCGTTATCATTCGGAAAAAGGCCACGGCGCGCAGGGCTGGATATCCTCCTCCGCAGCCATCCAACCACCTTGCGCACGAACAACACGGGGAGAGTGATGCAGGACCGCAAGAACGCAAACTCGATGGCGGACATCATCGGCGGCAAGAAGGATGCCTACGAGAACGAATATATCCGCTTCGATACGCTGTCGGCGCTGGTCATCGACGACATCGGCGCGATGCGCCATGCGCTGCGCTCGCAGTTGCAATGGATGGAGATGAACTCGATCAAGTGCGTCGCCGATGCGCAGGAAGCGCTGGGGCAGATCGAGAACAACCGCTACGACCTGATCCTGTGCGACTACAACCTCAACAAGGCCACCTCCGGGCAGCATTTCCTCGAATACCTGCGCCATGAGCATCTGCTCAGCGCCAAGACGATCTTCGTGATGGTGACGGCCGAAGCCGAGTATGCCTTTGTCGCCAATGCCGCCGAGTTCGCTCCCGACGATTACATCCTCAAGCCCTGCCCGGAAAAGAAGCTGCGCGCGCGGCTGGAACGCCTGTTCGATCGGCGCAACTTCCTGCTGCCCGCGCTCACGGCGATGGACGACAAGAACTACCTGCTGGTGGTGAGCGAATGCGACCGGCTGATGGCGCTGGTGACGAACGAGCGCTGGCTGATGGCCGCGCTCAAGCTCAAGGCGGAAGCGCTGCTCGCCCTCAACGACACCACCGACCTGCTCAAGACCTATGAACAGGCGCTGGCCATGCGCGACAACGTGCCGTGGGTGAAGATCGGCATCGCGCGTGCGCGCATGCTGCTGAATGAAGTTGATGCGGCCGAGGAGATGGCCAAGCAGATCGTCGCCGACAACCCGAGCTATGTCGCGGCCTATGAGTTGCTGGCCGAGATCAGGCGCATGCAGAAGGACGAGGAAGGCGCCTACCAGCTGATGGAGCAATCGGCCAAGATATTGCCCACCGCGAAACGTTTCCGCTCCAACGCGGAATCGGCTTTCCTGCTGGGCAAGCTGGACGAGGCGAAGAAATATTCCGAATCGGCGATCAGGCTGGCGAGCGGTTCGATAACGGAACGCCCCGACGATTACCTGTCGCTGGCCCAGATCCAGACCGACCTGGGCGACCCGCAGGGCGCCATCCACACGCTGGAAAAAAGCGCGCGCAAGTTCGAGGAGAAAGGTTCGTTCGGCATCTCCAAGAACGCGATCCTGGCGCAGGCCTATTTCGATGCGGGCGACAAGGCTGCGGCGAAGAGACTGCTGGAACGTTCGCAACGGCTGCTGACCGCGGAAAGCAGCAGTTCCGCCATGAATTCGCTCGGCAAGGCCGCATTCAAGACCGGCGACTCCGTCCTCGGCCTGAAGATGCTGACCCAGGCAGTGCAGTCGAGCGGCCTGGAGCGCGAGCGCATCGCGCGCCATGTCACCAAGTCGATGATCGACACCGGACAGCACGACAAGGTGGATGAAGTCATCGATGCCGGGCAACGACGCGTGCTGGCGCTGGTGGAAGAGGCGCGCAAGGCGATGCACGTGGCGCAGTTCGATGCCGCCTACCGCAAGGTGCTCGATGCGCTGGCGATCCAGAGCGACAACATCGAGGCGCTGTTCGCGGCGGCACAGCTGCACCTGCTGTGGCTGAAGCAGGGCGGCATGGACGCGGATGTGCAGGAACGCGCCAAGAGCTATCTCGCGATCCTGGACAAGCTGGTGCCGCACAACGAGAAGGTGATGAGTTTCTATCGCTTTTACGATCAACTGACAGGGGCCTGAGGGTGCCACCGATTCTCCGGATCTTGCGAGCCCCCTGCCTTGACCATGAAAGGTCTGAACGCCCCCGGTTCTGTCATTCCGGCGCAGGCCGGAATCCAGTATTTTCCAACAACTGGACACCGGCCTGCGCCGGTGTGACGGGGTTAAGTCGCGATTACCGGAAACTTTGAATTATTGGAGGCACCCCAAATGCAACAAGCCCTTTCTGCGCTGGTGATCCACGACATCAAGAACTCGCTGGCGCTGCTGGAGGCCGACCTGGAGCAGCTCAACCACCGCGCCGATGCGCCGGACGAGGCGCGCAAGGCCTACCAGCGCTGCATCGAATTGAAGAGCCGCCTGATCAGTTTCCTCACGCTCTACAAACATGAGCAAGGCAGATTGCTTCCCAATCTCGGCGAGATCGACCTGGCCGAATTCCTCGAAGACATGATCGCCGGCAGCCAGTCGGTGACGATGGCGAGCCGGCATGGTCATGCCATAGCAGTGAATGTAGATGAGGACCGGATCAGAATCGCAACCGAAGTCAGGCACAAGGGTGTCGCCTCGCTCGACGAATACCTGGTCGACCTGGCGCTGGAGTCGGCGCTCAACAATGCTGTGCGTTATGCGGCGAGCCGCGTGGATGTATGGTTCGAGCAGGATGCAGACCGGCTGACCTTCTTCGTGTTCGACGACGGCCCCGGGCCGGCCCACACCGGCCATGCCGAAGCGGCAACGACTTCCGCAAAGCCCGCATCTACCGGCCTCGGGTTGTCCCTGTGCAAGACGGTCACCGAGGCGCACGGCGGCGGCAAGGTGACGCTTGCCGATGCGCCCGGCGGCGGTGCGTTGTTCACAATGGAGTTCCATCTGGCCGGATGATCCGCATCCGCTTGCCCTGCCCCAAAACAAAAGGCCACGCCGCAAAGCGTGGCCTTGTCGGTGAGGCAGCCAGGCTGGCTAAGACTTCAGCGCGGCCTTCATCTCTTTGGCGATCTGTTCGAAGCTCTTGTTATAGGCAATGCTCCATTGCTTGATCGTCCCGACATTGACCACTGTCACATAAGGCCCGCCGATCACGGCATCGCCCATCTCATCGACGCGCTTGTTGAAGACCAGCTCGCCGTTGCGATCCCACACTGACACGACGTTCTTGGCGAGCGCCTTGCGGGTCGGCACGAAATGTCCCTGCGCTGCCGCCCATTCGGAATACACCACGACCACCGCATCCACATGCAGGTCGGCACACAGTTTCCTGGCCACCTCCGGCTTGAGATCGGCCGCGATCACGTCGTCGTTGCTGGTGGAGAACAGCTCGACGTGCATGCCGTTCACCTTGGGTAGCATCAGGCCGAGCTCGTTCTTGACGCCCAGGCTGCGGTAGCCCGCGTTGCCGATGAAGCTGGATAGCCTGGTGACGTGCATGAAACCGGAAAGCTTGTTCTCGGTGAACACGACCAGCCCGAACAGCGTGCTGTTGATCAGCTCTTCGGCTTTGGCGTCCCCGGCGGTACCCGATACCATGCCGCGCCAATTGCTGACCGAGAGCGAAACCAGCGCCACCTTGTTGATCGGGACCGTCGGCTTCCTGGTCGCGGCAGCAGTGACGCAACCTGCCAGCACCAGGGTGACCGCCAGACCCAGCAACGTTCCTATCGTCTTGTTACCCATCTTGAGGCCCTTTTTATAAAGCAAAAAGATCGAATACAGGCATTGCACTGCGAGGATGAAGCACTTGCAAAAAGGCCACACCTTGCGGCATGGCCTTGACGTTCGAAACTACGGGTGGATCAGAGCCGCATGTACATCGAGATGCCCAGACCCAGCGACAACAGGCTGAGCGTGACGCCCGAAACGGTGGGATGCGCCAGCACCCATTTGTCGACTTCGATGTAGTTCTCGTGCAGCGGACGGGTCTGTTTGCGCAGCGTGTACCATTTGTCGGTATAGCTCTCGATGTTCGACAGCACATGCGGGAAGAACAGCAGCATCACGCCCACGATGATGCAGATGGCATTGCCGACCAGCAGGAACGAATGGGTGTAGTTCGCCAGTATCTCCGCGGTCTCGTTGGTGAACGATCCGTTGTACATGGGCTGGAACACGATGTCGTCGACATCGAACAGCAGCGCGATGGAGACGATGGCCCCGGCGACGATGCCCACACCGAGGGTCTTGGGATGTTTGAGCAAGGTGGGTTCGACGAAGTGCGGCTCGGTCAAAGGCCTGGTCATGCGGCGGGTGGAATAGCTCCTGTTCATGAAATTGAAGAACCGGATCATCCTCTGGCTGCGCAACGCCAAGCCGACTCCCACGATGAAGGAGAACACGCTGGCGATGATGAAGAACACAAAAACGCCGGAGATGAAGACCGGATAAGAAACCTGACCGAGAAGGTGATTCATGATTTGCCCCTTTGATGATCTTTGACTTGCGCGATTACTTGCTTGTTGACGTCATCTTAACACTGCACCCATCCGAACCCAACGGACCTTTGTCGCATGATGAAAAAATATCGGCCTTGAGTCGACGACATGAAGGGTGGAAAATGAACTGTTGCACAGCCTAGCGCACTGTGTTCCCTGCCGTACCGTTCCGCGCGATCCTTTGTCGTATCAATGCCTTGCGCAACTCTTCCAGCAGCCACATACCCAGCCCGAACGGGAGCATGAACAGCCAGACCTCGCCCGCCAGCGGCGCCGTACCGAACAGCGCATTGCCCCACGGGGTATAGGTGATCAGCAGCAGCAACAGCAATTCGAAACCGATACCATATACGATCAGGCGGTTGAAACTGCGACCGCGACTGAATACGGAAAACACGGGATGGCGGCACATGAATACGTTGACCACCTGCATGGCGATGATCGCCGACAGGCAGGCCGTGGTGGCCTGCAGGTAAAGAGGGTCGTGCAAGCCCAGCTCGCGACCGAATGTCCAGCCGCCGCCGTGCAGCACGAAGAAGAATGCGGCCATGCCGGCGACCGCTTCGAGCGGCCCGAGGAAAAAATATGCACGCAGCAGCACCCCCCGGCTGAGCAGGTGTTCGTTGCGCGGACGCGGCGGTCGGCGCATGACGTCGGAGTCCGGTTTTTCCGCACCGAGCGCCAGCGCGGGCAGCATGTCGGTGCCGAGGTCGACGGCGAGGATCTGGATGATGGTGAGCGGCAGCGGGATGCGGAACAGCACGAAGGCCAGGTAGGGCACGATCTCGGGGATGTTCGAGGTGAGGATGTAGGTGAGGAATTTGCGCACGTTGTCATACACTGCGCGTCCTTCCTCGATGGCGGTGACGATGGTGGCGAAGTGGTCGTCGAGCAGGATGATGTCGGCCGCTTCCTTGGCCACGTCGGTGCCGCTGATACCCATGGCGATGCCGATGTCGGCACATTTCAGCGCGGGCGCATCGTTCACGCCGTCGCCGGTCACCGCGACGATCTCGCCCTTGCGCTGCAGCGCCTGCACGATGCGCATCTTCTGGTCGGCGCTGGTGCGCGCGAAGATCAGCACAGGCTCGTCGAGCAGCAGCTGCAGGTCGGTGTCGGACATGGTGCACAGCCTTTCGCCGATGATGGCCAGCGGATCCAGGCCCAGCCCGATGTCGCGCGCCAGCGCACTGGCGGTATGCGGATGGTCGCCGGTGATCATGATCACGCGGATGCCGGCCGCGGCGCAGGTTGCGATCGCCTCGGCCACGCCGGGACGAGCCGGATCGACCAGGCCGACCAGCCCGGCGAAGACCATGCCGGCCTCGCGGTGCGCGGATTGTTGCGGCACGCTGCGGTAAGCCAGCGCAATCACGCGCAGCCCGTCCGCCGTCATCAGTTCGTGTTCGTTCATGATCCTGAGCCGGCTCTCGTCGTCCAGCGGCAGGCGGCCCTCTTCCGCCATCATCTCGTTGCACAGCGGCAGCACGGTCTCCGGCGCCCCCTTGCAATACAGCATGCGACCCTGCGGTGTATCGCAGATCACCGACATGCGCTTGCGCTCGGTGTCGAACGGGATCTCGTCCACGCGCGGGTATGTCGTGCCGGCAGGCGTTGCTTGCAGCAGCGCGACTTCCATCGGGTCGCCCTGCCACTGCTGCTGCCCGTTGTGCTCGACGCGACGCAGATCGTGGCAATGGCGCATGATGTCGTAGAGTGGTTCGGCCCCGTCCAGCTCGTCCGGAAACAGCTGCGCGCCGGAAAAATACACTTGGCGGATGCTCATGCGGTTCTGCGTCAGCGTGCCGGTCTTGTCGCTGCAGATGACAGTGGCCGAGCCCAGCGTCTCCACCGCAGTGAGATGGCGCACCAGCGCGTTCTTCTTCGCCATGCGCTGCGTGGCCATGGCCAGCGACAGCGTGACGGTGGGCAACAATCCTTCCGGCACGTTGGCGACGATGATGCCGATGGCGAAGATCAGGTTGGCCCATAACGACAGGCCGATCGACTGGCCGATGAAGAAGAACAGCACGCCGAGCAGCGTGGCAAATAGCGCCACCAGCCGCGACAGGTGCGCGATCTCTTTTTGCAGCGGCGACAGCGGCTCCTGCGCGACCTGGGTCAGACGCGCGATGTTGCCGAATTCGGTGTGCATGCCGGTGGCGTACACCATGGCTTTCGCGTTACCCGAGATCAGCGAGGTGCCGGCATGCAGGATGTCGCGCCGCATCGCGACCTGCTCAGCTTCGATGGGAGCGGTGGTGGCGCGCGATTTCGGCTTCGATTCGCCGGTGAGGTTGGCGGTGTTGACGCGCACGGCAAAGGCCTCGATCAGGCGGCAATCGGCAGGCACATCGTCGCCCGCCGCCAGCACCACCACATCGCCCGGCACCAGTTCCGCCACCGGCACTTGCATGGCGCGGCCGTCGCGCAGCGCGGTGGTATGGCGCGGCAGCAGGTTGCGCAAGGCCGCCAGTGCTTTTTCCGCGCGGTATTCCTGCCAGAACGAGAACAGGCCGTTGATGACGATGACGCCGACCACGGCGTAGCCCAGCATCGCCATGCCCTGGCCAGGTTCGCGCCATTCGGCGAAGAACGCCAGGCCCGCGGCCAGCCACAGGATCAGCGCGAAGAAATGGGTGAATTCCTTGAGCAGCCTGATGGACAAGGGTTGCCCGCCGATCTTTTCCAGTTGGTTGGGGCCGTATCGCGCCAGCCGCCGCGCCGCTTCGGCCTGCGACAGGCCCTGTGCGCTGCTGTGCAGATGCGCGTAGAGTTTTTCGATGTCATGCCGGTGCGGGTTCACGATCGGCTACGTGCCCCCGGTGAGCGGCACGAACCGCACCGGTTCGATGTTCCTGCGCTGCAAGTTGCCTTCGCGATCCTTGCTGATCAGCAGCAATTGCTGGACATCATAGTAGCCGCCCACCGGGATCACCATGCGCCCGCCCGGCTTGAGCTGGTCCAGCAGCAGCTGCGGAATCTCTTCCGCCGCCGCGGTGACGATGATGCCGTCGTAGGGTGCATGTTCGGGCCAGCCCAGGGAGCCGTCACCGGCCTTCACCTCGACATTGGCGTAACCCGACTCGCGCAGCACTTTTGCAGCGGCGGCGGCCAGCGGTTCGACGATCTCGATGCTGTAGACCTTGCCTGCCAGTTCTGACAGCACGGCTGCCTGGTAACCCGAACCGGTGCCGATCTCCAGCACGCTATGCTGTTTGTTCACCTGCAGCAGGTCCGTCATCAGGGCCACGATGTAGGGTTGCGAGATGGTCTGCCCATGCCCGATGGGCAGGGGATGGTTGAAGTAGGCGCTGTACGACTCCGCTTCCGGCACGAAGCGGTGACGCGGCACCCTGGACATGACGGCAAGCACTCGCGCGGAGATCGGGGGAGCCGGTTCGTATGCGCCCGCTTCGAGCGCCATCTCGCGGATCTCCTCGACCATCTTGTGCCGCGCGCGGGCGTAGCGTTCCTCTTCCTCGTTCGACATGATCAGCCTTTCTGCCAACGATGCATCGACGACTATGCGGGTGTCCTGCCCGCCATGTGGCCGTAGCGGTGAAACAGGACAACGTTCAATCCGTTTTCTTCTTTGCTGCTGCTTTTTTCTGCGCAGGTTTTGCGAACGTTTTCCTGATCTCTGCCAGCTCGGCCAGTCGCGCCGCGACCTTGCGGTTGACGCTGTCTGCCGGATAGATGCCCTTGGCATCCGCTTCCCCTGCCGGCAGACCGGTCAGCAGCGCGAGGGCCTGGTCGACATTCTCCACAGCATAGATATGGAACTGCCCGGCTTCGGCGGCAGCCACCACATCGTGACGCAGCATCAGGTGTTTGATGTTGGCGGCGGGGATCAATACGCCCTGCTCGCCGGTCAGGCCGCGTGCGGAGCAGATGTCGAAAAAGCCCTCGATCTTCTCGTTGACCCCGCCGATGGCCTGCGCCTGGCCGAACTGGTTCACCGAACCGGTGATCGCCAGCGCTTGCTTGATCGGCACGTCTGCCAGGTTGGAGAGCAGCGCGCACAGTTCCGCCAGCGATGCGCTGTCGCCGTCGATCATGCCGTAGGACTGTTCGAACACCAGACTGGCGGAGAACGCCAGCGGCTGGTTCTTCGCATAACGCGCGGCGAGGAAGGAGGACAGGATCAGCACGCCCTTGGAATGGATGGCTCCGGAGAGTTTCACTTCGCGCTCGATGTTGACCATCTCGCCGTCGCCCAGCCGGGTGTTGGCGGTGATCCGCGTCGGTTGCGCGAAGGCGAAGTTGCCCAGCTCGATGACGGACAGGCCGTTGATCTGCCCGACCACGCTTCCCTGCGTGGCGATCACCAGCGTATCGCGCAGGATCGCCTCGTGCAGCCGTTCCTTCACTCTGCTCTGGCGCCGTTTCTGCGCATCGATGGCCGACTGCACGTCGGCAGTTTCCACTATTTCACGGCCAGCCTGGCGCGAACAGAAATCAGCCTCGCGCAGCAGGTCCGCCACGCTGCGCATATGCGTGGACAATCTTTCCGCATCTCCGACCAGGCGCGCACCGTATTCGATCACCCGCGCCACCGCGCCGCGATCCAGCGGCAACAGCGCCTCCTTGCGCGTCAGCGTAGCGATCAGGCGTGCATAGAGCTGGTGGGTGTCGGGATTGCGCTCGATGCGCTCCTCGAAATCCGCTGCCACCTTGAACAGCTCGACGAACTCCGGGTCGTATTCCTGCAGCAGGTAGTAGAACAGGCGGTCGCCGAACAGGATCACCTTGGCATCCAGCGGGATGGGTTCCGGTTCCAGCGACACGGTGCTGACCAGGCTGTACATCTGCCCCAGCGATTCGATGCGTATCTCGTGCGATTGCAAAGCACGTTTCAATCCTTCCCAGGCGAACGGCTGCCCCAGCACCTTGTGGATGTCCAGCAGCAGGTAGCCACCGTTCGCGCGATGCAACGCACCGGGCTTGATCAGCGTGAAGTCGGTGACCAGCGCACCGAACTGCGAGAGGTGCTCGACCCGGCCGACCAGGTTGCTGTAGGTCGGGCTGTCCTCGCTGACGATGGGTGCCCCGCCCTCCTTGCCGTTGGTGACCAGCACGTTCACCTGGTAACGGTGGTAACTCTGGCGCATGACCACGGTCATGTTGCCGACGCTGGACGACTCTTCCTGTTTGCGGAAGTCATCCGCGTTGTCGACCATGTCCTGCTGCACCTGCTCGAGATATTTCAGTACTTCCGGCAGATCGGCATAGGATTCCTTCAACTCATCCACCAGGTGCGCGACCGCCGACAGGGTCGTCTCGCTATCCAGCTGCTTGATGCGCTCGTGCCGTTCCCGGCGCCATTTCGGCATCTGCCGCATGATCTTTTCCAGCTTCTCCTGCAGCAGGATGATCGCATCCTCGAACTGCCGCTTCTCTTCTTCAGGCAGCTTTTCGTATTCGTCCGGCGGGACCACTTCCTGGTTGCGCAGCGGCGCGAATGCGAACCCGTCGGGTGTGCGCAACAACGCGATCTGCTGTTTGCCGGCCTCATCCCCCAATTCCTTGAATGCATCGTCCTGGCGCTTGCTGGATTCCTCCTGGATCGCTCCCACCTTGGCATGGTAGTCCTCGCCTTCGAACAGCGCGGGAATGGCACTGCGCAAGTAGTCCACCAGCTTCTCCATGCGCAGGCGCAATTCCTCCCCCCTGCCGGAAGGCAGCCTGAGCACTTGCGGTTTATGCGGCTGGGCGAAATTGTTGACATAGCACCAGTCGTCCGGCTTGTGCTCGTCGCCAGCCTTCTTTTCGAGGAAACGCTGCACCATGTCGTGCTTGCCCATGCCCGACGGGCCAAGTACGAAAAGATTGTAGCCATCGTGGCGGATACCGGTACCGAAGCTGACTGCATCCATGGCTCGCATCTGGCCAACGACCTCGGTCAGGTCATCCAGTTCGGCAGTCGTACGGAAAGAGAATTGTGCGAGGTCGCAGGACTGGCAGAGCTGTTGCGCATGCAACGGAAGAGGGACGTTCGTTTTGTTTTGCATGACTGATCCCATTCGTTTGATTGCAGACATAGCGTGATCATTCTACTGCCATCGGGACAGTTGTCACTTTTTCCGGCAAGCCGCTCCGGTTCTCAGCGCAACTTTATCTCGGTCCAGATGCGCGACAGCACGCGGCGCTGGTTGCGATCCAGGTCGCGCAGCATCTCCAGCCGCGCCCGCTGCCGACGATCAGGGAACACCGCCGGATTCTTCGCGATCTCCGGATAAACATACGGTAGCGCGGCACGGTTGGGATTGCCGGAGCCGATCAGGTTGGTGAGTTCGGAGGAGTTGCGCCCGTCGAGCATGAAGTCGATGAAACGGAGCGCCAGATCAGGACGCGGGCCGCTCTTGTGCAGCACCATCGAGTCCAGCGCCAGCACCGCCCCCTCCTTCGGGATGCTGGCACGGATGCGGAAGCCGCGGTGGGCATTTTGCGCATCCTGGTCGGCCTGGAAGATGTCGTTGGAGTAGCCGTGCACCAGCCAGATGTTGCCGACGGTGAGTTCTTTGATGTAGCTGGAAGCATTGAACGCTGCCCAGTAAGGTTTGGCGCGGATGATCAGGTCGCGCGCCTGTTTCCAGTGCTGCTCGTCGGTGTCGTTGGCCGAGTAGCCGAGATATTTCAGCGCGGCCGCCAGCAGTTCGCGCTGGCTGTCGAGCACGGTGACATGCCCTTTCACTTTCTCGAGGTAGCGTGGTTCGAAGATCGCCGCCCAGCTATCGAGCGGCAGCTCCAGTCCGCGCAGCTTCACGTCGTTGTAGCCGATCAGCGTGATGGTGTAGGCATACGGCACCGAGTACTGGTTGCCGGGATCGAACCAGGTATCGAGGTAGGCCGGGTCGATGTTCTTCAGGTTGGGCAGTTGACTCTTGTCGAGCGGCCGCAGTGCATGCTGGCGGATCAGCGCCTCCACCGCATTGCCGGTCGGCACGATGATATCGTAGCCGGTAGCACCGGCAGCCAGCTTGGCCAGCATCTCCTCGTTGTCGGAATAGTAGTCCTGCACCACACGGCAGGCACATTCCTTCTCGAAGCGCGCTATGGTGGTGTCGGAGATGTAGTTGTTCCAGTTGTAGAGATGGAGAACGTCTTCGGCGTAGGCGCTGCCGATGAACAGCAGGAACAGCAGGCTGCGCCACATCATGCCTTCCCCTTCAGCACGTCCGGCGCGAAGCGCGACGCCAGCACGATCATGCTCAGCGTGAGCAGCATCAGCAGCGTGGACACCGCGTTCACTTCCGGCGTCACCGCGATCTTGATCATCGAGTAGATGCGTAGCGGCAACGTCTGCACGCCCACCCCGGCGGTGAAGAAGGTCACCACGAAATCGTCGATGGACAGCGTGAACGCCATCAGCCCGCCCGCGATCACCGCCGGCAGGATCAGCGGGAACATCACATAACGAAACGCCTGCCACTGCGAGGCGCCGAGGTCGCGCGCCGCCTCGAACAGGCTTTCATCGATGCTGGTCAACTGCGAACGCACGATCACCGCGACGAAGCCGATGGAAAAGGTGATGTGGGCCAGCACGATGGACAGCATGCCCAGCGTGAGGTTGAGCACCTGGATGAAGAACAGCAGCAGCGACACGCCCAGCAATATCTCCGGCATCGCCACCGGTGCCAGCACCATGAAGTTGAGCAGCTTGAGGTCATAGCGGTGTATGGCGATGCCCGCCATGGTGCCGAGCAGGGTGGCGGACAGGCTGGACATCGTCGCGATGAGCAGCGAGTTGCCCGCAGCGATCAGCATATCCTCGTCGTGGAACAGTTCGCTGTACCAGTGCCAGGTGAAGCCGACCCACTCGGCGTTCAGGCGCGAGTCGTTGAACGAGTAGGCGACGACGAGGGTGAGCGGCAGGTAGAGGAACGTGTATGCCGCCAGTGCCGCCGTCCACAGCCACGGTCCTCTACGCATAGCGGCCTCCTCTTGCAGACAATCGCGAGACCAACCAGACCACCAGCAACACCGCCATCGTCAGCAAGATCGCCAGCGTGGAGCCGAACGGCCAGTCGCGCGTGCCGAGGAACTGTTCCTTGATCAGGTTGCCGATCATGATGTCGCCGGTGCCGCCGAGCAGTTCCGGCACGGCGAACATGCCGATGGCCGGGATGAACACCAGTGCGCAACCGGCGAAGATGCCCGGCCGCGACAGCGGAAAGGTCACGCGCCAGAAACGCTGCCAGGCGTTGGCGCCCAGATCCTGTGCCGCGTCGAGCAATACGGGATCGTGTTTTTCCAGGTTGGTGTAGAGCGGCAGCACCATGAACGGCAGGTACACGTAGACCATGGCGACCAGCACCGCGAACGGCGAGAACAGCAGCTGCACGGGCGCAGCACCAAACAGGCCCAGCAGCGCATTGACCGCATGGTTGAGCGCAGCCTGCGGGCCGAGGATGATCATCCAGGCATAGATGCCGATCAGGAAGTTGCTGGTGAACGGCAGGATGACCAACAGCATCATCAGGTTGCGGGATTGCTTCGGGCTGCGTGCGATCAGCATCGCCAGCGGATAGGCCATGACCAGGCAGATCAGCGTGGTGGCGAGCGCCATGGCGAACGATTTGAGGAACACTTCGGTATAGATGAAATCGCTGAAAAAGAAGCGGTAGGTCTCGGTGGTGAGGCCATGCAAGGTCTGCGGCTCGGCTGAAACCAGTGGTGCCAGTCCGCCGAATTCGCCGGGGTAGCGCAACGACGCGAGCACCATGATCACGCCGGGCACCGCAACCAGCAGCACCAGGAACAATAGTGGCGGGCCGCTCACCAGCCACCGAAAAACTGCTGCGCTTGCCAATCCGGCGTTGGCAACCGGCCCGGAATGCTCATTTACTCCACGTAAACTCCGCTTCTTCGCCGCTTGCCGCCTTGCCTTGGCTGCGCTCGCGACATTTTTCAACCACCGGTTGATGCGTGTCGCCCGCGACGGTTTGCGTTCGTCATTCATGCAGAAACACCCCCGCATCGTGGCGCCAGCCGACCTTGATCGCCGTGCCCACCCTGAACAGCTCGGCGCGTCCCGGTGCCGAATTGGGCAGCAGCGCTTCGACGATCTTGCCGTTGGGCAGTTTGATCCGGTACACGCTGACGTCGCCCTGGTACAGCAGGCTGTGCACCTCGCCGCTAAAGTGGTTCTTCAATTCATCGAGGTCGGCCTGCATGCCGATGCGCACCTGCTCGGGGCGGATGGCGAACACGCCCCTGTCGCCCGCTGCCACGCCCTTCTGCAACGGCGTGACGATCTCGCCCAATCCCTGCACCGACAGGTGCAGGTGGCTGTGGCCGGCGGCTGCCACCACCTGCGCCTCCATCGTGGTGATGTGCCCGATGAAATCGGCGACGAAGCGGTTGCGCGGAGAACTGTACAGGCGCGCCGGTTCGTCCACCTGCTCCACCTTGCCCCGGTTCATCACCGCGATGCGGTGCGACAGCGCCAGCGCTTCCGCCTGCGCATGGGTCACGAACACGAAGGTGATGCCGACATCGCGCTGCAGGTTGATCAGCTCGACCTGCATCTCTTCGCGCAGCTTGGCATCCAGCGCACCCAGCGATTCGTCGAGCAGCAGCAGGCGCGGACGGTTGATCAACGCACGCGCCAGCGCCACGCGCTGCTGCTGTCCGCCGGAAAGTTCGTGGGGATATTTGCCGGCCTTGCCGGTCAGGCGCACCAGCTCCACCGCTTCGTCCAGCCGCTGCCTGATATCCGTCGCATTGTGATGCGCCATGCGCAGCGGGAAAGAGATGTTCTCCGCGACCGTCAGGTGCGGGAACAGCGCATAGCTCTGGAACACGGTATGGATCGGGCGATTTTCGGCAGGGGTACCGGCAAGATCCCGGCCGTCCAGCAATATCTGACCGGCGTCGGGGAATTCGAAACCGGCGATCATGCGCAGGATGGTGGTCTTGCCGCAGCCGGAGGGACCCAGCAGGGTGAAGAACTCGCCGGCCTCGATACTCAGGCTGACATTTTCCACGGCGGTAAAATCACCGAAGCGACGGGTAACGTTCCTTAGTTCCAGCAGAGCCATGATGAACACCCATGAATGCCCGTTTCGATATTACTGCATCGGCTGCCTGCCCGCTTTTGCGCGTGCAGCTACTGACGATACATCGCTGCATGACTGACGATCCGGACGCTTGTCGAGTGTCCGCCTGCCGTAAGAAACCATTTAATTATGTCGACATAATTAAAATTACTTGCACTTTTTTGCCATTTTGATGCTATTGTTTCGCCAGATTGTCGACAATCGGAGAGATTCGATGCTGATCAAAGTACCAGAGCAAGCCACACTTGCCGACGTTGCAACGCACCGCCTGGCGCAAAGCATCGTCACCGGCGAGCTGGCCCAGGGGCAAAAATTGAACGAGGCCGAACTGGCCGAGCGCTTCGGCATGGGGCGCGGCCCCTTGCGCGAAGCACTGCGTCATCTCGAAGGCATGCGCCTGGTCAAACGCATCCCCAATGCCGGAGCGCGTGTGGTGGTGCTTGACCGCAAGACGCTCTCCGACCTGTATGCGGTGCGCGAAGCATTGGAAGGCATGGCTTGCCGTATCGCCGCGACGCAGATGAGCGACGACGAGATCGCCCAGTTGAGCGCCCTGCTCGACCGGCACGAGGAACAGATCAAGAAGCAAGGCGGCAAGGTGTATGCGCAGAGCGAGGGCGACCTCGACTTCCACTACCAGATCGCGCGCGGCAGCCGCAACCAGATGCTGATGGACATGCTGGGCAGCGAGCAATACCAGCTGCTGCGCATGTGCCGCTACCGCACCAGCCGCAACGCGCAACGCACCAAACCCGCACTGCAACAGCACCGCCAGATCGTGGATGCGCTGGCGCACCGCGACGGCGAACTGGCCGAGCTGCTGATGCGCCGCCACATCCAGGGTGCCTGGCACAGCATCAGCGAGATGATCGACAAGGAGGAAGCGGCATGATTTTGCTTAGCCGTCATTCCGGCGCAGGCCGGAATCCAGCGAATCAAACAATTCCGCGTAGCGGGCAAAACCCAACTGCATGTTGAATAACTGCACTGGATTCCGGCCTGCGCCGGAATGACGAAGTTTTGAGTTTAGTGGAGAAAAAATAATGAAGCCGGTAACACTCACCCCAGGCAACAAGCTGCGCCGCGCGGTAGCGGAGAACTCACCGCTGCAAGTCGTCGGCGCCGTCACCGCCTATTGCGGCATCCTGGCGCAGAAAAGCGGACACAAGGCGCTGTACCTTTCCGGCGGCGGCGTGGCGGCTTCCTCGCTGGGCATACCCGACCTCGGCATCACCACGCTGCATGACGTGTGCGAAGACGCCCGCCGCATCACCGCCGCCAGCGACCTGCCGCTGCTGGTGGACATCGACACCGGCTGGGGCGGCGCCTTCAACATCGCCCGCGCCACGCGCGAAGTGGCGCAGGCTGGCGCGGCCGGTTTCCATATCGAGGACCAGGTGATGCAGAAACGCTGCGGCCATCGCCCGAACAAGGCCATCGTCAGCCAGGGCGAGATGGTGGATCGCGTGAAGGCCGCCGTGGACGCGCGCAGCGACGAGAGCTTCGTGATCATGGCGCGGACCGATGCGCTGGCCGTGGAAGGCATGCAGTCCGCAATCGATCGCGCGCAAGCCTGCGTGGAAGCCGGTGCCGACATGATCTTTCCCGAGGCGATGACCAAACTGGAGCAATACGCCGAATTCACCAAGGCCGTGAAAGTGCCGGTGCTGGCGAACATCACCGAGTTCGGCGCCACGCCGCTGTTCACCACGACCGAGCTTGCGGGCGTAGGGATCAAGCTGGTGCTGTACCCGCTTTCCGCCTACCGCGCGATGAGCAAGGCGGCGCTGAATGTATACCAGCACATCCTCGCCGACGGCACGCAGCAGCAAGTGGTGGACACGATGCAGACGCGCATGGAGCTTTACGACTACCTCGGCTACCACGCCTACGAGCAGCAGCTCGACCGGCTGTTTGCCGAAAAAGGCAGCGAATGACGATTTACTCCCTTCTCCCGCAGGCGGGAGAAGGGTTGGGGATGAGGGTCTGCGCGCGCAAGCCAAATTGGATTCAACACAACGCCCCTCACCCCTATCCCCCTCCCGCTTGCGGGAGAGGGATTAGATGAAAGACATTTGATTGAATTGAAGGGAGCAAAACATGGCAGAAGAACCAACCGCATTCAAGCCGAAAAAATCAGTAGCCCTCTCCGGCACCGTCGCGGGCAATACCGCGGTCTGCACTGTCGGGCGCACCGGTAACGATCTGCACTATCGAGGCTATGACATCCTTGATTTCGCCGAGACGGCCGAGTTCGAGGAGATCGCCCACCTGCTGATCCACGGCACTTTGCCAAACGCCTCCCAGCTGAAAGCCTACAAGGCCAAGTTGAGAAAGCTGCGCGGTCTGCCGCAGCCGGTGAAGCAGGCGCTGGAAGCGATACCTGCCAACGCCCACCCGATGGATGTGATGCGCAGCGGCTGTTCGATACTGGGCACCTGCGAACAGGAGCCGGAAGCGCATGATCCGGCCAAGACCCGCGAATTGCTCGACCGCCTGCTGGCCAGCTTCGGTTCGATGCTGGTGTACTGGTATCACTTCAGCACCTCTGGCCGCCGCATCGAAGTGGAGACGGACGACGACTCCATCGGCGGACACTTCCTGCACTTGTTGCACGGCAAGCCGGCCCCGGCCTCGTGGGTGCGCGCCATGCACACTTCGCTGATCCTGTATGCCGAGCATGAGTTCAATGCTTCCACCTTTACCGCGCGCGTCATCGCCGGCACCAACTCCGACCTGTATTCCTGCATCACCGGCGCGATCGGCGCACTGCGCGGGCCCAAGCACGGCGGCGCCAACGAGGAGGCGTTCCGTATCCAGAGCCGCTACAGGAACGCCGACGAGGCGGAAGCGGACATCCGCGAGCGCGTGGGTCGCAAGGAGATCGTCATCGGCTTCGGCCACCCGGTCTACACCATCGCCGATCCGCGCAACGAGGTGATCAAGCGTGTGGCAAGACAGCTGGCGCAGGAGAAAGGCGAGATGCGTTTGTTCGATATCGCCGCAAGGCTGGAGACCGTGATGTGGGACCTGAAGAAGATGTTCCCCAACCTCGACTGGTTCTCCGCCGTGTCGTACCACATGATGGGCGTGCCGACCAACATGTTCACGCCGCTGTTCGTGATCTCGCGCGTGACCGGCTGGGGCGCGCACGTGATGGAACAGCGCGCCGACGGCAAGATCATCCGCCCGAGCGCGAACTACACCGGGCCGGAGAATCTGGCCTGGGTGCCAATTGAAAAACGTTAATCCTGAGGAAAATAAATGAGTGCCAATGTAGACATGAACGACCGCCCCGCTCCCGACCAGGTGCTGGTGGACATCGCGCAGTACGTCTGCCGCATGGAGATCCGCTCGGAAGAAGCGTACGACACCGCGCGCAACTGCCTGATCGACACGCTGGGCTGCGGCCTGCTGGCACTGCGCTTCCCCGAGTGCACCAAGCACCTCGGCCCGCTGGTACCCGGCACCACGGTGCGCCACGGCGCGCGCGTGCCCGGCACTTCGCACGAACTCGACCCGGTCAAGGCTGCGTGGGACATCGGCGCGATGATCCGCTGGCTGGACTACAACGACACCTGGCTGGCGGCAGAATGGGGACACCCGTCCGACAACCTGGGCGGCATCCTCGCCGTGGCCGATTACCTCAGCCGCTGCCGCGTGGCGGAAGGCAAGCCGCCGCTGAACATGCGCTACGTGCTGATCGCGATGATCAAGGCGCACGAGATCCAGGGCGTGCTGGCACTGGAGAACAGCTTCAACCGCGTCGGCCTCGACCACGTCATCCTGGTGAAGGTGGCGTCGGCCGCAGTGGTGACGCGCCTGCTCGGCGGCACCGAGGAGCAGGTGATCGATGCGCTGTCGCAGGCTTTCGTCGATGGCCAGTCGCTGCGCACCTACCGCCACGCGCCGAACGCCGGCTCGCGCAAATCCTGGGCGGCAGGCGATGCCACTTCGCGCGCGGTACGCCTGGCGATGATGACGATGAAGGGCGAGATGGGCATCCCCGGCGTGCTGACCGCACCGCAGTGGGGCTTTTACGACGTTCTGTTCAGCAAGACCAACAAGGACCAGAAACTGAAGCCGGAGGAACAGCGCCGCTTCTCGCTGCCGCAACCTTACGGCAGCTACGTGATGGAGAACGTGCTGTTCAAGATCTCCTTCCCCGCCGAATTCCATTCGCAGACCGCATGCGAAGCCGCGGTGCGCCTGCACCCGCAGGTGAAAGACAGGTTGCAGGACATCAGCAGGATCGTCATCACCACGCACGAATCGGCCATCCGCATCATCTCCAAGGTCGGCCCGCTGGCCAATCCGGCCGACCGCGACCACTGCCTCCAGTACATGGTGGCGGTGCCGCTGGCATTCGGCGACCTGGTGGCGGAACACTACGAGGACGGTTTCCATGCGGCCAATCCGATCATCGACGTACTGCGCGACAAGATGGAGGTCGTGGAAGATCCGCGTTACAGCCGCGAATACCTGGAGGCGGACAAGCGCTCCATCGCCAACGCCATCCAGATATTCTTCAAGGACGGCAGCAGCACCGAGAAGGTCGCGGTGGAATATCCGATCGGCCATCGCCGCCGCCGCGCCGAGGGCATCCCGGTGCTGGAACAGAAGTTCCTGAACAACCTGCGCACACGCTTCCCGGAACAGCGTTGCCAGCAGATCATGGCGCTGTGCCTGGACAAGAAGAAACTGGAAGCGACGCCGGTGAACGAGTTCATGGAGATGTTCGTGATCAATTAAGGGAGTACCGTCATTCCGGCACAAGCCGGAATCCAGCAAGTCAAACAATCCTGCGCAGCAAACAAAACCTGCTGATGCCCGCTTCGCGGAAATATTGAATCGACTGGATTCCGGCCTGCGCCGGAATGACCACCAAAAGGAAGGGAGAGTCGAAATGAGCTACCAGACAGAGTATGACCGTTCGATGCAGGATCCGGAGGGCTTCTGGCGCAAGCAGGCCGAAGCGCTGGAGTGGTACAGGTTCCCTCAACAGATATTGCACACGGATGCCGACGGCATCGGCCACTGGTTCGCCGACGGCGAGATGAACACGGCCTACATGGCGCTCGATCATCACGTGAAGAACGGGCGCGGCGACCAGGTTGCGATCATCTATGACTCCCCCGTCACCGACACCAGAAAGCAGTACACCTATGCCGAACTGACCGATGCGGTGGCTCGCACGGCGGGCATGCTGGCCGACCTGGGCGTGGTCAAAGGCGACCGCGTCATTATCTACATGCCGATGATCCCGGAAGCCGTCATCGCCATGCTGGCGGTGGCACGGCTGGGTGCGATCCACTCGGTGGTGTTCGGCGGTTTTGCGCCGCCAGAACTGGCAGTGCGCATCGACGATGCCAAACCCAAGGTCATCCTCACCGCCTCCTGCGGCATCGAAGTGAAGCGCGTCATCGAATACAAACCGCTGCTCGACAAGGCGTTCGACCTGGCCAGACACAAGCCGCAAAGCTGCGTCATCTACCAGCGGCCACAGGCGACATCCCAGCTGACTGCAGGACGCGACCACGACTGGAACTCGCTGCTGGCGCAGGCAAAGCCCGTCGGCTGTACGCCGGTGAAGGGTAGCGACCCGCTCTACATCCTCTACACCTCCGGCACTACCGGCAAACCCAAGGGCGTGGTGCGCGAGAACGGCGGTCATGCCGTCGCGCTCAACTACAGCATGAAGGCCATCTATAACGTCGAACATGGCGACGTGTTCTGGGCAGCCTCCGACGTGGGCTGGGTGGTTGGGCATTCTTATATCGTCTACGGCCCGCTGCTGCACGGCTGCACCACGGTGGTGTACGAAGGCAAGCCCATCATGACGCCGGATGCTGGCGCGCTGTGGCGCGTCATCTCCGAATACGGCGTCAAGTCGTTCTTCACCGCCCCGACCGCATTCCGCGCGGTGAAGAAGGAAGACCCGGAAGCGAAGCTGATGGCGGATTACGACCTGTCGAAGCTGCAGGTGATCTTCTCCGCCGGCGAACGGCTCGACCCGCCGACGCAGCAGTGGCTCACCGAGAAGAGCGGCAAGACGGTGGTGGACCACTGGTGGCAGACCGAGACCGGCTGGGGCATCACTGCCAACCTGTGGGGTGTGGAACCCAAGCCGGTGAAGCTGGGCTCTTCCACGCTGCCCACCCCTGGCTTCGATGTGCGCATCCTGGACGAGAGCGGCAAGCAGCTCGCGCGCAACGAACAGGGTTACATCGCACTCAAGCTGCCGCTGCCGCCTTCCTGCCTTAACCGCGTGTGGGGCGACGACAACAAGTTCCGCGACAGTTATCTGCAGTTCCTGCCCGGCTACTACACCACGGGCGACGGCGGCTATATCGATGAGGATGGCTATGTGTTCGTGATGGGGCGCGTGGACGATGTGATCAACGTCGCCGGACACCGGCTGTCGACCGGAGAGATCGAGGAAGTCGTCGCCGCCCACCCATCGGTGGCGGAATGCGCGGTCATCGCGCGCGACGACGAGCTCAAGGGACAAGTGCCGATGGGCCTGGTGGTGCTGAAATCCGGCGCGAGCATCGGCGAGGAAGCGCTGCAAAAGGAACTGGTCGCCCGCATCCGCGACAATATCGGTGCGATCGCCTGCTACAAGGATACGGTGATCCTGAAACGGCTACCCAAGACGCGCTCCGGCAAGACGCTGCGCAAGACGCTGAACAAGATCGTCAACGGACAGGAATACCAGGTGCCGTCGACCATCGACGATCCCGGTGTGATTCCGGAGATCATCGAGACCCTGCGCAGCAAGGGATACGCCAAGTAGCTTCAGACGAGCCTGTCCCCCACCTTGGCCACGGCATACCATGCGTTCAGCTCGGCTGCGCTGCGGCCCTTGCTCCACGCAGCGACATCCGCCTCGCCGATCGGCGCATAAGGTCCGTGTTTCACTTCGAAGATCACCGCTCCTTCGTCGCGCGACAACACGGCATGCCAGCCGTCGGCAGGGATCTCCACCACGCTGACATCCTCGCCCAGCACGGCGCGCTCGATGACCTTGCCTGCGTCGTCGAACACCAGCACGGTGAAGCGGCCGCGCAAGGCGGTCAACACCTCCCAGGTGTGCGGATGGCGATGCGGCAGGATCAGTGTGTCCGGCTCCATGGCGATGGCGAGGCGCTGGATGGGGTCGCTGAGTTCCTGATGCAGGTTGGAATTGGCGCGCAAGCGCGGTGATAGGCTGGCTTGCTGGCCGAGTGAGGCCAGGTCGGCCGATGTCAGTTTCTTCAAAATGGTTCTCCAGTTAACGTAAAACTCGCGCAGCGAATCGTTTGCCCTTTCTCCCGCGTGCGGGGGAAAGCAGGATAGGAAACGGGAGCGGCACACTTGCCGCGCCCGTCAGGGGCGAAATTCTCTCATGCTTTTACCGGATGCCAACAAACAGATAGAATCCGGGCCCATGCCCTCCTTCACGAATCACTTGCGTCTAATCTGCATCGCTGCCGCGCTTTGCCTGCATACGCCGGCCACATTTGCGGCAGAGACGCATACCGAGGAGTCCCATGTTGAAGATGCCAAGTCTGGCGACGTGAGCAAGACCGAAGTGGTGTTCGAAGCCTCGCCCTACTACACCAACGTCGACTTGAACGTGCCGCTCACCAAAGAGGCCATCCCCACCATCACTTCCGACAGCGAGAGCGTGATCTACCGCGATCTCATCAAAGGCTCGCTCATACCGCGCTACATGGTGCTGGAGGCCAGCGTCTACCCGACTCCCTGGCTGAGCTCCTACATCAAGTCGCATTCGACCAATCTCTACCGGCAATTCGAGATCGGGAACACCGGCATCAACCTGCTCGAATCCGCCACGGTCGGTTTCCAGGAACCCTGGGCGGTGTCCGCCTTCTTCGGCAACGTGGCGAAACTGAATCGCCCCAAGGAACAGCGCCAGGGCAACAATTACGGCTACACCGGCTATCTGTTCAGTGCGGGCAACAAGCATATCAAGAGCAACATGCTCGTCCCGGACGACTGGTACGAATTCGAATGGAAGATCAAGGGCAACATCGACTACCCGGACGAGAAGCTCTCATGGAGCTTCCGCGTGGGCGGACACTTCAACACCAACAAGGATGTCAACGATGTGACCTATGTCAGCCTGCACCGCAGCAACCTCGACCTGCGCTACCCGTTCCTGGCATGGCTGGAGAACGCCAATTACGATCTGCGCATGCATTTCCTGCAGCGCGGCGCAAAGATGGTGCGGCTGGAACTGATCGCCGGAAAGAAGTTCCCGATAAGCGGATGGAGGTACACGCCGACAGTGGACGTCGGCGTGGTCTGGAGCAGCCCGGACGAATATTCCGGCGCACTCAGGGACATGCGCAACAACACGACCACGCTGGTGTTCCGACCCTCCATCGAGTTCTGACAAGCCGCACTGCAGGACAGATGCGCCGGGGTGATTGAACGTGGTCGAAAATACCTGGCCGGGCCGCATGACGGCCATTGAAGTACAGTTCCTTCCATGGCGACTCCACAGGACGATGTCTTCCCGCCGGAAGAATTGATAACATGGCCGGGACAGCATCCATCACCTGCAATACCGGAGGCACGCCAGATCGGGAGAATCAGGAAATGAAGTTCCGCGCCATCTTTCGCAGTGTTCAGCCATACATCTCCGCACTGGCAGTCATTGCCACGGCTGCGGCACTCGTTTTTGCCATCTACTTCACCGAGCTTGGCATGCAGTGGATCACTTTCCTGGGCGGCGTGCTGGTGGCCGCCATTCTTGCGGAAGCGACCCGGGTCTCGCGCCTGGAATGGATAGCGACCAGGCGCTCGGCACAATTGTCCGCGCTAAAAGACAAGCTCGAACACCAGACCCAGCTCCGCAAAAGAGCCGAGGAAGCGATCGCACTCAGCAGGCCTCGCTTGCAACTGATCGATGATGTTCTGACCACCATGGTTGCGCTGATCGATGCCGAAGGGAATTGCCGCTATCACAACCGGGCATTCATGGAATGGCTGCATCTGCGGCCTGACCAGATACACGGCCAGCACATACGCAAGATCCTGGGTTCCAGCGTGTACCAGGAATCGGCGACCTCGGTCCGCCAGGCCCTGGACGGTCATCATGTGCAATACGAGCGGATGCAGAAGATGCCTGATGGTGCGGTCTACCGCTTGCTGGTCGAGCACATTCCGCAATTCGGCGAGGATGGAAAAGTCAGCGGCTTCTTCATGCTGATCGACGACATCACCTCTCCGGGAGATGTGCAACTGGCCGGCACGAACAAACCTGAAGAACAGCCGCATGCCGGTAGCAAGGACGCTGCTTTCATTCGAGAAGGCTCCCCCAGTCAGGATTCCTTTGTGGATTCGTTCTCCGAACAGGTCATCGGGCAGAAGGATGCGAACCATATCAAGGCGGCGATCGAAAAAGGAGCGTTCCGCCTGTTCTGCCAGCTCATCACGCCCCTGCCATCCGGTTCCAGCGAGCCTGAGCATTACGAGATCCTGGTTCGCCTGATCGAAGAGGAGGAAGGCATGATGCCGCCGGGCGCATTCTTCCCGCTTGCCGAGAAATACGGCTTGATGCCGCACCTGGATCGATGGGTCGTGCAGCATGTGGCCGAATGGGCCTCGCATCTGAACCCGTCGGACGAAAGGCAGAAGAACTCGCTGTTCTTCATCAATCTGGCTGACGCAACGATCAGCGACCACAGTTTTCCGGAATTCCTCCAACTGACGCTGATGGAATACGGCGTACCCGGTGCCGCGCTGTGTTTCGAGATTCCCAGCACCGAGCTCACCTTGCGGCCAGTGGCCGTCGCCGAGTTCGCGCAAAGGGTCAGGCAGGCAGGCTGCCAGCTCGCGATCAGCGGCTTCGGCCACGACCGGATATCGTTCGACTTGATCCGCGGCTTCCGGGTAGAGTTCCTGAAGATCGACGGCAACATCATCTTCAACATCCTGCGCGATCCCGTGGAGCTGGCCAAGATCATCGCCATCGATCGCGTAGCCAAATCGATCGGCGTGAAAACGATCGCGGAGCTGGTCGAGAACGAAGAGACCATCGCCAAGCTGAGAGAAGTCGGCATCGATTATGCACAGGGATTTGGCATCTCCAGACCGAGACCGCTATCGGAATAATCCGGCGAGCCCCCCGGCAGAAATTGCTCCCGGATTTAGAATCGCGGTTAGGCTATTAATGCTGGCACTTTGGAGTAAGATAAATATCGAGCGGTACCGAACGAAGATGCCGCACAAGAATAATCCGCGCTGATCGAACGACAAGGCCAGCCGGGAGAATCGCAGAAGCAATCGAATACTGGACAACGATAATCATTCGATCGGCATTTCTGCTGTTGGCATAAAGTGTGACGCATAAAGGGGTGGTTATGCTGAATCTATGCAAAGCGTTTCTGTATGCCATGGCCATTTCGCTGGCTGTCCCGAATGCAGCGCAAGCTTCAGAACTCAAGCCACTCATCCTCGGCGTCCATCCTTATCTGCCCCACGACGAACTCATCTCCCGCTTCACCCCCCTGGCAAATTACATCGCCGACACCATCGGTCGACCGGTAGAGGTGCGTGTCGGCCGGGACTACGCCGAACACATCAAGGCCATCGGCAACGACACTATCGATATCGCCTATATGGGACCGTCCCCATATGTGGAGATGGTGGAAAGATACGGAAGAAAACCGCTGCTGGCACGACAGGTGATCAATGGCAACCCTTACCTGAAGGGCGAGATCATCGTCCGACAGGACAGTCCACTCAAAACACTTGCCGACTTGAAAGGGAAATGCTTCCTGTTCGGCGATATCAATTCGACGATGAGCTACATCATGCCCCAGCATATGCTCGAGCATGCCGGGGTTCCATTAAGCCGCCTTGGCAGCTACAAGTTCCTTGAAGGCCACAAGAATGTCGCGTTGGCGGTGCTTTCCGGCACGTGCGACGCGGGCGCAGTGAAGCAGGAAGTATTTCAGGAATTCGAGCCCAAGGGCCTGCGGGCCCTGGCCGAATTGCCACTGGTCGTCGATCATCTGTTTGTTACAAGCGGCAAGCTTCCTGCTCCACTGGTGCGCAAATTGCGCAAGGCGTTCATTGCACTGAACGGACTCCCCGAAGGCAGGCAGATCATGACCAGCATCCACCCCGACATGACCGCCTTGGTGCCGCCCAAAGACCACGACTACGACAGCCTGCGCACTTTGATGAAATCGAAACCTTCATCGGGACACTGAACCTTCATGAACCCCACCATCCGACTTCAGACGTATCCATGGACATCCCTGTTCATATTATTGGTGGTGCTAGGCGCCATTTCGGCAGTCGCGATCCAGAGTAAATTCGACGATGACCTGAAGTTCGCACATACGTCGGCAACGCAGCAATTGCAGCTGATCTCCACTGTGATCTCTTCGGAACTCAATCACGGGAACTACCAGAATATCGGCCCCCTGTTCGACCACTGGGCAAAAGCGGATGCGAGCATCGTCGAATTGCAACTCGTCTCCGCCAACGGTTTCAAGATCGCGGAATACCTGCGATTCTCGCCAGACAGGCACATCCTCGAACTTGACGAGCCCATCTCGTACTCCTATCGCGAAGAAGCCACAGCTCGTATTCGCGTCAGCCTGGAGCCTGTCTATCGGCGCCAGGCAAGATTCATCGCGCAATTCGCCGGGATATTCCTGGCTTTCTCCATATTGGCCGCACTCCTGCTTTACTTCGCCTTGCAAAGCAAAAAGGAGTCTTCCAGGGCCAGGCGCATAACCAGGCTGTACAGTGCGTTGAGCGAGATCAATCAGGCTATCGTGCGCATGGAGCAGGAAGAACAGCTCTTCCCCCTGGTATGCCGTTGCGCTGTCAAATTCGGCGGGATGAACATGGCCTGGGTCGCGCAGGTCGACAAGGAAAGCAAGCTGCTGCTCCCGGCTGCAAGTTACGGAGCCGGGCAGGACTACCTGGACGGGATCGTCATCTCGCCCCTTGCAGATGTGCCCGAAGGCCGCGGCCCGGTCGGGGTGGCTTTTCGCGAGAACCACCCCGTCATCATCAACGACTCCTCCAATGATCCTGATTTCGCCCCCTGGCAGAACCGCGCATCAGAACAAGGCTGGCATTCGATTGCGGCATTCCCGATCCCGAGAGGCGGAAGACCCTTTGCCGTCTTGTCGGTTTACCATCAACACATCGACGCATTCGACGGCGAATCGATTGCGCTGCTGGATGAAATGTCGCGGGATATATCCTTCTCACTGGATAACTTCGATCGGGAAGTACAACGAAAAGCAGCGGAACAATCCCTGCAACTGGCGGCCTCGATCTACGAAAACAGCAGTGAAGGCATGATGATCACCGACGCCGACAACCTGATCATGGCCATCAATCCCGCATTCACCAGGATCACCGGCTATGCCATGGAGGACGTGATCGGGAAGAATCCCGGCATCCTGAAATCGGGCCGCCACGACATGGACTTCTATCAGGCCATGTGGAACGAGATCTTAGGCACCGGCAAGTGGATAGGAGAGATATGGGATCGCCGCAAGAGCGGCGAGGTCTACCCCAAATGGTTGACCATCAATACCGTCTTCAACGATGACGGCAAGGTGCATCATCGGATCGCACTGTTCACGGATATCTCCCAGAAAAAGGAATCGGAAGAATTGATCTGGCGACAAGCCAACTTCGATCACCTGACCGGCCTGCCCAACTGGAGGATGTTTCATGACCGCCTGGAACAGGAGATCAAGAAATCCCGCCGGGTCGAGTTGCCGCTGGCAGTCGTATTCCTCGATCTTGACCACTTCAAGGAGGTGAATGACACCATGGGCCATGCCACAGGCGATTTGCTGCTGAAAGAAGCTGCACTGCGCCTGTCGAGTTGTGTTCGCGAATCCGACACGGTCGCGCGGCTTGGGGGAGACGAGTTTGCACTTCTCCTGGGCGAACTGAGCGACCAGGACAGCATCGAGCGGGTCAACGAATGCATACTGAATAAATTCTCGGCACCATTCCAGCTGGGCAACGAGCTGGCCTATATATCGGTCAGTATTGGTGTCACGATTTACCCATCCGATGCAACGGAGATCGAAGCCCTGCTCAGGAATGCCGACCAGGCGATGTATGCGGCAAAAAATTCCGGTCGCAACCGCTCCTGCTACTACACCCAAGCCATGCAGTCGGTCGCGCAGAACCGCATGAGTTTGTCCAATGATCTACACAAGGCCCTGGCCCAAGACCAGTTCAGGCTGGTATACCAGCCCATAGTAGAACTTGAGACCGGCTCGATACACAAAGCCGAAGCCCTGATACGCTGGCAACACCCAAACCGAGGTCTGGTCAGTCCTGCCGACTTCATTCCTATCGCAGAACAAAGCGGACTGATCATTCAGATCGGTGACTGGGTATTCCGCCAGGCCGCGAATCAGGTGAAACACTGGCGTGGCGCTTATGGGAAGGATATCCAGATCAGCATAAACAAGTCACCGGTTCAATTCAAAAGCGATTCAAATACCCATCTGGCATGGTTTGAACATCTGAAAGAACTTGACTTGTCCGGAGGCTGCTTCGCAATTGAAATCACTGAAAGCCTGCTGATGGATGCCAGCGACACCATCGTGAGCAAGCTCATGGCTTTCGGGAATATCGGCATGCAGGTCGCACTCGATGATTTCGGAACAGGATATTCCTCGCTCTCGTATCTGAAGAAATTCGATATCGATTACATCAAGATCGACCAGTCCTTCGTGCGCAATCTCGCCCCCGATTCCAGCGACCTTGCGCTTTGTGAGGCCATGATCATGATGGCCCACAAGCTTGGCATCAAGGTGATTGCCGAGGGCGTGGAAACCAGCGAACAACGCGACCTGTTGAGAACGGCAGGATGCGACTACGGGCAGGGCTATCTGTTCTCCAGACCGCTATCCACAGAGGATTTTGAAGGTCTGGTGTGGAATGCCAGTTTGTATCGTTCCGAATAGACCGACTACGCAACATCTCATCTATAGTGCATTGGAATACGGATGGATGGGTCTGTTACATTGACGATCGAAAAATGTTGGCATGAAGGCCCTGCAGGTGTATTAACATGGGCCATAGCTAGCAGAACGATTACCTGCTGAAACAATACTATTTTGATCATGCCTCCCTCAGCTCCTGAAACACTGCGCTTGCGCATCGTGATGGTCACAGTCTTCGGACTGGGCCTGGCGATTCAAGCGCTGAGCCTGCTGGCGGGGGATCTTGATAAGCATGTATTCCTGCGCAGCCTGCCAGTACATGGTGCGATCGAAATGGCCGGATCCGTCATCGCCGCGATGGTTGCCTATCTGCTGCTGCGCCTGCATGCGATTGGCGAGGGAAGCAGTTTCAACCACCAGATCGCTGCTGCCCTGCTGGCCATGAGCGGCCTGGATGGCTTGCACGCCATGATGCCCGACGGCGAGTCATTCGTCTGGCTGCATAGCCTGGCAACTGCCTTTGGCGGCCTGTTGTTCGCGATGATCTGGCTGCCGGGGCACTGGTTCAAGCCGGTCATGAGGCACTGGCCCTTGAATGCCTTTTTGATGGCAGCTGCCATGGGGATTTACTCCATCCTCCAGCCCGGCCAGATACCGCAGATGCTTGCGTCGGGACAGTTCACGCAAGCGGCCGTGATAATGAACATCGGCGGCGGCTTGTTCCTGCTGTTGGCTGCGGTAAAGCTATTTCTCACCTATCGCCATTCGGCAAAATCCGAAGACCTGCTGTTCTTCTTCCAGTGCCTGATCCTTGCCTCTGCTGCCATCACGTTCATGCAGTCCAGCATTTGGGATATGCCCTGGTGGGGATGGCATATGCAACGCCTGGCGGGTTACACATTGACGTTATGGCTGGTCGTTAAAACTGCAAAAACCATCGAAGGAAAGACGCTGCTGAGCAATCGGCTGCTGAAGCAGCAGATCGAAGATCGCAAGCAGGCAGAGAACCAGTTGCGCATCGCTGCTACCGCATTCGAGACCCATGAGGCCATCATGATCACCGATGCCCATGCCAACATCATTCGCGTCAACCAGGCATTCCAGAATATCACCGGCTACAGTCCGGAAGATGTGATCGGAAAAAACCCGCGCGTGCTGAGTTCCGGCCGCCAGGGCAGCGAGTTCTATGCCGCGATGTGGAAGCGATTGCTGGGCTCGGGTTCCTGGACGGGCGAGATATGGGACAAGCGCAAGAACGGCGAAGTCTATCCGAAATGGCTGACCATCACCGCCGTCAAGGATAATGAAGGTGTGACCACCGAATACGTCGCCATCTTCAGCGACATCACCCTGCGCAAACACGCAGAAGAAGAGATCTACACGCTCGCCTTCTACGACTCCCTGACCAAACTGCCCAATCGACGCCACCTGCTGGACCGCATCAATCAGGCACGATCGATATCGGCGCGCAGCAATCATTACGGCGCATTGCTCTTCCTCGACATGGACCGTTTCAAGATCCTTAACGATACACTGGGCCATGATTACGGTGACCTGTTCCTGGTCGAGGTATCAAGACGCATGCGCAACTGCGTGCGCGACATGGACACTGTGGCGCGCATCGGCGGCGATGAATTCGTGGTGCTGATCGAAGAGATCGGCACCGACAACGAGGAAGTGTCCACCAAGGTCGCGTTGATCGCCGAAAAGATCCGCGCGGCACTGACTGAGCCATATCTGCTCAAGGATAAAGAGCACCACAGCTCGCCGAGCATAGGCGTGTGCCTGTATCTCGGTAACGAGGAATCGGTGGATACCCTGCTCAGACACGCAGACCTGGCCATGTACCAGGCCAAGGAATCGGGACGCAACGGTGTGCGCTTCTTCGATCCCGCCATGCAACTCGCAGTAGAGACCCGCGCCGCGCTCGAGGCCGACATGCGCCACGCAGTTACCGGCAAACAACTGCGGTTGTATTACCAGATCCAGCTGACAAGCGATCACCGTCCGTTGGGTGCAGAAGCTTTGATCCGCTGGATGCATCCAGTGCGCGGTCTGGTTTCCCCGGCCCAATTCATCCCCATCGCAGAGGAAAGCTCCCTGATCCTGGAGATCGGCCATTGGGTGCTCGAAACCGCCTGCAAGCAACTGGTGCTCTGGAGCAAACATGAACGAACACGCAATCTGATATTGGCGATCAATGTAAGTGCCCAGCAATTCAACAAGCATGACTTCGTGGACACCGTTTCGACGCTGCTGCATCTCCACCAGCTCAACCCCAATCGCCTGAAACTCGAACTGACAGAAAGCGTGGTGCTGAGCGATGTGGCCGACGTGGTAAGCAAGATGCATGCGTTGAAGGCATTGGGCGTCAAGCTGGCACTGGATGATTTCGGCACCGGCTATTCATCGCTGTCCTACCTGAAACAACTGCCGCTGGATCAGATCAAGATCGACCGCAGTTTTGTCAGCGATGTCACGACCGACCCCAGCGATGCGGTGATGGTGCAGACCATCATCAACCTGGCCCACAACTTCCGCATGAATGTGATCGCGGAAGGTGTCGAGACAGAGGATCAGCTCAACTTCCTCAAGCAGAACGGCTGCATGGCATACCAGGGTTTCCTGTTCGGAAAACCGATGCCGATCGACGAGTTCGAGGCACTACTGGGGCAAACTCAGACACTTGCATAAGCGACCTCTTTCCCGCAATGCAAAAGGCCCCGCGAAAACGCGAGGCCTTTTTGTTGGTGGGTCGTGCGGGGATCGAACCTGCGACAAACGGATTAAGAGTCCGCTGCTCTACCAGCTGAGCTAACGACCCGGAAGAGGCGCGCATTTTATGCGAGCAGCCGGAATTGTCAAGGCTAATGTGCCCGCCCTCACCCCTTTGAATGGCGTTGCAACGCCCATTCGACATGCTCGCGCACCAGGCTGGACGGGTGTTGCGAGCGTGTCTGCAAAGCAGCCATCACTTCCGGCGTAGCGTAGGCATTGCCCAGCGCCACGGCGATGTTGCGCAGCCATTGTTCGTAACCGATCCGATGGATGGCGCTGCCGGCCAGTCTGGCGTGGAAGGTCGGTTCATCCCAGGCGAAGAGCTCGGCGAGGGTGGCGTTGTCGAGTCCGTTGCGCACTGCGAAATCCGGTTCCATGGTCTTCTGCGCGAAACGGTTCCAGGGGCAGACCAGTTGGCAGTCGTCGCAGCCGTAGATGCGGTTGCCGATGAGCGGGCGCAGTTCGGTCGGGATACTGCCCTTGAGTTCGATCGTGAGGTAGGAGATGCAGCGTCGGGCATCGAGCCGATAAGGCGCAGTGATGGCCTGCGTCGGGCATATGTCCAGGCAGGCGCTGCAGGTGCCGCAATGGTTTTCCTGCTCAGCTTCCACCGGCAGGGGCAGGTCGACGAATATCTCGCCGAGAAAGAACCATGAGCCCTGCTCGCGCGACAGCAGCAGCGTGTGCTTGCCGCGCCAGCCCAGACGCGCTTTTTGCGCCAGTTCCACTTCGAGCACCGGTGCGCTGTCGGTGAACACGCGGCATTGGCAACCGGTCTCGTCGCGCAGCTGTTGCGCCAGTTTCTCCAGGCGGTTGCGCAATACCTTGTGATAGTCGCGCCCCAGGGCATAGCGCGAGACGAACGCGCTGCCCCCATCGGCCAGCACTTCGTGCGTGTCTTTGGCGTTTTCCGGATAGTAGTTCATGCGCACGGAGATGACGCGCAAGGTGCCCGGCACAAGTTCCGCCGGGCGCGCGCGTCTGGTGCCATGTTTTGCCATATAATCCATCGCGCCGTGATGACCGTCTGCGAGCCATTGCAGCAGATGCGCTTCTGCAACATCGAGGTGTGTGTCGCTGATGCCCACCGCCTGAAATCCGAGCGCATTGCCCCACGCTTTGATGCGCGCGGCAAGCGCGTCGTAATCCGTTTGAGGTGTCCCGTTTTGCATGAACCGAATCATAGCCGAAGTGGTGTAAGCAAGCATTCTGCCGCCAGGCGGGAACTCGCAATAAACCTGCCCGACGAGGCCGCCACGACGGCCTTTGCAGCCCGGCTCGCGCGTGCCTTGCAACCCGGCCTGGTGATCTATCTGCGCGGAAATCTTGGAGCGGGCAAGACGACTCTGGTGCGTGCATTGCTGCAGGGCCTGGGATATGCAGGACTCGTGAAAAGCCCGACCTACACCTTGATTGAACGCTACGATGTAGCTGGGTTACACTTGCGCCACTTCGATCTGTATCGCTTTCGCGATGCCGAAGAATGGGAGGATTCCGGGTTTCGTGATGAGTTCGACGGTCGCAATATTTGTCTGGTGGAGTGGCCGGAGCAGGCCACAGGACTCTTGCCCCCCGCAGATATCAGCCTCACCTTCGAGATACTTCAGGATGGACGCGAACTCCTGCTCCATGCCTACACCGATGCAGGACAGAGATGCTTGAGCGCGCTTTAAGACTCACTGCCCTGCTGTGCCTGCTGTGGATACATACTGCCTTTGCCGGGATCGCCGTCAGCGCGGCACGCATCTGGCCGGCGCAGGACTACACCCGCCTCACGCTGGAATCGAAACAACCCATCCTCTACAACCTGTTCACCCTTTCGAATCCCGAGCGGCTGGTCATCGATCTTGAAGACATAGACATCACCCCCGCGCTGAACGAGCTTTCCGGCAAGATCGGCAAGGACGACCCCTACATCAAAAGTGTGCGCGTCGGCCGCTTCAAGGCCGGCGTGGTACGGCTGGTACTCGACCTCAAGGCACAGGTCAAACCGCAGCTGTTCAGTCTGCAGCCGGTCGGCGACTACGGCTATCGCCTGGTGCTGGATGTCTACCCCTTGGTTGCAGTAGACCCGTTGATGCAGCTTGCCCAGCAAGGCGAAACCAAACTCGCCGCCAGCGAACCCGCCGCGGCAACCAGCAGCGTCGACGCAGTACCGGCCAATCCGTCTCTGGCGATGCCCTCCGAACCTGTTGCCAAGCCCATGCCGCCGGCGCGCACCGAATTCAGCAACCGCGTGCTGCTCATCGCCGTGGATGCCGGCCACGGCGGTGAAGACCCGGGCGCGCGCGGACGGCGCGGCACGCACGAAAAGGACGTGACCCTCGCCATCGCCCGCAAGCTGAAGGCGCAGATCGACGATACGCCGGGCATGCGCGCCATCCTCATCCGCGACGGCGATTACTTCATCCCGTTGGGCATGCGCGTGGAAAAAGCACGCAAGGCACATGCCGACCTGTTCGTCTCCATCCATGCCGACGCTTTCGTCAGGTCCAGCGCTCACGGCTCTTCGGTGTTCGCACTGTCCGAACACGGCGCGACCAGCGCCAGTGCGCGCTGGCTGGCGAAAAAGGAAAACGAGGCCGACCTCATCGGCGGCGTGAATCTTGCGGTCAAGGATCCCTACCTGGCACGCACCCTGCTCGACCTGTCGCAGACCGCCACCATCACCGACAGCCTGAAGCTCGCCAGGCAGGTGCTGCGGGAACTCGGCGGCGTCAACTCCTTGCATCGCGGCCACGTCGAGCAGGCCGGCTTTGCCGTGCTGAAATCGCCCGACACCCCTTCAATACTGGTGGAGACTGCCTTCATCAGCAATCCGAAAGAAGAACTCAAGCTGAAAGACGAGGGATATCAGGAGAAGATTGCACAGGCCATCCTGGGTGGGCTCAAGCACTACTTCGCCCTGAATCCGGCGCTGTCAAAGCCCAGGATGGCGCAGAGCGACTGAGGTACAGAGCGGGATACGGAACAAGCATCCATGTCAATGCGTGATCAGTAATTCCGCCAAGCAACTGATCACTCAACCAGCATCCACAAGAGATTTCATTTTCATCAGGGAATTCCGGTTTGAAAACACCATCGCTGATAAAACGTTTTTCCCTCCGCCGGTTTACCCGCCTCATGCTTGGGCTTACATTGTTTGCAGCTGCCCTGATAGTACTGCCCAGAATATTTCCAAAACCTCCTCTATTAGCGCATACACCGTCGTCCATTGCCGTCTACGATGCTCGACAACATCTCCTGCGACTGACTCTTTCCGGTGACGAACAATATCGGCTGCTGTTGCCATTATCGGGTGTGAATCCGGCGTTGCCGGAAGCAATCTCGCTTTATGAAGATCGCTGGTTCCGCTGGCATCCTGGATTCAATCCGTGGTCTTTATTGCGCGCCGGATTTTCCACTGCCACTGGCCAGCGTCGCATGGGTGGCTCCACGATAACCATGCAACTTGCACGCCATCTCTATCATCTGGACACGCGAACCATCCCGGGCAAAATGCAACAGATCATACGTGCCGTCCAGCTGGAACTGTTTTATACCAAGGACGAAATCCTTGAGGCATACATAAACCTGGCTCCCTATGGCGGCAATGTGGAAGGTGTCGCAGCAGCCAGTCTCATCTACTTCGGCAAGCGTGCTGAAAAACTGTCTTTGGAAGAAGCATTGACCTTGGCCGTAATCCCGCAAAATCCTTTACATCGCGCGCCCTCCCAACCGGAACTGACCGGTGCCCGCGACCGGCTTTTTTCACAGTGGTGTCAGATCCACCCGGAAGCAACAAGAGAAGCTGATTTGCTCCATCTCCCGGTTCAGGTACGCAGCACCAAAAACCTCCCATTCCTGGCGCCCCATTTTGTCGGGGAATTGCTGGTGGCACATCCCGCGCAACACGAGCTGGTCAGTACCCTTGATCTCCGGCTGCAGCGCCTGATGGAGCGCCACCTGCATTCCTATATCGAACGGCAGAAGCGCATCGGGGTCAGTAATGCGGCTGCCCTGCTGATAGATACGCGCGACATGGGAATAAAGGCCGCCGTCGGTTCTGCTGATTTCTTTGATGCTGCCATCAGCGGGCAGGTCAGCGCATTAACAGCCAAGCGCTCGCCGGGTTCCACTCTCAAACCGTTCATCTACGCTCTGGCCATAGACCAGGGGTTGATCCATCCGATGACCGTGCTTAAGGATAGCTCACAATCCTTCGGCAGCTACACACCGGAAAATTTTGACGGTCGTTTTATCGGCCCCCTCACGGCAACGGAAGCGCTCAACCGCAGCCGCAACCTGCCGGCCATTGCGCTGGCGTCCAGACTCGACAAACCCAACCTGTACGACTTCCTGCAAGCTGCGGGCGTCAGCCATATGGCACCCGAAAATCACTACGGGCTGGCGCTGGTACTCGGTGGTGGCGAGGTCAGCATGGAAGAACTGGTGCAGTTGTATGCCATGCTCGCCAACCACGGCAACCTGCGCCAGCTGCGCACACTGGAACAGGAAAAACCCGACGCGGGAACCCGACTGCTGTCCGATGAAGCCGCGTTCATGGTGCTCGATATGCTGCGTCAAAATCAGCGGCCTGACATGGCCATCGCCAGCGGGGCTTTGACCAACCTGCCGGTGCACTGGAAGACCGGAACTTCAAACGGATTCCGCGATGCGTGGACCGTCGGGGTCTTTGGACCTTACGTCCTTGCCGTATGGGCGGGAAATTTTGACAACACTCCCAATCCGGCGCTGGTCGGCATACAGATGGCCGCACCGTTATTCTTCGAACTGGTGAATTCGATCAATTCCGCACAGCCCAATCTGCATTCGATGCTGTTACAAACACCGTCCAATCTCATGCGGGTCGATGTTTGCGCGGCATCTGGCGACTTGCCCAATGCGGACTGCCCGCAACTTGCACAGACCTGGTTCATTCCCGGCAAGTCACCGATACGCGTCAGCACCCTGCACCGCAAACTGGTCATCGATAAAGCCACGGGCCTGATCGCGTGTCCGCCATACCTGCCGGGGCATACCCGCACCGAGGTGTTCGAGTTCTGGACTTCAGACATGCTGGATATTTTCCGCCAGGCCGGATTGCCGCGCCGAGTGCCGCCAGCTCATATGCCGCGCTGTGCCAGCGCTACAGATGATGGCGGCATTGCACCGCAGATCACCTCGCCGTTGCGCGGTGTGACCTATACCCTGCGTCTGTCCAGGGTGGAAGAACAGAGCATCTCGTTGCAGGCAACGGTGGATGCGGGCGCCAGCGAGGTTTACTGGTTTGCCGGGGAACAGTATCTTGGCAAGACACCGCGCGGCAAAACCCTGACGTGGTCTCCGTCAGGACCCGGTCACTATGTGTTGCGTGCAGTAGACGACACCGGGCGCTCGGACTCGAGAGAAACAACCATCAGCATCGCGCAGTAGAATCTATTTTGCCCCTACCGTTATTTTTCCGCCCAGTGCGCGAGCTTGCACGCCACGGTCATACATTCCCTCTGCAAACGTTGGCGGAACCGCATAACTGCCCGCATTGGTCGCCTTGATCTTGTATACGAACAGATGTGCGGTATTCTCAACTGTGCCGTACAACACCACCCTGTCCTCGCGCACATCGGCGTAATCCGGTTTCCAGCTGGACTTGGCACTGCCGACCGGTGCGGCCCACTGTTCGCTCTGGGTGTCGGAAGCGCTTCCACTGTCACCGTCCTCACCTTCCCCGTCGTCGCCTTCGCTTTGCGGTTCAGCGCTTGCCTGATTGGATGCGGCTTTCTGTTCGCTACGCGACTCCGGAACGATCTCGAAACCACCGGGCAACAGGTCGACAATCGCGACATCGTGTACAGCATCTCTGCCGATGGCGCGGATGCTCAGGTGAACTTCCACTTCGTCGCCAAGTTTGATGCTGCTGACCGGCTTGCCGCTGGAATCCTGATATTCGCGGAACACCTCTATCTCCTGTTTGACCTCCTTATCCGGCAATCCGCGGTCGAAACCGGACTGGTTGAGCACCGTATAAGCAACATAGTCGCTGCCAGAGCCGAACTGCAGTTTAGCCGCGGCGGACGAGAAATTACTCCTGGGCATCATGCCCGACGGCAATACCAGCGCTCTTTTGCTGCCGTCTGCCAATACCTCGGCGGTACTGAATTGACCGGCCGTTTCATTGCCGATCGCCGTGGCATACGCGTCAAGTGCCAGCAGTGTATAAGCGGATGACAGCGTGTTATAACGATTCTCGCGTATCGGTTTGGCAATAGACTCCAGTGCATCCGCATCCAGCCGCTTCAGTTCATCCGGGAAATGCCGCGCCAGCAAATAGATAAGCTGCGAATTGCGGCTGAGACCGTCATAGTAATCCGCCCATTTCCCTGCATCCTGGACCAGCTTGAGTTTGCCGATCAACGCGCTGGCCAAGTTCTCCTGGCGCATGAGCTGATAGGCTGCCGCCAGATAGCCTGCCGCAATATCCTGCTGCCATTCCTTGGCATGTTTCTCTTCCAGACGTCGTTGCAGGGTGGCTGCATATTGGCCGACCACCGTACCTTGTCGCGCCAGCAAGTAGATCGCATAGGCGCGCACCCGGTCATCTGCCAGCGAGTCGCTCTCGCCTGCAGCCAATTGCTGCAACCAGTTATTGGCAGAATTCAGCATGTCCGCCGGTACGGTATAGCCACGATCCCTCGCCTCCAGCAGGAAGTGCACCGCATAAGCGGAAGCCCATGGCGCGACATGATGGTTGGCCGCCCACAGACCAAAACCGCCTTCCTGGTTCTGCCGACTGCGCAGCATGCCGATGATGCGCCCGAGACTTTCCTCGGAAACATTGCGCGTCACGCCGAACTCGGGCCGTGCCTGCATGATCATGGCAGGCAATGCCTGACTCACCAGCTGTTCGGTACAGCCATAGGGATTTTTGTCCAAATAAGCGATCAACCCCTGTCCCATGATCAGCGGCAAATACGAAATGCCGGCACTGCGGGTGCTGTACTCGTCGTACATCTTGCGCGTCACCGGCTGCTCCTGCGTCCCTTTCTTGAAGCTGCCAAAAGTCAGATTCACCTGATAAGGCACGGGCGGCCTCACACTGGTGTCGACGCTGTACTTGGCGCTATGGCCGTCATGGGTGGCAATAAATTGCAAATTGCCGGAACCCAGCTTGTCCGTGGCACGCAGGCGGAAAGTCGCCACGCCTTCGCGCAGGGCATCGATCTTCAATTCTTTAGCAGCGTCACCCACTATTGCAAGGTGTGGAGAAGTCTTGAGCTCGATATGCACTGCAGCATCCTTGCCGGAAGCGGGAATGTTGTTGGCCACCCCCAGACTGACGTCGAACTCGTCCCCCGGTGCCACTTGGGTGGGAACATTGGGCGAGAGCACGAAATCGCCGCGTACGGTTACCTTCTTCTCGATAACGCCGATGGAATCCGCCGAGACAGCCACTGCCATGATGCGCAAGGTACCATTGAAATGGTCTGGAACGTTGTAAGTCAATTCCTTTTCCTTGGGCCCGGCATCAATGATGCCCGACCAGAAAGCCACCGGTTTGTCGCGCTTACGTTTGAACGGATTGAGATGTTTGCCCAATGCCCCCTCAGCGTCGCCCCCCGTTGAGGCTGACTCCATCAATCTCCTGAATTCGGGCAGGATCAGATCGAGGATCTGCGACGTCCTGGTTTCCAGTGCACGCTTCTGGAAAAAATGGCCTAGTGGATCCGGCGTCTTGTAACCCGCCACTTGCAGGATTCCTTCATCCACGGCGAACAGCACCAGACGTGCAGGTTTCTCGGTACTGACCTTCATGCGTAAGGGCTCACCGGGTTTAACCAGGTCGTGCGCAGTCACACTGATGGCATTCTTGCGCCGCTCCAGGCTGATCGAAAATGGCACCACGCCATGGGAAAGCGGGCTCATGAAGATTTCCGGCGAATTGAAGTCGCGCACGTAAGTGACCGACACGTAACCGTTCCCCTCCATCGAAGCAGGCACCCTGATCTTTTGCACGGTATTGGTGGCAGAAGCTTTAAACCAGTGCCAGGCATAGACCTTGTCGCGTTCGATAGTGATGAGGCCGTTGCCGGTATAGGGTGCACGTATCTCCAGCTCGATATCCTGCCCCGGTACCACATCGGTCTTGGCGAGCTTGATCTGCAGCTCGGCATTCTTTTCCAGCGAACGCGTCAGGTTGGCGTGGCCAGCCACCGAATAGTCGACCCGGTTCAGTTCCAGACCCTGTGCATCGCGCACCACCATGACGAAATCTCCCGGCTCGTCAGTCGGCAAGTCCAGCTTTGTTCCTTCGGCACCGATGGCGAACGGCTTTTCGGCAAGCACGACTTCCTTGCTCTTGGATTCGTATTTGTAGACGCCGGAATCCTGCTTGGTCAGCACTGACACATACTTGCGCTCGATGCGGACCAGCTTCAGGCCGGGCACCCTGGTCTTCTTCGCTTTGGGATCGATCGCAATCAGTTGCACCGAACGCTGCGCGCCCTTGTTTACGTAACGCAAGTCGCCATCGGGTTTGAAGCCGACCAGATAAGGCATGCTGGAGACCAGCATGGCGCGCTCTGCGGCAACACTGCGCCCGCCCTCTGCCTCAAATCCCTGCGCAACGAACAGTACGCGATAGGTTGCGCGCGCAAATCGTTGCAAGTTCAAATCGAATTCGGCTTCCCCTTTGTCATCCGTGACACCTTCTGCGAGCCGATCCTCGAATCCCTCCCGCGCACGCTGCGGATCATAGAAGCTGTAATCCTTGTATGACGGGAAAGAAGGGAAGGACGGATACAGCGTAATGGATGCGCGAACTTTGCGTTTGCTTGCAGGAGTACCAAACAGATTCTGCAGGTTGATGCGCGCCTTGAGGTTATCAGGAGAGACCCAACCTTCCACCGCTTCGTCAGAAAAGCGTGCGCTCATTTTCATCCGGTCAGGCTGGAACTCTTGCACTTTGACCGCAACCGAACCGATCAATCCGGCGGCATGGTTGTCCTTGACGATATACAGGCTGGTGTTCCAGGTGCCAGTGGGCGACGTATCCTCGGTGGCATAGGAAGTCTCCACAAAACCCGATTCCGGCAGCTTGATGCGCTCGCGTTTCACCGTGAGGCCGCGCGCATCGGTGATCACCATCTCCAGAGGAATGCCCGCAAGCTGCGTGGACCAGTCCGTCGCGCGAACGATCATGCCGATTTTGAATTCCTCTCCCGGCTGGTAGATCCCCCGGTCAGAAAACAGATAGGCCTGCAGTTTGTCCGACTGCACGCTATTGGACACGCCGCCAATGTCGAAACGCGACATGTCGAGCACGCGATCGCTGCGCTCATACGGCAGGAAAGAGATATCGCCGCCTTTCTTGACCAAGTACAGCGCCGGAGTTTGCTCGCGCGTGAAATCCTTGAGCGCAGGAAATCGCACATGCCCTTCGGCATCGGTTTCCTGCGACAGCACCGGCAGTCCATTCTTGCCAATCACCTGCACGCCTGCACCACCTACCGGTGCACCCGTGTGTATCGATTGGACGAACACATCCTGACTGCCGTCCACCGCCTGCTTGACCAGCAAGCCAAGGTCGGTGAGCACAATCAGACGCGTATCCTGATTGCCCACGGGACGCTTGTTCGCCCGGTCGTAGGCTTGCACTTTGACCATGAACAGTCCACGCTTGCCCTCGCTGCCTTCCTTCAGGTATTTGCCCAGATCAAGCGCTGCATACTGCGCTTTGCCCGGTGCCAACTTGGGTAGATCGACGATTTCAGTCAGGCGTTCCGTCAGATTGTCGAAATTGAAGTTGTAGTTATTGAAATTGGGTTTGCCAAAATCGCCATACGACTGGCTTACCATATGCTGGATCTGCCCCGGCAACAAGCGACCTATTTCATAGTGCAGCGCATCCACGTCGCGCGCCAGTACCGGCACTTTGCGTTCGCCGGAAAGCGGCAGGAGCGAGCCCGAATGCAGTATGCGAACTTCTTTCGGAAACGGCTGCACACGGATGATGCGATCAAAGGTTTCGCCCAGTGCATATCCGCCGTAAGACTTGAGTCCCTTGGTAACGCGCACATAAATGAAGCGCCCCACGTCCGCCTCGATCTTGAAACTGTGGCTGGTAGTGTATTCGCGTTCCGCAGGAATGGCATTGAGCTTGAGCGTCTCGGATTGCTTTAACAGTTGCTCGCCGATTTGCTGCACGTTGCCCCAGTAATAGGGATTCTTGCGCTGATCAAGCGGTGTCTCCGGGTTGTAGACCGGCAACACCCAGGCCTCGACCCGGTTTTTCATGTCGTTCTCTTGCACCGTGGCCGATGTCTCCAGCATCAGGACCTGCTCCGGTTCATAGCGCTCGTTGTTCACCAGCAATATGTTGGCGGAATTGACTCTGAGGCTGAATAGCCCGGGGACGGTTACTTCCTGTTCCAGTGCTTCGCGCGAGCCGTGCCCGCCGCTTTGTGCATTCACGCCGGAATCCACTTTCACGGTGAGCTCGGTATCTTTCGGCGGGATAGGTAATGGTGCTGAATGAATAAAGGCCGTCAGTTTTTTCTTGTCGTATGTCACGGTGAACGGCGTGGTCTCGCCGCCGATGCCAAGCACCCCGCTACGTTGTCCCTGCAGGCGCAAGGAGACGTGCTTCTCGAATTCTTCCGTCGCAACGGGATGCGAAAAACCCACCGTTATGATAGCTTTTTTGAGATTCGGATCCGTTGGATCCTGATAGAACTCCGACGAGTTGATGCTCATCTCGAAGGGAGCAGTCTCAAAGTTGAAGGAATATTTATCCACACGCACCGACTGCGTTATCAATTCGCGGTCAAAGCTGACGTCAAACTCTTGCCCTACCGGCCAATCCGCGCTTGGATCAAACGCAAGCGTCGTATCGTTGCGCCAACTCCAGTGCCCGGCCACATTGGGGCTGATGCGCAGCCCGCTGATTTCCTTGCCGACTTTGTCCAACGGCGCCGCCGACTGGGAAAAAACGACGATCAACGGATTCGGTTTGGCATTGTCAGTCTCTACCTGGGTGCGTGGAGGCGCATATACTTGGAAGGTGACCAGTTCGGGTTTCGGAATCAGACTATAGGCGTACCAGACGCCGCCAACTGCGGCAAACGTCGCCAGCATGATGGCGCTGTATTTGGCGAATTTACGGGGATTGGATTTGCCCCAGTTGAATGCGAGGGAAACTCCTCGGCGGGAGAGTGCCATCCAAACTGGCCTTTGCCATTGCACATGCCCGAACAAGCCGCCGAATAAAATGCCAATCAGCCGGAAAGGCCACAAGACCAGTTTTGGAAGTTTAAGAATCCCTTTGAGTATTCGATGCAACCAAGAGCGCATGTGCCTTCCCCTTAATTTTACGCATAACTTACGCTTCCTTTATGTTCTCTTGACATTAAAGGCCGCAGCGATAGTAGTGCGAAAAACAATGGGGAGAAAGGAACATGACGGCCTATATACTTTTATCCCTTTCTTTTCTTACCGTGGTGTGGTAAGTAGATCAATGCTTGCTGGCGATGATCGCATCGCACTGATCAGAGGCTTTCATTAGCGATCTCACCCCTGCGACAATATGCCGCACCCCCGATAAAAAGCGAACTCCTATAATCGAAAGCGCGAGTGCACAGACTCGCCCGATAAATACAAAACAGGGAGTTCGACATGCTGCAACCACTTATAAAAACAACGACTGAACCATCGCGCAAAGGATTACGCGCCGCGCTTGCAGTGGTGCTTGGTTTCTCTGCGCTTCTTCCCAGCCTGGATGCCCAGGCCTGTGCGGCATGTGGATGCACGCTGTCCAAAGATTGGGGAACGCAGGGAATCAGTACGACCCCCGGCTTTACTGCCGACCTGTCCTACTTCTACATCAACCAGAGCCAGCAGCGCATCGGCACAAGCTCTGCTTCACAAGCACAGATCAACGCCCTGGCTGCGGCAGGACAGGAGATCGAAGACTACACCACCACGCGGATCACCACGGCGGCGCTCTCATACACTGGCGATACCTGGGGATTGACCACCAATCTTCCTTTCGTTCAGCGCACACATGGCACTTATGGCGCCGGCGCATATCCCGCCACAACCAGTTACCTCACCTCATCTGACAACAGCATCGGCGATGTCAGTTTCATCGGCAGATATACCGGCCTTTCTGCAGACAAGACTGCCGGACTCATAGCCGGCATCAAGCTACCTACCGGGAACACCAATGCCACTTTCAACGACGGCGTCACCGCGCTGGATCGCAGCCTGCAGATCGGTACCGGCTCAACGGACATCATCCTGGGCGGATACACCACCGGTGCCATCGATACTTACGGCTGGTTCGTGCAGGGAACCGTGCAACATGCGGTGGCGACCAAGAGCATCGCTGGAGCAGACTATCGCCCGGGTGATGCCTACTCGCTGAACACCGGCATGCGCTATGCCAAATTCGGCTCGAAGTTCTCACCCATGCTGCAACTGAACATCATCCACCGCCGTCCGGATACCGGGGCAGCGGCAACCCCGCCCGATGCCTTGACCAGCGGTCCTGCAACCGGTGGCACACTGGCTTATCTGGCTCCTGGCATCATGGCCCGCGTTGGCGGAGGAACTTCCGTTTACGGATTCGTCCAGTTGCCCGTCTACCAGAACGTCAACTCGCTGCAGTTGAGCGCGCGCTATACCTTGTCATTGGGTGTGAGACAATCTTTCTAAAGTCACGAAAGTCGGCAAATAGCTGTGGACACGAAACGCAAAATATCCGCCTTATGGAAAGGAGTGCTGCTGGCACTCCTCGTTTCGTTGTGCTCGGCTCATTTGGCCCTGGCTGATGACTGGAGCCTGAAAGACAGAAACGGAGCTCAATACAAACTCTCCGAACAGAAAGGCAAGTGGGTGCTGGTCAATTTCTGGGCGCCCTGGTGCCCTCCTTGTATCGCGGAGATGCCTGGGCTCGATGCACTGCAGAAGCAGCGCAAGGATTTACTGGTGATCGGCGTGGCGGTGATGTACGGCAAGACCGAGGAGGTGACCGATGTGATCCGGCAGCATTCCATCTCTTATCCCATTGTCATGGGCAACGAAGACATCGCCAGCGATTTCGGCGAGATGACCGGGATGCCGACCAGTTTCCTCTATTCACCCGCCGGCAAGCTGGTTGGGCACCACTACGGACCACTGACCCAGAACGAGGTAGAACAGGCCATTGCCCGGAAGCCGGCCGCAGCAGGACTGTTCACTCCCTGACCCCGGCCCGGCGATCCACTTAGCCTCACTTTATCTCGTCGAACATCATCTCCAGCCGCAGATTGAGCTGGGGGCTCAAGCGATAGCTCCGGTCGACCGGAAAGTGCAGCTGCGGACTGACATCGAAATACATCCATTTCTTGTGCAGGCGATAACGGTATTGCATCAGCAGTACATAGTCCGTCACGTGCGACACCGGTTGACTCACACCGACCACACTGGCCTGATACAGCAAGGCAGTGCGTTCGTCCAGGGTGTGGAAGACGATGAAATCCTGCCGCAGGTCGAAGTTTTGCGTGTCGTTGAGCCAGGTAGCAACGCTGGTGGCACGAAGCAGCACTGCCTCGCTGACGGTGCGCTCGAAATCCAGTTGGGTGGTTTCGCCTGCGCCGATGGTATTGAACCAGAATACCGTTTCGGAGGGCTTCATGCGCCATTGGTCCAGCAACACTGCAAAGCTGGCCCGTGAGCGCACGAAAGGGGTCGTGCTCAGTCCCTGGAATTTGATCCCGGCATCCGCGCTCAGGTGCCAGCGCTCTGCTTCCTGTTTGATGAATCGCAATGCCGCGCCAATACTTTGCGGGGTAGCCGGTTCATTGACCGCCTGTGCCTGGGTCTGGGTCTGCTTCGGGTCGATGATCGTGTTCTTGTCCGGATTCGTTTCTATCAACAAGTGCAGTTTCTTCTCTGCGATGGGCAAATGCACATTGGCCCTGGCCGACACCGCGAACCTGTGTTCGCCGCCATAGCCCATCACCCGCGAGGTGTCCAACTGAAAGACGCTGTCGTTGGTCTCCTGGTAATGACGCTCGTCTCCGAAAAAGCGATCGACGCTGCTTACAAAACCGACCAGTTTGCCGGACAGGTAATCGCGCGGCGCATCCATCATGTTCATGACTTTTTCGGTGGCCGATGGGGGTGCGGGGGGGCCGACGAACTGTGGCGGCGGACCGACCAGCTCTTCGCCAAGTGCGGTCAATGGAACCAGCAGTACAGCGGCCAATGCCATGCGCGCCGCAATCCTGCATGTCCATGAGGTTTGCAACGCCATGCGTTTCAGGCGGGAAATACCCCGGTGGAAAGGTAGCGGTCGCCCCGGTCGCAGACGATGAACACGATGGTGGCGTTCTGCACTTGCTGCGAGACACGCAGCGCCACGCTCAGCGCACCGCCGGAGGAGATGCCGCAGAAGATGCCCTCTTCGCGCGCCAGGCGGCGCGTCAGTTCTTCCGCATCCTGCTGCCCGACATATTCAAGTCTGTCCACGTTCTGCGGACTGTATATCCTCGGCAGATAGGCTTCCGGCCATTTGCGGATGCCGGGGATCTGCGCGCCTTCTTCCGGTTGTGCACCGATGACCTGGATAGCCGGGTTCATTTCCTTGAAGTAGCGCGAGCAACCCATGATGGTGCCGGTGGTGCCCATGCTGCTGACGAAATGCGTGATCCTGCCCTGGGTGTCGCGCCATATCTCGGGGGCGGTGCCTTCGTAATGCGCCAGCGGATTGTCGGGATTGGCGAACTGGTCGAGGATGATCCCGCGTCCCTCGTCGCGCAGCATCGTAGCCGTATCGCGCGCCATTTCCATGCTGCCCGCCTTCGGCGTGAGCACCAGTTCCGCACCAAACGCGCGCATGGTCTGGCGGCGTTCCACGCTCTGGTTCTCCGGCATCACCAGGATCATCTTGTATCCGCGCATCGCCGCCGCCATCGCCAGTGCGATGCCGGTGTTGCCGCTGGTCGCCTCGATCAGCGTATCGCCCGGCTTGATCTCGCCGCGTTCTTCGGCACGGCGGATCATGGAAAGCGCGGGCCTGTCCTTCACCGAACCGGCAGGGTTGTTCCCTTCCAGCTTGGCCAGAATGACGTTGGAAGTATTACCGGGGATGCGTTTGAGTCTGACCAGTGGCGTATTGCCAACAAAATCGTCCAGCGTCTTGTACATACTCAACCCTGCAAAATAAGAATAACGCCAGCATGATAAATGCTGGCGTTCGCTTTTGCACTGCTATCTCTGTCAGGTGGCTATGCCAAAGGAGTTGAACATGCCGTCGAAAAGAATGGAGCTCAGGTAGCGCTCACCCGAATCCGGCAGGATCACGACGATGGTCTTGCCTGCATTCTCCGCCTTGTGCGCCAGGCGCACTGCGGCTGCGACAGCGGCACCGCTGGAAATGCCGGAGATGATGCCCTCCTCGCGCGCGAGCCTGAGTGCATACAGCACCGCATCTTCGTTGCTCACTTGTTCGATGTCGTCCACCAGCGACATGTCCAGCGCACCGGGCACAAAGCCGGCGCCGATACCCTGGATCTTGTGCGGCATGGGCTTGAGCTCCTGCCCTGCCCGCTGCTGCGTCAGCACCGGGCTTGCGGACGGCTCCACTGCGACCGAAACGATCGCCTTGCCGCGCGTCTTCTTGAAATAGCGCGATACGCCGGTGATGGTGCCGCCCGTACCCACGCCGGAAATGAGAATATCGACCTTGCCGTCGGTGTCGTTCCATATCTCCGGCCCGGTGGTCGCTTCATGCGCGGCCGGGTTGGCCGGATTCTCGAACTGCTGCAGCAGCACATATTTCGGATCGGAGTCCGCGATCTCCCTGGCCTTGGCCACCGCACCGCTCATGCCTTTCGCGCCCTCGGTCAACACCAGCTTCGCGCCGTAGGCGACCAGCAGCTTGCGCCGTTCGATACTCATGGTCTCGGGCATGGTCAGCGTAAGCGGGATGCCGCGTGCCGCTGCCACGAAAGCCAGTGCAATGCCGGTATTGCCGCTGGTGGGCTCCACAATCTCCTTGCCCGGCCCCAGCAGGCCGCGCTTTGCGGCATCGTCGATCATGGCCGCACCGATGCGGTCCTTCACCGAGTACGCCGGATTGCGCCCTTCGATCTTGGCCAGGATGGTCGCCTTCGCACCATCGCCCACGCGATTCAATCTGACGAGCGGCGTCCGCCCGATGCTTTGCGCGTTGTCTGCATACAGATTCGACATGCTTGTTTCCTTCGACTGGATTCACGATGGTGCGAGTCTAACCAAACACCGGTGTTTTATGAAATGGTCTATCGTTGTATATATATAGCCGTTAGATGGTGCAGTCCACTCTTCTACTAGCGGGCATTGCCCATATGTTCCAAAGTGTCGCTGCCAGAGAGTCTATGCCATCCCGCTAAGGCATTTCCAGAAATCCGCCAGCACGAAAAGTCAGCACCAACGTATCGCGATGGCCGCCGTCGGCCGTCGGCTGGATGGGGGTGGACTCGTGGATGACTCGATGGTCGTCCAGCAACAACAATGTCCATGGCTCGCTCAGGGTGAAGCGCTGTCCGTGCGGCCCATTGGCATCGAAGATGCGACTTTCGCCGCCGCTGACGTTCTCGCGCCCAACCAGCAGGATGGCAACGAAATCCACGCCGTCTCGATGTGCGCCTTCCGGTGTCGGACGGCCGATCCCGTGAGTGGTGTCGATGCGGAACTGGTGCGCTTCAACGTACCAGGGACGCTCGCCTTTGACGTCAGCGCAGACGCGCGCGATGTTGCGCAGCAATGTCGACCAGACCGGTTGCGCAACGGTGTGCGCAGCAAGAGGTTCGAACAAGCGCAGCATCCCGCCGTGCAGTGCGTTGTATTGCAACGGCTGGTAATGCGGACGATGCGCGACCTGGGTCGCAGACTGGCCGTCCACGATGAAGCAGGAATGCCTGCGGCGGCGGTAACGTCCGCCGTCCTTAAGAAAGGTATCCGGCGGCAGATCATCCCAATCTGCTTTAAGAGATTCCAGCACAGACAGCGGACAACCAATAAACGATGCCAGCCCGGTTGGACTCAGCACGCCGAAACCGTGACTCCGTAACGCGTCGGCAAGATGCGAAGGTTCGATGTAACTGGGCGCGAGATTGGCGGTGGGCATGGGAAAGCGTTCGGGGTTCGGTCGAGGCCGATTCTACTTCAATAACTCCTGCAGGACAGGAACGTACGCCCGATCCCGCCTCTACGCTGCCGCAGTGCGACGGGACGGGAACATGGATATGCTCACACCGCCGAGCACCAGCAGCCCGCCGGCAAGCTGTGCCGTGGTTGGCAGAGTGCCGAGAACTCCGCCGACCAGCATGGCAAAGACGGGGACAAGATTGATGAAGATCGCCGTACGCGCCGCGCCGAGCCGGGCGATGCCAATGCCCCAGAACAGGTACGCCAACACCGTGCCGCCAACAACCATGACTGCCATCGCCAGACTGGCTTTGCCATCGAGCTCACTCATGTGGGCATCACTGCCGAGGGCGACCGAAGCCAGCAGGATCGCTCCTGCCGCCATGACCCAACTGGTATTGGCGATGGGCGAACCTTGCGGCATATAACGGCGGACAAGGACGTTGTACGCCGCCCAGCACAGATTGGCGGCCAGCATCAGCAAGTCGCCATGCGCAAAGTTCAATGACTCCAGCTTGTTCATATTCCCTTGCGAGATGACCACCGCCACGCCGATCAATGCGACCGGCAATGCAACCAGATGCCGGCTGGTAAGGCGTTCGCCCAGGAACGCAACTGCCAGCAGCGCGGTAAGCAAAGGATTGGTCGCCATGATGAGTGCGGCACTGTTAGCCGAGGTGGAGCGCAGCGCATAAAAAAAGAACAGGTTGAATCCGGTTATCCCGACAGCTCCGAGCAACAGGTAAACTCCGGCATTGCGTTTCAGCAAACCCAGCAGTTGTTCGCGGCGCACGCCGGCGATGATGAACATCAAGGCGGCCCCCAGCACGAAGCGCATAGCCGCTGCCCACAATGGCGGCAAGTCGGCCAGGATAGGCCCGGCCAGCACGAAATTGGCTCCCCAGAAAAATGCAGAGGCGGTAACAAGCAGGTAGACGGTAGTGATTCCCATGATCAGTTCCAGTAAGATTAATTCGGATGGCACGACTCTAATGGCCGGCGCCTTGGATCACAAGCTAGACTTTATTGAGGACACATTAAGGAAAACTAATGGCACGCCATCTTCCACCGCTCAACGCCTTGCGATTCTTCGAAGCAGCTGCTCGCCATCGTTCATTCATCCGTGCTGCGGAGGAATTGCATGTCACCCCGGCGGCAGTCAGCCAGCAGATCAAGCTGCTGGAGGATCATCTTGGCGTTGCCCTGTTCAATCGCGGCAAGACGCTGGTCCTGAACGAATCGGCCCATGATGCATTGCATCTGGTCTCGGACGCCTTCGATCAGCTCGAGCGGGCCATGCTGAGGGTGCGCTCCGGCAGCATCGCCGGACCGCTGACCATCTCGACCCCGCCCGTATTCGCGGCACGCTGGCTTATTCCGCGCTTGAATGATTTTTACCTGCGCTATCCGGATGTGGAGGTCCATTTGCTGGCCACACGACGCATCGTCGATTTTTCGATGGAGGAAGTGGATATGGCGATCCGCTTCAGCAGCGATCCCCATCCCGGACTGAGCGTCGAGCGTTTGATGCCGGAATGGATAGTTGCCGTGGCCACGCCCGAGCTGGCAGCATCCATCAAGACTCCCGCCGACCTGCTGCATGCCGATCTGATCGAGGACGACTGGCACATCATGCGCGGCACGTTTCCGGAATGGAAAACGTGGCTTGCCGGGCTGGGAGTGGTCGACGCCCCGCTGAATGTCCGTCGTTTTGGCGATGCCGACCTGGCGATCCAGGCCGCAGTCAACGGCCTTGGTGTCACCCTGGCATGGCATAGCCTGGTGCAGAACGACCTTGGCTCGGGCAGGCTGGTACAAATATTGGGACACAACATAGCCAGCGACCTGAGTTATCAACTGGTGATGCCCAGGAACAAGAGCATGTTGAACAAGGTGGCCGCTTTCAGGGCATGGCTGTTTGAACAGGCAGCCGATCCGGCAGCATGCTGAATATGCCGGAATCGACTGGCGATCTCGGAAAAAGTTCGATTTCTCTGCAGTCATCCATTGCAAGCAGAATGAACAGATGCAGAATGCATGATCGACAATGGCGGTATTATCCGAAACGTGACCATTACCCATTGCACTTACATTACCAGGCATAGACCCGAACTCCCATGTCCACCTTGCCCGAACTGAGAGAGTTAGAACGAATCCTGGAACTTGGAAAAGATCGTCTCGAAGCGCATATCGAATGCGAAGTCAGTGCCGGAAATAAATGTTTCCCCGTCTACCGGCTGACCTTGGGCAACCCCGATCCAAAGTTGCCTGCGATTGGATTCTTCGGTGGCGTCCATGGCCTGGAACGTATCGGCACGCAGGTGTTGTTGTACTTCCTGCGCAGTTTGCTCACTCGCCTGGAGTGGGACAGCAGCATGCACCATCTGCTGCAGGACGTGCGCCTGGTATTCATGCCCCTGATCAACCCTGGCGGGATGTGGCAATCGACACGCAGCACCCCCCGGGGGGTGGATCTGATGCGCAATGCGCCGGTGGAGGCAACAGGCGGAGTTCCCTTCCTGCTAGGCGGTCACCGCATCAGCCCGCACCTGCCCTGGTATCGCGGTGCTGCAGGTGCCGAGATGGAAAGCGAGAATCTGGCGTTGTGCCGTACCGTGCAAGAGGAATTGCTGCCCCGTCCTTTCAGCATCGCCGTGGACTGCCACTCCGGCTTCGGGGCGCGCGATCGCATCTGGTTTCCGCATGCGCATAGCGTGCATCCTATCGATCACCTGGCCGACATCCTCAGGCTGGAGGAACTGTTTCAGCAGACCCATCCCAACACCAGATACCTGTTCGAGCCGCAGAGCGTGCAATACCGCACGCACGGTGACATATGGGACTATCTTTACCTGCAGTCGCAAAACGACAGAAACAGGACTTTTTTGCCGCTGACGCTGGAAATGGGTTCCTGGCTGTGGGTGAAGAAGAACCCTCTCCAACTCTTCTCTCGTCACGGCATATTCAACCCATCCGTGGAGCATCGGCTGCACCGGGTATTGCGCAGGCATGCCGTCTGGCTGGACTTTCTGATGCGCGCTGCCGGCGGCTACGACAATTGGCTGGTCAAAGGCCCCACCCGGCTTCGCATGCAGGAGCGTGCAGTGATGCGCTGGTACAGACGATGACGACCTGGGTTCTTTTGCGGGGCTTGATGCGCGAAACGCGCCACTGGGGCGAGTTCCCCATGCTGTTTCAGGATGCAGTAGGTGCACGCAACATCGTCACCCTGGATTTCCCCGGCAATGGCAGCCTGCATGCACACACCAGCCTCAACAGCGTGGCAGAGATGGCGCACCATTGCCGCGCGCAACTCAAGCAACTCGGGTATGCGCCACCTTACCGCGTGCTCGCCCTTTCCTTGGGCGCAATGGTGGCAGTGGAGTGGTGCAGGCTTTATCCGGATGAATTGGAAAGGCTGGTATTGATCAACACCAGCCTGGCACCGAACAACCCCTTCTACCACAGGCTGCGCCCGGCCAATTATCCGGCTTTGTCGAGTTATCTGATGCTTGGCTCTGCCGCTCGGCGAGAGCGACTGATACTGCGCCTGACCAGCACACAGAATCGCTCCGCACAACAGCGCACGGAATTGCTGGAACAGTGGACAGGATATGCGCGGGAATGTCCCGTCACGCGTGCGAACATCTTGCGCCAGTTGCGGGCCGCCGCCTCATATCGTGCCGCACCGGCGGCTCCTGCCGCCCCTGTGTTGCTGCTTGCGGCGCAGCGAGACCGGTTGGTCAATGTGAAATGCTCGCTCACTCTGGCGAAACAATGGGACTGCACCGTCAAACTGCACCCGACAGCGGGTCATGATATACCGCTGGATGACGGCTACTGGGTGGCTCAGCAAGTCAAGGAATGGGTGAAGGAAACGGACGACATCGACAAACAGGCAAGATAAGCTGTTCGTGATCCAACAAGAAAATGCACAAAATGCCAGGCAATGAAGGCCTGCATCAGACCTCGATCAGTCAAGCCCCTCGCCAAATCTCGGCATCGGTACGCCTGTTTTCAACATCGCCAGTCGCAAATGCTGGTCTGCTCGCACTATAAAGAATCTCTTCGGTCTGGATGAATTTCATCTTCGACTGCGCCACCTCCAACGGGGTCTTGCCTGTTGCATCCTTCATGCGGAAATCCGCGCCGTGTCCGACCAGTAAACGCACGATGTTCGGGTATCCCTTCTCGGCAGCCAGATGCAAAGGAGTCGTGCCATTCAGGGTGAAGTTGACGCTTTCATCCTTTTCCAACAGGCATTGAAGCGTAGCCTGGTCTCCTTTTGCGATCGCTGCCATCATGGTTTGACGCATATCGGCGATCTCTGAAGCAAGTGCCGTCTGGTCTGTAGGCAACAATTTGGCCACGCGGTTCAGCAGCGTAAGCGCAACCAGGATGCCTAGCGATACCAGCAACGCCGTCTGGCTGATACCCAACGCTGCAGCCAGCCCTTCGGGAAGATTCGCGCCGATAGCCAGAATGGAGATCGTCAACAACAGCAGTATCTGCAGATATCGGAACATAGCCACGACAATCAGGGCAGTCAGTGCGGCCAGCAATGCTTTTCTGTCAACCACATTCCCCAGCAAAGAATCCGGCAGGTTGGCAAGGAAACTCATTACTGAAGCCGCCAGCAATATCAGCACTTCACTTGATTTGAACTGTACTTTCACAATGACCTCCCTCTATCGATGATCAATTGCCTGCATATTCCGCACTATAGTCAGTTGAAATGGCCTATTCCGCGAGGCTGCTCGGTCGTCCGGGATGGCTTGGGGAGGCGCACTGGAACCTGCTGTTCCATCATATTGACGCTCCATGAAGCAACATCGCTGGAGCAATCAGAAAGGATTTGGCGGCCCCGCTATCAAAGGTTTTTTGCCTTAGACCGGAAACTTTGCGTCGCTGCTTTTCAACAGGTTTGCCTTTATCAATACCGACATGCCAGAAGCATTGCAAATCGGGCGGCCACATTTACATAAAATCCCGGTTATTGCAAGAAGGCCCCTTCGTACAGGCTCGGTTTTTCCAGCACGTTGGACTATATTCAGGAAAAAACATGCCTGAAGAGCCGCCCAGGAAAACTTGAGAACCCCTTCATGCAGAAATTCATTCATGCGATCGAAACAGTTTGCTCCGCAAATAAAAAGAGGCGGCTCTCACCGCCTCCATGTAACCCCGTTTTCATAGTTCACATATCAGGAAAAACTAACCACGCTGGCGATGCTGGCAATAGCCGTAGCCGCTGCTGCTAGCCAGCCCAAAACCGTCCTGAACGTTGTATCTTCCCGTTTGGTATTGTTGCTGTCTTGATAGGTCATTTTGAATCTCCTTTATATCTTCGTCAGTAATTTGACGCTACGAATTGCCCTGAAAGACCAGGACGACTCTCAGACTGGAGACTCCGGAATTAATTCTACCGTTCATCATTTTTTGCGTTGCCGTTGGTCCGGCTTGTTCGAGATGCCATCATTAACGGCATTGTATTTTTACCCGTTAACGCCGAGAATGTCCTTGAATCCTGGCCCAACGATATTGCCTGCCTGAGGTTTTGATCGAGATCATAATTTAATAAGGAGATCATTATGGACAATATAGAAGAGTCTGGCGCACAGCCTACTGTGCTAGTACGTCCCACCATATTGGTGGTAGATGATGCAGTCGAGAATCTGATGATCATGGAGTCGATTTTGGCGAAGGAATATTCGCTGAAAATGTTTAATCAGGCCAAAGATGCTCTCGATTACGCATATACCAATCCTCCCGACCTGGTTTTGCTCGATGTCATGATGCCCGATATTGACGGGTTCGAAGCATGTCGCCGACTCAAAGCGAAACCGGAGCTTGCGGATGTCCCTGTTATTTTCATCACCTCGAAGAATGAGGACGAATATGAAGAGATGGGGTTTTCGGTCGGCGCCTCGGATTTCATTCACAAACCCATTAACGCCCCGATAGTGATTGCGCGCGTTAAAACGCATCTGAAAATCAAGTTCGTGATGGATTACCTGAGGAAAGAAAATGCCCGCTTGCAAGGCAGCGCAAAACAGTCATCTTCCGAACTGGTTGAAATCATGAAGATGCTATGGGGCAGCCCGTTCATTAAATTCTGACAGGATGTCAGGCGGAGCAGGCCAGTGAAGTTGCAATCCCGAATAATGAAGTGTCTTTACAGCTCAACTGGCCTGATAGTGTCGACGACTGGAGGTTCATAAGGTAGCAAAGGTCTGATCCGGACATTTCATTTCCACCGTCGCGCGACACAGGCAAGCCGGATCTTTCGACATATTGTCTATGCATAATTTGCCGGGCACGCGCAAACTCCGGGGACATATTGCGAACCGCAATGAATATTCCGATGATTTGAGCATATTGAACAAGTTTCATATATCCAAAGATCCGGCTTGGCCGAACCCTGCATGTGAGGTTATTAAAACTGACTTGAGCAATCAAACACGGTTTTTTGATATCAAGGTGACCCTTATGCCAAAAAAATATTGCCTCGCAATCCTTCTCATGATTGCTGCAGGAACTTCCGTTGCAGAAGCTGCCCCGAAAGATAAACCGACAAGTGCGATTGAAAATGGCGGGACAAACCAGGCCTCCGCTCCTGCCACTAATACATTATCAGACCAGCCGATGTTCAAGTTCGGCGGATTCGGGACATTAGGCCTTTCTCATTCCAGCCTCAACCTGGGAGACTATATTCTGGATAGCACCATGCCCAAAGGGACGGGGCGCAGCAGCGAGTGGTCGTCCAGCAATAACAGCAAAATCGCTGCGCATCTGAATGCCAGCTTTACGCCCAGTGTATCGGCTGTTCTTCAGGTCATATCGGAATATCACGCCGATGGCACTTACCGGCCGGAAGTGGAATGGCTGAACGTAAAATACTCTTTCAACCCGAACACCTACGTGCGCGCCGGACGAATAGCCTTGCCGACTTTCATGAATTCCGAAAATCGCGACGTGGGCTACAGCTATACCTGGGTATATCCACCAGTTGATCTTTATCATCAGCAATCCATACCGAGCAGCGATGGCATTGATGCCATGTACCGCTTTGAGATCGGGGAAGCGAGCAATTCCATCAAGGCAATCTTCGGGAGAAATACGTTAGAAAGACCGACCAGCATCACCACTTCGAAGGATATGTGGGGCATATTCGACAATCTTGAATATGACGAGGCAACGTTTCATCTCGGCTATCAGGAGCGCCTGTCATCCACCCAGTCGGCAACAGCCCTCCCCGGGGTGTGGAACAAGAACAAGGATTTATCGGTTGGCGCAAGTTACGATCCGGGCAACTGGTTCGCCATGTCGGAGTGGATGCAGCGCCGCTCGACATACAAGGTCGGTGCAATGTATGTCAGCGCCGGTTATCGCATCAACAAATTCACGCCGTATTTGATACACAGCCAGAATAGCCGCGGCTCCTTTTTGCAGTCATCCCCTCCGCCAACCGCGACATTGTTGTTATTGTCAGATAGATCGCAGAGCACGAACAGTCTGGGAACACGCTGGGATTTCATGAGAAACTACGACCTCAAGGTGCAGTATGATCGTATAACGCTCAGCGACAGCTCGAACGGCTACCTTATAAACGTGCCGGCAAACATAACCCTCTACGGAACGACATTTCATGTAATTTCTGCAGTCGTCGACTTTGTGTTCTAGTGCCGAAAAGAACGTGAGATCACCAATCATGATCCGCAACAGCTTGATGTCTGCCCTGCTTCTTGCAATATCCACATTTGCCGCGAGCGCATATGCCGACGTGGTTGTCATCGTGTCATCCAGAAGCCATATCAAGAACCTGACCGCCGAACAGACCACCAAGATTTTCCTTGGCAAGATCGGCACCTTTCCGAATGGCCAGACTGCCATTCCCATCGACCAGCCTGAAGGCAGCGCAATCCGGGATGAGTTCTACACCAAGGTCGTCCACAAGAGCCCGGCCCAACTCACAGCCTACTGGGCAAAGATCATTTTCACGGGCGATGGCCACCCACCCAAACGATTGGCTGGCAATGCCACCGTCAGAAAAGCCATAGCAGGCAATCCCAACGCCATCGGCTATATCGACAGGAGCGCTGTGAATCGCAGCGTCAGGATCGTTCTCAAACCTTAAGGCGCCCACCGTGAAATTGAGCAAATTCAGCAACTATCCATTGAAACTCAAATTGCTGCTGGTGCCAGCGGTTGCCACATTCAGTTTTGTCGCCTACCTGATCTACTCTTCGCTGGTTCTGTCTGGTGGGAATGCGCTGCTCAAAGAGATACGCGACGCTCAGTTCCCGACGCTCTATGCCGCGGGGGAAAACCTGAAAAGTTTCGACGGCGTGGTGGAATCGCTAAATGCGGCAGCCGCAACCGGTGAAGTGGATTATCTGGAGGGCGCCAAGGCCAAGTCGTCTGAAATTTTGAACCGATATGACTCGATGGAACGGATGGATCCGACCCATACGAACGAAATCGAAAAGTTGAAATCGGACTTCAATACCTTCTATATCCTGGCTTTCAATGTGGCCCAGAGAATGATGGCCAAAAAGAACCCACCCAGTCAGCAGGAAATAAACGAGTTGCGCGAATTGCGCAATGCTTATTCGTTATCCGCCGTGTCCTACAGGGATGCCGCGGAAAAAGAATTCCAGGAAACCATACACAAGGCGATCCGAAGATCAGATAGGGCACAGGGTTCAGGCGCCATCATCGGTTCTGTCATGCTTTTCGTCATTGCGATACTGACTTTACTGGTCAACCGCGGCATCGTAGTACTGGAAAGGGTAGTGGAGAACCGCAACAAGATGCTGTTATTGGTCAACAGCGAACTCGAGCAGGAGATTCAAAAACTGAAATCGGCCGAGGAGGCAAGAAGCCATGCCGAAGCAGCCAGCCATATCAAGGATGAATTTCTCGCCAACATGAGTCATGAGCTGCGCACACCGATGAATGCGGTCATAGGATTGAGCCATCTTTGTTTGCAAACCGAATTGTCCGATAAGCAGCAAGACTATCTGCAGAAGATCCATAGTTCGGCCAAATCTCTTCTGGGGATCCTGAACGATATTCTGGATGTTTCAAAGATCGAGGCTGGCAAGATGGAGCTGGATCGCATCGCCTTCGAGCTGGATGAGGTATTGGGCAACCTTTCCACTATCTTGTGGGCCAAATCTCATGAAAAGAATCTCGAGCTCCTTCTGGAGACCGCACCGGACGTTCCTTCCGTGCTGGTCGGCGATCCGCTCCGGTTAGGTCAAGTACTGATCAATCTGGCGGGAAACGCGGTGAAGTTCACCGCAAAGGGCGAGGTTGTAGTCAGTATCGACCTTGAAAAGGAAGAAGGTGACCAGGTCGTTCTGCGATTTGCGGTAAAAGACACGGGGATAGGAATGTCGCAGAGCGAGATCGACAAACTTTTCCGCCCGTTCACACAAGCCGATACCAGCATCACACGCAAATTCGGCGGAACCGGACTGGGCCTGACCATCAGCAAGCGCCTGATCGAAATGATGGGAGGAAAGATCTGGGTTGAAAGCACTCCAGGTTCAGGCTCGAAATTCATCTTCACCGCCAATTTCCTCAAGGCAAAAGGTCGTGAAAATGCTCCGCGAACCGAGTTCGCCGGGTTTGACGGCATGCGTGTTCTCGCGGTTGATGACAGCGAGAACAGCCTGAGCATATTGAAAAACTATCTCGAATCGTTCTCATTCGATGTCAGCGTTGCCAGCAATGGACGGAGTGCATTAAGCACAGTGCGCAAGGCGAATAAGGATGGCAAGCCATTCAGCCTGGCCATCCTCGACTGGAAGATGCCGGAAATGGACGGGCTGGAATTAGCCAGGGAATTGCACGCGATGACCGAAGCGGAGAACAAGCCGAAAATATTGCTGATTGCCGGCTATGGTCAGAATGGCACCCCGGCGCTCAGGAATAACAAAGTGGTGGATGGCGTGCTGGAAAAGCCATTCAATCAGAATAAATTGTTCGATGCGATCTCCAGGATTTCCGGCCCGGATCAATCGGCGACCGGAAAGTTCAGGATTACCGGCGCGCAATTCAATCCGCTACTCGTTTCCCAGGTTCGCGGAGCACATTTACTGCTTGTGGAGGACAACGAAATCAACCAGCAAGTCGCGCAGGAATTGCTTGAGGGATTCGGAATCAAGGTTGCGGTTGCCGAGAATGGGGAGGAAGCGATTGCACGCCTGAACGAAGAACAGTTCGACGGAGTGTTGATGGACATGCAGATGCCGGTGATGGATGGGATATCCGCCACCCGCGAAATCCGCAAGAACCCGAAGTTTGCCACTCTGCCGATCATCGCCCTGACCGCCAACGTATATGTCAGCGAGCAAAATGCTTTTCTGGCAGCAGGAATGAACGACCATATCGGCAAGCCTCTCGATCCGGACCGGCTGGTGGCCACGCTTGCCAAATGGCTGCGCCCTGCCCGGAAAGCTGAAACTGTCCAACCTCCACCCGTAGCCGCAATTTCTGCGCCAGAAGCCTTACCTGATTTGCCTGGTGTCAAAGTGGCTACTAGCGTACGTCGCATAGGAGGAAACGTTGCCCTGTATTATTCATTGCTCGACAAGTTCAGAGTCAATCAACTGAGTACTGCCGACCAGATCCGGGCAGCACTGGCGGCTGGCGATGCTAAAACTGCTGAAAGACTGGCACACACTCTCAAGGGAATAGCCGGCACTCTTGGCGCAGAATCACTGCAACAGCAGGCTGAACTATTGGAAAACAACATCAAGAATGGATCACTCGGCGATATTGAATCTTTGCTGGCTCAGGCCAACCAGCAGATCAGGAATCTGATTGCCTCCATAGACCTGGCTATCGAGGCTCGCACAAGTTGAGTTCCGCCCTATAGTCGCATCTGGAATTTCCGCACAGCAGAAATATCGGGTGGAAAGTCCCGCGGCTGCGGTTCATCCCTGCCAAACTCCAAAACCTGCGGAGCGCAAATCGATCCCCAGTTCGACCTCCTTGTTGCACGCTTCATCATAGGACATCGGGTTATAGGCTTCATAAAGGTCTGGCAACAGGCGCAGCCCGAACTCCCTGGCATAGCGATTGGCTTGGATGCCTGCCTTATGTTTGTCGAAACGCACATCGGGGTCCAGTCCTGTCATGCCGACGTAGACACAAGGCTTGCCCATGATGTAACCGGGATTGCATCTTTTGAACTTGCCCTCGTAAAGAACGTCCTTCGACAGCTCGATCACATATACGTGGTAGTGATTGCGGCGTCCCATGATGATGAATTATGCCAGCCTCGAAAGCATCTGATGCATGTCGGGCGGACCTGACTTCACTGATGTGTAATTCATTGGTGCTACCGTTATGCCCATAAGCGATACCTAACGGATGCTGGAGTTACCGTGATTGACTCGTACACGCAATTCCTTGCCCGCCCTGAAATGCGGCACATATTTGGCAGGCACCTTGACCACCTTGCCTGTTTTGGGATTATGTCCATTGCGCGGCGGACGATGCAGGGTCGCAAAGGTTCCGAATCCGCGTATTTCGACTCTTGCCTTGTTTTCCAGAACGCTGGATATCTTATCCAGGATGAGGCGGACACTCATCTCGATGTCGTTTGAGGTGAGCTCGGGATGACGGGAAGCAAGCTGTTGTATCAGTTCTGATCGCGTCATGATGGAAATGCCTCGACCGATATATTCCCTATGCCACTGTGATGCAGTTTTCCAGATCGACAGCTGCGATAATCAATCGACGAATCTTGTTGTCTGCAAGAAAATTTCCGGGTATCCACTGCCATATAAACCTCGTTAATAAAACTCCTCAGGTTATACGCAAAGAATCCGCGCAAGCAGAATGCCGATCGATAAAGAGAAATGGATCAGATTACCTGGCAGCCCCGCTGGCACTCGACCTGATGTCGAATAGGAACATGTCCTTTAGCCCGGAAACTTTGCGTCCCCGCCTTTCGACGGGTTTGCCCTTGCAGGCGTTGATGTGTAAATCAACGATTGCGCCTGGATTCTATGGTTATCGGGCGGGAACTGTCAAACCCGCCATTCGATCCGCCAATAATGTCAATATCTTGCGAGTGTGGCTTTCAGGCCATATTCAGCTGCCTGTCCGTGGCTGGTCCTGAAATGCTTCGATGCATTTCCACCCCCAGAATGCCGGCAGCAGAAAAATGATCGCCAGACTGAATGGATTGAAAGCGAGCACAATCAATCCAATCGACAAGGTCGCCGCAAACAGGAAGACTGCAATCGCCTTTGAACGCGCCAGTTTCAGCAAATATGCACTGCCGATCAGGATAGATAACAATGGCAGGATGGCAAGCCAGATGAAATTCAACCGCGCCTGGTTTTCTGCCGAGAAAACAAAATGGAGCTGGTCGATGACTGCTTCTGCGACAGTCAGATTTGACGGTATGGCCGCAAACAGAAGAATGAGCCAAATGGCAACAACCAGCGATGCGCTCAGCAGCGACAGATAGCCGGCTATCTGTGCTGGGGATCCGGGCAAAAATCTCATGTGACTCTCTCTTTCAGTAGTTCAATTCCGCATCAGGCATCCGAACAGGATAGCGCTCGTGCATATCGCTCTCCCGCTGAACTGCCGATGGCTCAACGCGACACCGGCTGATGATAAAGCAGCTCCAGTTGTCTGTGGACATCCGGATAGCATTTTTTCAGAATGGCCGGTGCCGCAAAGAAATATTCGCTCACAACCGCAAAGAATTCAGCCGGGCTGGTGGCAGCATAAGGGTCGATGCAGGCAGGATCGCCTGCCGCCACTTGCCGGCAAAGGACTGCATAAGCTGCCCCCAGGTCCTCGGCCCATCTTTTCCTGCTCATGCCGCTACGCAATGGTGGCATGCCATTCACAGCTCCATTGAGGCCATCCAGCTTATGCGCGAACTCATGCAGCACGACATTCCGCCCCGTCTGGCAATCATGGGTATCCCGCTCCACGTCGTCCCAGGACAGGATCACCGGTCCGCGCAACCATGATTCGCCGGACAACACGCTTGCTTCGCTATGCACCACGCCCACGGCATCCACCTGTTCATGATGAACCCGGAACGCACCGGGATAAAGAATGACCTCAACCCAATTGTCGAAATGATCGACATCCAGATTCAGGATCAGCAGGCAGGCCTGGGCAGCCACAGTTACACGCATGGGCAATGTCACATCCAGGCCTTGCACCCCATTGATCTGTTTGCTATGCAAGAACCATGTCGCCAGTTCGCGCAGGTGTGCCATTTGCACTGCATCCAGCTCGTGCAACACTACAGCATGGCGGGTAACACTGTGCCAGATATGCTGAGGGATCGGATTCCGCCGCAGAATTCGACGCATGTTCCAGCGCCGCAAGGTGTTGCCTAATGATTTCAATTGGAAGATGTCTGGAGTTATTGGAATTTCATGAACAACTTGCTCTTGTCCGCTTCCGTGCCAGGTGACCGGCCATGCATCATGCCACCGTGGATTTGTCCAGGAAGAACTCGCCCAGCGATTTCCCGCTGCGGTAGTCGATGGCGAGCCGTTTCGGCACGAAGGCCTCCGGCCTGACGATAGGAAAATCTTCCAGTGGCGGAGCTCCTTCGACATCGCTGACGCGGCAGATCTTTGTCATCACCGGTCGAAACCCGATTGACAATTTCGGGGCTGCCAAAGTAAAGTTTCCCGAATGCGCGTTTCCGCCGAAACGAACTGCTTTTCTGATCAGGCAACTGAAGTAAAGCTCCATCTCGACACACAACGGTTCGGCAAGCGATCGCATCTGCTTATCCGCAGCCGCACTCCATTCCACCAGCACTTTCTTGCCCGATATCTCAATGGTATTTTGCATGCCCGATCCTCGTTGCAGTCGTATACGATATGCCGGAATGTACCTGATTGCCTGCTTCTTGCGCTTCAGACCTTGCGCAACAAGTCTACCCGTATCGGTGTCCTGAAGCTCGCTCCATCAGTTTTCATGTGATGCATGAATTTCTGCCTTACCTGTTGGTAGAGCTCCGGTGCCAATCGGTGCTGTGTGTGGGTCACCTTCAATATCTGCTCTTCGAACTGTTCAAAGTTTTCAAAATGGACAGGCGTATCGAAGAAGGTCTCACTCGCCAGCTCGAAGCTGCCAGCAGCAACTGCACGCTCAACAGCGGCGAAAGCGGCTGCCCGCACGGCCTGCTCGTCATGAAAGAGTCTGAGGATCTCATTGAATTCCCCGGCAAAGACCGGCTCGGAAATGTACGCCATCCCGCCCGGTTTCAGCACTCGATGTATCTCGGCCATCGCCGTATCCATCAGCGCCAGCGGTACATGATGCAGCGACTTGAACATCAACACGATATCGAAGGAGCGATCGCCGACCGGGATCGCCTGCGCTCCGCCAAGTTGAAAACTCACATTGGAAGGAGTTTTGCGCTGCAGGTTCTTTGCGTGCTGGATCTCGTCGACTTCCAGCGCAACGATCCTGTTTGCCTTTCCGCGTTCTGCGATGGCAAAGGTCTTTTCGGCCTTGCCGCAGCCGAGCTCGAGGATGTCCGCATCTTCGAGAGGCAGCAGACGCTCGTAAATATCCCGTTCATCGCAAACCCGGTCATAGCCTGGTTCGGATATCTTCATTGCAGTTGCAAGAGGCATATTTTCAAATTCCATAAATAACTCATATCTTGGTCAGCTTGCCCAATTTTCTGAACAGGGTCCGTTCGCCTATCCCCAGCCGCTCTGCCAATTCCCTGCGGCCCAGCCCTGAATTCCGAACCTGCCATTCCAGATAACTCTTTTCCATCTCCTCCAGCGTCATGACCTGGCTGAAGCTCTGACCAGAGTGCAATGAATCCTGCTTCTCTTCGCAAGGATCGGGAAAATGTTCGGGCAGCAGGACATCGCCGTCTGCCAGCAGCGTCGCACGCTCGATCAGGTTGCGCAATTCGCGGATGTTCCCGGGAAAATCGTATTTGGACAGGCACAGCAGCGTGGCGGGATGGATAGACATCGCATGATCGGTACTGATGCGCTTCAGCAAGGCCTCCATCAGCAACGGCAAGTCCTCCATCCGTTCGCTCAGGGACGGCAGCAGGATCGGGAAAGTGCTGATGCGGTAATACAGATCGCGGCGGAAACTTCCCTCGGCGATCATTTTCTTGAGGTCGCGATGGGTAGCCGCAACCAGGCGAAAATCCGAGCGCAAAGGCTCGACGCCCCCCACCCGGCGATAGGTGCCGGTTTCCAGCAGCCGCAATAGTTTCACCTGCAAACCCAGCGGGATATCGCCCACCTCGTCGAGGAACAGCGTACCGCCACTGGCGGCTTCGACCAGTCCCTGCTTGCGCTGGTTCGCGCCACTGAATGCACCCTTCTCATAGCCGAACAGTTCGCTCTCGAACAGGTTCTCGGGCAGGCTGGAACAATCGACCGCGACGAATGGCCCCGTCGCACGCTTGCTGGCGTCGTGCACCGCGTGGGCCACCAGCTCCTTGCCCGTGCCGGACTCGCCCAGCAGCAACACGTCCGCTTGCGACGGCGCCACTCTCGTCACCTGTTCCAGCATCCGGTTGAACGCTGCGGAACGTCCTACCAACTCCCCTTCGGGCAAAGCGCTGCCGGCACGCACGGTATGGATCATCTCGACGAAATACTCGATCTCTCCTTCCGCGTTGCGTATCGGCGTCAACTCCACGTCCACATGCTCGTCCCCGCGCACCGTGTGGTGGATGTGCAACACCCGATGCGGTTGTCCGCTCTGCAGGCTGGACTTGAGCGGACAGGACTCGCCCTCCTCGTCGCAGGGACGCTTATAGCGGTGGGACACTTCATAGCAATGCCGTCCGGCGATGGGCAAATCGCCCACATGGTAATAACTGAGATAGGCGCGATTGGCGCCTATGATGTTGTAGCTCCGATCGAGCACGATGCGTGGTTCCGCCAGCGTATCGAGATAGGACATCAGCTCGGAAATAGAACTATGGCTCATGAATCATTACCTTAACAAATATGTCAGTTATTTATTCATTCTAGCAGAATGAGCTGCCATTTTTGACATGCCCGCAATTATCGCTGCCCACCAGAATCCATATTCAAACGAATTAAAACCATTCATTAACAAGGCATTAAAAACATGTGCCGGTCGATGGCACAGATACTGCATTAGGGTCAGCGGGGAAACTAACCTTTGAGCGCAGATGAAACTTTTTCACGAGCAACCGCTTGCCAGAAAGATCGCCATCGTGACCGCAATCAAGCTCGCCGGATTGCTGGCCATCTGGTGGATCTTCTTCAGCGGCGGCGAAAGCACGCTGACACCGGAACAGGTCAGCAGCGCGGTTCTGCGAACCCAGACTCACAACACTACGACACCATGAGGAGGATGCATGATTAGCACTGAACTGGTCGACCTTTCGAGGTTGCAATTTGCGGTCACCGCGCTGTATCACTTCCTGTTCGTTCCTCTCACCCTGGGTATGACCTTCCTGCTGGTCATCATGGAAGGCTCATACCTGGTGACCGGACAACAGATCTACAAAGACATGACCCGATTCTGGGGCAAACTGTTCGGGATCAACTTTGCGCTCGGTGTGACCACCGGGTTGACCATGGAGTTCCAGTTCGGCACCAACTGGGCCTACTATTCGCATTATGTCGGTGACATCTTCGGAGCACCGCTGGCGATCGAGGGGCTCATGGCGTTCTTCCTCGAATCCACCTTCATCGGCCTGTTCTTCTTCGGCTGGGACCGCCTGACCAAGGGCCAGCATTTCATGGTCACCATACTCACCGCGATCGGTTCCAACCTGTCGGCACTGTGGATCCTGATCGCCAACGGCTGGATGCAGGACCCGGTGGGCGCCGAGTTCTCCTACACCACCATGCGCATGGAGCTCACCGACTTCTGGCAGGTGATCTTCAACCCCACCGCACAGGCCAAGTTCGTGCATACCGTCTCCGCCGGCTATGTCACCGCTTCGCTGTTCGTGCTCGGCATCTCATCCTGGTACCTGCTCAAGGGACGCGATATCGAATTCGCACGCCGCTCGTTCCGCATCGCCGCCGCCTTCGGCTTCGCCTCCGCGCTGTCGGTGATCGTGCTCGGCGACGAATCCGGCTACACCATCTCCGAATCGCAACAGACAAAACTGGCGGCCATGGAAGCGATGTGGCATACCGAACCGGCACCGGCCGCGTTCAACGTGTTCGCCATCCCCAACGAGAAGGAACAGCGCAACGACTTTGAAGTACAGATCCCCTATGTGATGGGCATCATCGGCACGCGCAGCTTCAGCAAGGAGATCCCGGGCATCGCCGAGATCAAGGAGAAGAACCGCAAACGCATCGAGTCCGGCCTGCTCGCAGTGAACGCGATGGAAGAACTGCGCAAGAACAAGAACGATGTCGCAGCGAAACAGGTGTTCGAAGACCACAAGAAGGATCTGGGGTTCGGCCTGCTGCTGAAGAAATACACCGAGGACGTCACCAAGGCGACACCGGAAATGATCCAGCAGGCTGTCGACAGCACGGTGCCGCGCGTCGCACCGCTGTTCTGGTCTTTCCGCGTGATGGTCGCGCTGGGCTTTGCCTTCGCCCTGCTGCTCGGCCTGTCGCTGTACCACACGGTGCGCGGCACCTTCCTCAAGCAGCGCTGGCTGCTGCGCTGGGCGATGCTGTTCATCCCGATGCCGTGGATCGCCGCCGAACTGGGCTGGTTCGTGGCTGAATACGGTCGCCAGCCGTGGACCATCTACGGCGTGCTGCCTACCCATCTGTCGGCTTCCAGCCTGTCGGTAGGCAGCCTGTACGGATCGCTCACCGGCTTCGTCGTGTTCTACACCGGACTGCTCGTCATCGAGATGTACCTGATGGTGAAGTTCGCGCGCAAGGGACCGGGCAGCCTGGGTACCGGACGCTACCACTCCGAACAAACCGCAACCGCCACTATCTGAACTAGGAGATAACCATGCTCGATTATGAAACGTTAAAAATCATCTGGTGGCTGCTGGTCGGTGCATTGCTGCTCGGCTTCGCCATCATGGACGGACATGACATGGGCGTCGGCACCCTGCTGCCCTTTGCCGGCAAGAACGACACCGAACGCCGCATCATGATCAACACCGTCGGCCCGCACTGGGACGGCAACCAGGTGTGGTTCATCACCGCCGGCGGTGCCATCTTCGCCGCCTGGCCGCTGGTCTACGCCACTGCCTTCTCCGGCTTCTACTGGGCCATGCTCGCCGTGCTGTGGGCGCTGTTCTTCCGCCCGGTAGGCTTCGATTACCGCAGCAAGATCGAGAACCCGACCTGGCGTAAGACCTGGGACTGGGGCTTGTTCGTGGGCGGCTTCGTCCCGCCGCTGATCTTCGGCGTGGCGTTCGGCAACCTGCTGCAAGGCGTGCCGTTCCACTTCGACAATGACCTGCGTTCGTTCTACACCGGCACCTTCTGGGCCCTGCTCAACCCGTTCGCGCTGCTCACCGGTGTCGTCAGCACGGCGATGATCACCGCGCATGGTGCGAACTACCTGATGATCCGCACCGAAGGGGATGTGTATCGCCGCGTGCGCACCGCCTCGCTGGTGTTCGGCGCACTCACACTGGTCACCTTCGCACTTGCCGGCATCTGGCTGGCGAACAGCATCCAGGGTTATGTGATCACCAGCGTGATCGACGGCAATGCCTTGCCCAACCCGCTGGACAAGACCGTGGTCACCCAGGCCGGTGCATGGTTGCATAACTACACCCTGTATCCGGCTGCCAAGCTGGTTCCCGCCATCGGCTTCGCCGGCGGGTTGCTGGCCATCGCAGCTGCCTGGTTCAACAAACCGCTGACCGCCTTCGTCAGCTCTTCGTTGGGCATGCTGGGCATCATCGGCACCGCCGGGGTATCGCTGTTCCCGTTCATCATGCCGTCCAGTTCCGACCCGCGTTCCAGCCTGACGGTGTGGGATAGCGTCTCCTCGCAACTGACGCTGACCCTGATGCTGGGTGCGACAGTGATCTTCCTGCCGCTCATCGTCGTCTACACCAGCTGGGCCTACAAGAAGATGTCGGGCAAGGTCACTGCCGAATTCATCAACGCCAACGACAAGTCAGCATACTGATAAAGGAGATATGACATGTGGTATTTCGCCTGGATACTGGGAGTCTCGATGGCCATTCTGCTGGCCATCGTCAACACCATGATGTGCGACGCGCAAGCTTGCGTCACCAAGGAAGAATCAAGCGACAAGGAATGACCGTGCGCCAGGAAACAGTACCAGCCGCGCATGGCGGCATCTATGCAGCATTGCCGCGCATGCTGTCGCTGCTGCTGGCGCTGGCCCTGACCGGGATCATCCTCACCTATCCGAGGGCACTCGGCCATACCAGCCACGGCATGCTGTCGCTGACGATGCTGGGCATCTGTGCCGGGTTCATTCACGGCGTGGGTTTCATCCCTGAAACCAGGCTGTGGCGTTTGCTGTTCGGGCCCTGGGTGGCATGGGCACTGATGGGTCTTGGGCTATGGCTCTTGCTTAACAGCTGACAAAGCGGCACACGAAATCGAATCAGACTGAATCAATAATTTGAGGAAAAAGAAATGGCACGTATCGTAATTCTGGGCGCAGGCATTGCAGGTCACACTGTCGCCAGGTATCTGAACAAATGGGTAGGCAAACAGCACGAGGTCGTAGTTGTCTCGCCCAATGCAAAGTGGAACTGGATACCCTCCAATATCTGGGTGGGTGTCGGACAGATGAAGGAAGAGCAAGTCACCTTCGACCTGACCGAGGTGTACAGCAAGACCCGGGTGAACTTCCGCCAGGCCAAGGCACTCGCGATCCATCCTGAGGGCAATGCCGAAAATCCTTCCCCGTTCGTGACCGTCGAGTACACCCATCCCGCCAAGGCCGGTGTGCAGGAGAACATCACCTACGACTATCTGGTGAATGCCACAGGACCGAAACTGAATTTTGCCGCCACTCCGGGACTGGGCCCCGAGCACGGCCACACGGTATCCGTTTGTACTTCCAGCCACGCACTGGAAGCCAATGAGAAACTGCAGCACGTCATCGACGCCCTGCGCGCAGGCGAGCGCCGCACCATCGTCATCGGCACCGGGCACGGGATGTGCACCTGCCAGGGCGCCGCATTCGAATACATCTACAACGTGGACCATATGCTGCGCGAAGCCGGCGTGCGCGACAAGGCCCGCATCGTCTGGCTCAGCAACGAATACGAGCTGGGCGACTTCGGCATGGGCGGCGTGCATATCAAGCGCGGCGGCTACGTCACCAACGGCAAGACTTTCGCCGAATCGCTGATGGTCGAGCGCAACATCGAATGGATCACCCGTGCGCACGTGACCAGGGTCGAAGCCGGCAAGATCCATTACGAGACGCTGGATGGCAGCTACCATGAACTGGAGTTCGATTTCTCCATGCTGATCCCGCCATTCGCCGGGGTCGGGCTGAAGGCTTACGACAAGGCTGGAGCAGACATATCCGCGCAGCTGTTTGCCCCCAATGGTTTCATGAAGGTGGACGCGGATTACACTGCTCGCCCCTATCTGGAATGGTCGGCCCGCGACTGGCCCAAGACCTACCAGACACCGGCTTACCGCAATATCTTCGCCGTCGGCATCGCCTTCGCGCCACCGCACATGATCAGCAAGCCGATGCAAAGCGCGAACGGGACCCCCATCAATCCGACGGCCCCCAGAACCGGGATGCCATCCGCGGCCATGGCCAAGGCAGTCGCCATGAGCATCCGCGACATGCTCAACGGTGCGGAAAAACCCACCCACACGGCTTCCATGGCGGAGATGGGCGCCGCGTGCGTCGCCTCTACCGGAGCAGACTTCTTCAAGGGTACCGCAGCCACGATGACGGTCTTCCCGGTCGTGCCGGACTTCGAGAAATACCCGGACTATGGTCGCGACATCGACCTGACCTTCGGCGAGATCGGCTTGGCCGGCCACTGGATGAAATATCTGCTGCATCACGCATTCATCTACCAGGCAAAGCTGAAGCCGGGCTGGTCGATCATCCCGGATTAATTATTCAAAACGATTTCAGGAGCAAGACATGGCAAACAAGATCACCAACAGAGAGCCTTACCAGCAGGCTTACTACCCTCCGGCCCCGACCGGATTCACCCGCTACATGCGCACATCGCTCGTATGGCAGGGTGTCCGCTTTCTCGTCATCAATCTGAAGATACTCAAGTTGATGGCGAAATCGCATCACTGAATCCCGGCCCTGCCGTAGTTGGAGACCTTTCAGTTGCAGAAAGACCTATCCGACTATGGCAGCTGATACCTACTGCCTATCCCGCAACACCCGGGCAGCTCTGGCGATCTGCAAAGGAAGAGCCTGCGCCTGAATCCTTGGAGGAAGAACATGGCACACATTGTCATCCTCGGTGCCGGTACCGCCGGAACACCCGCAGCGTATGAATTGCGCGAAGCTTTGGGCAGGCAGCACCGGATCACGGTCATCAATGCATCCGAAACCTTCCAGTTCGTTCCTTCCAACCCCTGGGTCGCGCTCGGCTGGCGCAAACGCGAAGACACCACCTTCAATCTGCGCCCGTGCCTGGAAAAGAAAGGCATAGCCCTCATCGCATCATCCGCTGAAAAGATCGATGCCGAAACCAGCCGCATCCATCTGGCCAATGGAACAATCCTCGATTACGACTATCTGGTGATCACCACCGGACCGCGCCTGGCCTTTGAACTGGTCGATGGCTCCGGACCGAATGGCGGGTACACGCAGTCCGTCTGCACCGTCGACCACGCGTGCGAGGCATACGACGCATACGAAGAATTCCTCAAGGATCCGGGCCATGTGGTGGTTGGCGCGTTTCAGGGCGCATCCTGCTTCGGCCCTGCATACGAGTATGCAATGGCGCTGGATACCGACCTGCGCCGCCGCAAACTGCGCCACAAGGTACCGATCACCTACGTCAGCCCCGAACCCTATATCGGCCACCTCGGGCTGGGCGGTGTCGGCGATTCGAAGGGACTGCTCGAATCGGAATTGCGCCATCGCCACATCAAGTGGATCACCAATGCCAAGACCGTCAAAGTAGAAGCAGACAAGATGCATGTCGAGGAATACGACCTTTACGGCGAGAAGGTCCGCAACCATGTGCTGCATTTCAACTATTCGATGATGCTGCCGCCATTTCGCGGCGTGCCTGCGGTCACCAATGTCGCCGGTCTATGCAACCCGGCCGGCTTGGTGATCGTGGACCAGCATCAGCGCAGCCCGAAATACCACAACATCTTCGCGGCAGGAGTGTGCATCGCGATACCGCCGGTGGAACCGACGCCGGTGCCGGTCGGAACACCGAAGACAGGCTACATGATCGAATCGATGGTCTCCGCCATCGTGCACAACATACAGGATGAACTCGATGGCCGCGCTGCCGTGACCACCGGCACATGGAACACCATATGCCTGGCCGACATGGGAGACACCGGCGTGGCTTTTGTCGCGCTGCCGCAGATCCCGCCCCGCAATGTCACCTGGGCCAAGAAAGGCAAATGGGTGCATCTGGCCAAGATCGCGTTCGAGAAATACTTCATGCGCAAGATGAAGACCGGCACCTCAGAGCCGGTCTATGAAAAATACGTACTCAAGGCACTGGGTATCTACCGGATCAAATAGCAGGCCTGCAACAAAGCCAATGATCGATCCGGGGCGCGATCCGAGCGGTCATCTCAGCGTGAGCAGGAAGATATTCTCGTGCAACCGGCTCAACCCGCGCTCCTTGAAGCGCGGAGTCTGTGCCAGCACGTCATGGTGTGCCAACAAGCGAATCTCGGCCCGATCCCTATAGAGCGACTCCACCTCCTCGATGGATACCGCAAATGGAGGCCCCGACATCTCAGCCTGCGGATAATCGAAAGTGATCAACAGGATTTGCGTCCCCGCCGACAGGATGCTTGCCAGATGTTGTGCATAGCGCTCGCGCATCTCGGGAGGCAGCGCCACCAGCGATGCGCGGTCGTAAACCGCCCGCACATTCGCCAGCTCTTTTTTGCCCAAGTCGAAAAAATCACCGCACAGGATCTTGATGCCGCCAGCTTCGTATCTCTCGAACTTGTTGCCGGCGACAAGTTCGGGACTGTATCCATTCTCTTTGTAGAAGGATTGCACAGCGATGGGACTGATCTCCACCCCCAGTGGCGAACATCCCTGCTCCCTGAGCCAGATCATATCGAGACTCTTTCCGCACAGCGGCACGAACACCTCACCGCCTTGGGCATGATGCAATTCCTGCCAGTGCCGTTGCAGATAGGGATTGATCTCGTTCTGGTGAAAACCCGTCTCAGCCCGCTCCCAACGCTCCAGCCAAAAATCCTTTTTCATCGATCCACTCCTGCAAATGTCATTTTAAAAGGCGCACTGGCTATCGAGCCTGCACCGCACCAGTTCTGACAGCAGCACCCATAACAGACTGCAAGATCCATGGACTGGTTGTTGCCAAAATCTTCATTGAAATATTAACCGATTCTCGCAGGGAACCAACATTCGGTTGCCGGTCAAACAGCAGACATATTGCTAATATGCACCATCCTGGCAGAACCATTCAAATCGCGAGGTTATTTTGAACGAAAGACTCAGCACCGAAGAGCTGTATGAGATTCACAAAAAGAAGACCGAGAAGACCATGAAGATGGTGATCACGACAATCGTGACCATGTTTCTTTTTGCCTTATATGTCCTGTTGAAAGACGGCTAGAGTCAATATTTCAATTTGTTTTATCAACAACAGACTGATGAATCTCGACGGCTCCCAGCCGGTATTGGCCGCACGCTGAAGCAATCCGGATCGAACGGCCAAAATCAGCACGTAACACCCTCAAGGAGAGCGAAATGCTGGTGACTTTTACAACGGACGCCTATGCCGACATCACCATGTTCGGAGATGTCGCACTCAGCATGCTGAGAATGATGGGACACAGCGCAACCGTGCCCGGCGCCATTCGGGCTGAGGATGTTCCTGAAGCGCTGAACCGGCTGACAGCGGCCATCAATGCAGAAAGATCATCTCCCTTACCTGCCGCCAGGAGCGAGGATGAGCCCGCAGTAAGCATTGCCCATCGAGCAATGCCTTTGCTGAACTTGCTTGCTGCCGCAGTGAAAGAAAAAAGCTATGTGACATGGAAATGAGCCATCGTTAAGCCCGCTCTATCCCTGACTTGCGATTGTCCAGCGCCTATTCAGTCAGTTTGTATCGCGCGAGCAGCTTCTTCAGCGCCGCCCTGTTGTTGCCGTTCTCCAGCGATTTGATCTCTTTCCTCAGCTTTGCAATCTCCATGCCGCTCAAGGGACTGAGCATGGAGCGGCTCAGACCGTGTTCGCTGACCAGCGCATCGACAGCACTATCCTTGCCCCGCGCCGACAGGATGACGACGACCAGAACGAACACGACTACACCAACGATTACATATTCCATTGCGAATTTCTCTGGGGATTGGTTTCCGGACGATCTCCGGCCTGAGGCAAATTATCCACCAATATTCGCTTTAAGAAACGGACGACTTGATCGAATGTACTGTGATTCGGCCATAGCTGACGTTTTCAGGGAAGAGTTTGGATGTCAGCTTTGGTTCGAACTTCGTACGGAATTACTAAATGTTTTATGCCTGCGCTTGCTTTGAAGGCGATTGCTGACGCTTTGTTGACTTGATCTTGATAGTGGCGCCAGTAATAGGGTTGCGACCAATACGCGCGACATGTGCCACTTCTTTTTCAACATTGACCTTCATAGTTACGAATGACATCTCGATCAATTGATCTTCGATCTTGAAGCTTCCTTTGTGCTTCAGCCAATCAAGGACGTTAGCTAGATGCCAAATTACCGTCGTGCCGCTATGTACCGGTGTCGGAGCTAAGCTGTTTTCTATCAAAATTTTTCGAATGTTTTGCCTGCTGCAGCCAACGAAGCCCGCAATGTCGGTAACGCCAACATAGTCGGGGGTGGCTTCAATCATCTTGGCACCTGGGATGGCCTTCGTTACGTCGGCAATTGCCGATGCAACAGCATCCTGCGCTGAAGGTGCCTCTCTTGTAAAACTTAATGCCACTCTACCTTTTAAACCTAAGCCAACTGTAGCATCGTCACAGCCCGCTTCATAAAGTGCATTCACGAACTGCTCCGGATCGGCGTCCGGACTTGGCAGAGAGAATTTGAGCTCGAAGTCATATTCTTTCATGGCTTACTCCTTGTCCTGTTCATCGGCCTTAAGCCTGATGCAATTGTCTACGATTCTGCGAATCTGTTTTGCGTGATTGCCTGGATTTTTCGGCGTGCTCCATATACTGGATCTGCAAAACTCGCCGCACCGGCATTCGCTGTCATTGTATGGGCAGTACATCTGTCCCCATGCGTGGGAGCCTCCTTCTACAATTCGCCAGCCCTTGCTCTTGGCGTATTCAATTGCGGCATTCACTTCTTTCTTTGAATGAGACATTAATTACCCCAGAATCTTTGGGTCATCATAACAGGCTGAGTGTTGTTGTCAATTGACAACTGCACTATCAAGTCAATAAAGAGAAATCGCCAATAAAAGGGGCCAGGCCCCTTTAAAATGCAAGCAACGTTTGAGTTCATCGACCGCCAGAGGCGGCCCGCCGGAACGAAGGGTTGGGTCTGACACCACGATAAACAGTCAATGGCTGAACAAGAATCCGAGGAAAGCGAGATGTACGAACCATTCGTTCCATCCCATCGAAGCCTCGGAAAACACCTCGGAATCCATTCTCGACGGTCTCGTAGTCGGCCAGATCACTTTTCTCGAACTCGGCTAGGGGGCTAAATGTCTCGCCGCCTTCCGCAGGGACAGACGTGATGACTCCAATCATTGTTAAGTTCTCGGTAGGGAACGATCCATAGGTGAAGTGGAGAGCTCCAAACTCGGCATCCTCAAAGCAGCGCTTCTTTAGATGCCCAAAGACGTGCTCGTCCGGTAGCTCTGGGTTTGGATAGACGCGGAAGTTCACGATGCCTGGCAAGAACGCATCAATCCATGTCTTCACTCCGTCAAGAATCCACTGATCTACCATGCCGACTTTGGTAGCCGAGGCGACTAGCTTAGCGAGTTCTCTTCGCACGTCACTGATCCGCTGCTCCTCGCGAGAACGTTCATTACGATCTTTGATTGACTTGAGCGCTTTCTCAGCCGAATCCAATTTCGACTTAATCTGAATATATTCGGGTGATGAGAACAGGCTAGACTCGCTGCTCTTGTTGATCAACTTGACCACCTCAGGAAAGTCGGCTGCGATCTTCTTCATGCGCTCGTAGTCTTCAAATACAGCGCGGCCACGAACCTTGATGCAGAATGTTTCTTTCAATTGGGCGCGAAACTCAGGATCGCGAAAGGATTTTGCGACCATCGGATCAGTTAAATCGACGAGGTAGCCATTGGTAGCAAGCGCCTCTTCTGTCTCCGCAAGAAGTGCGTGATGTGGCTTGATGACCTCCTTCACTGCGCTTCTGTCATTCGTAGTTCCTCCGGCGTCATGCTTTAATACCTTAAAGTCATAGCTACGCTTATTGTCAGCAGAGCGCGAGTTCTCAGTGCTTCGTTCAAGAGCTTCGACGATTCCCCCGGTCATTTGGCTGTAAATCGAGATGACCTTTTCGAGGTCTACGTAGATGAAGTCATAGAGTTGCATTGAGCACCTAACAGTTATTATGCTGACGCACGCGTCCGCATAATAGTAAATGGCAAGTGCGGACACAAATGAACTTCGGATATGTCCGCTTTGAGAATCTCAACAGACGTAACGCTGTTCGAGTTATGACGGCAGGTACGGCCGAGCATCGGACGACGTCTGTCAGATGACAGTCTGAACTACTACATATAAGCAAAGCTGATAGTCGCACCAAGCAAAAAACGCTCCCATGAAGGGAGCGTTTCGACTTATTCCAGAACTATTTCGGGAAATATTTTTTCTTGTGCAAGTAAATCAGCGTGCCAAGAAATCCTATCAACCAAACCCATATCAACACCAACACGATATTGCTACTCATTATCTATCTCCATCATTCCATTTGATACCAAGTAATAAAGTCTGTCGGAGTTGCGTGGCTAACTCCTTGTTTCTAACAACCCCCAAAATTAGCAAGACTGATGCAAAGTCTGTCGGAGTGCGCTAAAGCTGCTAAATATTGAGATGCTCTGGGAATATAGTCGGTCGGGACTAATATCGGTAGGGTATTCAGCGGCAGTTATTCGGCCACTCCGGTCATAGCTCTTAATGAATTTGTTGCCGCAAACCGGACTCTGGCGAACTTTCACTTTCGACCCAAAGAGGAAACGCGGGCTAGGCCCCCCGACCGTCTCCTCCTCCCACCATTGCGGACTCTGACGGTTCCACAAAATAACTGACGGTTTAGTATGTTTGAGTGTCCGGTTTATAACTTTTCGACTTCACGCTTATAACCTCAGGACTGTTGAGATTTGCTGAAATGACCGTCGGCTCAAGCGGGACATCGTAAAAGCTGCCAGAAATAATAGGGACAACTGGCTTTAGCTGTTATAACGAAAACGTCATCCGCAGGAACTTCGTAAAGCTGGAGTAACGTGGTCATTAGCCACTTGATGGTACTGCAAAATGATTGGGCGTCAATGCAGACGCAGACATTCAGCGCTATCGCTATTTTCTACCATGTCGTAAGACACCTTTCCTGATTGTCGAATCAAATGGGGCTGCTGCGGGTTTTGATTCCGTGCAAGAATATCGGGAAGGTTTTTTCTGCTTGCTGTTGCAGAGAAAGCTTGCCGCCAAAGATGTTCGACTGCATGACCAGTCCTTGGATCATGCCGATGTAGAGTACCGCTGCACTTTGACTGTCGAGATCGCCCGGCACCAGCTTATGCAATTTAGCCTCCTCCAATAAGCCGGCGATCCTGGCCTCATAGCCCGAAATTATTCCCTGGATAAGTTGACGCAACTTGCTGTTCTTCTTGTGCAGCAACTCGGAGAACAGCAGGCGCGGAATGGCCGGATGCTTGCTGACAAAACCAATGTGGGCGAAGAACATGCGCTCGATCGTATTCAATGGGTCGGTGGCGCCGGTGGCGGCTTTGTCCAATACCTTCATCAGGCGTTCGCGTATCCATTCTATGACTGCGACCCAGATATCGTCCTTGGTTGCAAAGTGACGGAAGATCGCCCCCTGGGTGAGCTGCATCGCATTGGCCATATCCTGTGTGGTGACGCTGTCCACACCCTTTTCCGCAGCCAATTCAACCGCCACGCGAATGATCTCGCTCTGTCTTTCTTCTGTGCTTAAGCGGCGTTTTGGTTCTTTTTCACTCATGACGCATCTCCTTCAATTATTGCTCTATACATGTCTGCCTTCGCCCGCTTCCTCGTAGGTCCGCCCGTCACGAATATGGTAGATGCGCTTGAAAGTGGGGATGATCTTTTCATCATGGGTAACGACAACGATTGCCGTTTGAAATTGCTCCGCCATCTGGTTGAGTATGCGCACCACACTTAATGCCCGTTCGCTATCCAATGGCGCAGTGGGTTCATCGGCCAGAATAACGGGAGGATGGTTGGACAACGCCCGCGCGATGGAGACGCGTTGCTGTTCGCCGCCCGACAATTGTGAAACGGCGGCCATGGCACGATGTCCCACATCGAGTGCCCCCAGCAATTCCCTTGCGCGCTTGCGTGCTTCCGCATTCGAAATACCCGCCAACATCGGCAGCAATGCAACGTTGTCGGTAACGTCCAGAAATGGGATCAGATACGGTGCCTGAAACACAAACCCGATTCGATCCCGCCTGAGCGTACGCAAGTCATTGATCATCCATTTTTCGTCAAAGATAGTGTGGCCGCCTAGCGTCATGCGACCTGCAGTGGGCTCGATTACTGCCCCCAGACATTTTAACAGGGTGCTTTTGCCGGAGCCGCTTGGGCCTACCAGACCCACCACCTCGCCCGGCCATACAGTCATGTCCACACCTTTGAGTGCATCGACAGCCGTGTCGCCTTCGCCATAGCGCTTCTTGAGATTCTCTATATGAATTGCCGGTTCGCGCATGTTCAACCTCCAATTGCCGTTGCTGGATCGATGTTCAATGCCGCTCGGATTGCGAAGATGCTTGCAACCGCGCACATCAGCATGACCAGAATGAAGCCCGATACGGCATCGCCCGGTAACAGCAATACGTATTTCGGGAAAAGGGGAGCCCATAAGGTTGCCGAAAACTTCCCGACCATGAAGCCGATCAGGCCCAAGCCCAATGCCTGCTGCAAGATCATTCCGCTGATGGTCTTGTTCATCGCACCGATCAGCTTGAGTACCGCGATCTCGCGCACCTTATTCATGGTCATGGTGTAAATGATGAAGGCGACGATGGCCGCGCTAACAATTGCAAGAATCACCAGAAACATGAATATCTGTTTGGCCGAGGTGGCAATCAGACGAACGACCAATATCTCGTCCATTTGGGGCTTGGTGTACGCCTCCAAGTGTTTCCAGCGCGCGATTTGTCCGGCTACCGCCTCATCCGTTCCCGGGGCAGTACGTACCAGGATCGCATTCACGAACCGGCTTGAAGTCTGACTGGCCTGTATCGCTTCCAGCAGCCCCGGGATACCGGGACGATTGAAGGCGGGATTCGCGGCAGTGCGCGCTCTTTCATTGACGAGCGCATCATTGTCTTTAAGGAACTGCACTTCCTGTGCATCTTTGAGTGGAATGAAAATCATCGGGTCGCCACTTGAAGAAACCATACGGCGCGTCAAGCCTACAATGGCGTATTCATGGCGCCGAACGCTGATCTTGTCTCCCAGCGAAAGCCCCGTCTTGATGTCGGCAAGCGCCTCGTAGTGTGACTGGTATATCGGGCGTCCCGCAACAAGGTAGCCAGGTTCTCCCGGTTTGCCCGCCTCATATCCCACCAGCATCACTCGAATGTCTTTGCCGTCGTGGCGAATCTGCATGGTCAGATAGGTCACATTTCCAGCTTCCTGTATGTCGGGCAAGCCCAGCAATTCCTTTGAAACGTCATCATGCACGTTGGACGGCTCGGCATAGGGTCCCAGCGTATCCTGCTGGACCACCCACAGATCGGCTCCCGCATTTTCCAGCAGCGCACGTGCATCATCCACCATGCCGCGGTAGACGCCCGCCATGGTCAGGGTCACACCGATCAGCAAACCCAGGCCAATGCCGGTAAAGACGAATTTACCCCAGCCATGCAGTATGTCGCGGCTTGCCAGATTGATCATGGGTTAGCTCCGCACGAGTTCGGACACGACTTTTACCTTCAGCCCCGGGCGCAGCGCTTGCTGGCTATATACGATGACCGTATCGTCGTCGTTCAGGCCTTCCAGTATCTGGGTCTGTCCGTTGATGGTCGCAAGTCCGATCCTAACCGGTTTGAATTGCACCCGACCATCTAGCAAGACCCATACGCCATTCTGTTTTTCAATGCGCTTCAGCGCAGCGCTTGAGATGCTGCGGGTGTTGTTCATTTCCGGCAATTTGATCGTGACTTCCGCATATTCCCCGACGCTGGCATTGGCGACGTCGATCAGCACATTGACGATGCGCTCCTCTGTCACCGCATCGCTCACCATATCCAGTCGGGCGACTTTGCCCGCGACCGGTGCCTGCGGCCGGGAGCGCAGAATGACCTGTGCCGTTTGTCCGACGCGGATCTGCCCGGCCTGTTGTTGGGCGATACGTGTCTCTACCCACAGGATGTCCGGATCGATAACCTGCAGCACGACCTGGCCCCCGGCCACGGTGCTGCCCGACTCGACCAAACGGGCAATGACTACGCCGTTAACCGGGCTGATCAAGCGGGTCTGCGCACGCGCTTTACCGATCCCCCGCATATCCGCCTGGGCCCGGGCATGTTCTTCACGGGCGGCGGCCAAATTGGCTTCTGCAACCGTCAACGCTGAAGTTGCCGCATTCATCTCGTGTTGCTTGGCATCAAACATGTCCTGGCTGACAAAACCTTTGCCACGCAATTCCAGATAACGGTTAACGGTGGCAGAAACCATCTTGAGTCTGCTTTGCGCTTCGCTGACTTGTGCTGTCGCGGCCTGGATCGAATTGGCCGTTTTCTCAACCATGCGCTGGCTGCCAATTAACTTCTCATTCAGATCGACCGGGTCCATTTCCGCCAGAACTTGACCTGCAACGACGTGATCTCCCTGATCGACCAGCACGGCTTTTACCCGGCTTGTCATGGTCGGCGCAAGGTTGTAACTGTGCCTGGCCTTCAAGGTTCCGATGCCAAATACACTGTTGGCAAGATTGCCCGTCTGAACTTTATCCACCGTAACTTTGACTGGTGCCAAGGGCCCCTGAGTCATGACAACCCAAGCGAACACCATGGCTACGCCAGCCAAAAGCATCAGAAGCCCGATATTCTTTCTCGACATGATGTCGCTCCAAGTAAGTAATTGATGACTATCTTAACCAGTCTTGTAACTAATCACAATCAATCTTTATGTGATGCCATATTATTTAATTAATACAATTGGTTGATATCTGGTGCGAAATGACTTTGCGTGTAAATACCAACATTCGGATTGGCCGAGTATTGGAAATTTGGCCATCAGAATCCGACTGCTGGATTACTTGGGCTATAACGGCTTTCGCTATCCAGCCTGTCCATCCACCCGCGGTCGCACATATACCGGCAAGTAGCGCAGCACCCAGGGAAAGAAACAAACCAACCAGAGTGCCGCCGCAGCGATATACAGCCAGTATCCGTTCTGGCCGGGTAGCATGTCCGCCAGCACACGCAAAATGGCAACCAGCTGTATTCCCAGGAACATGAGCATGACCGGTTTATCCACCTGCATGGGGAGGCCGGAATGACCGAGCGTCACGCGCGTTCCCAAACCGATCAGCAAAGTGGCAAAGCAGCCAATGGTGAGAGCGTGCTGCGGCGCAAGTCCCCAGTATTGGGTAGCGTTTCCGCTGGTAAAGGATATGAGGCTTTGGATGCCGAACAACAGCATGGACAAACCCATCCAGGCAAAACCGATGTGCAAAACGCCGAGCAGTGGTATGCGCAAACTGCGGTGCAATCCCCAAGCATATGACAAATACAATGCCGCAAAAGCCATGGGCAAGTCGCCCAACCACAGCCAGTTGCTTGCGTTGGAGAGTTGCAGCAGGGCATGCATCGCGCTTCCCGCCAGTATGGTCCGCCACGGCCACTCTGGTCGCCGCACGGCATATTGGGGCAGCGCACTACTGGTAAAAAATGGCAGCATGCGGTGCGCGACGCTCGCAAAGACAGGGAGCAGAAACAGCCACAGCCCTCCCTGGATCGCCAAACGCAGAATGAATACGCTGTCGCTTAACAGCCATATCAGATAAGCAGCAAGGCTGCACCATCCCAGGCTGACTGCGATAAAGATGCTGGTCGGGTGGCGCTTGTCGGGATTGTCCGTATCCAGCAAAACCCGCAACAAGGTATAGAGCGCAGCTCCCCACCCGGCCAGTGTGCTTGTTACCGCGACAGCGAGAACGGTGGTGTTGATCAACAAGCCCGCATAGAAGCCGGCGGCTCCCAGCAGGAGAAATGAAAAAGCCGGCACAAAGCGCTGTGGCGGAATCTCACCGCCCCCCATCCAGCGTGGGAAGACGGTCATCAGAAAGCCGAACATGAAAAACGGAAACAGCCCGAAAATCATCAGATAGGCATGTGCCGCGCTGGGCACGATGCTCCAGGTCGCGGGTTGGCCGGCAATGCCAAAGCGCGTGACCAGTTCATAGAACCACCAGAGCATGACAGCAACGGCTTGCAGTGCGCCGCCGAAGAACATGACGCGGTGGGGGGCGGCGGTAAAACTATTCCAGAGTTTGGCGGGCATATCGGCAGATCGGAGTTGGTGGCAGGGAGTTGCAGGCGAAGTTCGCAATAATTATTAGCCGGTACTCCATGCCCTAGGGCGTTTCATGCCGGCGATCTTGCAAGCCTGTTTCACATAGCCGTAGGGAAACAGTTCGAAGATCGCGTTGCGCGAGGCGGGCCCAAGACGTTCGGCCAGATGCTTGCTTACATGGCGGACATCCGGCGCAACTTGGTGCTCGGCGTAATACTGGCGCATGAAGCGAATCGCATCCCAGTGATCCTCGCCCATCTGGATGTTCTCCTGCTCGGCAATTTGCCCGGCGATCGCTTCGTTCCATGTCAGCGGATCGATCAGGTAACCTTCTTCGTCGGTGTCCGGTAGTTGCATAATTCTCTCCTTATCAATTTTGCCGGCTTATATCTCCGGCATTTTCCCTAAAAATCAAAAACAAGCTCGGCGACCAGATTGCGTCGCGGCATCAGAAAGTAGGAGTACACCTTTTTGTCGAACAGATTGTTGATGGCGAGATTGCCCTTCACGTTCGCTGAAAAGGCATAACCCACTCTGGCGTCCGTCATCGTGTAGGAATCGTAGCCGGTGGGCACGCCCTCGACCACATCGGTATTCCGCGCGGTGGCATAGACATGGCTGATATAGCGGACGCCGAGTACTCCAGACCACGCACCGCGTTGCGCTGTCATGCCGATTCCGCAAAGGTTCTTCGGCGAATCGGTCAGACGCTTGCCTACGCTCAATGGATCGGCGCTGTTCTCCAGCATTTTGGAATCGATATACGAATAGTTCGCATCAAGCATCAACCAGTCAGTCGGTCTGGCAGTCGCTGCCAATTCGATCCCGCGGATTTTTGCCTTCCCCGCATTGATACGTTGCGATAGCACCAGAGGGGTGACCTGCTTCAGGTAGATCAGGTTGCTCAACTCGTTCTCGAAATAGGTGGCAGTCGCCTTGGTCTCTCCGGTGAAGTGCATCTCGCCGCCGATCTCCCATGTCGTCCCGCGTTCGGGCTGCAGGTTGGGGTCGCCCTGGGTCGTCAGGCCGTTGATGGTCGAGGTGGTGTACATGTCCTCATTGGTGGGTGCGCGGAAAGACTTACCGAAGGAGGCGCGCAGGGTTGCGGCAGGCGTCGCCTGATATACCGCAGACAGTTTTGGACTGAAGGCGGAAGTGCCGCGCGCGGGAAATGCGGTTGTGCCGGCCGGTGCGGTGTTTTTGAAATTGTCGCCCCGTGTCTCCCAGCGGTCCACACGGCCGCCCAGAAAGAATTTGAGCGCATCCGCAATGCGGATCTCGTCCTGTGCAAACACGGCGCTCGTCATCGAGTAGCCGTTGTAGCCCCCGCTTACCGAGGTGCGTGTACCTGGATCGCGCCAGTCGCCCAGTACATACGATCTCTGGTTGGCATAGTCGCGGTGCAGTGCCAGACCCGTTACCCAGAATTGACGGGTGCCCAGCGGGAAACTCAATTGCACTGTTCCGTCTATGCCGCTGTTCGGGGTGTCTGTCAGCGTCCCTGTACCGCCGGACCAGCTGGATGCCGCGCCGGACTGGGTAAAACTGTATGCGCGATCGATCTTGGCGAGATCGATCTTCAACAGATGATTGTCGCCGGCAGTGCCGTCATAGCCGACAAAGTAGCGGGTGGCGGCCTCATGCAGCGGCGAATTGTTGACGAAGTTGGATTCGGCAAGCGTGACACGCTGGCCGTTGATCCCCAGCGTGCCGCCGGATACCGGCGTACCCGCGGCATCCCTGAGGTAGGTGTTGAAACGCGTGTAGCCTTCATCGATGCTCTGGTAGGTGATACCGGTGTATAACTTGTCGCGCTCATTCAGGTTATAAAAGACCTTGGTCGTCGCATTGGTCGAATCCCATGGCGTTGTGCCCTTGTCTCCCACCAGATATGCAGGCGCGCCGTCGCGTGTCGTTATCGGCTGCGCTCCCGTGACGGTTGTGCCTGCAGCCCCGGCCACCGGGGTTCTGACGACGAAGTCGTTCACATAGCTGTCTCTCCGTTGCTGGCCGTAGCCGACGACGATACCGAACCCGTTGTTCAGCTTCTCCCGCCAATAGACGGAGGCATCTTCGCCGCTCGCGTCACTCCAGCCCTTTTTGACTTTGGCTGTGAGCTCGTGTTTGACCGGCTGTTTGGTGATGACGCTGACGACACCGCCGATGGCATTGCTTCCGTACAGAGAAGAAAACGCACCAGGCACGACTTCGATGCGTTCGATATCCTCGACAAAAGGAATGCGCCAGTTCACTTTTCCCGAACGGCCATCCTGCAGCGGCTGTCCATCCAGCAGGATGAGCGTCTTGTTCTGGTCTATGCCGCGTAGTGACATGCCGCTGGTGCCGGAAGTGCCTTGCGACGAACCCAGCGCACCGTCGCGCAGATATAGCCCGGGCACCCGGTCGAGCGCATCGCCCAGGCGCGAGGCATTCTTTGTTTCGATGTTCTTGGCACCGACTACCGTTACTGCGGCAGGCGCATCGGCGAGTGTTGCGGTCGTCCTGGTCGCCGTTACCACCACTTCGTCCAACTCGGCCGGATCTTCACCCGCGGCTGCATGCGTTGTATTGAACAAGCCGCAAACAAGGCCCAATGCAGACAGTATCTGGACTTTATGCAAACGGGTATTCATCGGGTCACCCTTCAACTTTAGGAAAAAAGGGCGGGTCACCCCGCCCTTTCATCTGCCGCATCGCTTTGGCTTCAGTAGATATCGTGCTGCGTGTTGTACACGTTGAATTTGCCGGTGGGCGTGATGATCTCAGGGTCCTTGATCACCGCTTTCAGCGTGCGGGTCTTGTCGTCTACCACCACGATGGCGGACTCCTTATCCTTGGCGCTCCACACAGAGAACCAGACCTCATCGCCGGCCGCGTTGTACTCGGGTTGCACGATGCGTTTGGCACCCTCGCCCAGCCCGGCCCATGCGCCGATCGGCAAAGTTATGTAGCCTTTTTCCAGATGCCGGATGTCGAATACCGCAACGGACTGGCTCAGGGCTGCATCCGGATTCAGCGGTGTATCCACCCACAGATTCGTGGATTTGGGATGGGTCTTGATGAACAGCGAGCCGCCCCCCTGTCCGGTGATCGTACGCACCACTTTCCAGGCATTCTGTTTGTGTTTGACCGGATCGGTACCGATCAGGGAAATGCTTTCGTCACCCAAGTGGCCGGTGGCCCAAACCGGCCCGAATTTCGGGTCGATGAAGTTGGCTCCGCGACCCGGATGCGGTGTCTTGCCCACGTCGACCATCGCCGCCAGTTTGTCTTCCTTGGTGTCCACCACCGCGATCTTGTTGGAAGCGTTGGCAGCCACCATCATGTAACGCCCGGTAGAGTCGAAGCCGCCGTCATGCAGGAAACGCGCCGCGTCGATCACGGTCATCTTCAGATTGGTGAGGTCGGAATAATTGACCATGTAGATCTTGCCGGTCTCCTTGGCGTTAACCAGAAACTCCGGTTTGAAGTGCGAAGCCACGATAGAGGCCACACGCGGTTCCGGGTGATACTCCTGCGGATCGACTGTCATGCCGCGGGTCGATACGATCTTGAGCGGCTTGAGTGTGTCGCCGTCCATGATCACGAACTGTGGCGGCCAATATGCTCCGGCTATCGCCAGCTTGTCTTCGTAACCCTTGTACTTGGAGGTTTCCACGGAACGCGCTTCCAGACCGATCTTGATCTCGGCGACGGTCGTGGGTGTGTCCATCCACAAGTCGATCAGGTCTATCCTGGCATCGCGGCCGATCACGAACAGATACCGACCGGACGCGGATATGCGCGAAATATGCACGGCGTAGCCGGTCTTGATCGTCTTGATGATCTTCTTGGTATCGCCGTCGATCAATGCGATCTTGCCCGCATCGCGCAGCGTCACGGAGAAGATGTTCTTCAGGTTGAGCTTGTTCATCTGCCGTGCAGGACGCTTCTCCGGCGGCACCAGTACCTTCCAGGTCGCCTCCATTTCCTTCATGCCGAATTCCGGCGGAGTGGGCGGTTCCTGTTGCACATAGCGCGCCATCAGGTCCACTTCTGCTTCGGTCAATTCGCCGGACGTGCCCCAGTTGGGCATGCCCGCAGGAGAACCGTAGTTGATGAACACTTTGAGGTAGTCGGTGCCGCGTTCCAGAGTGATGTCGGGAGTCAGCGGTTTGCCGGTTGCGCCTTTGCGCAAGACGCCGTGACAACCGGCGCAACGCTGGAAGAAGATCTCCTTGCCGCGCGTGAATTCCGCTTCCGTCATCGACGGCGCCTTGGGATTGATATTCTGGTGCATGGGTGAGTTGGCAAGCGGTGAGCCGCCGGAGCTTTCGTAGACCGTTTCCATTTTTCCCGAGCTGTGCCCGGCAGTTTCCTGGGCAAATGCAGTGCTCAATGCCAATGGCAAAGCAGCCAGTGCCAGCAATCCCAACATTCGGTTGTTTGCGTGCTTCATCACATGCCTCCTTATCGTTTGAAAGTGAAGTATCTGTATCTGCGCATGGTGCTGAGTTGTTCTGAATGCCGTAGCCGTTCAATATATGCTTCAATAAGTGGCCAGGCTGTACGCTGGCGAACATGGAGCATCGGGGTAGCTTACTCTCTCTGATTCGGAGAAAGAAGCGAACAATCGGGCCCAACAATCACGGTACATGCACAGTAGTCCAAACCCGGTCCAACTATCCTTGATTGCAATCAAGAGAATCAATGAGCGATATTTTTCGTTGCAGCGAAATCCAGCTGAGCTAAGATCGCAGCCGGTGCCAAAGTTGTCTGGCTTCTGTTCGATTTAGGTCGGACTTCTGTTTTTGGGATTAATCAATCTTTGCAATAATCCCGGCTTGTGGTGCGGACCAATTGATAAGGTGATGTTATGGACAAGCAAAACAAGGAAAGTGCGCTTGCAAAATATCTGCCTTCCAGCCGTCAGGTGATGATTCATTTTGCGATTATGTTTGCGTTTTCCTGCGTGTTGGGGCCACTGATCGGACCTTGGTTGACCAACTGGATAAACCCGCCCTTGGCGTGGGGAAGCACGACAAGGATTGGTGATTATTCGATGACGAGCACTCTTCTTTGGGGATTTTCTTTCCTGATGTTCGAGATATTCTTCTATACCGGCTGGCTGTTCACCCGGGCAAAAAAGGGCTGGGAAGAGGCGCAACCTAAATCCTGGTATAACTAAATCGGATTTATTGGCTTGCGATTTTTCAACGCGTCAATTGGGCATACAACAGCGGCAATTCGCGAGGCAGTTCCGATGGGTTGCGTATCACCACGTAGCCATTGACGCCAAACAGATGCGGCAAATAGCTGCTGCCCTTCTCGTCGATGGTGACACAGAACGGCCTTAGTCCCATTTGACGCGCCTCGTGGATGGCAACGCGCGTGTCCTCTACTCCGTAGCGCCCCTCGTACTGGTCCAGGTCATTGGGTTTTCCATCTGTAAGAATGAGCAGCAGTCTTTGAGTCGTTGCCTGTTTGGCGAGCAATTGACTGGCATGGCGTATTGCTGCTCCCATACGGGTGTAAAAGCCGGGTTTGATTGCTGCGATACGTCCGCGTACTTCGTCGTTGTACTTGCGCTCGAATTCCTTCAGGATGTGGAAGCGGATGTTCTCCCGTTTGAGCGAGGAAAAACCGTAGAGCGCGAAGCGGTCGCCGGTGGCAGAAAGTGCTTCGGAAAACAGGAATAACGTGTCCCGGATAACATCGATTACGCGCGCCTGATCGTTGACATAGGCGTCAGTGGATAGTGACAGGTCTGCCAGCAGCAGGCACGCCAGATCGCGATCGCGATATTGGTGTGCTTTGTACAGCCCCTGCTCGCGCGCCTGCAGACCGCCGATGCGGTCGGCACTGAATTGCACGCAGGCATCAAGGTCGAGTTCGCTGCCGTCAAATTGCCCCTTGAACCACACCTTGGCTGGTGTCAGTGCCGCGAACTGGCTGCGCAGGCGGCGCGCTGTTGCGGACAAATGCGCGGGCAGGGGTAGCGCTTCTGCTTTAAGGGCCACCATGGGTTGCAAGCAGCAGTGTGCCGGTTGCAGCAGCTGCTTTTTGTAATGCCATTCAGGCAACAAGATTCCCTTGCCCAATGGCTGATCATCTGATGCCGCCGAGGGCAAATCAAGATCGAACTTCAGACGCGAGGCAGCGGTCTTTCCGTCTTGTGCCACGCTCAGCCGATCCAGATCCTCCGCCGGACGGTCGTCGGCAGGTTCGTCTTCTTCGGTGGGGCGATTGACTTTGATATATTCCGCCCAACTGAAGATGCTTTCAGCACGGAACGACATCATGAAGCTGTTCTTGTCTTCGGGCATGTCGACCCGCTCTGCCTGGTGTCGGCGGTCCTTCCCATTCTTTATATTGTTCCCGCCCTCGTGGTTCTGCGGTTCCTTACTTAAAGCGGCGGTGGCTTTGCTGGCCGGCGGGTCTGGATGCAACCACAGGTACACCGGCTGTGGCGCACGTCTGGCTGGAGGCAAGTGTTTTACGCTGCCGGGACTTTTCAGAGCGGCACGGATAGCCTCTTCCTGCGCACGCTCGTCATTCGGCAGGGACGCTGGTTCAGGGCGAATGGCCAGCGCTGCATCTGCTAGCCGCTGATAGCGTCGTTTCAGTCCGGGAAAACGCTCAAGCACTTCAAGGGTCGCTTGCTGGTTACGCTGTATCCACGGTTGCGTTGATGCAGTACTGGCAGCTGCCATGGCGATCAGCCAAATATACAAATCCCGGTTCAGTTCTCTTTCCGGGAAAAAAGCGATGGTTGCGGGCAGGTTCAGGGTTTCTCCGTCCAGCCACGTGAGTTCGGTCTTTAGATTGCTGCCGGCAATGCGCTGCAACAGGGTGCGCTTAGCTCCGTGCTGGGTTGCGGTGGCCGATTTTACGGCCAGCCCGCTGTCTCCCCCCCAAGAGCGGAAAAGGATGCCGGCAGTCTTGCTGATCTGTTCCAGCGAGACCGCCTCAGCCGGATAGCGTTTGTCGGCCACCCCGGTTATGAGTCTATGCCACAGTGCCCCAACATATTCTTCCATCTATTTCTTCTTTCCCTGCTCATGGCAGTGCATGGGAATATCGTTATGGTGTCCGAATTCTCGCGCCGATTTGTCGAGGGCGCATTCGTTCTCCACCCATTTCAGCAAGGAGCCTTCTGGATTGTTGGCCTGCACTTGAGTGCAGGCATCGGCACATTGACCGCACTGGGTGCAGGTGAACATGAGACGTTTAATCTGGCGCGGTTTGATGCGCATCGGGCAGATGTTGTCGCAGGCGGCATTACAATCGACACATTCCTCCACACGGCGCCGGTTAAATCCGATCACCATGGCTTTGCGGTTGCCCATCCAGGCGATGCTCTGAAACAAGCCGACGGCACAGGCGTAGCGGCAGAACAGGTGACGGGCAAACATGAATTCGACAAAGAAAGCGAGCGTGCCGACACCGAGAAAAACACTCTGGTTGCGTGTCAGTGTACCGTTCCAAAGGTTGCCGTAAATTTCATCGGGGGGGAGCAGATAGGTCAGTAGCGCGATGGCCCACACGAATGCGAAGGCAACCACCAGCGGTAACAGCAGCAGCCAGTTGAGCGGATTGGCCTTGGTGACAGTGCCATCCGCATTCTCTTCTGGCAGCGCATGGCGATCCCACAGGCTTTGCCGTCCGATTGTGCGGCGCATCAATTGGTTGATCGTTTCCACGACTGAAAAATGCGGGCATAGCCAGCCGCAATAGAGTCTTCCGTATTTCCAGGAAACCCATACTCCGAGTGCAATTGTGCCAAGGATAGGCACCACACCGCGAAATACGATATTGATGGCTGCCTGGGTGGAGTCGATTTCACCGGCCACGAAATCGTCCAGGCCCAATGTCCAATGCATGCCGAGAAAAAAGAAATGCTTGAGATTGAGGTCAAGGCGAAACAGATCGAACACCGGAGCAAGCAGGAATAACGTGAAGAATCCGGCTTGAAACAGCAGGCGTTTGCGTTGGGTGTCAATCCTCACAGTTCTCACCCGGTCCGGGATACAGGAGGATTATTTTCCAAAGCTGGCATAGACAATCTCCATCAGCGCTTCGGCAGTTTCCTCATCGTCCGTGAGCGGCTCCACCAGGGCAGCACGGCAGGCATCCACTGGGTCAAAGCCGCTTTGAATCAGGGTCGCGGTATAGACCAGCAGGCGTGTACTGGCTGATTCTTCCAGATCGTGCTCTTTTAGTGCACGCAGACTGTTGCCCAGGTTAACCAGTTTTTTCGACAGCATTGCATCGGCACCTGTTTCGCCCATGACGATCTGTTGTTCCAGTTCCGGCTTGGGAAAGTCAAAACGAAGACTGACAAAACGCTGGCGCGTGCTGGGTTTCATGCCCTTGAGAAAGTTCTGGTAACCCGGGTTATATGACACAATCAGCATGAATTCCGGCGGAGCCTTGAGAATCTCGCCCGTGCGTTCGATAGGCAGAATACGGCGGTCGTCGGATAAGGGATGCAATACTACGGTGGTGTCCTTGCGCGCTTCAACGACTTCGTCCAGATAGCAGATGCCGCCCTCACGCACGGCACGGGTAAGCGGTCCGTCGTTCCAATAGGTCACGCCATCGCCAATGAGATGCCGACCTACCAGATCGGATGCCGTAAGGTCATCGTGGCAGGCGACGGTGAAGAGCGGCAAGCCGATCTTTTCCGCCATATACGAGACGAAGCGCGTCTTGCCGCAACCGGTCGGCCCTTTGATTAGCAATGGCAGCTGTTTGCGGTAGGCATGTTCAAATAGTTCGATCTCATTGCCGTGCGGTCTGTAAAAAGGCAGGTCATTCATGTTCGGAACCTTGATTATGGATTTGATCCAGTTTAGTTCAAGCGCGCGGCTTTTTACTTGACGGGAGATAAGTAAGCGATGGTAATGAGCCCCGTCACCAATATCAGCCATCCCAATACGATTCCGCGCCAGAGCCAGCGGGTTCGGCGCAGACCCATGAAATAGTTGGCCACCATTTGTACCTTGACCGCAGCGGTGGCGATTACGGTCAACATGACGGCAATACCGCCAAGGTTTGCCTCGCCGATGAAATAGGTTGTTCCGGTCAGTGCCATCAAGGCCAGCCAGACATAAGTGCAGGAGAGGATGAAATGGGGTTTATATGCGGCATCCATGGGTTTTCTTAGCGAATCACGTAAACCAACGGGAACAGGATGATCCACAACAGATCGACCATATGCCAATACGAGGCACCGGTTTCCACGTCGGCATGACTTTCTGCGGTATAGCCTCCCGCCATCGCTTTCAACATCACTGCGGCGAGAATCACCATGCCGAGGATCACGTGCATAAAGTGGAAGATCGTTAGCGACAGATAGAACATATAAAACGTGTTGGTGCTGAGTGTTATTCCTGCGGAGAACTTGGCATGGAATTCAAACAGCTTGATGACCAGAAATATTCCGCCAAACATGATGGCGGCGGCGATCCATCCCGCGCATTCGCGTGATACATCCCGTTTGATGGCCGCGACTGCGCGAACCATGAAGTAGCTGCTGGTGATCAGCACCAGGGTGTTGACGGCGCCCGATGAAATACTGAGGTGTTGCTGGGATTCGTTGAACAGTTCCACATTGTGTGCCCGCGCGAACGCGTATGCGACAAAGAAAATGCCGAAGGCCAGCAATTCGGCAAAAATAAAAAACCAGATCGCCAGATCGCCGGGCGGCGTGTCATGGATCTGATATGCAGTGGGTACGTTGTTGGTCACAGTGAATTCTTACAAATGAGAAACGAGGGGCGCGAACGCCCCCCGATGCACAACGGTGCTACGCAACAGTTTTTACCGTACCTTTTTTGAAGAAGCTCCAGATATAGAGCACCAGGCCAAGAAGGAAAATAAAGCCGGTAAACTCACGCATCCAGTAGAACAGGCGAACCTGGTCCTGTGTATCCATGAAACCCAACGGACTGGTTCCCATCCGTTGCAGCCAGATTTGTAGCACGCCGGCGACGGTCAGGAACAGCGTGATGAAGACGATGGATACCGTCATCAGCCAGAACGACCACATCTCCATGGTTTGTGCCGAATCTGGATTGGAGCTGCGTCCGCGCAACAGTGGCATTGCGTAGGAAATCATGGTCAGGTTCACCATCACGTACGCACCGTAAAACGCCATGTGACCGTGTGCGGCGGTGATCTGCGTGCCGTGGGTATAGAAGTTAACCGGTGCCAGTGTATGCAGGAAGCCCCATACGCCAGCGCCGAGGAAGGCCATCACTCCCGTGCCCAGTGCCCACAGCGTGGCAGCCTTGTTGGGATGTTCGCGGCGGCGACGGTTCACCATGTTGAAGGCGAACACGGTCATCATGAAGAACGGGATTGGTTCCAGAGCGGAGAACACGGAACCGAACCACTGCCAGTATTCCGGTGCGCCGATCCAGAAGTAGTGGTGACCGGTGCCGATGATGCCGGTGATCAGGGTCATGGCGATGATGATGTAGAGCCACTTTTCAATCACTTCCCGATCCACGCCGGTGATCTTGATCAGCACGAAGGCTAACATGGCGCCAAGGATCAGTTCCCACACGCCTTCCACCCACAGATGCACAGTCCACCACCAGAAGTACTTGTCCAGCACCAGGTTGGATGGATTGTAGAAAGAGAACAAGAAGAAGATCGCAAGGCCCCACAGCCCCAGCAACATCACCAGGCTGATCGAGGTTTTGCGCCCTTTCAGTACGGTCATGCTGATGTTGAACAGGAATGCCAACGCCACGATCACGATGCCGATCTTCGTTGGCAGCGGCTGTTCGAGGAATTCCCGCCCCATGGTCGCCAAAATATCGTTACCCGTCATTTGGGCCAAAGTTGCGTAAGGCACCGCCAGATAGCCAACGATGGTCAACACGCCGGCAGTCAGGAAGACCCAGAACATGACAATGGCCAACTTGGGGCTGAACAGTTCTGTCTCCGATTCCTCCGGAATCAGGTAGTAGGCCGCCCCCATGAATCCGAACAGGATCCACACGATCAGCAGGTTGGTGTGGACCATGCGGGCCACGTTGAAAGGGATGAGCGGGAACAAGAAGTCGCCCACTACATACTGGTAGCCCATGATCAGGCCGAACAGTATCTGTCCGACGAACAGGGCAATGGCGGCAATGAAATAGGGCTTTGCCACTGATTGAGATTTAAATTGCATCTTGAGTTCCTCCAAAACCGTTTTGTGTCGGGATATCTACTTGATCAGCCTTCGATGTTCGGGGGCCAATTGTTGGTGTTGATCTCAGACGTCCATTTCAGGAACTCGACTACGTCGTCGAGTTGCTGATCGGTCAGGTTGAATTGCGGCATCTGGCGGCGCCCCGGTACACCGGTAGGTTGCGACTTGATCCATGCTTTGATGAAATCACCACCGCGACGCTTGTAAACGTTGCCAAGCTCGGGGGCAAAATACGCACCCTCGCCCAGAATGGTGTGGCATCCGACACAGTTGCGTGTCTCCCAGATATGCTTGCCGCGTACAACTGAATCGGTGATGTTTTCACGGTGATCCCGTTTTGGCAGGCCCTGCACGGTGTCGAAGGTCAAGGCGAGAAATAACAGGAAGAAAAATACTGCTCCCCCGTAGAAAATATTCCGCGCCATCCCCTTGGTAAACGTTTCGCTCATAACTTACCTCCAGAATAAGTGGCTTCCAATTGGTCGTTGCCCCGAACTTGACTATCAGCTTCTTCCTGACAGTCGTCAGCAAGGAAAACGAACAGGTGGGTTCATAAATCTTGGCGAACTCACAGTAACGCAAGCCGGGTTTAACTCTCCTTGATTACAATCAAGAGAATCAATGAGCGATATTTTTCGCTGCGGTAAGTTCCCGCTGAGCTAAGATCGTGACGAGCACAGGCAGGGGGATTTCTTTGTTATGGTATTGCTGGTAGTAGTGGCTATTGTGGGCATGCTGGGTGCATGGCTGTTGCCGTCCACCGGTGATTGGCACCGCGCAGCGCATGTCCACCTGGCGTTTGCGCTTGGTGTGATGCCGCTGATCATGGGGGCGATGACGCATTTCATCCCGGTGCTCACCCGCACGCGCGCCGCGCCGCGATCTGTCGAGGGATACGCTGGCTTGGCCTGGCTCGGCGGTGTTCTGATCGTGGCCTTCTTTATGTTTGCGTTGCTGGATGTCGTGCGCAGTGTTGCCGCGTTTCTCGCACTGGTTGCTGCCGGTGGTTTGGCTGTTTGGCAACTGATGCGCGCCGGGGAAGCGCTGGGCGGAGCGCATCCCGGATTGCGCTGGTATGTCGCGGCGTTGGTTTGCTTGGCGGCGAGCCTTCTGGCAGTGCTTGCGATGTCCGTATGGCCGCAGCAGTTTCTTGCGCTCAAGCGTTTTCATCTGCATCTCAATCTGTTCGGTTTTGTCGGGTTGACGGCTATTGGTACTCTGCAAGTCTTGCTCCCCACCGCGGTCGGTCATCCCGATCCGCAGGTATCCAACAGGCTGCGCGCAGATCTGCACTTTGCATTTTTCGGCTCGGTGTTGATTGCGGGCGGTGCCGCGTGGCTGTCGTTGCTGTCATGGCTCGGCCTATTGTTATGGATGATCCCGTTGGGGCGTTTGATGCGCGCCTGGTTTGCAGGCTATCGCGCGGAGATATTTCGGTGGCATGGTGCGGTGCCGTTAGTGGCTGCAGCCTTGGCGGGGTTCTTTATCGCACTTGTTGCCGGCGGAGGACATGCCTTGGGTTGGCTGGATTCCACCGGCTTGGCGCACCTGTTTGTTTTTTCCTTCCTGTTTCCGTTGGTGAGCGGCGCTGCAGGGCAGTTGCTTCCACTGTGGCTCAGACCGGGACAACAGACCGAATGGCATACGCGGGCGCGTCTGCGCCTGACTTTCGCATCCGGTACGCGTGCTGCGTTGTTTCTTGGCGCCGGACTGCTGGCGCTGGCGGGCTTCAAATGGGCAAGTTGGCTTGCGTTGGCTGCACTGCTTTCTTTTGCGCTGGCGGTCGTCAGCTTGTTGCGGCTGCCGCGCTGACTGCGTTGGCAGTGAGCAGTGCATGTACCCTGCGATAGGTGCGGCTCGCAGCAACGATGTTAAGCCATAACCAAAGGTTGGAAGCACCGAAGAGCAGGGCGGCCGGATAGAAGAATATCGCCGGGAATACGACCGCGGCGAGGAGCGTGCACAATGCGACGAAATGCAGCCGCATCTGCCAGCGCGTGCGCACCTCGGGCAGAATCTCCCTGACGTTGGGTACCGCGTGGCTGCTGGTCGGGCCGCGACTGCTTTGCAGGTGGAACCACACCAGAAACGGCACGATCTTATACAGCATGCCGTTGATGACGGATATCGCGAACCCGACGATCATCAGCACACCCAGCAATATGCCGTAACTTGGCATGTCCCCAATCGCCGGAACGAATTGCGCCGCAAGCCAGAGCACAATCGCCAACAGCACGCTGATCATCCCTCCGCGCCAGAAATCAAGGGACACGTCGGGCAGTTTGCGGCGGCGTTTTAGCTGCAACCACAAGGTGGTCAGAGCAAAGACGGCATAGCCCGCAGCCAGCAAGATTTCCAGCACCAGCTGCAGCTTGGGAGCATGGATTGCGGGGGCAAGCAAAAGCAGCAGCAGAAACAGCAGTGCCGCGAGCCGGTGCGTGAGTTTGGCAGGATAGGCCGGTGTGAGCTGGAACATCGGCACGACTTGATATGCGACTCCTACCACCAGTATCCCGACCCAGCCCAGCAAGCCCCAGGTCAGATGAAGATCGGCCAGCGTTTCACGCGCCTGCAGCCACCAGCCGAATGCATGGTTGCTTAGCAGGACCAGGCCCAGAAGTACTGTAGCTACGAGCATCAGTGCTGCCAGTCGCATCGCGCGGGCAGTCATGTTCTGCGGCAGCGCGCGACGCAATGTGATGACGACCAGCACGGCGAACAGAAGTAATTCCGCTCCCAGTGCAGGCAGCGCGACCTGCAGCAGCAGCGGTATGGTGAAGGCCAGCCCGCAGCTGAGCAGGATGATACCGGCGACGCCCAGCGTATGTGTGATGGCGGCGAACAGCACAGGCCGCCGCACCGGCGTACCCGCCACCACCGGCAGCATCTGCAGGATCGCCCCCTGCATGATCAGGCCCATGTAACCCAGCGTCAGCATATGCGTGCAGCCCAGCATGACCGGATCCCAGCGGCTACCGAACTTATCCGGCCCCTGCCAAAGCATCAGCAAGGCCGCAGCCAGTGCAAACAGCGGGGCGGTGACAAAAAAACGCAACGGCACGCTGAAGGGCGGTGCCTGGTCGAGCGACAGGCTGGAGGTCTGGTTCATGGCAGAGTCTGGTCGCTGCCGGGGGCGGGATGTCCCTGGTGCCAGATCAGTATGTCGTAACTGCCGTCGTCATTGGCGTGGGTCAGGTAGGCATAGCCCCATTCTTCCAGGATAGAGAACAGCATATGCGGTTCACGGTGGATCAGCAGGCGCAAACGCCCGCCCGGCTCGAGCACTTCCAGCGCGGCAAGCGTGAGTTCCATCGGTTCGGGCGGCGCCAGCCAACGGGCGTCGATGATGCGCTCCGTCATTGCATCAGGCCACAGCGCGCATGCGCGCGACCACCTCGTCCAGCTCGCTCACCAAAGCCTGATCGGCCATCCGGTACAACATCTGCTCTTCTTTTACGTTGTGCTGCTGCATGAGGATGAGCAGCGTGTCGGCATCGCCCAGATAGGCGTTCACGTCTTTGCGCGTTACGGCGTCGTGCAGGCGGTTGAGCAGGCCTGACATTTGGCTGTGTTCGGAACGCATCACTGCGGTCGGTCCTTGTCTCATGCCGGTGCGGGATTCGAAGGCCGGAAACATGACCTCTTCTTCCATGGAAAAGTGGTGCAGCAGTGCATTGTAGAAACTGCGAAAACCAGTTGCCGCGTCATCCCAGTTGTCTTTGGCCACGGCTTCTTCCGCTGCCGCGAATAGTCCGTCGCAATGCTTGTGGTCGGTGCCAAGATAATCGCTGATCGTCGTCATTGAATGAAACTCCCGCAGAATGGTATGCCCGATTGGGCTGCACGAATTCTGCGGGCGGGCGGTGCGGATTGCCTTGACCGGAATCAAGGGCGCGGATCTATTTCATCCGATCTTCCCGAGGGGCGGCGATTTGTGGCGCACATGCCCTTATAATCGGGTTCCCTGGCTCTGAGGAACTGTCTTGACCAATCCAGTGAAAATCCCCGCTTTTCTGGCACACCTGCCCCTGTTCTGTGAGATGTCTCCCGATGAGATCGAACGCATTGCCCGGGGAGCGCGCGAACTTGGTCTGGCGCGCGGCGAGGTGTTGTTCCAGCGCGGCGATCCGTGCACCGGTTTTTATGTGGTGATGCATGGCAGGGTCAAGCTGGCTTTGACTTCTCCGCAGGGCATCGAAAAAGTGGTGGAACTGATCGGTCCGGGCCAGAGTTTCGGCGAGGCGGTGATGTTCATGGACAAACCGTACCCGGTGTATGCCCAGGCGCTGACTGACAGCATGGTTCTGCATATCGGCAAGCAGGTGATCGTCGGCGGTATCGACAGCGACCCGAACTTTTGCCGCAAGATGCTGGCGGGACTTTCCATTCGCTTGCACCGTCTGATCCAGACCGTTGAGTCGATCTCGCTACGCTCACCGGCGCAGCGTGTGATCGATCTGTTGCTGCAGGAGTTGGATGGGACAAAAGAAGGGTTGGATGTCCATGTCAGTCTGTCGGCCAACAAGAACGTGATCGCTTCCAATCTGAACATCACGCCGGAAACTTTTTCACGCATCCTGCGTAATCTGTCCGATGCCGGATTGATTGCGGTTGAGGGCAAGGATGTATGTATCCGGGATGTTGCCAGATTGCGCAGTTACGACGAGTGATTTGATTTAGACAAATAGAGTCTTAGTTCGAAAAACTATTACTAACCTATCTGAGACTATGTGGTAATTCTACTGTAAAGCTAGCTTTGGGAAATCGGGAGCGGACATCCATACTGCTCGAACCAACATGTATCTCGGTAGATTGCCGTAGTCCGCTATGCCGAAAAGTGGAAGGTCGTCGCGCATCGCTGAAGTTCCGTTCTTGGCACGATGCGGTATTTCATGTTCCCATTTTGCCCGCCTGGAAGCAGTCACTGGAGCATCGAAAAAATCAGCGCTCCAGATAGCGGTCTCACGCGACATCCGGCATTCGACCCACTGCCGACCTACAAGGTGTAACCTCTGAGCGACCGTTGCTGCGGGCAGCAGACCTTCAATCTGCTGGGAATATGTGAGCTTGAATTACTTTACCGTAACGGACATAGCGACTTCCCTAAAGCGGACAGTTTATGCGAATGATTCTGTTCGTTCTTTACCTCATCCCACAGTTCTGCAAGTTCCTGCTTCCTCAGATTTGTGTGGCTGACTTCTTAGGTGACAACGATTGATTCCCAACCATCGTATTCGCCCCCATGTTTGTATGCGAGGTTAAAGAGTGGAAGAGTCACGTCATCAATGGTATTAAGCGCCGGAATATCTGTCCTCCACAGTTGGGCGACATATCGGGTATTTCCTTTATCCAGCTCTGAAAGTGAACGTACCGCAAATCCAAGTTGCATTGCTTCGACGACAAAGGCGTGTCTGCCGGCGGCTTCTGAGAAGCTCGACCAGTGGTCAATCTCTCGAGACTGGCGCAATTTGTCGCCGTTACGTTCTAGTGCTTCACAAACGCGACGATTCTCGATAGTTTGACGATTAGAAGGGCTTGGGTAAAGGTATGAGAAGTAAGTTGACCAACCGGCGTCTTCTCTGTTTCCTACCTCGTACCGGTAGGTCGGGAATGCTCGCATGCAATTAGCGACTCTTTCGGCCCAATTTTGCGGCTGCGCAATATAGAAGAAGAAGTCCCGGCATGAATTAGTAGTACAGCGACCAAGGTAGTCAGCCTCATCATCGACTAGGTGAGCTTCAATTGCCTTTTCAATAGACAATAGCGAGTCATACTCTTCTTGGCTAGACAAGCCGTCATCTCGTGGCGACTTCATTTCTAACCGTATGTAGGCCATGTGCGATAAGTCTGAATAAGGCGCCAACCTATGCGCACCCAAATCAACAAACATCGAAGCGGGTTTGTTGTCGACGTTCAAAAAGTAAAAATCCCAATCATCTGTCATGAATGCTACCTATCTATTATTTGAGAGTGAACTATGCCACCGCACTTAGTACACTTAACCTTGAGCATGATTCACAGGGAGGAAACGCGTGATTTTTGCCTTAAGCAAACGGACGAGCATCGGATCCATGAACTCATATTCGTCGGGAATATCCAGGCAAATGACGCGTTTGCGTCCCAGATGGTTCTTGAATTTTGATGATAACTTGTTGCGATGCGCCTTTTCCATTACAAAGATCAAGTCAGCCCATTCTATAAGTTCGCCTGTAACTGGATTTTCCGCATCATTATTGAGTCCTGCAGACGAGCATTCGATTCCCGGAGTATCAGAGAAAACCTGCTCAGCCGTAGGGCTCCGCAATCTGTTCTGGCTACATATGAAGAGAAAGTGTTTCATAGTTATGTGTCGGTAGTAACGTCATCCCATGGAGCGCCATCATATCCAATGACCCAGTTGATCGCATGATGCCTTTCTTGAATGATTTCAATATCAAGGTCAGTAGGTTTGGAGTGGATTTGTGCATCACGTACTTGCCAGTGATAATCCATGAGTTCGTCGGCCATTCCAATCAATACGTCATCGGGGCGGCGCTTTGCAGACGCTATAAACTCGGACGGCGATATATTTGCGTATGGCGGCAGCAACTCTTGGAAGATAGACGTATCGCATTGCTCAGTTATCGCAGGCAAATATTCCGTCTTTTCCAGTGACCAAAGTAGAACGGCCAGTGCTTCACTCTTCCACGTCGCATCTATAGATTGCTTTCTAGTCGGTTCCTTAGCTGATACGTAAGCCAGCTCTGATGGGGATAGTTCGTCCCACAGATTTTCTTCTCTTAGCCACGAATATATTTCGCTGTGTGGGGCACCTAACCCTAATCCGACTACGCCAAACAATGCCAAAGCACGACGAGCTATTTCGGATGCTTCCCTTACTTCATCTGGCGGACAATTGTCCAATTCTGACGTAATCAATTTCGCTGTTTCCCTAGAAAATCAACTAATGCTCACAAATTGGAGGTTTTCGGCGAATGAGCGTTACTGGCTTTGCGTCCTTCAGCCATCGCTTCTAGCGAAGGTCCGTATCACCTGCAAACAGTCGTTCGTTCCCCACTATTTAATACGGGTTGGTCTCATTAGTGCAGGACTCCCCATGTTTCGCAAATACCACCATAAGGTTGCATGATGGCGCTGGTATTCCGTTGAATTGATGTAACCCCCTCATATGTGACACGTCCGAGGATTGTAAAAAGAACGTACCCGTCTCCGTCTTCGTCAGGCTCATATATTTCAATTTGTCCATATTGCTCACGCAGCAACTTAAGCGCTGCCGGAACAGGTGGCCACGTTTCAAAGTCTACGTTGTAGTCAACAGCGTAGTCTTTGTTGAAATCGAAGCCATTGGACTCAAGACGCCGGAACACATCCCCATCTGCATCAGCAGGCCAATCCATCGAAACTCTAGAATTTGTCATAGAGAACACGAGTTCCAAATTATTATTGAATGACCGTGGGCCGCACTACGCCCCATGTTCATCGAACTTCTCAACGTCTGTTTCTCATTTAACAACGGACATCACTGCTCTTCAATGAAAGTAGTTTTGCGCCAGTTCTTTTCTGCCAATCTTCAAACAACTGATAAACATGTTGGTTTTTGTATATTGCCACTCCCAGCGTTCTCTGGGCGCTCCATTCATTTTTTAGCTCTGCATCATGGTGATCATGAGGTCTGCCTTCACTGCATTGCCTGCATATATTTCTAATATTCGTTGTCCAGTCCTCAAAGTTATGCGGAGTAGCCGAAAATATTTTCTCCAACTCCTGCAAGTCTTCTTCTTGCAAGATTTCTACGGAGGCAATCGATGTTTCATACTCTGACGATTCAAAAACCTCCAGAACATTGAATACCGAATATTCCCTCTCACCAATCTTTCGATAGCCGACGGGAGCACCGTCGTTCAGCACGACATCTCCATACTTAAAGCCTGAGTCGGCGTAAGGAATGCTATCAATTCGCACACGAGCGGGATCAATTCGAGTACCCCAAACTACTTCGCCATCCCCATCAGGATTAAGTCTTACTGGAGTAATGCCAAAATTCATATTGATTGGGCCATCGTCACCTTCAATCTCGATCCCATTTTGCTTCCAAGCTAACCGTGCGATGTCCCATTGTCTTAGCGCTGTTGCAGCGATGGCGAGGTTCCATCTGGCGGCCTCATCCTCAGGAGCAAGTTCGTTGGCTCGTTTGTTATAGTCAAATGACAACAGCCATTCATTGCGATACTTGTAAATCAAGCCAAGGTTATAGAAGCTTTCTGATTTTTCAGGATCGAGTTCAATGGCCTTAAGGTACAGCTCAATTGCTTCGGAATCCTTGCCTGCATCGCTTAGATGCTGAGCTTCTTGATGGTATTTCTGGGCTCGTTTTTTGTTTAGGTTAAACAGGTTCACTTTCTTTCCTTAAATGCCATCTGGACTTTACCTCTGCAATAAGCGCCCATTATGAAAATCATCATTGATCGCCCGCTGGCCGCATCCTGCCTAGTGTTCATCTTACCAGCGAACAACTGCTGTTCTATTCATAACGGACACCGTTAGTTACTCGAACCTAGCGAAGTGCCCGTTACGGTAAACAAAAAGCTTGTCGGTAAGATGATAGGGAGATTCTTTTGCATATTTTGTGGCGAGTTCGCGTAGTTTGGTCAAGCCTTGCTGATTGCGAGACCCGGTAAACATAAGAAGATCACGAGCAGGAACAGCCACAACAATTTCACCGTTAGCTTTGGATAGATTGGTCCATAGGTCATCAAAAAGCAATAAGCTTGCCTCGTAGTTTCCGCCCACCGTGATCATTGATACAAGAGGGCCGGCATCCACTTGAGGCTTGGGAATTAGTCTGGTTAAGTTTGCTACAGAAAGTGTTCGCAACTGCTTTCGAGATATTCCGATCTCATCAAGAGACTTGGGTGCGAAATAGGTGATGTTCGTAGGCGTGTCTTCAGCGTAGAGGATCACAAGTTCTTCATTGAAGTCCTCATAGACGTTTTCAGGGGCTTGCTTACTACCTCGTTGCTTCACGGACTCTTTAATCTCTGCAATCCAATTCCGATCCTTGATAATTGGAACGATGCGGGTCCTTTCAAGAGGGGCCGACTTCCCCGTAGCTTCAACAAATGAGGTAATGTATTTTTTTAGGATTTCATCAACTGCTGTGGGGTCAAGAAGATATTGCGAATAGGCGTTATTAAGAAATGTGGTGGTCTCTTTTCCGTCCGGGTCTTTGATAATCAGTAACAGATCGCCCTTAACAGTAAGGTTGATCGCTGGCTGAGCCTTTTTCAACTCCTTTGCAAAAACCTTAGTGAATTGATCCGCAGACAGTGGTGCGGCAGTAGCAATGCTTGATAAGCCTAGGGTGAAGATCAATGATGCAAGGAAGCGTTTCATATCATACTCAACCGTAATTAGTCTGACCCACTGGCAGCACTTTGAAAATCGAGAAAAATGATTTTAAACATCTAAACTGGAGGATACACGCGTCCGTCCATTCCTGGCTGCATTGTGGAGTTTGGACGCTAAGAGCACACACAGGCCAAAGAACACAACAAATAGCCACAGTGCAGTGAAGGAAGACAAGAATGAAATGCCGTCGGTATCCAAGAGGGCAGGAACAAGGAAGACCAACGAAAAAGCCAGAGCAGAAACAACCGCGGACGGCAGCAAGCTACGCCGTGACCACAGGCACAAAAGCGCTGTGAACAGCCCGGCGGTAGACAAGGCAAACAGCGCCATTGAAATATCGCCGATAGACAAGGCAGTAAACCCGGAAAGTAGACCGAGCTTAAGCAAGGGCGTGTCATATACCGCCCACAGGCCGAGCAGCCAGACCCATAGCCAGGCCGCTATTACGCCGCAGAAGATGAGCACGACAATTCGCTTAGCCGAGAGGTTGCGCATGATGCCTAACGAAGTTGAAGAAAAAATACATTCATAAAGTGCATGACGTCGTGAATCCAATTAGTCTCCATGGCTGAATGGAGGACATTCCTGAATAACTCTTGGCCGACAATTGCCGGATTGTCCTCGCAATTACGACTGGCAGCAATGCGGCGGAGAGCGGACGTCCACTTTCCGAAGTCGGAGGTCTGTTGATGGCACGCAGCGGTAATTCATGTTGCCATTTTGCCCGCCAGGAAGCGACCACTTGAGCATCGAAAAAACCGCGCACTGATAGCGGCCCCTCACGACGCGCCACAATGATCGGAGGCCTATCCCGACTCCTTTGGCAGGAAACCAGCCGGATGGTACGTGTTGACGAGAACACCCGTAGTCGTGCTTCGTGTGTCGACCAGCGTGAGATTGCGCGGCGGGACACCGTTCTCGAACAACCGCTTTCCTTCGCCGAGCACCACTGGAAAAACGGCGATGCGAAACTCGTCGATGAGGTCGGCTGAGATTAATGTCTGGAGCAATTCTCCGCTACCCCAAATATGCAAATCTGGGCCGTCCGACTCCTTTAACCGGCGGATCTCATCAATAACATCACCGTCAATACGCTTTGATTCCTTCCAGTCGAGCTGATCGAGAGTGCGGGTCACGACATACTTAGTGGCCTTGTTGAATGCCTCCGCAATCGGGTTGTCCTGGTACGGCCAGTATGCGGCAAATATCACATACGTCCGGCGCCGCAAGAGCAGGTCGTACATTTCGACCGTCTCGACAATGTTGAGGTCGTCGTCCACGAATGGCATAGCCCAGCCTCCGTGCGTGAATCCGCTTCGCCGGTCCTCCTCGGAGTCACCGGGCGCTTGCATAACGCCGTCGACAGTGAGCTGCGTAATTGCGATGATCTTTCTCATGGTTTCTGCTCCTCTGTTTGTTGCGAACGAGTCTAGGTCTTGCACGCTAACAATTATTAGGCAGACCCACCGGTCTGTACCATCAAAATTAGTGTGGATGCATATTTTCGGTAAGCAATTGATTCATTGAAGCCACCCGATTTTATTGCTCCTCATATGCATAATAGTACGGGCGAGGGACGAATGTCTCCTACTGGCACATTGCAGTAGCTCAAGTTGCGAAATTGCCTTCGCTAAAGCTGCCATACACGAAGGGCTATTCCGGCCGAAAATCAGCCAGATCGGCAACTCGGCCAAAGCTGTCGTTGCTTAGCGTAGTTGACGGTTCGGCAGCATTCGGGAAAAGGGGCGGACAAAGCACCTGTCGCCCATCCAACCATCACCTTTACCGTTGAATGTCGAAAATGCAGTGGAAACGGACAAATTCGGGTTGAGTGTATAAAGTGTGAAGGACGTGGCCACATCAAGTTTCGCTAAGTGTAAGTGAGTTATAGATTGCAACCTACAAAAGTCTACACAGCCGACGGCTTTGACGGGCAACTATTAATCTAAATTTCTTTCCACTCCGACGGACGCATTCCAACAAACTTGGCCTGCATTTCATTAATCACTGGCTGCGTGTCTCGAAGCAGATTCTGGAAATCAGTCAGGCTAAAGTCTTTGACCGTAAAGTCCGCAGTACTCATAAATTGAATGAGGCTCACCATGATCTTATCTATCATTCGAGCTTTGTCCTTAGTGGAGCCCTTGATGGAAGTAAACAAACCATGTAGAGCAACGTAGATACGGGTAATGCCAGAGTGATAGCCCGATAATTCTTCAAACGTATAGTAAGCCACAAAGATTGCGATCGCGAGGCGGAAGAGACGTTCATTTGGTTTCGAGCCCAGAATTTGATTTTGGCCCTTTTGAGCTAGAAACATTTTCGCCATAAACTGCCCTGCAAAATAGTCTGCATCAGTTTCCATGGCACGTCGTTCTAGGTCGGGATTCTCGGCATATGCTTCAATTCGTTCCGCAATACCTCGACCCAACTGAGATGAACAATGTAGTAACACATGACCGCGAAGAATGTGCGCTAGTTCATGAAAGAAAATCGCATAGCCCGAATAGACTGCCAACCTTCCTGCGAATGCTAGCCTATCCGTCGAAATTGTTACGGCAGAATTCACGCCAGTTGGAACTTCTAGGACTTTCCCGGCCGCGGGAGCTTCAGGGAGAAAGTCTGATAGAGCGGCCAACTTTATGTACGTCAGATACGGATCCAATATTGCGCCAGCGGTTACAATAAAATAGAAGCTTTGATCGTCATGCCATATTTTTCTTGCAAGACCATTGGCATCTATCGAGTCCGAAACGAAACCAAATATTCGCCAGGGTTTGATATGCCTTTCAGTTGTTTTCCCACCGAGCATTTTCTGAAATCCATCGCAGGCGCCAGCAAGTAGATTCCACGCCGCCGCCTCACGTTCTCGTTGCCATGGGCCTCCAAACGCTGCATAACTTTCATGAAAGCCATCGCGACTTAGTAGTAAGTTGCCAAAAATCTCGCTATGCTTAAGCACAGCTTCGACTTCGATAACATTTGTTCTTGTTGGCGAACCGATTACTAACTCTTTACGAGCAATATTGCAGTTATTCTTGAAAAAGTTAAAGAACGGATTCATCTAGCTTCCAATATAAAGTTTGCTTTGCATTTCATGCCCTGATTTTATCGGCTTTGCAATTAATGGCGAGGAATAGAATCTGACTAGAGAAATCAGTATAGCCATTGGTACCTGTCAGTCATCGCTCGTCCGGCGACTTCCAAACCAGAAAATGATCGAGAGCATCGACGCTACCAATGAGCTCGCGAGCTAGTCTGAGTCGCTCAAGGAGCTTGAGTCTTTCGCTTTCCTCCAAATCAGATGCGCGCATCTCCGCCTCCGTAAAAAACTGCTCTATACGGTTTGATTCCGCCCAATGATCAATAATGCGATGTAGATCTTCTTTGCTATTCTTGAGTGCTTCGGCTGCTCGGCGTTCTTCCTCTTTACGTCTCCACACCTCCTGTTGTGCTTTCCAGCGCTGCCGCTCAATTTCTGCTTGGCGCATGCCTTCCTCGACCAGCTGGGCAATTTCAACCGCCGCACCTTCTAGTTCCTTCACAATTCCCCTTATCTGCGTTTCAAGACTGCGGGCCGCTGTCGTTTCTTTCCATTGTTTTTTCCAACTGGCCACTGGATAAGGCGAATAGGCTTGTAAGCATAATCTGCCAGTTGGAAGATCTTTCTTGGTCGTCCAAGTGTGATGATTACTGCGTTTTGGCGGGACATAATCCTTCTCCCGCACATAGTCGCCATTGACGTAGCGAACCTCCACTTCCTCCGATAACTCGATAATTGTCAAACCAATTGCCACGGTCCCAACATAGACTACCGTTTCGCGTGCTGGCGACCAAAGGTTGTTGAAATGGTGGCTCTTACCTGGGTTTTCACGCTCATCGACTGCCTCTCGACGTAGGCGTTCACCGTGTGGTGCAAGTACGACTCTATGGCCATTTCCCTCGAGCGCCAAGAAGAATTGATTAGCGAAAGACAGTGCCTTGTCGAGCGTGGGCTTGGTGACGGCCAGGTCTACCAGCAATTTCTTGGACGGTTTTAGATATCCTCCTTCATAAGAAAGCCGCCCAGACTCAAAAAGTGCTTTTGCGCCATTGATGAGTAGATGCTGGTTCGTACGCAAAGAAGGTATTGGCCGTATACGCTTTATACCAACAGGAGGTTTCGGCAACGGCCTTGGAACCTGAACGCTGTTACCGTCCCGAGACCAAACCATTTCGTCCCCCGGCTGAGCTTCGGGGAGTGGAATTTTCATTGGTGTCTGACCGACTGCCAGTCTCGCCCAATATCCGCGCTCAGGTCTGGGAACGCTCATACGAGTACAAACTCTCGCCATATAGCTAGAGGAAACCTCGAACCTCGCGGCAACTTTGAGCATCGGCTCGGACCAGACAAGTGCGTACAGTGCCTCGCGAGTCAAGGGGAGCTTGATCTCTTCTTGCGGCGGGGTAGCAGGCATGCTCGTCGGATCGTCTGCGATTGTCATGGCAACAATAGAGAAACCTTGAAGTTAATGCAACACTCGATAATACTACTCAATATTGAACCTAGACATGCGCTCCAATTGATCAGTAGCAAACCATCAAGTAAATGTCGATATTGCCATCCGTAAGCGAATGCCAGATCACCAGATATCAGACAAATACTTAATTGTTGTCAAAAGTAGGCTCTAACGACATGAGTGTTTTCTGCATATTGCCCGCGCGTTCGAGATAATAGGATTCAAATAGCGAACTAATAATACTGCAGCTGAAGATGAACATTTGGCGCGGATCATCGTTCAACACCGACTCGACGGTCCATTGACCATCGCCTAAGTAATCTTCCGGAAACTTCAATCCTCTTGCCAAGGACTTAATTGGATCGCACGAAAATGATAATCCGTTCAGCTGGTGGGCAAAGGCATTCCTTATCTTTCTAATTACTTCCAAGTCTTGAAAAATCACCAAAGGGATCAGATTTAGTGAAAAAGCGATTTTTATCTTCGCGCTAAATGTTCCAAGTGGATTCGTTTCTCCTAATAAATTGTCAGTCGCATCGCATTTGACAAGTGCACGAAGGAGCAAAATTTCGAGACAATGATCTAAATACGCTGCACCAAGAAGCGCACAGGATCTATCATCAGCATTTGTATACTCCTTTCTAAACTGCTCCCAAGAATTGCTATCCAAAAATGCTTTCTGCTTTTTCTTAGCCACTTTATTCTCCGATTCCCATTTTATTGCGATTTGTCACTCTAAGGTTTCAAGGATGAAACCTATTGACTAGCTTTCGAAGCTCGGGAGCGCCGTGTGTTGCAAATTCAAGCATGAGTTTGTACGCCGGATCTTCGTCGGGCGAAGGAAACAGAGACTCAAAGGTAGCTTCAGTCTCGTATATCCCAGGCTTAAGACGGTAAACGCAGACGACCGTCTCGGCCAAACGATTCTGGTGGTCACTATGCCCCCCTTGAAAAAAACGTGCCTCTTGTAGATGGGGACGAGCCGCTGTAATTCCGAATTCTTCAAGCTCAGCGCAGTCCTGCAGGGACTGTCCAACTGACTCAGTAACGCATTGACATGCAAATACAACAGGCCACTTCGGTTTGTTCATGGGCCAGTCGTCTATTTTCATACTTTTGTAGGATGCAATCCCGGTTACGGAGTCTCGCTCAAAAACGTTCAGTGCGAACCAGACTGCAATGTCGATACTCGTTGTTACATCAAGTCCGTGAGTGGGGAGACCGTAATGCTGCGCTAGCGCCATAATCGCACGGTCTAACCGGCATGTCGGATCAACGAGTAACTCCTGAAAATGGCGAAGAGACTCGCTTCCTTTCTTTCCATCTGTGTTGATCCGGCGCTCAAGATAGCGCCTGAGTTGAAAGTGAAATTTGTCATAATCATAGTTTGCATCACGTGATGCAGATGTCACAAGAGAAGGTTCTGCTCTCGTCGATCCGCCAAAGAGCATGTCTTGAACTCGCTCTTCACGCTGAAGTAAGTACATCTGTCTCTGCCCGCGAAAGAAAACCCCGTCTGGATTATGGAGGGGAATCCTGGAAGCATGATCCTGTAACTCTTGAACGCTGGATACATCTACGATTGGTACACAGTAGTGCTTGCAGCGCACCCTTGGATAGTCCTGCAAGTCGCTGTAGAATTGTTTGTAGTGATCGCGGAATACGTCCTTTGCACCATAGAACCCATATTGCCCGCTGCGGCGAGCAATAAACATGGCTCGATAGTGCTTGTCCGTCAAGAAGCCTGGTAGAAATCCAGGATGATCTGTTTCTTTTGAAGCATCAAACGAGTCGTCTGGGGGATTGGCCGTGTTGGTCTCGTCGATGCCGATTGAGCCAAACACCTTAGCACTACCTTGAGCCTCTATTAAAGGCAAAACAAGAGATGGCGGAGCAGCAATAATCCCACTCTTGGTCAAGGCTGATGCCATATCTGAATCATATCCAATACTCGCCGCATATGCATCGTTGAGAGGCGCATGTGTAATCTGCCTAATTGCAGCATAGTAAGCAAAGTACTGCACATTGATAGCTCCACCGAGCCATGCACCCAAAGATGCGGCAGCAAAGTGCAAATGCGTCTGTAACTGGCGGGGATACTCAGACACAGTTTCGACGTTATCACCGCTAAATCCTAGAGCTTCTAGCTCCTGAGTGGTTGCCTGCCTTTTCTGCTCAATCAATAACTTGTGCAGTGTCACGATATTCAGAAATTGGTTTATCAATGTTGAATACGCCAAAGGACGCAGACTATTCTCCTCCCATATGAGTTGATTCCCCATAATACGTAAATGTTGAATACGGGACTGCGGTACAAGCCCTGCTACAATAATCTTGGGCGGAGCAGTATTCGCCAAGAGCGGATCAGTTGCGAAAAGGCTCGCCAGTTCTTTGGAAATTACAATCTTTTGAATAAGACCTCTTATGGCGTCAAGAAATGCTCCATGTTTGCTGTCAGGCACGTCGATTCGAAAAGCCACGTAACTCCAGGGTTTCCTAATATCTAGCTGCTTGAGTCCATCAGTAAGCTTTAGGACGTCAATAGATATCAGAGGAACGCGGATGTCGTTGTAGACATCGAAGAATACTTCGTTTGTATCCATGATTCAGTTCACTAGTTATGTTTAGTTGTAGTTGCGGAGCAATCTGTAGATGCCAGCCAAAATAAAATAACTGTCTCTCAGCTTTACCACCTCAGGCATGCAAGCTCAGATTGTCCGATTATGATCTGTGAGTATCCCGTAGCCATTGCTCTACTGTCTTAGCTGGGCGGCTTACCCTGACTCCTGGGTTCAGGATATCCCTAATTCGTTTTACAGCCTCATAATCTGGATTGACCACTACTACCTTCGACTTTCCAGTTGGAATTAGGCGGCCATTTCTTCGGATAATTCCTTCTATTTGGTTATGAAAACCACATCGAAGGATGTATCGAGCCTGCAAATCATCATCAGGTAGTGAATAGCCAAGAAAAATTATCCGTTTTGCCGTGCTCAACAGTTCCGTTGAATGCTTCCAAATGTGACGAAAGACTGGCTTACTAAAGTCTTTGAGGTAAGACGGGGCCACGATAAGTGGGGTGTATTTCTTATTTACCTTAGTTTTGATTTCCCTTGGAGGAATGAATACCTCTACTTGATGGTTTGATTTACGGGCGTGGAACAAGATTAAGCGACGCTCTTCTATAACTGAGTTCACTTCATCAGACGTATACCAGTTAAGTGAACCATGAGGTTTTAAGATAAAAGGGCCGTTCTTTGGTAACTCTTTGCCAAGTCCATATTGATCCGGCGTAATATCGCGGCCAAACATTTTTTGATCCAGGAGCAAATCCCAGTTGAAAGTAATTATTCCCGCCTCTTCTTCTTGTACGATTTGCACAAATTCATCTAACCAAGGCGTTAATTTCGCATCTTTGTAAATCTCGTGAAACCATGAAGCAATCGTACTAAGAAGCGCTTGACGTGCCTCAATCAACTCTTCTTTCTGGAAATTTCCTTTATAACGGCGCGAGCTTTTAAATAGATCGATATTAACGGTAAGTTCGGTGAGCAACTTCTCTATGTTCGGAAAACTCGCTTGCTTATCTTCCCGAAAATGCGGGTGATGAAACTCAATAATTTTCCTTAAGCTGTCGCGATGAGTATCATCTATTCGCGCCCAAACATCAAAAAGTAAGTCTCGTGTCAGCGGGTAACCACAGCCTTTTGAAAACCCCGCACCAACAACATAAACGGTATCTCGAATTCTTTTCATATTGTGCAATCTACATCTTCATCTGTTGTACAGCGAGAGTAGACTTCCTGGCATCTAACCGTTCAATTTCTGCAACTCCAGGCTCTACAAGCCAGTTATAAACCTCATCGACCGTTACTAAGCCAGACCTCAACAACAGCATCGCATCAATAAAGTCTGCATGACGAATCAACGTTATCTCAGTAGACCCACAAGCTTTCCCTTCTGAAAAAGTATCAAATCCAGGCTTACCCAAGGTCACTCGCCTTGTCGTTGATTCGATATTTGCAGCCTTTGTAAGAACTGCAAATGCCTCATCCTTGGTTATCGCGGGAGGTTTTTTTGTGCACGTCTTACACTCAAGCACGGCCGACTTACTATCTAACTGAATCATGAAATCTGGGACTCCCTGCCGTTTACCATCTTCCAGCTTTGTGATCTTCCATGTCTTCTCAAGGCGTAGAAGAGCTTCAATCGCATCTTCATATTCATTTCCAAACAGACGATAGGCATCTTCAACCATCTCCTCTATTCCAAGCTCTCGCGCGGCCTTCGATTGACGTCTGCGCGCAAACTCATACGGACGATCCTCAGCTTTTTGTAACGCATCCACCAGACTATCGACACGTACCTTATGAAGAAGAATTTTCTCAAGACTTTTTAGGTCAGTATTGATAATAGCCTCGGGAGTGGACAAGCCGGCCTTCATCAAAGCCAACGCGCGCTGCCTTCCGAATCCGGGTACATTAGCGCGCTGCGCAATTCGTATTAAGTCGACCAGTTCAAGTGGCACTCCATACCGAATACGTCGAGCAAGAATGGACAAATTATTCATGACCGCCTGAGGACATCCGACGCTTGGAACGCCAGCAATATGATGGATACCATCCAAGACCCAAGCTACATCGCCGGCCAGTCGATGAAGATACCCAGACGAAATCCCGGAATCGGCACTAATTCTTCGCTCCAGTTGCCCGCACATAAATTGGAACAGCGCAAATGAAGACTGAATAACGCTTGCAGAATCCTGAGATGAATCCAAGTCTGCGAGCAGCTTGGAGACTCTTAACATGCCCAATGCATTAGCAGTCATTCCTCGGACAGGTGGCAAGAAGCGCTGTGCTGAAGTTGATTTGAAATCATCGCTAGAACACACAGCGTGAATCCAACCTACCTCAAAATCTTCGAAGGAGGCTTCAAGGTCTTTGGCGTGCTTTGTAAGCGCCTGCGCAAATGCATAAGCAGAGGATGGAAGTAGACCGGTTCGCGATGTGACCAAACCCAAATCGGTAGCAATTAGACGCGTAGAGTCCTGGGTAACCATCCCATGGGTGATTAGCCATTCAATCGAGTTCTTAACCAACGACACTAATTCGTCTAGCTTGGCCGGATTGCGATCACGAATCTGATACCAATAAAGCGTGTTCTCCAAGAATTCGCGAATTTCTTCGATGCTTCCGGCAGATCCAGATGCAATAAGTGTGAGTACAATCTTCCGAACACTGAGAGATATGAGTTTCGACGTCAGCCGCTCATTTTCGGGCAAAACTAAGACATTCGCGTGCTTCGCTTCGATTTGGTCACGCGGAATCAGAACGGAGTAACCTCGTTCATGCATCCCCAAACGACCTGCACGACCTGACATATTTCGATAGTTACCAATAGGCAGTGGAGGAGGAGGAATGTATCGGCGATGAATTCGATCGAATAGAACAGTTTGAAAAGGGAAGTTCACACCTGCAGCAAGCGTCGGCGTCGCAAAACAAACATTGAAGGTACCGTCGATCAGTCCCTGTTCAACAACCGCACGTTCACTCTGAGTCAGATCGGCAGTATGAAATGCTACCTTAGCTTCAGCCGTATCCTTTAGCCTATCAGAAAACTCCGTCGCCTCTGAGAAAAGGGATAGTTGTTCCGCGAAATTATAACCATCCACTGTCTTAGTGCACCGGCTAGCATATTGAGCCGCCAATTCAGACGCATCCCTTCGTGTTTCAGTAAACACAAGAACCGGGCCTCGTTTTTGCAATAGGAGGCGCTCGACAGCATCTAAGGTATTTGTTGGAAGAGCATGTCCCGGGTCCTTGGCTTCCCCCTCTTCCTGACCAAACCGGATTGAGAAAATCTTCCCATCTGCCCATATTTCTTGAACCAGCTCAACATCGCGGTGCCCTGACTCAACCAAGTCGCATTCAAGCCAACCTGATATATCCTCACCATTCGACACCGTCGCAGTTAGTGATATGAATTGCTTTACGCCTCGTTGACGCAGCAAAGCACAGAGTATTTCGATTTCAGGGCCGCGCTTGTCCTCACCTAGAATCTGCAATTCATCAGCAATAATGGCAGTTTCAGCAAGATTTATTGCCCCAGAGAGGATAAGAGCAATTGCTTTTTCGTAGGTAGCCACAAGAATTTGCGGCTCTGAATCACCGTCATCGCGGTCCCCAGTAGCTATAGCGATCCGCGCAAGCGGATCTCGGCCACCATTTCCGTAACGTCGCCCAAAATCATCGAATTTTTGATCCGCAAGTGCTTTAAGAGATACCAGATAAAGCACTTTGCGACCGGAATCAATTGCAGCCAATAGTGCAATTTCACCTACAAGAGTTTTCCCAGATGATGTCGGCGCACAAACAACCAGACTTTTACAATCAGCGACGCCTGCTTCAATTGCCATGCGTTGAACTGTTGTAATGGAATTAATACCCTGTGTTAAAAGACGTTGGCGAAGTTCGTCAGTGAAGCCAGGCCCATTCACTTTGCTAATTTTCTCCAAGATTCGCCTTTCATTATCTGCGTAAATCAAACTGGACTTCGCCCGCCTTCGTAGACTTTACTCAGCTTTTAATTTCTCGCTTTGTAGACGCCCCTGGGTTCAGGAAGGTATTTTCTTCAGAACCCTGCCTTCTATCTCGTTAAGATAATGCGGAAGCCCAGAGAGATGTCCTTTTAGTCTCTCTCGATTTTCACTAGTAAAGAAAATGACTTGTTGTGAAAAATTACCGGCGAGAGATGCACGCTTCAGAAGTTCGCCAAAGCTAACGTCTCTAGTACTTTGCTGTCTGGGCTCATCAAAAATGATGCATCCTGGATGATGTGTGTCTTCGGTTCTCGCTATCTCAAGAAGTCCATTGAGGTATGCCCAAATTGTCCGGATAAGATCGCTTGCAGAAATACTGTTCTGCAGAGGAAAACTTGCTTCAAGGTCGAAACCCTCATGCTCTGGTCGATACGTGTCCGTAGAGATGACTATCTGAGTTTCTGGGAAACTGCCAAATCCATACTGCGACAGTTGGTCTCGAAGAATCCTCGTCCAAATGCCTATCTTCTTTCGGTCATCTTCTGATACATCGTCCTTAGGTAGCTTAAGGGCTTCTTCTTGGGCAATTTTCCAGCTATCAGCCAACTCCCCAAAGCCATTTACTATTTTCTCGAAACGACTTTGTGCATCACGATCATTTGCAACAGAATTCTCAAGTCTAATTTGCGCTTGTATTGCAGCAATAGACGGCTGCCTTCCATCTGAAACCAGTGTTTGCCGCAATGCCCGCACTATCTGTCGTGCGGTAGAGACTTCTTCGCGAAGCGTGCTGATTTGCAGGCTCCTAGAATCGACCACATTAGCGGCATTCGCTAGCACGACTTCATATGTACGACGTTGCTCTGATAAGAAATCAATACTCTCATCAAGAGACATAACGGTTTGCGCGAAATCAATTGGCACAAGAGTATCGTGTATTGACTGATGACATATGGGGCAACTACCACCATCAACCGCCGATCCTTGACGCGAGCCGAGATTCTTCAATACTCGTATATCCTTATTGCGCTGAATATCTTCAGCAATAGCCTTGAGCCTTTCTTCAATACGCTCAACCTCCTGCTGCTCCATTGCAAAAGATTCAAGTAGCCTAGACAGTAATGTCTGTTTATCCTGAATGACTTCTTCTGCCGCTGTCAGCTCTGCTTGAGCAGAAGATGCAATCTCGTTTACCCTAGGTATTTCTTTCTTCACCAGATTATCAAGCTCCGCCTGAAAGCCATCTGCTCTATCACGAATGCTGATCCACTCGCTACCAACAGGTGCCATCAGACTCGGAGTAACAAGGGGCGGCCATGTTGCTGTTGGTTTCTGAGGCAGGGCTTGAACACGCACCGCTTTCTGCTCTGCCAGTTCATTCGCGCGACCAACTTGCGCCGCCCATGCCACAGCGATTCGAGTTATTTCAAGGTCAATTTCTTGGCGCTTGAGCGCATTTCGGTGTGCATCAAGGTTTAGGATAAACTCAACGGCGCGTTTATGTGCCTCGCGAATTCGAAAATGCGTAGGGAGGGGTGGTTGTACCGTAGACCACCCTCTCGTTTGCTCCACAGCAAAATATGGCATAACGCATTGCAAGTACAATGGATACTCATTGCCATCGTATGTCTGAACCTGAGGAAGCTGCCAGCCGAAAAAATTCGACAAGAAGAAATGGAAGCCTGATTCTCGAGTGGCTGCTCCCTGTCGATTAACAAAATAATCTCTTGAAGAAACAGATTGCCCCGGAGACGTCAAAATGGGCCCTTCGTGTACCGTAATCAGGTTTTTATCACGAGATCCTTTTATTGTGCGTTGTACAACAATTCTCTCTGCTTTCTGATTCTCTAATTCAAGAAATACTTCCGACTCAATTACATCGTGTTCGCCATTATCCGAATCTAACCTTGCCTTAACTGCAGGAGGCAACGGAAGGTCAGATTGTTGAGTCGTAAGCATCGCTTCCATACCAAGAGCGACAAGGATCGACTTAACGCAGGTAGACTTCCCCATAGAGTTGTCTGCCCACATCACCACAAGACCATCTGGAAAATCAAGCGTAACTCCATATGGTCCATCATTAGTTTGCAGGCGAATTGTTAGCCTTCTAAAACGCATAATTTAATCCTTCCACCCGAACATTTGCCTGACTAATTCTTCTGAGACTTTCTGACCGATTAAATCGATGAATTTCTTTTCAGCAACGAATACAGAATCAGATTGGCGTATTTCCTCGGAAAGACGCTTACCAGTTTGGGTAAGCGCTACTGATTTACCGCCAACATGCTGGATGGCTCCCTCGCCAATCGCAAAGTCCAATGCGCGATCTAAGAAAGGGTCAAATCGAACTAGTAGAGTGCCTGGATTCAGATTCCCTGAAATGGCGGCAACAAGATCAACCTGACTTTCCTTTGTTCTGATTCCCCAACTAAGTACATGAAGACGCGCACGACTACTTTTCCCACCACGGCAACAAGTGCTCAGAAGTAAAACTAGCAGACCAATCCTCCACGCAGGCCGGAGATCCTCAGGCAAAGATAGCGGGCGTCGTCTGAAGACGATCTCTGTATTCAATTCAGGCACATCAGTGCCTTGTGCTATAACTTCAATCATGATTTTGGATCTCAGGAAAGTCTAATGGACACCGAAGCAGCCAGTCAGCAACGGCCTCATGCGCCAAAGATTCAGCATCAAAACTGCTTAGCAGCTTAATTTCCGACTTGAATGCCTCAATGAGGTCATTCAAAGTGGTATTAAGAATGTTTTGAGGAGGAGCCCCACTAATCAGAGTCATCGCAAGGAAGTTTTCGCGATGGTTTTTTGCCCTCAGTATTTTTTCGTATACCTCAGGATATATACGTAGTGCTTCGTGAATCGATTGTCCATCAAGATACCATTTCAGCACTTTTTGATGAAATTCCAGTCGATGTTTATCGTTCTGGATAGTTGGCAATTTCTTCAGTTTAGCTTCAAGTATTGAGGACAGGCTGTGGTTAGACGATGCCCAAAGAGTAACTTGATCTGTTGTGGCCCCTTCAACCTGAACCTCTATCGTGCCTAAATTCGCATTCAGCAACTGATCTCGCTCGACAGCAAAATCCGTTTCTTGGCAGATCATTACTCGAAAATCGTCCGAAACATAAGGTAATTTCGCAGCCAACACCTCAGCCGTTTTTTTCGAAGCGAGCGATACGATTTCTTTGCTATCAAAATATGGAACAAATAGGATCCATCGCTCTATTTCTACGGATCCGAATATTTTCTTGAGTACCGTTTGATTGTCTATGAATTTTTTGATGTCTTGTGACATCTTGTCCCGCTGAGCTTCATAACGCTGCTTGGTACTTACAGGTTCTTCACAACCATAGGCTTGGTACACATGACCATTCTTAACAGTAAACCCTTCGATGCCTGCGTCACCTTTATCATTATCTGGAACCGTCTGATATTCAGTCGGACCATAGTGACAAGTTAGCAATTTATTAGCCCAGCGCTGCCATTCATCACCAGCGAGTCGCGGAATAACGGCACTCATATGGTAGCCTGATGCATTTGATCGAGCGCGATTAACACTTTAGGATATACCAGCATGTCTGACTGACATGAAGGAAAAGTATAGAGGCTTACTATCATGTTATTCCCCCTAAATAACAAAGCTAAAATTTATCACTCCCACTTAAGAAGTAATTCGCGCCAGCCTCCTATACTGATTATCAGCCGCATTAGACCGTTCTTTGCGGTCAATTATTGCTGCTGTTGCGCAAGCGATGGACTCTAAACGAGCCAGGGATAAGTTGCAACACTTTGGGCATCACAATTAGGCAAAGCAGATCATTTTGATGCCCATTGAGATACTAATAGAATACATGCGGGACACCAAACAATGTGCCCATGCCCCATTTATGCAATTGGACACATATATGAAGAAGCATATCTTGTCCCGGCTCCGCCTCACCTTTAGTGCCTAGCCGATAAATGCTCCCGCTTCTGGTCAACACCAGACCATGTTCCAGATCGGCCGCCACTATTACCGACGTAGACCAGCAACATCCTTGGACCTCGTGGTAGCCGGTCAGTATATGCTGGCTCCCCCCATGCTCTTTCGAAAGATTCAGGCAAATGAATCTCCAATCACTTAATGTTGCATTGATAGCCTTTGGGTTTCTCAATGACTGAACAATTGGCGGCAACTCGCCCAACTGCCCCTCAGTTGATAAGGTAAGAATGCATAAATGTCGGTTCGCACGAATAATATCGTCGAGTGATTTTGGAATCATTTCGTTAATTGCCTGTGTGAGCTCGTTGTCATCATGAGAGTGAGTCATCGTGATCCTTTCATATCTATTGGACCGCCAGGGCGGCAGAAGAAATTTCAATTACAGTCATATCTGGTCTTTGAACCAGTTCGCGTTCCGCTTTAAATCCTCAGCGGTCGGAGCGGCTTTTCTTCGCAATGGCACGACCTCCCCATGCTTCTTTTGAGGTTTGGTGCTTTTTCGCTCAATTTCGCGAAGAGCATCTCTTTCATTACCACTTAAGGCCGACCTGATTTCAGCATCTGCCACATGCGCATTTCTCCTTTCTTTGGCAGCTACTGCAAATTCAACTGTCGTGCCCATTGAAAGAGGAAGGGGACACCAAAGATCAGGACGTTTTTTGTCTGGGCAATTCGTAATTGCCTGATTCGCCAGAATCTCAGACTCTGCTCTAAAGCCCGCATATTGCTGCGAATGATAAGTCCTCTTAATAGCTGCCATATCAACCACGCCACCTCGTGGATGTTCTGCACGCATAGCCCGTACGAAAAGTTCCTTAGTGGCCCTCTTCCGACCAGCTGTATATTCATGGATTTTGGAAGCATCCATGACAGGGTCAAAGTACAGAATATCCGGTGCTACGTTTTTCTGGATTCTCAAGGTCTCTTGCCAATCCATGCTTGAAGGTGGATCTGGCTGCAGAATGATCCAATCACTCAATATGCGTTGCAGGTCTTCTTCGGGACGCTTCAGTAGTCGTCGCACAAGCGTAAAGTTTGCGTTATAGACCCATGGAATCCCGATGTAGCCAAGCGACAGCAGCATCTGCGTTACCCGCGCATTAGCGCTCGAACTGCCAGTCGCAAACTGAAACTCATCTGCCATTAGCAATGGCACACCATCCCTGAATGCGATCTTCCTGCATCGCTCCACCAAATCGGAAGAACCTCTTTCACAATTAGCGAGTACTTTCAAAACGTCTAACGGGCCCGCCTTGGCATGAACCGTTACGTACCATGGTTTCTTGAGTGGGAACGGCGAGTGTTCTTGCCCTACAACAACCTGACCATCGTCAAGGAGGATTCTTAGAATGCCTTTTCCGATTTCGGTTTTGCCAGTTCCTGCCAGTCCAGTAACTAGGAGGGGAGGCTCGAATTCCAACAAGGGAGGATTCTTGGCATAGATTCCAGCCAAGTATTTGTTCTCATCGTCATACGTTCTGAGGCAATGCGCGAAAGCCTTATCGACGAGCCTGAGCAACACGTCTACACACTGATTCGTAGGATAAAACACCGTTTTAAGAGCCTGTTCCATACGCAAACAAGCAGTTTCTGTGGATTCATCGCGAAGACCAATAAGGGGTGGCACGACTACAAGAGAATGCCGCCTAATTGTCTCTTTATCTAAGAACAACTCAAACCGCTTCGCCCATGGATTTGACTGCAATCTTTTCATCAGGCGACCCTCCTGGAAGTAACCTGTCTGGCCTCAGCTTCTTCCTGTTTCGCCGTAGCACAACGTTTAGGCTTCCCTGGGCGTCGCACGGCCGAATCCCACTTCTGGCCAGTGCTGTCTTCGAAGCGCTCCACAAATTCTGAGCCAACGGCGTGTTGATGAACCTGGAATGCGGACCGCGTCTTTCGGCGCGCTTCTTGCCATTGCTCAAGCTCCGCCAGCGACATCCAAAGCGTTTCCTCATCTCCCCGAATCCGCAGCATCGCTTCGAGCTGAAGTAGACGCCCCTCGACTTCGACCCATATGTAACGAACGCACAGATCCAAAATGTATCCTTGTATCTTTGTCCCTGTCTTTCCAGACCGTGCAACTTTGTCCAGAATTCCGGACTCCTCGAGCTCAGTGGAGAAATAGCGCCGCTGATCCAGCCACACACCATCATCGTGCAAAGAAAACTCAATCGGAGTTAAGAACAGCCGCACAGCATCTTCAATGCTGATGGGCATAGCGTCATTCCGAAATAACCGGTCATAGTGACTCCAGAGTCCAATTGGGGATGGAGGCACAAATGCCAAATCACTGTCCGGTTCGAATCGCCCCTCCATATCGTCCGCTTGGTTATACTTAAGCAGCCGGAGTATTTCCTTTATAGCTAACTGAATAGGAGTAAGGTTGCTCGCAAGGTAGGTCGGTTGCCCCTCTGCATGCATATTGCGTGGATTCGACGTCTCTATGGTCGCCTTCGACTGTCCTGAGTATGAAGGAGCCATATCCTTGATCGGAAATCTCTTCTCCACTTCCGCAATTAAGTCCTGTTTAGCCCCCGGTCCTCGGTCTATGCCAAAATTGCTTGGCAGGCCGATGTTAGGCCACTCCTGTGGATCAATCTTGATTCCGAAGAGACTGCCAAAATAATCCTTTGGTACTGCCATGCAAAATAACATCATGCGGTACGCAGTATGCTTTTCAGCTCCAAATGAAAACCCTATTCCGAGCTTGAGCCCACTCAGCAGATCGCGTCCCGTTACAACGCATAACGGTGGCAGTACAGAGCCTTCGACATACCCTTTGGGGCGTTCCTTCGTAAAGTAGCCGTCAGCTTCCATTCGCTCCATGAGATTTGCGATTTCCTCCGAAAATGGCCCCAGCGATGCGGCCTTTCTGGTTCTGAATCGCACAGCCCCATATAGAGTCTTTTGCATTTCTTCAATGCCAATTGCCTGTTGCACCCGATATCTAAATTGCCAATACGTTGGGAACGACTCACCTCGCGGGTGCACATACAACTTCATTCCACTCTCGCCAACAACTCTTTGACAACCGAATTCATACACCATCGCATCGTCGTAAATCTCAATGAGAAATTTGCCAAGTCCAGCGCGAGCCAGGTAGGCTTTTACGCAACGATCTGTCAACTCCTTGCTTGAGCCATTGCCGTAGTGACGACCGAAGGCAAGAGATGGTCTTCCATATTTCCTATCGGGGTGAACATAGCGGTCCCAGTGGCCAATGCGATGGAAGGGCGGCAACAGAACCCACATGTTTCTCCCGAAACACATGTACGTCAGAAAATGAACGCGGAACCGCGTCTCATTTTGTGGCGGATCGCATAGTCGAGCTCGCCGATTGAGCTCCGCTTCAGGATCTTTAGATTGCATTACTCCTTCAAAGTCACAAACCGAAGGAGCAATATTCAGGAAGCGATCTTCAACCCTCGAACTATGAAGTATCTTGGCGTTCGGCCTCTCCCGGTCAACTTGAGACAGGTCAATCCCTTCCAGTTCTTTCAGCCATGGTGGGAGGATGGACTGTTCTGCTGTAGGAATGATTTTTTCAAGAGCAATCCCTTCTTCAAACTTTTTTCGCTCAAGTGCTAGGAGTTGAGCCTTGGGCTGCCTCGTCGGCGTTCCACGATCGAAATGAACTAGCAAAACACGGCCTCGTTTCGCATCACTCTTCAAGAAGTGGAAAACACCCCCCATAGGCAACTGTCCCCAGCCTTCGGGGGCTTCAATTTGAATACCAATATGCATGATCCTTACCCCCTAAACCAATCTGCATATACATCGAGCACGTCCCGCTCCTCCGGACGTTGCGGCAGATTGATCAATATCGGATGGAACAGATCGATGCGAAGCTCTCGATTCCAGATTGCTTGATAAAAGAGCGAACGGCACTGATGAACTGTAAATCTACCCCTGTCTGAATACTGGAGAATTACCTCGACTGGGGGCACACCCGCCCCAAGTGCGGAATAGAATTTGTAGAGAATCTCTGTTCGCTGCTCCACAGAAAGGCCAAGGGGGCGGCGATGATGACCAAAGAGCTGCCGCAGATTTGCGACAACATGCGAGTCGATACCTTCGTCGGCAACCTGCACAGTCTTGATTCTCACGTCATCGTAAAGCGCCCTTTCAATCTCGTGGCGAGCCAGAACCCTTGCCATGTCGCTTGCCTTTTTTTTACTTTTGGGCAAAGAACGCTTGAAATCAGCGTAGCTACTCTTCACCGTCCAGTTAATGTTGAAGACTGCACCCGAAGCCGTTCGAATTGCCCACAGCAGATCCCCGACCCACGGAAAAACCAGCGAGGAATTGCCGCGTGGATCGTCCTTGTTTTCTACATTTACGCGTGTCAGCAGGTTGAGATATCCGAGTCGATCAGAAACATCAATAAGGCCCTTGACTGCAGGCAATCCCGTCCTGTCCATGCCGGGAAATGTCCACAGTGGATGCGGACACGGTTCAGGTGACAACATGCGTTGCTCCTGAAGTCCAATCACATCAGGATGGTATAGCCCAAGCAATGCGGCATTTCGCTCCGGCGTGGATAGCAAATGGACTTCACGGTTCTGAAGTTTTTCTGGCGTAAGGATGAATGCTCTAGAAATTGAGGGTGCCTCTTGAGGCGTAGCCAAAATTGCAGGCACATAATCTTTGTCCCAGCTTGGCATTGCCTGGCGAGCGTAGATGGTTTTTAGGCGGGACGCGTTGATCCCTTTGTGTTTTGATGGCATGCGAGCTCCTTTGTCTGAAAATCAGTCCTTGTTCTGATTTGCGGGCAAATGGACTCCCTATAGTCAAGATGAAACACTTGACTCAAGCATCGTCTGGGGGGGAAACTGATGGTGTCGAAGCAGCAGTAATTCCTCCCGCAAAGAGGTGGAAGAACCGATTCACCCGCAAGGTGGGTCGGTTTTTTTCATTTAGCTCATCGCATTCTCCTTCTCACAATTCACTTCATCGCTGTTCGAGCAACGATGCCATTTCCTCAATGACTCGCAGCTGGTTAGCAGACAATCTGTTAAAACGACACGCCAACGAAGCCAACGCCCTACCACGCTGCGGATCAAGTTCGTCGACCACATCAGCCAGTCTGGCGAGGGCTCGCGCCTCTCGCAGTTCTTGGATTTCCTCTGGGGTAGCACCCAACGCGCTTACGAGACGGGCAAGTTGCCTATCGCGAGGCGGGGGGCGGCGACCTGCCTCTAACCCAGCTAAGTAGGACTGATCCATCTCAGCCAGAATGGCGACAGCTTTCTGAGACAACTTCCTACTGAGTCTCAGCTTTAGCAAGCAGGCACCAAATTCACCATTAACTTGGATTGATCTCATTAGTTTTCGATTTCTGGATTTCTCTGAGTCCAATGAAAGCAGAAATGGAGATGGTTCAAAAGGGGCGTTTTCACCGATAATTTGGCAATTCAAGGAGGAACCCATGGGCAAGACAATCAAGCAACCTACGTTGTTTTTTAGAACAGGTTACTTTATTGACAATCTGAAATACTTAACCAACCTTGGCTTTAAGCAGATTGAAAGAAGAGTTCGAGAAAATCAATATGAAAATCAAATAGTAAATCCAAGCCTTCTTGCGCCCTCTGAGGAAACAGTACGCGACTATTTTCGGCTGTATCGTTCAGTCGCATTTGAACCAGATAAGGAAGTGCGGATTGCGCCTTGGTTGCTAGCTGCAGAACTGGAATTCCCGGGATCATCTTCTGCATTTTTTCACCCTATCTTTGACCTACTATTTGGCGAATTAGAGTCATCCGTATTCTGGTCGTCGCGTTTCCGTCGCATTCCAGAAGATTGGATAACTAAAGCAAGAACGCGCGGCGACTCCCAAATAGCTCACGAGTGGGAGTTGATGAATCAATCAACCAAAAGCAGAAAGCATCGATCCAAGCCATCAAGCAATATGGATCGCCTATCCTTCGTCCACTTATCACTGCTTCGACTTCCCCCTCCAATCAGAGACGTACTGTTTGACGGAAACGGATCGGGGCCAAATTGGACGCGCAAGTATTCATCGGCCAATGTTGAGATAGGACATCTCCAAACCATTCACTCCATGGAGAGCCTCGCCGCGATGCTTGCGTTGATGATGGAGTCGGCCGAGATAGGTGATGTGACCAGGTTCGACCTGTCCAGAAAGGCCTTTTTCAAGCACATGTCTTTCATAGACAGTGATCCTGCGTGCACACGAATCAAAGATCGTCTGAAAAAGCACCTCATCCATATGGCGGCTAACCTCTCTCATCGAGAGTACAACGGCTTTGTGCATTTTGGGTTTGGGTTACCCGTAAGCTGGCGAGTTATGGAGCTCGAAAAGTTCCTGCCTAAGCCGCCCGTTCCCGCAGAAAACAATGAGTGATTGAATGAACTTTCAAATGATCTTGCCCACTTGAGCGAGCTTTTCGACACCGACAACTCGCACCTACCATTACCATTTACGGGCGAAACGCTGTATAGCTGGTGTGCACGCTTTCATCGCATTAATGGAAATACAAGCGCTCGGTTGACTAGCCGTCAATTATTCGATGATTCCACAGCAGGACTTCGGCATGACTTTCCGACACAATTGAACGTCTTCTTAGGGAGAACAAATCAACTCTTGGGATCGGCTGACGAGTTGATATATCAAAGAACCGTATTCGGCATCTTTTCTCCCTTCCTGGCTACATCCGCAATTAGATCAATCGCCGAAAATATGAACGAAGGTGGGGATGTGCATATCAAGCATCACCTTGGTGTGTTACCAAGCAGAGCAGGAAGCGCTGCACCCCTGAAAGCCTGTCCAAGCTGCATGCGTAGCGAGACAAACTCACTGGGCACGCCGTGGTGGCATATAGAACATCAGTGGCCGACGAATCGCGTCTGCCAGACGCATGGCGATTACCTTCTGTTGCCCCCTCAAGCGTTTCACTCAAGGGTATTGAAGGAATGGTTTCTTCCGGCAGACGTCCAATGGCAAGCAGATGCAATCCCAAATGAACAAGTTCTAATCAAACTGCATAAACTAAACGAATGGAGCTGCTATCTGGTTACTCGATCCCAAAATCCGTTTGATAGTGACTTGTTGCGACTAACCTACCATATACGCGCCAAAGCCATGGGTTGGACCACAATGGATGGCTCTTTGAAATTTAGCCAAATTAGAGCTGCTTTTCGTGAAAGTTATTCATGCTTGGAGGAATTGCGTGGATTCGAATTTATTGGAGAAACTCGTCAAGACCATGGTGGCTTCCTCGGCTCACTATTACGCCAGTTCGATGGCAACAGACATCCACTGAAACACGCGCTGATGATGGACTTCCTATTTGGCGAACCTATGCACTTCAATTCCGAATATCAGCGGATACTTTCCATCTCAATCTGGCTGGACAGGAAAGATCTTTGGGCTGAGCTAACAGAAGAAAGGAACCAGCTTAAACTGATGGTTGCAGAACTAGGATACTCAGTTAACGCCGCTGCTAACCAATTAGGGCTTCCCGTAGGACAAGCAGTTCGTTACCTAAAGATGGAGGGGGTTGAATATAAGCGGCGCCCTCGCGTACTAAATCCCGAAAAAGAGTCCGCCCTTCGCCAGCTTCTTGGCTCAGGAGAGGATCGCGAACTCATCGCTGCCACACTTGGCATCAGGAAAACGTTTATCAAAGACTACTTGGCGCAGGATTCCATCCTGCGCGACGCTTGGAAGAAAGCCAACTTGGCCAAACAGACTGAAAAATATCGACAACACCTTGTGCAATTGCTTAGCGAACACCCGAATGATTCGATCAAACAGCTGAAGCAGATTCCAGGGAATGGGATTCAGTGGCTAGCTCGAAATGACAGGCAATGGCTTGAGAATACCCTGCCGAGTCTGTGGAGGGACAGTTCATCCACACCCGACACGACTTGTTGACATCAAAGAACGGTCCATAACCTTCAAATTCTGCCGGCAATTAGCTACTCGCCCCATCAAGTCGCCCATCGGTCTTCAACTCCCCCAAAACATCTTCATGGTACGATTCGTCCCTTGTGAATAAAGGGGAAATGGATGGCGGCCAAAGAAGCTAAAGCCCGAATCAAGCTCAACAAACTGCTTGAAGAAGCAGGTTGGCGTTTTTTCGAGGATAGCCACGGCAAAGCCAACATCGTCCTTGAGCCCAAGGTCAAGCTGACCAAAGCCCAGATCGATGAGCTAGGCGAAAATTTCGAGACGGTTTCCAACGGGTTCATCGACTTTCTACTGCTGGATGAAGCAGGTTTTCCGCTAGTCGTGCTCGAAGCCAAAGCCGAAGACAAGAACCCACTGATCGGCAAAGAACAAGCGCGCAAATATGCCAAGTCGCAAAACTGCCGTTTCATCATCCTCTCCAATGGCAACCTGCACTATTTCTGGGATTTGGAGCAAGGCAACCCGCACATCATCACGCGCTTTCCCTCGCCGGATTCCATCAAAGGCCATAAGAAATTTCAGCCAAACGCTCAAAAGCTCATCACTGAGCTGGTCGGTAGGGATTACATCGCGCTAACCCAGATGCCGGGCTACGCCAGCGAGGCGGGTTGGAAAAATGATCTAGAACGACCTGCATTCGAGGAGAAAAACCGTCTGCGCTTTCTGCGCGACTACCAAAAGCGCGCCGTTCACGCTATACAGGATGCTGTGGCTGAAGGCCAAAGCCGATTCTTGTTTGAAATGGCAACCGGCACCGGCAAAACGCTCACTGCCGCCGCCGTCATCAAACTATTCCTACGTACGGGCAACGCGAGCCGTGTTTTGTTCCTGGTAGATCGTCTGGAACTGGAAGATCAGGCCAACAAGGCATTCATTGCCCAACTCAAGAACGATTTTACCTCGGTTATCTACAAGGAACGGCGCGACGAATGGCGCAAAGCAGAGATTGTCGTCACCACCGTGCAATCGCTACTTTTCAACGATAAATACAAACGCCTGTTTTCTCCTACGGATTTTGACTTGGTGATTTCCGACGAAGCCCATCGCTCCATCGGCGGCAATGCCCGTGCCGTGTTCGAGTATTTCGTCGGTTACAAACTCGGCCTCACCGCAACTCCGCGCGACTACCTGAAAAAGTTCGACGCAAGCAAACCAACCAGCCGCGACCCGCGTGAACTTGAACGTCGCTTGCTGCTCGACACCTACCGCACTTTCGGTTGCGAAACCGGTCAACCCACTTTTAGGTACTCTCTGCTTGATGGTGTGCGTGATGACTTCCTCATCAATCCGGTGGTGGTCGACGCACGCACCGACATCACTACACAATTGCTATCCGACAAAGGTTACGCCGTAGCCGCATCCAACTCGGAAGGCCAAGCAGCCGAAGAGACCTTTTTTCAAAAGGATTTCGAAAAGAAGTTCTTTTCCAAAGCCACCAATCAACTATTCTGCGAAACCTTCCTGAAAAACGGATTACGCGATCCGATCAGCCACGAATTCGGCAAATCCATAGTCTTTGCGGTAAGTCAGAACCACGCGGCCAAGCTCGTACAAATTCTCAACGATTTGGCGAATGTAATATATCCGGGCAAATACCAATCCGATTTTGCCGTGCAAGTTACCTCGCTAATTCCTGATGCCCAGCAGTTCACCATCAACTTCACCAACAACAACCTGCTCGGCTCGACCAATTTTCTCGACAGCTACAAAACCAGTAAAGCGCGCGTCTGCGTGACCGTAGGCATGATGACCACTGGCTACGATTGCCCGGACATTCTCAATCTTGCGTTGATGCGCCCAGTTTTCATACCTTCTGAATTTGTACAGATCAAAGGCCGTGGAACACGTAAACACAACTTCCTGACCGAGCTACATGACAAAGTGCTCAAGGAACAGATCGGCAAGCAAGACAAGACGCAGTACAAGCTGTTCGACTTCTTTGCTGTCTGCGAATACTTCGAGGAAAAGTTCAACTACGACGAGGTTCTCAAGTTACCGCGTCCCAGCGAGCGGGAAGACACGCCGCTGCCGCCCCCACCCGAACCTATTGATCAATACGAACACCAAGGTACCGATGCGCTGAAACTGCTCGCAGAGCAAGCAATAGGCACGCAAGGCATGAAAATCGACCGCATGTTCTTCGAAGGTTTCGAGAACACGGTCAAGGCCGACCCTGTGTTACAACGGCAAGTGGACAACGAGCAGTGGGATCAGGCTATTGAATACGTCACCACCCAGTTGTTTGACAAGCCATCCGCATTTTACAACCTCGACAAACTGCGCCGTGCCGCCGGAGTTGACCGTCGCCTGACCTTGCGCGAAATACTGGAAAAGATATTCGGCCTCATTCCCTACTTCAAGAACAAAGACGAACTGCTCGAAGATGAATTCCAGAAATTCCTGCTCGACCAACCTGCCGACGCATTGAATAAACACGCCGATGCCATCGTCGCCCTCAAATACTTCTTCAAGGCTTACACCACAGATAGCCGCCTGCGCGACATCATCGAAAACAAACGCCTCACCGAACTCAACGTAAACCCAGCATTCAGCATGGCCGACTTTAAAGCCGTGCCAAAGGAATGGCGAGACCGAATTCCCGAGTACGTCAAAGACTATGTACCCCTAAATCAATTCATGTAATGGAAAGCAACAACCAATATGCTCGACGCTGAAACAAGACGCCGTATCGACTCCTGCCGCGACATCCTCGTTGGCAAAGTGCCAGACCCGAAATCGCAAGTCGAACAAATCACCATCGCGCTCATCTACAAGTTCATGGACGACATGGATGCCGAGGCCGAAGAGTTGGGCGGCAAGCGCAGCTTCTTTGCCGGGGAGTATGCAAGATATGGCTGGGCAAAACTGATGGCCCCGAACATGGGCGGCTTTGATGTACTGGCTTTGTATTCCGAAGCCATCGGCAAGATGAACGAGAATCCGGGCATCCCAACCCTGTTCCGCGATATTTTCAAAAATGCCTACCTGCCATACCGCGACCCGGAAACCTTGCGCATTTTCCTGAAGGAGATCAACTACTTCACCTACGATCATTCGGAAAAACTCGGTGATGCGTTTGAATACCTGCTCTCCGTTCTCGGAAGCCAGGGTGACGCCGGACAATTCCGTACCCCGCGTCACATCATCGACTTCATGGTCGAGATCGTCGACCCGCAAAAAGGCGAAAGAATTCTCGACCCCGCCTGCGGCACAGCTGGCTTCCTCATTTCGGCGTGGAAGCATATTCTCAAGCACAACACCAAGAAAAACCTGGGCGATCAACTCACCCCGGAGCAACGCGCCTACATTGCAGCTAACGTCCACGGCTACGATATCTCGCCAGACATGGTGCGCTTGTCGTTGGTCAACCTCTACTTACACGGTTTCACCGATCCGCACGTCGTCGAATACGATACGCTCACCAGCGAAGAGAAATGGAACGAGACAGCGGATGTGATTCTCGCCAACCCACCGTTCATGTCTCCGAAAGGCGGCATCAAACCGCACAAGCGTTTCAGTGTACAAGCCACGCGCAGCGAAGTGCTGTTTGTCGATTACATCGCCGAGCACCTCTCGCCCAATGGCCGTGCAGCCATCATCGTGCCAGAAGGTATTATTTTTCAGAGCGGGTCGGCATACAAGCAACTACGCCAAATGCTGGTGAAGAATTCGCTGGTCGCAGTGATTTCGCTTCCCTCTGGAGTGTTCAACCCATATAGCGGTGTGAAGACCTCAATATTGTTGCTAGACAAATGGCTGGCGAAGCGCACCAGCGAAGTACTGTTTGTAAAAGTTGAGAACGACGGCTTTAATCTCGGCGCACAACGGCGCGCAATGGCGGGCAGCGGGCTACCTGACGCTGCAGCCGCCTATTTGGCATTCCGTCATTCACAAGAAGATGTCACACCCACAATTTTTGATTCCTCACAATTCAGAAATGCACACGTAGTAGAAAAAACACGGCTTGGGGAGAATGGGGACTGGAATTTGAGCGGGGAGCGATATCGCATTGACGAAGCTCGAACATCTTCCTTTAATCTGATGCCCTTCGAAAGCGTCTGCACTCTAGAATATGGTTCCAGCTTACCAAAAAGCGAACGCCGCGATGGTCCATATCCAGTTCTAGGCTCGAATGGAATTACTGGTTACCACAATAAGTTTCTTATCGAGGGGCCAGCTATCGTCATTGGACGTAAAGGGTCAGCAGGTGAAGTCACCTACGTCGCAGAAAATTGTTTCCCTATAGATACGACTTACTATGTAAAACCGGTCAATCCAGAGGCAAGTGACATACGATACCTGTACCAGGTCCTTAAAACCTTGAAACTTACTGACCTGAAAGGTGGCGCTGGCATTCCTGGGTTAAACCGAAAAGATGTTTACGAAGCACACCAAATCCCCTTGCCTCCACTTGCCATCCAGAAAGAAATCGTCGAAGAAATAGAAGGCTATCAGAAGATCATTGACGGTGCTCGACAGGTGGTTGAAAACTATCGTCCCAGCATCAATTTACAGCGTGATTGGCCGGTTGTTGCACTTGGCGAAGTTGTGACCACGGGGAGCGGTGGCACCCCATCAAAACAGGAAGCAAACTTCTGGGTAGGAAATATTCCCTGGGTATCACCAAAAGATATGAAAGTGGATTTCTTGGTGGATACAGAAGATCATATTTCAGAAGCTGCGATTTCCAGCAGTGCCACCAAGCTCGTGCCAAGTGGAACACTGCTATGTGTTGTTAGGTCAGGCATTTTGCAGCATACATTTCCGGTAGCTCTGACCACTCGTCCAATGGCGTTTAATCAGGATATTGTTGCGATCCAATCCGACGGCGGAAAACTAGATATCCGTTACCTCTTTTACATTTTCAAGGCCAAGAGCAACGAGATTCTTGCGGCAGGCATCAAACCAGGGGTTACTGTTCAGAGCTTTCATAGTGGCTTCTTCAAGGCTTATCAATTACCTCTGCCTGACCTCCAAACCCAACGCACCATAGTCGCCGAAATCGAAGCAGAGCAAACCTTGATAAATGCCAACAAACAACTGATCGCCCGCTTCGAAGCAAAAATCCAAACCACCATCAACCGCGTATGGGGAAATGATGCGGTTTGATGAATTTGATCAATATTCCGAAAATATGCTGATGGCTCAGTATGATGTATCGGACATAATTAGCCACGAGCTTATGAAGGGGGAGGTTCGGGAGGACTTCCTCATTTCCACATTGGAATCCTGCTCTGAACCGAAACCCTGTCTTGTAAAGGGCACTGTGTCAGACGGCGAAACTGATGCCGGTCAGCTCGACATCATTCTCTGCCGATCCGGCTCGCACATCAGAAGGCTAGGTGGACAGTGCTACATCGAGAAAAATGATTCGCTCTGCGTCATCGAAGTAAAAGGTAATTGCACAGGCCGAGACCTGGCGAAAGCCGAAGAAAAAGCACAAGCGATCAAGGCAATGAGAGGGGAAAGTGGCCCACTTTATGGTGTTGTTTGTTACAAAGTTGATCTCAATTTGAAGACTATCCTTAAACGCTTTGGCTTTTCTTTCGATAGCGCGACAAACACTTACTTTGATAATGCAACCATCCCGAACGAAGCCGAAGCTAACTGGCTGTCGCTAAACTACCCTAGTTTGGATTTTTTTGTTTCCCTTGAAGAGGACAAGAAAATATATTTAAGCAAATACGAGTTACGGGAAGGAGTATCACGCTTCGCACGAATTACCACTTACCCGCTTATTAAGAATTTGTTCAGTTTAGTAAGAAGCCTTAACCGGCAGGCTAGTACATAGTTAGGCCATTGAGTAGTTGCATTAGGGAGAAATGATGAAGAAGAAAGCCGATAACCTGGTAACCGAATTCTTCGAGAAGATTTCGTGGAAGATTCTGGAGGAATATCCTCAGATCATCAACGAAATGATCAAAGGTAAGGCCGGGTTGTACGCGCTTTATCATGGGGACAAGCTTTACTATGTCGGCCTGACCATGAATCTGAAGGGCAGATTGAAGACACACCTCAAAGATCGACATACAGGGCTTTGGGATCGTTTCAGTGTTTACCTGGTGACAGAAGATCATCACATCAAGCCGCTGGAATCATTAGTGCTAAGAATTGTGAATCCAAAAGGAAATCACGTTAAAGGCCATTTGCCCGGCGCCAGTAACCTGGGCAGAGCTATCAGTAAGCATATGAGCGAAACCGATGCCAACAACAGAGCCAAGTTGCTCGGTGGGAGCGCGGTTACCCGACGCATCAAAGCCAAGGCAACTTCCAAAGGGACGCTTGGATTGAAAGGCGTGGTTGAGCACCGCTACATACTCAGGGCGACTTACAAAGATAAGCAATATCGCGCAACACTGCGCAAAGATGGCCTCATCTGCTTCAACACCAAACAATATGAATCACCCACTGCAGCTGCAAAAATGATTATCAAAGGAAGGGCTGTGAACGGCTGGGTCTTTTGGAAGTATCAAAATGACGCAGGCGAGTGGGTACCCTTGTCACGTTTGCGCAAATAAGTCTGGCGCAGAATGTTGCAAGGTAGCCCGATCGTTGTTGGTGTCGATGTTGGCGGCAAGCGCAAAGGTTTTCATGCGGTGGCGCTGCGCGGGAATTGCTGCATAGACAAACTCTCCACTCCCGCCGCATCTGCAATCGTTGACTGGTGCCAGCAAAAGCATGCTGTGGCCGTCGGTGTTGATGCACCATGCCAATGGAGCCTGACCGGACGGGCGAGACCCGCCGAACGCGCTCTGATGAATGAGGGTATCTGGTGTTTCGCTACTCCAACGCAGAAAATGGCAGAGGATCATCCCAAGGATAACTATGGCTGGATGCTTGCTGGCGCCGAATTGTTCAGCCTTTTGAAAGCGCACTACCACTTGTTCGATGGTCAGCCTGTAGATTCGAACCCCGTGTGTTTCGAGACATTCCCTCAAGCGGTGGCATGTGCACTGGCCGGGAAGATTATTTCTGCAAAGAGAAAGAGCTCAGTGCGGCGCAAGATATTAAGCGATATGGGGATTGATACGACCATGCTTCCCAATATTGATTTTGTTGATGCCGCACTGTGTGCGGTTACAGCTCAATCGTTGCGTGCTGGTAACTGCCATAACTACGGCGATAGTTTGGAGGGATTTGTCGTTGTTCCCAAAATATCAAGCTAGCATCGACTTACCCTAGTCATCATCCGTTTGGTGTGAGCTTCCCTTAATGGAATTGGATTGGGATATTTCATTGATGGCAGTCGAAAGCTTGGATATCCCAATTCGAATCAGCTTTTCCACTTCATCCCGAGAAGCTCCATTGGATTCGCATGCTGCTTCGAGGGACATGCCGGTCTGAAAGTCCAGGACGGCCCTCGCGGTGGTATTCATATTCACCAATCCAAGACCTGGGAGACCTGCAGCAATTAGTTGGGGACGCAGATAAGAAGGACTGATCGTTAATGCTTGGCTAAGGCTTTTGTAGTTCCCTCTATGTTCAACATATAACTTAAACATTTCGGTACTGCTCCAATAGTCTTTGCCAAAACTTCGCTGCACTTTACGCTCAGTTGGCAGCCCCTCAATATCTCCTTGCCAGTAATTCAATGCCTCCTCAGTTGAATCGAAAAGCGAAGCGAGTGCCAGCACATAACTTGTGCCTGCAGTCACTCCGACAGTTACGTTATCAATGGGATAAAAAAACTCCGTTGACGAGTGCTTATCGATATCGGGATAGAGAGTTCTCAGCCAATATTTTGGCACCTGTTCCAGCAGTCTGTCGGTCAGCGTTGGCCGCTTTCCTTGTATACAAACACGCAAATTATGCTTCTTTGCCTGTTCGGCAATACGAAACTGTGCATGAATATCTGGCGTTGTCACTTCTGCGTTCAGAAACGCGATGGCAATGCTTGCGTAGCGCTGGATTATCGGATTTGTAGAAACTTCGATAAATTCCGGTTCAGAAAATTCAAAGATCGCATCCATTTCAGGAAATGGCATAGCGTCGAATGCCTTAGTTCCATCAGGACTGTTAGCTAGCTGGCAACCGTGTGTTACGCACCAGGGAATTCCAGGTAATTGATGAGATCGACGCCAGTAGGCGAAACCTCGAGGAGATGCTTTGTCTTCCTTGATGCACTCAGGGCAAAATATCGCCATAGATTGGCGCGAACTCCTGGTCCCGAAATAGCCTATGGTCTCAACGCTGTAAGTGTCACGCTGGCCAGCGTCACCCTCACGCGAAACTGTTCGATAGAAAGGGAGCAAACTGTGTTTCCGGGCAAAGTGCTCAAGCGAAACACCTGCAGCAAGCGCCAGAGTGGCTGAATCAGAATATGCATCCGGAGTCGTTCCTGGAGGATGCACAGATGTGCGCAATGCCTCCATGAACTTCAGTACTGAAGAATATTGATTTAAAGCTCGAAGTCGCCCCCTGTAGCCCCGAGAAAACTCATCATCCAGAATTTTAGATGTCAGCAATCGTCTCTCACCCCGACAGACTTTATTCTCGTCCGACAGACTTTATTCCTCGCCATCACATTGATTACCAGCCCGACTCGCGTTCCGGCGTAGCAGAGATCTTGTGTATGCTCAGGTCGGCACCGTTGAATTCCTCTTCACGATCCAGTCGGATACCTACGAACTTCTTCATCGCGCCATAGACCACGAAGCCGCCGACCAGGGCGATGGCGATGCCCATCAGTGTGCCGATGAGTTGCGACATGAAGCTTATGCCGCCGACACCTCCCAGCATCTTTGCACCAAAGATGCCGGCGGCGATGCCGCCCCATGCCCCGCAAAGGCCGTGCAGCGGCCACACGCCGAGCACATCGTCTATCTTCCAGCGGTTCTGCGTGAGGGTGAACATCCAGACGAACAGCCCCCCCGCCACGCCGCCGGTGATGAGCGCGCCGATGGGATGCATCACATCGGATCCTGCGCATACCGCCACCAGACCGGCGAGCGGTCCGTTGTGCACGAAGCCGGGGTCGTTCTTGCCTGCCCACAGCGCAACCAGTGTTCCGCCGACCATCGCCATCAAGGAGTTGACCGCGACCAGTCCGCTGATCTTGTCTATGGTCTGGGCAGACATGACGTTGAAGCCGAACCAGCCCACGGTCAGCACCCATGCGCCGAGCGCGAGGAACGGGATGCTGGACGGGGGATGGGCCGAGATGCGCCCTTCCTTGCTGTATCGGCCATGGCGCGCGCCGAGCATCAGCACGGCCGCCAGGCCTATCCAGCCACCTACCGCATGCACCACCACGGAGCCGGCGAAGTCGTGGAACTCTGCACCGAAGCTGCCGTTCAGCCAGTCTTGTACGCCGAAGCGATGGTTCCAGGCGATGCCTTCAAAGAACGGATAGACGAAACCCACCAGCACGAAAGTAGCGGCCAGCATGGGGTTGAAACGCGCCCGCTCTGCCACACCGCCGGAAACGATGGCCGGGATCGCGGCCGCGAAGGTCAGCAGGAAGAAGAACTTGACCAGTTCATAGCCGTTCTTCTGCGCCAGTATTTCTGCGCCGCTGAAAAAATTGACGCCATAGGCGATGCTGTATCCGATGAAGAAATAAGCCAATGTGGATACCGCAAAATCCGAAAGTATCTTCACCAGTGCATTGACCTGGTTCTTCTTCCGCACTGTGCCCAGTTCCAGGAATGCAAACCCGGCATGCATGGCCAGCACCATGATGGCGCCAAGCAGAATGAATAATGCATCACTTCCGACCTTCAGATTTTCCATGTTCTCTCCAAAAAAGTGCAAACCCGCACTTCGCATGCAAGCGGCATGCCATTCGACATGCCAATTGTTTTATAAGGATATATTTATTTTGAATGGATTTTCAGGCGCAGATTGTTCACCTTAATGGTGCCTGATGATGATTCGCGCACCAAAGTGATGCCTTATTTCGGTGCGGCCCAGCCCTCGTTCAGCACCTTGTCCAGCCAGAACAGTCCGACGATGGTCTTACTGTCGTTGATCTTGCCTAGCCGCACCCACTCGATGGCTTCGACCAGGGATAGCTCGAATACTTCGAGAAACTCGCCGTCATCCAGTTTGTCGCCCACATGCTTCAACCCGCGCGCCAGGAAGTATTCCATGCATTCGTCGGAATAGCCTATGCACGGCCAGGCCGTCGTCAGATGTATCCATTCGCTTGCCGCATAGCCGGTCTCTTCCAGCAATTCGCGTTGCGCGGTGACGAGGATGTCTTCGCCTGCGTCGATCTTGCCGGCGGGCAGCTCGATGAATTCGCGATGCAGCGGATAACGGTATTGCCGTTCCATCACCAGATTGCCGTTGTCGAGCAGCGCCAGCACGGCGACTGCACCGGGATGGGTGATGTATTCACGCGTGCTGGTGCTGCCGTCCGGCAGCAGCACGTTGTCCTTGAGAACCTCGATGAAACCGCCGTTGTACATCACCTGGCTATCGAGCTGTTTTTCGGTCAGATCCATTTTTCCTCCTCCTCAAAACGAATACTCCCGCCGCAGCGGGAGCATTCATTCGATACATGGCGTTGATCAGTGCAATAAAGACTGTTGTACCGAGACGGCGCACACCGACATCAGCGTGTTGGGCAGGATGCCGAGCGCCAGCACGGCCAGGCCGTTGATGGAGATGAGCAGGCTGCTGTCGGGCTGGATATAGAGCTTTTCGTGGCTTTCCGGCGCATCAAAGTACATCAGCTTGACGATGCGCAGATAGTAGAACGCACCGATCAGCGAGAACAGCACCGCCATCACGACCAGCGGAAGATGGCCGGCCTGCACTGCCGCATTCAGCACCGAGAACTTGGCATAGAAGCCCACGGTCGGCGGGACACCCGCCATGGAGAACATCAGCAACAGCATCATGAAAGCGAGCCACGGACTGCGCTGGTTGAGCCCTTTGAAGTCATTGAGGTTGTCGGCTTCAAAGCCTTCCCGCGACAGCAGCATGATCATGCCGAAACCGCCCAGGCTCATCAGCACATAGGCCACCGCATAGAACATGGAGGAACCATAGCCTTCGACCGTTCCGCTCAGGATGCCGATGAGCAGGAAGCCCATGTGGGCAATGGTCGAATAGGCGAACATGCGCTTGATGTTGGTCTGCGCGATCGCGGTGATGTTGCCCACAGCCATGGACAACACGGCCAGGATCACCAGCATGCCCGACCAGTGGATCATCAGCGGCTGCAGCGCTTCGACCAGGATGCGCATGACGAAGGCGAATGCCGCCAATTTGGGAGCGGAGCTGATGAACATGGTCATTGCGGTGGGCGCACCGTGATACACGTCCGGCACCCACATATGGAACGGCACGGCACCGAGCTTGAATGCCAGGCCTGCCACGATGAAGGCCAGACCGAACACCAGCAGCTGATTGTTCGCCGTGCCGTGGCGGATGGCATCGGCGATGTTGCTCAAGTCGAGCGATCCGGTCGCTCCATACAGCATGGACATACCGTAGAGCAGGAAACCGGAGGCCATCGCGCCGAGGATGAAGTATTTCATCGCCGATTCGGTGGCGACGGCGGAATCGCGCTGCAATGCCACCAGGGCATACAGGCTCAATGCGAGCAGCTCCAGGCCGAGGTAGAGGGAAAGGAAGTTGCTGGCGGAGATCATCACCATCATGCCCAGCGTGGCAAACAATACCAGCGAGAGCAGTTCGCCGGTGAACAGCCCGCGCGCCATCAGGTAGGTGCGCGAATACACCAGCATCATGGATACCGAAAGGTAAGTCAGCAGCTTGAGCACATCCGACATCAGGTCATCGACGAACATGTGATGGAACAGGTACGCGATGCCGTCCACATGCGTCGCCACCGTGATCAGGGAGCAGCCCAGCAAGGTGATCTGCACCATCAGGTAGGTCAATGTCTTGGTGTAATTGACGATGAACAGATCCACGATGAGGATCACGCACACCATCACGAGCAGGAATATCTCTGCATAAGCCGGATAAAGGGAGGAGAGAAGATTCATGTGTTCCTCAATTCAAAACTTTGGGAGTAGCGAGATGCACCAGCAGATCGGTCACTGAGGTGTGCATGATGTCGGCAAACGGCAATGGATACAGTCCCATACCCAGTACGGTGATCGCAAGAATGATGAAGACGATTTTTTCGCGGCCACTGATATCGCGCAGATGCGCGACATGGTCGTTGGCGACCGCGCCGAAGATCACGCGCTTGTACATCCACAGCGTATAGGCCGCCCCGAAGATCAGCGTGCTGGCAGCAGCAAAGGCGAACCAGAAGTTGGCCTTGACCGCCCCCATGATCACCATGAACTCACCGACGAATCCGCTGGTGCCGGGCAGACCGCTGTTGGCCATCGCGAACAGCATGAAGAAAGCGGCGAACACCGGCATCTTGTTGGCCACGCCGCCGTAGTCGACGATCTGGCGCGAGTGCACGCGGTCATACAGCACGCCGATGCACAGGAACAGCGCGCCGGAGATGAAACCGTGGGAGATCATCTGCAGCAACGCTCCCTCCATCCCGTAGGAATTGAAGATGAAGAAGCCCAGCGTGACGAAGCCCATATGCGATATGGAAGAATAAGCGACCAGTTTCTTCATGTCGGATTGGGTCAGCGCCACCAGGCCGATATACACCACCGCGATCAGGGACAACGCGATCATCACCGGCGCCAGGTAATGACTGGCGTCGGGCACGATCGGCAAGGAGAAGCGGATGAAGCCGTAAGCGCCCACCTTCAGCATGATCGCCGCCAGGATCACCGAGCCGCCCGTGGGCGCTTCGACGTGCGCATCCGGCAACCAGGTATGCACCGGGAACATCGGCACCTTCACCGAGAACGCCATGAAAAAGGCGATGAACACCAGTATCTGCGCGGTCAGCGACGGTATCGCCATGCGGTGGTAGTCGAGGATGTCGAAGCTGCCACCGGACTGGTGATAGAGATAGAGCAAGGCCACCAGCATCAATAGCGAGCCGAGCAAGGTATAGAGGAAGAACTTGAGTGCCGCATATACGCGGTTGGGGCCGCCCCATACGCCGATGATGATGAACATCGGGATCAGCATCGCTTCCCAGAACACATAGAACAGCATCGCATCCAGCGACACGAACACGCCGTTGACCAGGCCGGACATGATCAGGAACGCTGCCATGTATTGCGCCACGCGCTTTTCGATGACCTGCCAGCCGGCAATCACCACCAGTGGCGTGAAGAAGCTGTTCAGCAGCACGAACAGCAAGGAGATGCCGTCGACGCCCAGGTGGTAATGGATGTTAAAGCGCGGTATCCAGTCCTTGAGCACCACGAACTGCATGTCGCTGGTCATGCGATCGAAGCCGGTGTACAACGGGATCGTCACCAGGAAACTCAAGATCGCTCCGACCAGCGCAATCGTGCGCGCCAGTCTCGCATTGCGGTCGTTGCCGGTGGCCAGCACCAGCACGCCGAAGAGAATGGGCAACCAGATGGCAGCGCTCAACAGGGGATATCCGAAAATCATGCTTGTTCCTTCTGCTCTTCTCTAGTACTGCCTTATTCGAACCATGTCCGCACCGTCAACAGTGCAGACACGCCGATGATCATCCAAAATGCATAGTGATAGACGTAGCCGGTCTGGAAAGTGCGCAGCACGCCGGAGAACATGCCGACCAGTTTCGCCGAACCATTGACGAAGAAACCGTCGATCAGCTTCACGTCGCCGAATTTCCACAGCAGGCGGCTGGTGCCGCGTGCGCCGCCGGCAAAGAACCAGTCATTGAAACGGTCGAAGTAGTATTTCTGGTCCAGCAAGGTGTAGATGGCAGAGAACTTCTGCTTGATGGTTGCCGGAATATCCGGACGCTTCATGTAGAAGAACCACGCGCTACCCGCACCCGCAACCGCCAGCCAGAAAGGCAGATCGGCCAAAGCGTGGAATACCATGAACACCGGTCCGCGGAACTCCTCGCGCATCTCTGTCAGTGCCTGGTGATTCTGGCCGATATAGATCGAGTCGAGGAAGTATCCGCCGAACAGCATCGGGTCGATGGCGAAGAAACCGATCAGCACGGAAGGAATGGCCAGCAGTATCAGCGGCAACGTCACCACCCATGAAGACTCATGCGGTTTCTGCCCCGGAGCCAGGCCGTGATGATGGTCGGTGGATATCTCCTCGTCGGCATGATCGCCCTCGTGGTCGTGATGCGCTTTGCCAAAACGTTCTTCGCCATGGAACACCAGGAAATACATGCGGAAGGAATAGAAAGCCGTGACGAAGACACCAGCCACCACCGCGAAGTAGGCAAAACCGGACCCCGCCAGATGCGAGTACTCCACCGCCTCGATGATGCTGTCCTTGGAATAGAAGCCGGAGAAGAACGGCGTGCCGACCAGGGCCAGCGAACCGATCAGCGAGGTGATCCAGGTGATCGGCATGTACTTGCGCAGGCCGCCCATGTTGCGGATGTCCTGGTCATGATGCATGGCGATGATCACCGAACCCGCTCCCAGGAACAGCAGCGCCTTGAAGAATGCATGCGTCATCAGGTGGAACACGGCCACCGAGTAGGCAGATGCGCCCAGCGCCACGGTCATGTAACCGAGTTGCGACAGCGTGGAATATGCCACCACGCGTTTGATGTCGTTCTGGATGACGCCGAGGAAGCCCATGAACAGCGCGGTGATCGCACCGATGACCATCACGAAGGACAAGGCCGTATCCGACAGTTCGAACAGCGGCGACATGCGCGCCACCATGAAGATACCTGCGGTCACCATGGTCGCGGCGTGGATCAGGGCGGAGATCGGCGTCGGGCCCTCCATCGAATCAGGCAGCCAGACATGCAACGGGAACTGCGCGCTCTTGCCCATCGCGCCGATGAACAGCAGGATACAGATCGACGTCAGCAATCCCACCGAGATGCCGGGGATGGGGGCCATGTCATTGACATAGTTATGCGCATTGGCGAACACCGCCTGGTAGTCCAGCGTGCCGAACACCATCAGCACCAGGCCGATACCGAGCAGGAAGCCGAAGTCGCCGACGCGGTTGACCAGGAACGCTTTCAGGTTGGCGTAGATCGCCGTCGGGCGTGTGTACCAGAAGCCGATCAGCAGATAAGAGACCAGACCCACCGCTTCCCAGCCGAAGAACAGTTGCAGGAAGTTGTTGGCCATCACCAGCATCAGCATGGAGAAGGTGAACAGCGAGATATAGCTGAAGAAGCGCTGGTAGCCGGGATCTTCTTCCATGTAGCCGATGGTGTAGATGTGCACCATCAGCGAGACGAAAGTCACCACCAGCATCATCATCACGGTCAGGCGGTCGATCAGGAAGCCGATTTCGAAACTGGTGGATTCGGAAGACATCCACTTGTAGACCGTGCCGTTGAACTGGTGCCCCGCCAGTACATCGCGGAAGATCGCAACCGAGGCGAAGAACGAGACGGCAACCAGGGCGATGGTGATGCGATGCGACCACGCGCGACCAATCACCTTTCCGAACAGGCCGGCGATGATGGCGCCAACCAGGGGAGCCAGGGGAACCAGCAAATACAGGCTTTGCATATCCATGCGCATCAACCTTTCAAGCTGCCGAGATCATCGACGTTGATGGTATGCAGATTGCGGAACAGCACCACCAGGATCGCCAGACCGATCGCCGCTTCCGCAGCCGCCACGGTAAGGATGAAGAACACGAATATCTGACCCGCCGGATCGTTCAGGTAATGCGAGAAGGCGACGAAATTGGTGTTCACCGCCAACAGCATCAACTCGATCGCCATCAGCAATACGATCAGGTTCTTGCGGTTCAGGAAGATACCCACCACGCTGATGGCGAACAGCACCGCGCTCAGCACCAGATAATGCGATAGACCCAGATTCAACATGTTCTCCCCTTTGCCTTAATCTGCGGTATGCCCATTCGGCGATACGACTGCCTCTTGCACCTCACCCGCCTTGTATGCGGATGGCACCGATACGATGCGCAAGCGATCCTGTTTCTTGACCTTGACCTGCTGGTTGATGTCTTGCCGTTTGGCATCGCGCCGGCGACGCAGCGTCAAGGCGATCGCCGCCACCATCGCCACCAGCAGCAATATCGCAGCCAGTTCGAAGGGGTAGACGTAATCGGTGTAGACCAGACGGCCCAGTTCCTTGGTGTTGCTGTAATCGGCGGCGTGCTTGACGACCCGCATGCCGGCGGATGTTTCTTTGGCGCCCAGTACCCACACCATCTGCACCCCGATCAATGCAGCCAGCAACAGTCCCACCGGCAGCCAGCGCCAGAAACCTTCACGCAGACGCTCGATGTTGATATCCAGCATCATCACCACGAACAGGAACAGCACCATCACCGCACCGACGTAGACCAGTACCAGAACGATGGCAAGGAATTCCGCCTCCAGCAACAGCCAGATGCCGGCACTGCTGACGAAGGCCAGCACCAGGAACAGCACCGCATGCAGCGGGTTGCGCGCAGTGATCACGCGCAACGCAGCGAGCACCGTCACGATGGCAAAGAAATAGAACAATACGGTTTCAAGATTCATCGGGGCTTCCTCTTCCTACCGGTATTTGGCATCGGCAGCTCGATCCATGGCGATCTGCTCTTCATACTTTTCCCCCATCGCCAGCAGCATGGGCTTGGTGTAATACAGGTCGCCGCGACTCTCGCCGTGGTATTCGAACACGCGTGTTTCGACGATGGCATCCACCGGGCATGATTCTTCGCAGAAACCGCAGAAGATGCACTTGACCAGGTCGATGTCATATCGGGTCGTCCGGCGCGTACCGTCTTCGCGTTCCGCCACTTCGATCTTGATCGCCAGCGCCGGGCATACCGCTTCGCACAGCTTGCAGCCGATGCAGCGTTCCTCGCCGTTCGGATAGCGGCGCTGCGCGTGCAGGCCGCGGAAACGGAAACTCTGCGGCGTCTTCTCCTCCGGGTACTCGACGGTGATATGGCGGGCGAAGAAATAGCGTCCCGTCACCGACATGCCCTTGAGCAATTCGAGCAACAGGAAACTCTTGAAGAAATTGATGAGGTTTTTCATTGTCTATCCTCGAAGGCTTACCACAGCCAATAGGGGGTCTGCATCCAGGCAGCCACTACGACCACCCAGACCAGCGTGAGCGGAATGAACACCTTCCAGCCCAGGCGCATCAGTTGGTCGTAGCGATAACGCGGGAAAGTCGCGCGGAACCACAGGAAGATGAACAGCATGACCGACATCTTGCCCAGCATCCAGAGTAAACCGGGAATATGGTCGGTCAATTCGCCCAGCAACGGCCAGCCATGGAAAGGATTGAGCCAGCCGCCGAGGAACATGACCGCGGTCAGGGCGGCGATCAGGATCATGTTGGCGTATTCCGCCAGGAAGAACAGCGCGAAGCCCATGCCGGAATATTCCACATGGAAGCCGGCCACGATCTCGGACTCGCCTTCGGCAAGGTCGAACGGCGCGCGGTTGGTCTCTGCCACGCCGGCGATGAAATACACCACGAACATCGGGAACAGCGGTATCCAGTACCAGCCGAACATGCCATAGGAACCCTGCTGCCCGCGCACGATGTCGCCCAGGTTCATGCTCTGAGCAGCCAGCAACACGCAAACCAGCGCGAAGCCCATGGCCAGTTCATAGGAAACGATCTGCGCCGCGGAACGCAAGGCACCGAGGAAGGCATATTTCGAGTTGGATGCCCAGCCGGCGATGACGATGCCGTACACGCCAAGCGAGGTCATCGCCAGCAGGTACAGCAGTCCCGCATTCACATTCGCCAGGATCATGCCGTCGTCGAAAGGCACCACCGCCCAGGCCGACAAGGCTGGTGCCAGCGCCAATACCGGCGCGGCGACGAACAGGAATTTATTGGCGCCGGTCGGGATGATGACTTCCTTGAGCAGCAGCTTGACGCCATCGGCGATCGGCTGCAGCAGGCCCCAGTAGCCCACACGGTTGGGACCCGGACGGATCTGCATGAAGCCCAGCACCTTGCGTTCGGCCAGGGTCAGATAGGCCACCGCACCCATGATCGGCAGGATGATGACGAATATCTTCACCACGATCCAGACCACCGGCCAGGCTGGCTCGATGTAAGCACCCAGTAAGTCCCAGAGTCCGACCAGACTCAACAGCGATTGTATGAAATGCAGGGCTTGGGCTTCCATCATGCACGCTCCACGGTGATCGTTCCAAACATCGCACCCAGTGCAGCAGTCGCGGCATGGCCGGCAGCCACGCGCACCACGCCCTTGGGCAATCTGTCGTCTGCCGCAGCGACAAGCTGCACGTCACCCTGCCCCTGACTGACCTTGACTGTCGCGCCGGCCTGCACGCCCAGCTTCCTCAGTTCATCGCCGTGCAGCCAGGCCTGCGGTGCCGCAGCATCGGCAGTGGCTTGCAAGGGTGCGGAACGGCGCACTATCGCATCCGTCGCATAGATCGGCACATCGCTGACGCGTTGCAGTCCTTGCGAAGCGGGAGCAGCCTTCGCCTCGACGCCGCCGATGGCGTTATTCAACCTGGCGGCGACGTCCATGCCTTGCAGTACTTCGTCGCGAACCGCTTCCGAGGTGTCCTGCTCGAAACCTTCCAGCTTCAGCAGGTTGCCCAGCACGCGCAACACTTTCCATGCCGGACGCGCTTCGCCCAAGGGTTTGACCGCTCCCTTGAAACTTTGCACGCGGCCTTCGGTGTTGACGAAAGTGCCCGAGGTCTCGGTATATGGCGCAACGGGCAACAACACGTCGGCGTACTCCGTTGCTTGATGTTTATAGGCGCTCATCGCGATCACCAGATCGGCCGCCTTCATGGCAGCAATGGCCTGCTGCGGATCGGCACAATCAAGCTCGGCTTCGACATTCAGCAGAACATATGCCTTGCGCGGTGCGGCCAGCATGGCCTGCGCATTCAGTCCTTTGCCGCCAGGCGTTGCCTGCGCCAGATAACCACCCACGCTGTTGGCCGCCTCGCCGAAGAAACCGAATTTGCCGTTGCTCAACGCGGCGATCTGCTGCGCCAGAGCCTGCAGTTGTGCGGCTTGCGGATGTTGCTGCGCGAAATTGCCCAGCAAGACCGCGACGCGCTCGCCGCTGGCCAGGCTTCTGGCAATGGCTGCCGCTTCGCCGCTCGCGCTCTGCCCCTGTTTTTCGGCCGTCAGCGCTTTCGATACCTGCGTCAGCATTTCGACCAGCGCATCCGGTGCGACGATGGCCTTGTTCGAGACTTTCATCAACAGGTCGTCATCCACGGAATGGATGATGTTGGCCTGCGCACCTTTCTTCACTGCCTGGCGGATACGTGCCGCCAACAGCGGGTGGTCCTTGCGCAGGAAGCTGCCGACGATGAGGAAACGATCGGCACGGTTGATGTCGCTCACGGACATGCCCAACCAGGGGGCACCCTGTTGCTTGCTGTCGCTGCTGAAATCGGACTGGCGCAAACGAAAATCGATATTCTCGCTGCCGACGGCACGCATGAGTTTTTGCAACAGATGGAGCTCTTCCAATGTGGAATTCGCCGTTGCCAGAGCACCGATCTGTTCTGCCCCGGCACCGTTAGCAATATGGCGCAGACCATTGGCGGCATATTCCAGTGCAGTCTGCCATTCGACTTCCTGCCACTGGCCGTCCTGTTTGATCATCGGCTTGGTCAATCGCTCGGCGGAATTCAATCCTTCATAGGCGAAGCGGTCCCTGTCGGACAGCCAGCATTCGTTGATCTCTTCGTTCTCGATGGGCAGCACGCGCAACACGCGGTTGTTCATGGTCTGCACGGCGAGGTTGGAACCAAGGCTGTCGTGCGCGCTGACCGAGCGGCGGCGCGACAGTTCCCACGAACGCGCCTTGTAACGGAACGGCTTGCTGGTGAGCGCGCCGACCGGACACAGGTCGATCATGTTGCCGGAGAGCTCTGAGTCCACCGTACCGGAAACGAAGGACATGATCTCGGCGTGCTCGCCGCGGAATGCCTGGCCCAGCTCCATCTGTCCGCCGATCTCGACGCCGAAACGCACACAGCGGGTACAGTTGATGCAGCGGCTCATTTCCTCTGCCGACACCAGCGGGCCGATGTCCTTGCTCAGCACCACGCGCTTCTCTTCGTGGTAGCGCGAATGTCCGGCGCCGTAGCCGACCGACATGTCCTGCAACATGCACTCGCCGCCCTGGTCGCAGATCGGGCAATCCAGCGGGTGATTCACCAGCAGGAACTCCATCACGCCCTTTTGCGCCTTCACCGCCTGCTCGGAATGGGTGTACACCTTCATGCCCTCGGCTACCGGCGTGGCGCAGGCAGGCAAAGGCTTGGGCGCCTTCTCCACCTGGACCAGGCACATACGGCAATTGGCGGCGATGGAAAGTTTCTTGTGATAACAGAAATGCGGGATGGCGATCCCGGCTTGATGCGCGGCTTCGATCACGGTCGAGCCGTTCTGTATCTGTATCTGCTTGCCGTCAATTTCGATATTGATCATTGCTCACCTATGCCTTAGACCAAACAACGCTTGTGCTCGATGTGGTACTCGAACTCAGCGCGGTAATGCTTGAGGAAACCCTGCACCGGCCAGGCCGCAGCATCGCCCAAGGCGCAGATGGTGCGTCCGGCGATGTTGCCGCACAGGTCGAGCAGCAGATCCAGATCTTCCGGCCTGCCCTCGCCGTGTTCGATGCGATGGATGATGCGGTACAGCCAGCCGGTACCCTCGCGGCATGGCGTACATTGACCGCAGGATTCCTCGAAATAGAAATAGGACAGGCGCTCCAGCGCCTTGACCATGCAGGTGGTCTCGTCCATCACGATGATGGCGCCGGTCCCCAGATAGGAACCTGCCTTCTGGATGGAATCGAAGTCCATGTTGAGGCCCATCATGATCTCGGCCGGCAGCACCGGCATCGACGAACCGCCGGGAATCACCGCCTTCAGCTTGTGGCCGTTGCGTACGCCGCCGGCCATCTCCAGCAGTTTCATGAACGGGGTACCCAGCGGCATTTCGAAGTTGCCGGGATTGTTCACATGGCCGGACACCGAGAACAGTTTAACGCCGCCGCTGTTGGTGACCCCCAGTCCCGCAAACTTCTGTCCGCCCTCGCGGATGATGTAAGGGATGCTGGCAAAGGTCTCGGTGTTGTTGATGGTGGTCGGCTTGCCGTACAGGCCGAAGCTGGCGGGGAACGGCGGCTTGAAACGCGGCTGGCCCTTCTTGCCCTCGATGGATTCGAGCAAGGCGGTCTCTTCGCCGCACACGTAAGCGCCATAGCCCATGTGGTTGTGCAGGTCGAATTCGAAATCGAAACCCATGATGTTCTTGCCCAGATAGCCGGCCTTGCGCGCCTCTTCGCAGGCCTCTTCCATGCGTTCGTAGGCTTCGAAGATCTCGCCGTGCACATAGTTGTAGCCGGTCTTCACGTCCATGGTGTACGCCGCGATCGCCATGCCCTCGATCAGCAGATGCGGGTTGTAGCGCAGGATGTCGCGGTCCTTGCAGGTGCCCGGTTCGCCTTCGTCCGAATTGCACACCAGGTACTTGTCGCCCTGATAATTGCGCGGCATGAAGCTCCACTTCAAGCCGGTCGGAAAACCCGCGCCGCCGCGGCCGCGCAGACCGGATGCCTTGACTTCGGCGATGATAGCCTCAGGGGACAGCTTCTCCGCCAGTACTTTGCGCAAGGCCTGATAGCCGCCCGCCTTGATGTAGTTGTCCAGGTTGGTCAGTCCGTCTTCAGCCGTAGCCAGGATGATGTGCTTGTTCATGCCTGCCCCCCATCCAGTTCCGCCAGAATCTGGTCGATCTTCTCGCTGGTCAAGCGACCGCACAGCTTCTTGTTATTGATGGTGAACATCGGTGCGTCCACGCAAGCTCCCATGCACTCGCCTTCACGCAGACCATACTTGCCGTCCGCCGTGACTTCGCCCAGGCCGATACCCAGCCGTTTGTTCAAATGGGCCAGCGTCTCGTCCGATCCGCACAGCTGGCATGACAGGTTGGTACACACGGTCAGCGTGTACTTGCCCATCGGTTTGAGGTTGTACATGTGGTAGAAGGTCGCCACTTCGTATACGGCCATCTGCGGCATGCCGATGTAGGCTGCGATATCCGCCATATCGTCCGGAGCTATCCAGCCCTTCTCGTCCTGCACGAACCGCAATGCCGCCATCACGGCGGACTGGCGCTGATCGGCAGGGTATTTCTTCAGCTCTTTGTCGATGAGCGTGGTGATCTGTTGGGATAACATCAGCGGTCTATCTCCCCGAAAACGATGTCCTGCGTACCGATGATCGCCACCACGTCGGCGATCATGTGTCCGCGCACCATCTCATCCAGGCTGGCGAGATGCGCGAATCCGGCTGCGCGTATCTTCATGCGGTAAGGCTTGTTCGCGCCGTCCGACACCAGATAGATGCCAAACTCCCCCTTGGCGTGTTCGACGGCGGAATACACCTCGCCGGCGGGCACATGGAAGCCTTCAGTGAACAGCTTGAAGTGGTGAATCAACTCCTCCATGTTCTGCTTCATGGATTCGCGTTGCGGCGGCGCGTACTTGAGGTCATCCGTCATCACCGGCCCCGGGTTCTTGCGCAGCCAGTCGATACATTGCTTGATGATGCGGTTGCTTTGCCTCATCTCTTCCACGCGCACCAGATACCGGTCATAGCAGTCGCCCTCGACGCCGACCGGGATATCGAAGTCCAGCCTGTCGTAGACCTCATACGGCTGTTTCTTGCGCAGATCCCACACCACACCGGAGCCGCGCAGCATCGGGCCGGTAAAGCCCATCGCCAGGGCGCGCTCCGGCGATACCACGCCGATACCCACCGTACGCTGTTTCCAGATGCGGTTGTCGGTCAACAACGTCTCGTATTCGTCCACGTAACCAGGGAAACGGTTGGTGAAGTCTTCCAGGAAGTCGAGCAGGGATCCCTGGCGATTCTCGTTCTTCTTCTTCACTGCAGCCGCATTGTGGATCTTGCTCACTTCGTATTGCGGCATCGAATCCGGCAGGTCGCGATAGACACCGCCCGGGCGATAATAGGCCGCATGCAAACGTGCGCCCGAAACGGCCTCGTAGGCATCCAGCAAGTCTTCGCGCTCGCGGAAGGTATAGAAGAACATGGTCATCGCGCCAAGGTCGATACCGGAAGCGCCAAGCCACAGCAGATGATTCAGGATGCGCGTGATCTCGTCGTACATGACGCGGATGTACTGCGCACGGATCGGCACTTCGATGCCAGCCAGCTTCTCGATCGCCATCACATAGGCGTGCTCGTTGAGCATCATGGACACATAGTCCAGGCGATCCATATAGGGAACGGCTTGCAGGAAGGTCTTGTGCTCGGCCAATTTTTCGGTCGCGCGATGCAGCAGTCCGACGTGCGGATCGGCACGCTCGATCACTTCTCCGTCCAGCTCCAGCACGAGGCGCAATACACCATGCGCCGCCGGGTGCTGCGGACCAAAGTTCATTGTGTAATTCTTGATATCAGCCATAACTCTAATTGCCTTTCGCCATCATTCGCGACCGTAATTCTCTTCGCGCATCGTGCGCGGCGTGATCTGGCGCGGCTCGACCGTCACCGGCTCGTAGATCACACGCTGTTGAGCTGCGTCATAACGCATCTCGACAGTACCGGACAGCGGAAAGTCCTTGCGGAAGGGATTGCCGACGAAACCGTAATCGGTGAGGATGCGGCGCAAATCGGGATGGCCGACAAAGATGATGCCGTACAGATCGAACGCCTCGCGCTCATACCAGTTGGCAGAAGGCCATATCCCGGTCACCGAATTCAGCACCGGCATGTCGTCATCGTCGGCGAAGACGCGCACACGCAAACGGATGTTGTGGGTGATCGAGAGCAGATGATAGACCGCAGCGAACCTGGGGCCCGCACGCGGCTCATCAGGAAGATACTTGCCATCCTCGCAGAGTTCGCTGCCATAGGTGGAGTAGTCGATGCCGCACACGTCGACCAGCTCTTCGAACCGCAGGTCGGCATCGTCACGCAGGCGGGTAAACACGGCCAGCATGTCATGGGCCTTGATGACCAGCGTAAGTTCGCCCAGACGCTCCTCCAGACTCACGACTTTGACTGAAAAGGCCTCGTTCAGATTTGCGGACAGTATGTTCAGGTCAGTAGCCATGTTCATCCTAGCGCGCTATGGTATTGGTACGTTTGATCTTGTTCTGCAACTGGATGATGCCGTAAAGCAGGGCTTCAGCAGTCGGCGGACAGCCGGGAACATAGATATCGACCGGCACGATGCGATCGCAACCGCGAACAACAGAATAGGAATAATGGTAGTAGCCACCGCCATTGGCGCATGACCCCATGGAGATGACCCAGCGTGGCTCGGCCATCTGGTCGTAAACCTTGCGCAAGGCCGGCGCCATCTTGTTGCACAAGGTCCCCGCCACGATCATCACATCGGACTGTCGCGGACTGGGACGGAATGCGCCGGCACCGAAACGGTCCAGGTCATAACGCGGCAAAGCCGCATGCATCATTTCCACTGCACAGCATGCGAGACCGAATGTCATCGGCCACAGCGAACCGGTGCGAACATAGTTGATCACCGTATCCGCGCTGGTGGTGATGAAACCTTTTTCCAGTACGCCCTCTATTCCCATTCCAGGGCTCCTTTCATCCACTCATAGATAAAGCCAACCACAAGGATGGCCAGGAAGATCATCATGGAAACGAAACCAAAAGTGCCGATCTCTTTGAGTACGATCGCCCAGGGAAACAGAAAAGCGATCTCAAGATCGAAGAGTATGAAAAGAATTGCCACAAGATAGAAACGCACATCGAATTTCATGCGCGCATCTTCGAACGCCTCGAAGCCGCATTCATAGGGAGAAAGTTTTTTCTCGTCAGGGCGATTTGGCCCCAACAATTTGCCTAATGCCAAAGGCAATATGCCCATCACCAATGCGATACCGATGAACAGTAGAACCGGAAAATAATTTTCCAACATCTTTGAGCTCCCCTCCTCTGTTGGCCCCGGCAAAACGGGGCACAGAATGCTACTCTGGATATTTTCGGCCTTCGGCTACGCCTTGGCCATTCGATTTGGTGCGGGGCATGGGACTCGAACCCACACGTCCTTTCGGACACAGCCACCTCAAGGCTGCGCGTCTACCAATTCCGCCAACTCCGCATGTTTCTTATTATTTTGGTATTTGTTGCGATTTGGAATCGCTTGTTTCGGTGCCTGCCGGGGCAGGTACAGCTTGCTGTTGCAATGTTTTTACATCCACTTTATCGATCACACCCTGGTCTTTGCCGGGGCGCGAATATAAATAGGTCAGCGCAAGACTGGTGATGAAAAAAATAGTCGCAGCCACCGCAGTACTGCGGCTCAGGAAGTTTGCCGAACCACTGGATCCGAACACACTACCAGCCGAACCCGAACCGAATGCAGCGCCCATATCCGCACCCTTGCCGTGCTGTATCAGCACCAATCCGATCAGCACCACCGCTGTTACCACATGTATTACCCAGACTATATTTTCCACACACCACCTCGAAACTGTTCAAACACACTTGTTACTGACCTTATATTATTACTGGCCAGCGCGACATATCCCCAAAAACTCCTCGGCCACCAAAGCAGCACCACCGATCAAGCCGCCATCGATATCCGCCTTGGCAAACAGCTCCGGCGCATTCGCCGCCTTTACGCTGCCCCCATACAGTATAACCAGGCCTTGTGCGACCTGTTCGTCATGGCCGGCCACTCGCTGGCGAATAAAGGCATGCACCGACTGCGCCTGATCCGGCGACGCGGTCTTGCCGGTACCGATCGCCCAGACCGGCTCGTACGCCACAACTGCCTTGCGCAATGCCTGAACTCCAACCAAGGCGATCACAGCATCCAGCTGTTCAGCCACCACCGCCTCAGTCTCGCCGCTTTCGCGCTGCTGCAAAGTTTCCCCCACACACAGGATCGGTATCAACCCCGCCTGCTGGGCCGCAGAGAACTTTTCCGCCACCAGCCGGCTGTCCTCGCCGTAGATGCTGCGACGCTCGGAATGCCCGACAATCACATAAGTACATCCAAAATCCGCCAGCATGGCCGCGGACACCTCGCCAGTGAAAGCGCCCTTTTCGAGCTGGTGCACGTCCTGCGCGCCCCACTTCACTGACGAAGCCGATAATTGCTGTTGGAGTTGCGCCAAGTAAGGGAATGGCGCACAGACGGCAATATCCACATGGGATAGTTGCGCGGCACCACTCTTCAGGGCGGACAACAACGACTCATTCTGAACCAGCGAGCCGTGCATTTTCCAATTTCCGACCACCATTTTACGACGCATCAAAATCAATTTCCGCCTTTGACCGAAGGCGGCGATAGTACCGATGAAAACTTAAATGGTCAATCCGAGCCCGGCACCACCTCAAAATACCCCTCCCCGCTTACCCTGAATCGACACCCATCTCAATTGCTACATTGTGTAATAATTGTGTAACAAATGAGCACTAAGATGCACCACGCTGGAAAACGGCAAGCAAGTTAACTATCCTTAGTGGAGAAAATTGAAATGATCAAACTGAATCGTCTTCTTAGCAGCATCGGTGCAGTTGCTGCCTTGCTGTCTGCCAGCGTCGCTTTTGCTGGCGACATCACGGGTGCAGGCGCCACCTTCCCCTACCCGGTATATGCCAAATGGGCAGAAGCCTACAAGGCTCAAACCGACATCGGCCTGAATTACCAGTCCATCGGTTCCGGCGGCGGCATCAAGCAAATCAAGGCCAAAACAGTGGACTTCGGTGCTTCCGATGCCCCGTTGAAACCTGAAGAATTGGGCTTGGCCGGGCTGACACAGTTCCCGACCGTAATTGGCGGCGTTGTCCCGGTCGTTAATGTGGACGGCATTGCTCCGGGACAACTGAAGTTGACCGGCGCAACTTTGGCAGATATCTATCAAGGCAAGATCACCAAGTGGAATGACCCAAAGATCGCGGCCACCAACAGTGGCGTGAACCTGCCGGATGCGGCGATCACCGTGGTGCACCGCGCTGATGGCTCCGGCACTACTTTCATCTTCACGACCTACCTCTCCCAGGTCAGCCTGGACTGGATGCGTGGCGTTGGCGCTGGCGCAGCGGTTCAATGGCCTGTCGGTACCGGCGGCAAGGGTAACGAAGGTGTTGCTTCCTATGTTCAGCGCATCAAGAATTCCATCGGTTATGTGGAATACGCTTATGCGCTGCAAAACAAGATGACTTATGCCGAATTGAAAAACCACGACGGCAATTTCGTCAGCCCCGTGGCAGAAAACTTCAAGGCTGCAGCTGCCAATGCACACTGGGAAGCCGACAAGGGTTTTTACCAGATCCTGACCAATCAGCCGGGCGCGAACAGCTGGCCTATCACCGGTGCAACGTTCATCCTGTTTTACAAGACACAAGACAAACCGGAAAACGCCGCAGCTGTATTGAAGTTCTTTGACTGGGCTTACGAAAACGGCGACAAGATGGCTTCCGATCTGGTCTACGTACCCTTGCCTGCCAACGTCAAGAACATGATTCGCGCCGCATGGAAAGCGCAAGTCAAGGATACATCTGGCAAAGCAATCTGGAAGTAAGTCACTGCTTCTAAGATATAATCGCGGGGGCCTTAAACGCCCCCGCGTTTTTTCCAACTCCTAGAATTGAATTATGCCGACGTTCATACGCGAAGCGCACCTTAAACGACAAACCGTGTTCGACTTGCTGTTCCGCAACCTGACACGACTGGCTGCCGTTGCAGTATTGGCGCTGCTCGCTGCGATCATCGGTTCGTTGATCATGGGCAGTCTCCCCGCTATCCATGCCTTCGGTTTCGGTTTTCTGGTCAGTCCTGACTGGGATCCAGTCAACGACAAATTCGGGGCGTTGATTCCCATCATCGGGACCTTAATTACTTCTGGTATCGCGTTATTGATCGCGATACCGGTCAGCTTCGGTATTGCCATCTTCTTGACCGAACTATCACCTAAATGGCTACGCCGCCCTCTCGGCATCGCAGTCGAATTGCTGGCGGGTATACCCAGTATCATTTACGGTATGTGGGGGCTATTCATTTTCGCCCCCTTGTTTGCCGAGCACGTCGAGCCCTGGATCAACCACCATATCGGCACACTTCCTTTGATCGGCGCATTTTTCTCCGGCCCGCCGATGGGTATCGGCATTCTGACCGCCGGAATCATCTTGTCCATCATGGTCATCCCCTTCATCGCCTCGGTGATGCGCGACGTGTTCGACGTCGTGCCCGCCATGCTCAAGGAGTCGGCCTATGGTTTGGGGGCAACCACATGGGAGGTGATGTGGAAAGTGGTGCTGCCTTACACCAAGATCGGTGTGGTTGGCGGAATCATGCTCGGCTTGGGCCGGGCGCTGGGCGAAACCATGGCAGTGACCTTCGTCATCGGCAATGCGCACGATCTCAACAAGTCCCTGCTTATGCCCGGCAACAGCATCTCATCGGCGCTGGCCAACGAATTCAACGAGGCGGTAGGCGACTTGTATACCTCATCGCTCATCGAGCTCGGCCTGATACTGTTCTTCATCACATTCGTTGTCCTTTCACTCGCTCGCCTGATGTTGCATAAACTGGCAAAGCGTGAAGGGCATGGGGCCTAAGACATGTTCGATCTGTACACTCGCCGCCGCTTCGTCAACGCAATCAGCCTGGGCATCTCTGTTCTGGCCATGCTGTTCGGCCTGTTCTGGCTCGTCTGGATATTGTGGACGCTGTTGGTGAATGGCATTCCCGGCCTGCTTGGCATGCATGTATTCACCCAGACCACCCCCCCTCCCGGAAGCTCCGGTGGCCTGATCAACGCCATCTGGGGCAGCGTGATGATGACCGTAGTCGGCATTCTCATCGGCACTCCTATCGGCATCCTCTCCGGAACCTATCTTGCCGAATTCGGCCAGCGCGGCTGGCTGGCCCCGGCTACGCGTTTCATCAACGACATCCTGCTGTCCGCACCCTCCATCGTCATCGGCTTGTTCGTGTATGAGGTCTACGTGATCAAAGTCGGACACTTTTCCGGATGGGGCGGCGCATTCGCGCTCGCCATCCTCGTCATCCCGGTGGTCATCCGCACCACCGAGAACATGCTGCGCCTGGTCCCCAACAGCTTGCGCGAAGCCGCAGCTGCATTGGGTGCGCCACAATGGAAAATCATCAGTTTTGTCACGCTGCGCGCCGCGCGTGCCGGGATATTGACCGGGATATTGCTGGCCATCGCACGCATCAGCGGCGAAACTGCACCGCTACTGTTCACCGCATTGAACAACCAGTTCTGGAGCAACAACATGAACCAGCCGATGGCCAACTTGCCGGTGGTCATTTTCCAGTTCGCCATGAGTCCATACGACGATTGGCACAGCCTAGCATGGGCAGGAGCCCTGCTCATCACCCTGAGCGTCCTCACCCTGAACATCGTAGCCCGAGTACTATTCCGCCAGAAGGCGAACGCACAATGAGGATCAATGAAATGACAGCCGAACAAATCATCTCCGCACCCAAAGTGATCGTGCGCGACCTGAACTTCTATTACGGCGCCGACCGTGCGCTGAAAGACATCAACCTCGTCATTCCGGAAAAGATGGTCACCGCCTTCATCGGGCCTTCCGGCTGCGGAAAGTCCACCCTGCTGCGCACCTTCAACCGCATGTACCAGCTTTATCCGAAACAGCGTGCCACCGGCGAGATATTGCTGGATGGGGAAAACCTGCTGGACAAGAAACAGGACCTCAACACGCTGCGCGCCAAGATCGGCATGGTGTTCCAGAAGCCCACCCCGTTCCCGATGTCCATTTACGACAACATCGCCTTCGGCGTGAAGCTGTATGAGAACCTCAGCGGCCACGAAATGGAAGAACGCATCGAGTGGGCGTTGAAGAAGGCAGCACTGTGGAATGAAGTAAAGGACAAGCTGAAACAGAGCGGTACCGGCCTCTCCGGCGGTCAGCAGCAGCGCCTGTGCATCGCTCGCGCCATCGCCGTCAAACCGCAAGTGCTGTTGCTGGATGAGCCCACTTCCGCGCTCGACCCCATCTCCACGGCGCACATCGAAAAGCTCATCGACGAACTGAAGAAGGACTTCACCATCGTCATCGTCACTCACAACATGCAACAGGCGGCGCGCATCTCCGATTTTACCGCCTACATGTATCTGGGCGAACTCATCGAATTCGGCGACACCAGCAACGTGTTCACCAATCCGAAGCGGAAAGAAACCGAAGATTACATCACCGGACGTTTCGGTTAATTCAACGCTTCCTGATCCGTTCGTGGTGAGCTTGTCGAACCATGAACGGATTATTTCCCCGTCTTCCAATTCAAAAACAACACCGTCGGGGGTAGCCCGACAGCTAGTCACTTTCTTTTGTCTCGCCAAAAGAAAGTAACCCAAGAAAAGGCGACCCCAATCCGCCATCCCTTCGGGATTCCCTGCGTTGCTCGGCAGGTCAGGCTTCCTCATAAACTCGCACGATCCGCTACGCGGCCACGTGCTCAAACATATTCGTCAGAATTCCCTGACCCGCCTCCGCTACTCGGTGGCGGAACAGGGGAGAGAAAAGTGAAAAGCCAAACCCGTAGGTGGGCGCTGCGCGCCCACCTACACACAAAAGAACAGCGTGGGCTATGCCCACACAAAACCGCTCTTGAATTTCCTTCCCCTGTGCGCCGCCTCGATATTTCGCAAACAAGCGGAGATTTAGGCGAGCACTGTTCGAGCTCCGCGGCGGGGTACGTTTTGCGTACCCCGCTAGGGCGAGTTGCGCAGCCCCGCTTGTTTGTGAAATATCGAGGGAACCCCGAAGGGGCGGCGCGCTGGGGGCGCCCTCTTTTGGTTACTTTTCTCGGCAAGACGAGAAAAGTGACTAGCTGTCGGGCTACCCCCGACGGTGTTGGCTCTGCAGAATGCAGACTAACAGAACCTTACCCCGCCACTCCCCTAACCGCCTCTGCAATCCGCTCCGCCCACAACTTAACCTGCCCACCATCCTCCCCCTCCACCATCACCCGCAATAACGGCTCAGTGCCGGAAGGGCGCAACAACACCCGCCCTTTGCCATTCAAGTCACGTTCGGCTTTGGCCACTTCCGCTTTGACCGGCGTGAGCTCCAGCAGCTCGGCCGCCTTGCCTTTCACTCTCACGTTGATGAGTATCTGCGGATACATGTGCAGGTCGCTTGCTGCCTGCGCCAGCGTCTGCTGCTTCATGCGCAACGCACACAACACTTGTAGTGCAGAGACAATGCCATCGCCGGTGCTGTGCTTGTCCAGGCAGATGATGTGGCCGGAGTTCTCGCCGCCGAGTTGCCATTTCTTTTCCTGCAACACCTCCATCACATAACGATCGCCCACTTTGGCCCTTGCGAAAGGGATGCCCAGCTTCAGCATCGCATGTTCGAACGCGAGGTTGGTCATCAGGGTGCCGACTACGCCGCCGTGCAAGGTGCCCAGCGCCTGACGATGCTTGGCGATGACATAGAGCAACTGGTCGCCGTCATAGAGTTTTCCTCCAGCATCCACCATGATGAGGCGGTCGCCGTCGCCATCGAGAGCGATGCCGATGTGCGCCTTGTGCTCGACCACGGCCTTTTGCAAATTCTGCGGTTTTGTTGCGCCGTAGCCCTCGTTGATGTTCTTGCCGTTCGGCTCGGCGCCGATGGCGATCACGTCCGCACCGAGTTCGTGGAACACGTTGCGGGCGATGTGGTAGGTCGCGCCGTGCGCGCTATCGACCACGATCTTCATGCCGCGTAGATTCATGTCTGCGGGAAAGGTGCTCTTGCAGAACTCGATGTAACGCCCCACGGCGTCGTCGATACGTTTGGCCTTGCCCAATCCTTCCGACGGATTGGTTTGCATCGGCTCATCCAGTGCCGCCTCGATGGCGAGTTCCACCTCGTCCGGCAATTTAGTACCGCTGCCGGAGAAAAATTTGATGCCGTTGTCGTCGAACGGGTTGTGTGAGGCGGAGATCACTACCCCGGCCTGCAAGCGCAAAGCACGCGTCAGGTAAGCCACTGCGGGTGTCGGTATCGGCCCTGCCAGATACACATCGATGCCTGCCGCTATAAGCCCGGCTTCCAGGGCCGACTCCAGCATATAGCCGGAGATGCGCGTGTCCTTGCCGATCAGCACGGCCGGGCGATCGCTCTGCGCGTGTTCGGCTTTGGCCAGTACTTTGCCTGCTGCATAGCCCAGGTTCATCACGAATTGCGGGGTGATGGGATGAACGCCCACACGTCCGCGCACGCCGTCGGTACCGAAATATTTTCTGCTCATCGTTCGCTCTCGTTTAACCTAGAAACCGCAGTTGGACGAAGTGTAGTGTGCGTTCATCGTGGCGCAGAGCAAGGCGCGACAACGAGGAATGGTCGTTCCATTCCGAGGAGGAGCAACGCCGCCATGTGCCGTGAGGGACGCGCAATACGCTTCGTAGCGACCCACCCATTGGGTGAGCGTGGATAAAAATCTCAATTCTTTTCGGTTCATTTGCCTGCGTCCTCAATGGAGCGGTCAACTGCAGTTTTTGGGTTTAATGCGTTCATAATCTTCAATGCATCCACTGTCTCGCGCACATCATGCGCCCGCACGATGGCTGCGCCGCGTTGCACTGCCAGCATGGCGGCTGCCACACTGGCTGCCATGCGTTCCCCCACATCGCGCCCGATGATCGCGCCCAGCATGGATTTGCGCGACAAACCCGCCAGTACCGGCACGCCCAAGGCGCAGAATGCGTCCAGATTGCGTAACAGGGCAAGATTATGCGCCAGCGTCTTGCCAAAACCAAAACCCGGGTCGATCACCATGCTTTCGCGTGCGATGCCCGCCGCTTCTGCAGCAGCAATGCGTTCGCGCAGGAACGCGCTCACCTCGGCAACGACATCCTGATACTGCGGCTGCTGTTGCATGGTCTGCGGCACGCCTTGCTTGTGCATGAGACACACTGCCGCGCCGCTCGCGGCCACCATTTCCAGCGCACCTTCCTCCTGCAACGCGTTGATGTCGTTGACCATGCTCGCGCCTGCCGTCAGCGCGGCGCGCATCACTTTCGGCTTCCAGGTGTCGATGGAGATTGGAACAGAGATGTCGTGCAGCCCTTCGATCACCGGCAGCACGCGATCCAGTTCTTCCTGCGTGCTTACTGTTGCAGCACCGGGGCGCGTGGATTCGCCGCCGATGTCGAGAATGTCAGCACCATCCGCTATCAGTTGCTGTGCATGGTCTATGGCACTAGCGGTCGAGGAGTGATGACCTCCATCGGAAAATGAATCCGGGGTGACATTGACGATGCCCATCACAAGCGGGCGCGAAAGATCGAACTGGAATTTGCCGCAATAGAACATAAGAAAACGGGGGCTTAGCCCCCGTATGTGTTTAGACGCCTTCGGCCGGCTTATTGGTCGCCGTTGCCGTCGGAGCCTCATCCTTCGGCGGCTCAGGTGCTTTATTGCTCTGGCTCGGTTTGGGCGGTCGCGGCGGATTGCCCGCCATGATGTCGTCGATCTGATCCGCATCGATGGTTTCCCATTCCAGCAGCGCCTTGGTCATGGCCTCGATCTTGTCGCGATTCGCTTCGATCAGACTGCGCGCCAAAGCGTATTGCTGGTCGATGATGCGGCGTATCTCGTTATCCACCTTCTGCATGGTCGCTTCGGAGATATTCTTGTGCGAGGTCACCGAACGTCCGAGAAACACTTCGCCTTCGTTTTCGGCATACACCATCGGTCCCAGCGCATCAGACATGCCCCATTGCGTGACCATCTTGCGCGTCATGTCGGTCGCACGCTCAAAGTCGTTGGATGCGCCAGTGGTCATCTGGTTCATGAATATCTCTTCCGCGATACGGCCACCGAACAGCACGGCGATGGTCGACAGGATACGAATCTTGTCCATGCTGTACCGATCTTCCGACGGTAATTGCATGGTCAGGCCCAGCGCGCGACCGCGCGGGATGATGGTGACTTTGTGCACCGGATCGGTCTTGGGCATCAACTTCGCCACCACTGCATGTCCGGATTCGTGGTATGCGGTGTTGCGGCGCTCTTCTTCCGGCATGATCATGGATTTGCGCTCGGCGCCCATCATGATCTTGTCCTTGGCCGCCTCGAAATCTTCCATATCGACGAAGCGCTTGCTGCGCCGGGCTGCGAACAACGCGGCCTCATTCACCAGGTTGGCCAAGTCGGCACCGGACATCCCGGGCGTGCCCCTTGCCAGAATATCGGCCTTGACGTCGGCTGCCACCGGCACTTTACGCATGTGCACCATGAGGATCTGCTCGCGACCGCGAATATCTGGCAACGGCACCACCACCTGGCGGTCGAAACGTCCTGGACGCAGCAAAGCAGGATCGAGCACATCGGGACGGTTGGTTGCGGCGATGACGATCACGCCTGAAGCGCCCTCGAATCCATCCATCTCTACCAGCAATGCATTAAGTGTCTGCTCGCGCTCGTCATTGCCGCCACCCAGTCCTGCGCCGCGCTGGCGACCGACTGCGTCGATCTCATCGATGAACACGATGCACGGGGACTGTTTCTTGGCTTGCTCGAACATGTCGCGCACGCGCGCCGCACCGACGCCGACGAACATCTCGACGAAATCCGATCCCGAAATGGAAAAGAACGGCACCTTGGCTTCGCCTGCGATGGCCTTGGCCAGCAAAGTCTTGCCGGTACCCGGGCTACCGACCATCAGCACGCCGCGCGGGATGCGCCCGCCCAGATTCTGGAACTTGGTTGGATCGCGCAGGAAGTCGACCAGTTCGGAAACTTCTTCTTTGGCCTCGTCGCACCCTGCCACATCGGCGAAAGTCACGCGCTCCTTGGCATCGTCCAGCATGCGCGCCTTGCTCTTACCGAACGAAAATGCTCCGCCGCCCTTGCCGCCCTGCATCTGGCGCATGAAGAATATCCACACCCCGATCAGCAGCAGCATGGGGAACCATGATACGAAGATGCTCATCAGGAAGGATTGCTCTTCTTCAGGCTTGGCTTGGATCTTGACGCCGTTCTTGAGCAGGTCGGAGACCATCCAGAGGTCGCTGGGCGCATAAGTGGTGATGCGCTTGCCGTCGGTCGTGGTGGCCCTGAGAGTACGCCCTTCAATGACCACCTTCTCGATGTGTCCGGCTTTCACTTCCTCAAGGAATTGTGAATAATCCAGCTGCGCCTGTGCGGTCGATTGCTGGCGCGCGTTGAATTGATTGAATACGGTCATCAGCACCAACGCCACGACCAGCCAGATTCCGACACTTTTGAATAGATTGTTCACATATGCTCCTTATGAGCGGTAATACGAAGTTGCATTAAACACTGTCCGAGGCCATTACTCAAGCTTCCCCAGCCCCACCAGATACTGTTCGCTACTGCGGTCGCGCGATGCTTTCGGCTTGCGCGCGACCACTTTGGCAAAATTACTGCGCATCAGCTTCAGATAGTCCTCAAAACCCACACCCTGAAACACTTTGACCAGGAACGAACCTCCCGGCGCGAGATGTTCGACTGCAAAATCCAGCGCCAATTCAGCCAGATGCATGGCACGAGCCTGGTCAGCCGAGCTTACGCCACTGATATTGGGTGCCATATCCGAAATTACAAGGCCGATCTGGCGCCCCTCCAGCTTTTCTTCGAGCTGCGCCAGTACGCTGTCCTCGCGAAAATCGCCCTGGATGAACTCGACCCGAGGCAACGGATTCAGCGGCAACAGATCCAGCGCGATGATGCGTCCGTTCGCCCCCAGCCTGTTCGCCACCACCTGACACCACCCGCCAGGCGTAGCTCCCAGGTCTACGACAACCATGCCGGGCTTGATCAAATGGTCACGCTCGTCGATCTCCAGCAGCTTGTAAGCAGCACGCGAGCGATAACCATCCTTTTGCGCCTGCTGTACATAGGGGTCGTTCACGTGTTCGCGCATCCATTGTTTGCTGGTTTTGGATGCCTTCATCGTTTAGAATCCGCGCTTACTTTAAGGAATATCATGTTGAACCTCTCCGTTTCACAGCGCCGCGACCTCAAGGCGCGCGCGCATGCACTCCATCCTGTCGTCATCATCGGCAACGCCGGGTTGACCCCTGCCGTTCTGGGCGAGATCGAACGCAGCCTGAAAAGCCACGACCTGATGAAGATCCGCGTGATGAATGACGACCGGGAGGTGCGCGCAACGATGCTGCAGGAGATATGCGAACAACTGAAGGCTGGGCCCGTTCAGCATATCGGCAAGATTCTGGTGGTGTATCGCCCACTGGAAATACCTATTGCAAAACCTCCCAAACGCCGTCAGGGCAAGACCGTCCTGAGCAAGAAACAGCTCGGTAGCCGCACTTAAGCTCCGTCCCATGCTGGCAAGGGAATACCTGCCTAGATGTACTGAACGTCCACCACTTCGTATTCCCGGATACCGCCAGGCGCCTGCACTTCTGCAATATCGCCGCTGACTTTGCCGATCAGGGCTCGCGCAATAGGCGAGCTGATCGATATCTTGCGCTGTTTGATGTCGGCCTCGTCATCGCCGACGATCTGGTATGTCACCACATCGCCGTTATTGGTGTCTTCAATCACTACGGTCGAACCGAAAACGCAGCGGCCATCCGCATTGACCGTTTTTGGATCGATGACCTGCGCGCTTCCCAGCTTGAATTCCAACTCGACGATACGACCCTCGATAAACGACTGGCGCTCTTTGGCCGCCTCGTATTCGGCATTCTCCGACAGATCGCCCTGAGCACGCGCTTCAGAAATGGCATTGATGACCGAAGGCCTGTCCACCGTCTTCAGGCGGTGTAATTCCTGACGCAATAACTCCGCGCCGTTCACTGTCAATGGAACCTTACTCATGCTGCTCTTCCCTTCTTCTATTATTCCATGCGGCGATGCAAAGACTGCAAGTCATAGACCTGCAATTCCGCCAGATGCTGCATACCAAGACAGGCGGCACGTGCACCGGCAAGCGTAGTGTAGTACGTCACCCTGCCCTGCAACGCTGCATGGCGGATCGAATACGAATCCCGCATCACCGACGGCTTGCTATCCACTGTGTTGACAATAAGGCTGATATCGCCGTTCTTGATCATGTCCACGATGTGGGGGCGGCCTTCGGCGACCTTGTTCACCACAGTCACTTCCACTCCCGCAGCAGTGATGACCGAGCCTGTGCCACGGGTCGCCAGGATGGTGAAGCCCAACTGCTTCAAGGTGCGCGCAACTTCGGCAGCACCATGCTTGTCCTCCTCGCGCACGCTGATGAACACCTTGCCGCTCTTCGGCAGCTTCACGCTGGCAGCAAGCTGCGATTTGACGAAGGCTTCCGCGAAGCTATCGCCCACACCCATCACTTCGCCGGTGGATTTCATTTCCGGACCAAGGATGGTATCGACGCCGGGGAACTTGATGAAAGGGAACACCGCCTCTTTCACCGAATAATAAGGCGGGATGACCTCTTTGGTCACACCCTGCTGCGCCAATGTCTGGCCTGCCATGCAGCGCGCAGCGATCTTGGCCAGCGGCACGCTGGTCGCTTTGGACACATAGGGCACCGTGCGCGAAGCACGGGGATTCACTTCCAGCACGTATACCGTCTCACCCTGGATGGCGAACTGCACGTTCATCAGGCCGACCACATTGAGCGACTTGGCCATCGCCACGGTCTGGCGGCGCAACTCGTCCTGCAACTTGGCGGACAGCGAATACGGCGGCAGCGAACATGCCGAGTCGCCGGAGTGCACACCCGCCTGTTCGATGTGCTCCATGATGCCGCCGATGATGACCTGCTTGCCGTCGGACACCGCATCCACGTCCACTTCGATCGCATCGTTCAGGAAACGGTCGAGCAGGATGGGCATGCGTTCGGGATAAGTCTTGGACATTTCCTCGGCATCGCGCATGTAGCGCTCAAGATCTGATTGCGCATGGATGATCTCCATGGCGCGGCCGCCCAGCACGTTGGAAGGACGCATCACCAGCGGATAGCCGATCTCGGCTGCACCCGCCACGCCGTCTGCCACATTGCTGGCCGTGCGGTTGGGCGGCTGCTTCAGGTTCAGTTCGCGCAGCATGGCCTGGAAGCGCGCGCGGTCTTCTGCCATATCTATCATGTCCGGCGTGGTGCCGATGATAGGCACGCCGTTCTTCGCCAGACCGTGCGCCAGCTTCAGCGGCGTCTGTCCGCCGTATTGCACGATCACGCCGATGGGTTTCTCCACCGCCACCACTTCCAGCACGTCTTCCAGTGTCAGCGGCTCGAAATACAAACGATCGGAGGTGTCGTAATCTGTGGAAACGGTCTCGGGATTGCAGTTGAGCATGATGGTCTCATAGCCATCCTCACGCATCGCCAGCGCGGCATGCACGCAGCAATAGTCGAACTCGATTCCCTGGCCGATACGGTTCGGCCCGCCGCCCAGCACCATGATCTTCTTGTTGCTGGTAGGCAGCGATTCGCATTCTTCCTCGTAGGTCGAATACATGTAGGCGGTGTTGGTGGCGAACTCGGCGGCACAGGTGTCCACACGTTTGAACACCGGACGCACGCCCAGCGCATGGCGGTAGGCGCGCACCGACTCATCATCGATGCCCAGCAATTTTGCCAGACGCGCATCGGCAAAACCGCTGCGCTTCAAGGTACGCAGATGATCCGCGCTCAGGCTTTCCAGGGTGCGGCCGGCCAGTGCCTGCTCCTGACGGATCAGGTCGGCGATCTGCACCAGGAACCACGGGTCGATCTTGCTGACACTGAACACCTCTTCCACGCTCATACCGAGGCGGAAGGCATCGCCCACTGCCCAAATACGATCCGGCCCGGGATTGCCCATTTCGGAAACGATGGCTTCGCGCTCAGTGTATTTTGTATCCAGGCCATTGACGCCGACTTCCAGGCCGCGCAAGGCTTTCTGGAACGACTCCTGGAAGGTGCGGCCGATGGCCATCACCTCGCCCACCGATTTCATCTGTGTGGTCAGGCGGTCGTTGGCTTGCGGGAATTTCTCGAAGGCGAAGCGCGGTATCTTGGTGACCACGTAATCGATGGTCGGTTCGAACGAGGCCGGGGTGGCACCGCCGGTGATGTCGTTCTTGAGTTCGTCCAGCGTATAGCCGACGGCTAGTTTGGCCGCGACCTTGGCGATGGGAAAACCCGTGGCCTTGGACGCCAGCGCCGAGGAACGCGACACGCGCGGGTTCATCTCGATCACCACCATGCGCCCGTCGTCCGGGTTGATGGAGAACTGCACGTTGGAACCGCCGGTCTCCACGCCGATCTCGCGCAGCACTGCCAGCGAGGCGTCGCGCATGATCTGGTATTCCTTGTCGGTCAGCGTCTGCGCCGGCGCGACGGTGATGGAATCGCCGGTATGCACGCCCATCGGGTCGAGGTTCTCGATGGAACAGATGATGATGCAATTGTCGTTGCGGTCGCGCACGACTTCCATCTCGTATTCTTTCCAGCCGAGCAGCGATTCCTCGATCAGCAGCTCGCGCGTGGGCGACGCTTCCAGGCCGCGCTCACAGATCTCCACGAATTCTTCGCGGTTGTAGGCGATGCCGCCGCCGCTGCCGCCCATGGTGAACGACGGGCGGATGATGGTGGGAAAACCCATCACCTGCTGCACCTGCAGCGCTTCTTCCATGCTGTGCGCGATGGCGGAGCGTGCCGAAGCCAGCCCGATGCGCGTCATAGCCTGCTTGAATTTCTCGCGGTCTTCCGCCATGTCGATGGCGTCGCGCGAGGCGCCGATCATCTCGACGTTGTACTTTTCCAGTACGCCGTGCTTGGCCAAGTCGAGCGCGCAGTTCAGCGCGGTCTGCCCGCCCATGGTCGGCAGGATCGCGTCGGGCTTCTCCTTGGCAATGATCTTCTCCACCATCTGCCAGGTGATCGGCTCGATGTAGGTCGCATCCGCCATGTTCGGGTCGGTCATGATGGTGGCCGGATTCGAGTTCACCAGGATGACGCGGTAGCCTTCTTCGCGCAGCGCCTTGCAAGCCTGCGCACCGGAATAATCGAACTCGCACGCCTGGCCGATGACGATGGGGCCGGCGCCGATAATGAGGATGCTCTTGATGTCTGTACGCTTCGGCATTTAATTCTTCTCCATCATCGCCACGAAGCGATCGAACAACGGGGCAACATCGTGCGGGCCGGGACTCGCCTCGGGATGCCCCTGGAAACAGAACGCGGGCTTATCGGTCAGCTCGAAGCCTTGCAGTGTGCCGTCGAACAGCGAGATGTGGGTGACGCGCGTGTTCGCAGGCAGCGTCGCCGCATCGACCGCGAAACCGTGGTTCTGACTGGTGATCATCACGCGTTTGGTCTGTGTGTCCTGCACCGGGTGGTTGGCACCGCGGTGGCCAAACTTCATCTTCACCGTTTTTGCGCCTGAAGCCAGCCCCAGTATCTGGTGTCCAAGGCAGATGCCAAACAACGGCACGCCGGCTTCGAGGAATCTTTGCGTCGCTGCGATCGCGTAATCGCAGGGTTCAGGATCGCCAGGGCCGTTGGACAGGAACACACCGTCCGGCTGCAGCGCCAGCACATCGACAGCGGCGGTTTTCGCGGGAACCACAGTGATGCGACAGCCGCGCTCGGCCAGCATGCGCAGTATGTTGCGCTTCACGCCGAAATCATAAGCCACCACATGGAACTTCGATTCGGCCACATCGCGGAAGCCTTCGCCCAGTTTCCACTCGCGCTGTGTCCATTGATAAGATTTATCGCAAGTCACGACCTGCGCCAGATCCATGCCCGCCAAGCCGGCAAAACCGCGTGCGGCCGCCAATGCGGCCTCAACGTTGTTGCCAGTGGCGATGCAGCCGTTCTGCGCACCCTTGCTGCGCAGGATACGTGTCAGTTTGCGCGTATCGATGCCGGCGATGGCGACGACGTTGTTGGCTTTGAGGTATTCGGGCAAAGACTGGGTGCTGCGAAAATTGCTCACCGTCATGGACAGGTCACGGATGATCAGGCCGCTGGCGAACACCTGGCGCGACTCGACGTCTTCCGGGTTGCAGCCGACGTTGCCGATATGCGGATAGGTCAGCGTGACGATCTGCCTGCAATACGATGGGTCGGTGAGAATTTCCTGGTAACCGGTGATGGAAGTGTTGAACACCACCTCGCCGACGCTACTGCCGGAGGCGCCGATGGCGGTTCCGCGAAACACTGTCCCATCGGCTAAAACTAGAATGGCAGGACTTGTTTGCGACACCGGAGGCTCCCTTGAACTGGACATAAAGAAGCGGGAAGAACGTTGCGTCCATCCCGCCTTTGATTCGTCGTGCATTATAGCGGATTAGCGGGCCCGCATCAAACGGAAGCTCTGCGCTTGCAACTGCCTGGCGAGGCCAATACCGTATAATTCGCCTCTTCCGCGCCGCTGCTGGGCAAGAGCGCACTCCAATCAACCGGATCGAAAACCACCTGACATGCTCGAAGTAATCGTTTTGGCAGTCGCACTGAGCATGGATGCTTTTGCCGTTTCCATCGGACTTGGCGCAAAAGACAATAGCCGCGGACTGGATTTGAAAGCCGGCTTGTTCTTTGGCTCTTTCCAGGCTTTGATGCCCTTCATCGGATACCTGGGAGGAAAAGGCATATTGGGCTGGGTCGAGGCCTATGCCCACTGGATCGCCTTTGGATTGCTGGCCCTGATCGGCGCCAAGATGATTTACGAAGGCCTGCACGAAGGCATTGAAGAAGACATTGCGGCAATCACCAACAAAATGATGTTGCTGCTGTCTGTCGCCACCAGCATCGACGCCATGGCCGCCGGTTTCAGCCTGACTCTGCTGGATATCAATGTTTACCTTGCCTGCCTGATCATCGGCGTGGCGACTTTTGCTTTCAGCTGGCTAGGCGTGCGAATTGGCAAAAACAGCGGCACCTGGCTGGAAAACAAGGCGGAAATCTTTGGCGGTGCGGTATTGATCCTGATCGGGATCAAAATGCTCGTTACTTAGGACAGTCAAGGACCGGGTTTTGATCGCCGTGATGCATGCAACATCCCCTGCAGACAATTCCTAGTTGATTCTTGGCGTAGGTACGCCAAGATGGAAACCTTGGGCATAGTCCACGCCCATGGCATTCAATTCATCCATGATCTCCTGCGACTCGACGAATTCCGCCACCATCAGCATACCCAAGTCACGGCATAAGCGGCTCAAATTGCTTACCAATGCACGATCTATCTTGGAAACAAGGATGTTGCGCACAAAATCCCCGTCCAGCTTGACGAACTCGAAGTGCAGTTCGCGCAGGTAATGGAATGAATTGTAGCCGCTGCCAAAATCGTCCAGCGCGAAGGAGAATCCGCTCTTTCTCAGCTCGGCCAGGAATTTGCGCATGCGAGTCATGTCGCCGATGGCATCGCGCTCAAGCAACTCGAACACGATGTTCTGCGGCGGGATCTCCAGTTCCTGGCACAATTTTTCTGCGAATCCCAGTACTCCGCGCCCCTGAATCTCCTGGGATGAAAGGTTGATGAACAGCTTGCGCGGCGCACCTTGAGCGGCAATATGTGCTTTCAGGGTTTCCAGGGATTTCTGGATCATCACCCGATCCAGCTCCCGGCCCATGCCATATTTCTCGATGATTTCGATGAATGCGCCAGCTGAAATGGTTTCACCGTTGGGCTCCACCAGGCGCGCAAGCGCCTCATAAGCGAATATCTCGCCGCTTTTGCAGTCGATGACAGGCTGAAAATAGGGTTTGATATGGTCATTGCGCAAGGCTTCGCGCATCTTCTCGGCATGATCGCGCACATTGCGCCCCGTCTGTATCTTGTCTTCCACCTCTTCGACGGAACACACACTATCCTTGCCAATGGACTTGGCACGATACAAGCCGATATCCACACCGGCCATCAGGTCGGAGATGTTCTGCGCATCCTTGGGGTAGGCGATCAGTCCGATGGATGTGGTGGTATGGAAAGTCTTGCCATTGGGCGCTTCGAACTTGTGATCGCGCAGCGCCACTCGCAGCTTTTCAGCCACCTCGCGCGCGCCCTCCTGGCTGGTCTCGGTCAGGATGATGGCAAATTCGTCGCCGCCGATGCGCGTAGTCAGGTCGCCCTTGCGCATCGTACTGCGCACAATCTCTGACACCGCGCACAAAGTGGCATCGCCGCAAGGATGCCCATAGGTATCGTTGATGTCCTTGAAGTCGTCCAGATCCAGCATCAGGATCGAGAACTCATGATTATGTCGCTCCGAACGATCGATCTCGTATTCCAGCATCTCGTTGAAATGCCGCCGGTTATGCAGGCCAGTCAACGGATCATGCGTCGAGTAGTATTCCAGTTCAGCCAATGTCTTACTCAACGCCTTGCTGGAACCGACCACCATCACCATCACGGCGAGTATGGAACGGATGACGCTGGCCTCCTGCGCCGTCAACTTCTGCATGGAACCGTAAGCCACCCCGAGCACGCCAGCCAGATTGAGCATGTCGAGTTGCGGCACACGCACGGTGATGAGATCGATGTCGCTGATCGAATCGGCCTTGGTATGCGCTGGGATCTCGAACTCCTCGATATCGATCAGCGTGTCCTCGGGCAATCCCAGCTTGGCCAACATCTCGCGGGTCAGCTTACCGCGCACCGACGTCTTGACCTCGTCCGAATAGTCCCCCAGGAAATACAGGTAAAGCGCCAAGCCGTGCTCTTCAGCAAAAGCGATATAGAAAAAATTGAAGGGGAAGATGGAGTGAAAGCTGGCCAATATGCCCTGCACGAACTGCCGCCACTGCGTCACTTTCTCATGCGAGATGATGATGTTCTCCAGCACATGGCTCTGGCGTTCGAGCAGATCCTTCTCGATCAGCGTGCCCGCCAGATTCTCCACCGTCCTGTTGAAATCTAGCATGACGCGCTTGAGGTGCTCGTCATTCATATCCCATTGTCGCTGCCGTTCGCCCAACAGCAATTCCAGCGTCTTGTCCAGCCGCCCTGCCAGCGCCATATCGCTGCGTAAACGAGACTGGATCGCATCCCGATCCGTCTGGCTGATATCGATATTGTCCAGCAACCGGATGCTCTGCTCGTGCCCGGCATTGATCTCGGCATTGACGTCATGCACCAGTGCACCGATGTTGTTGGCGAACAACTGGGTACGCGTCTGGTTTTCGATCAGCGAGGCAAAACGCTCCAGCACCTGCTGGCGCATCTCCTCCAGACTCTGCGGGGCGACAGAAAAAATGGAGGTCATGCTCAGACTCGCCCGTCCTCGACCATCAGGTCGACACCGCATTGCAATTCCTTGAACCAGGCCAGGAATTCCTTCACTGCCTTGCCGCGATAGATGGGGCCATGCTGCGGTGCGATCATGTCGATATCCAGCCTGGAGACTCGATCCACCCAGATGCGAGCCGCACGGTTGGAACACATGTAACGGCGGTGGAACCCTTCGATATAGCGCAGATGCCCGGCAAAGTCGTCCACATAGACATAGTCCTTGTCCGTTGGCAGCATGGCTGCACCGATATCTCCGCTGAACAGTATTTTCGATCTTGGGTCGTAAACGTTGATCTGGCCTTCGGAGTGCAAGAAATGCGCAGGGACCAGCTTCAGTTCGAATCCGGGAGCAACTTCCCAATCCATGCCGATATCCGGCACTCCCACAAAGCGGCTCATGCCCTTGATGCCGTAATGCGGGAGGAAGCGCAACCATATCTCGGAGACATAGACCGGCGCCCCGGTCAGTTCCAGCCAAGTCGCCAGCCCCCCGACAATGTCGGGATCCTGGTGCGAGAGCACGATGCCTTTCAATTGCTGCGGCGAAAGATAGCGCAACAACTCCGCCAGCACGCGCGGCATCACGCCGAACCCGCCCGGATCGAGCATCACGCCGGAATCGGCATGCTGGATCAGGTACTGGTTGGAACGGACACCGCTTTCCTCACCCGGCTCGCTCTCGTTCAACAGGACGAATTTGTGGTCGTCACCACTGAATAACACGATGTTGCGCATATCGACTCCCCGATCAAATGCCGCATTCGTTCGCGGTCTATTTCGAACTCATCACATCCTCTTGCAACCTGCTCTTGATCTATTCCACATGAGCCACAGTCTCCCCGGCCTTGCGGGCAAAATCAGTGAGCTATCCGCCCAGCGCCATGCCGCATCGTTTGCAGAACTTGTCCGGTTCCTTGCAGCTCGCCCCGCAACCTGGGCAAGTGCGATCCGGTTCCGTCGATTTGCGTTCGGTGAACAGTGCGGTCAGCGACGCAGATTGATTCAGCACTGCCATGACCAGCCAGCCTGCGCAGCCCAGGATGCCGACGATGAATGTCCAGTTGTAGATATTGTGCAGCGCAGCGTCCATCACCGGCTTGAGCAGCAGGAGCATGACCGAGTAGGCCAGCGCAACAGCGACCAGGCTCACCGTCGGCAGGATCAGGTGCTGCATGAACGACCATTTCCCTTCATGCTGCTGCACGGCGATGGTGGCACGCTGGCCAAGCACCCAGAATGCCACCAATGCCATGCCATATCCGAGAAACTCCACAATGTGAGATGCATTGAGTTTGCCGCCTATCGTGGTCTTCACGAACAATTCCATATTGCCGAGTGCTGTCGCCAGGATGAGCGACAGCACGATGACGGCCACATAACGACCCACCCAGTCCCAGCCAGCGGCTGGCAGTTTGTTATTTTCCATGATGATTCCTTTATTTCAGATCGAGCACGTCCTGCATGTCGTACAGCCCGGCCTTGTTGGCCTTGAGGAAGCGAGCCGCACGCAAGGCACCCAGCGCAAAGGTGGCGCGGCTACTGGCCTTGTGGGTGATTTCGATGCGCTCGCCGATGCCCGCATAGAGCACCGTGTGGTCGCCGACGATGTCGCCGCCGCGCACGGTGGCAAAGCCTATCGTGGAAGGGTCGCGCTCGCCGGTCACGCCTTCGCGCCCATAGACCGCGCATTGCCCAAGGTCGCGCCCCAGGGTTCTGGCGATCACTTCGCCCATGCCCAGCGCTGTGCCCGAAGGGGCATCCACCTTGTGGCGATGATGCGCCTCGATCACCTCGATGTCATAACCGTTGGCCAGCACGCGCGATGCGGTCTCCAGCAGCTTGAACACCAGGTTCACGCCGACACTCATATTGGGAGCGAACACGATGCCGATATCCTGCGCTGCCGCACCCAACTGCGCTTTTTGCTGTGCGTTGAAGCCGGTGGTGCCGATCACCATATTGACGCGGTGTTTGCGGCATATCTCCAGATGGTGCAACGTGCCTTCCGGACGCGTGAAATCGATCAGCACGTCCGCTCCTTGCAGTGCCTGCTCGGCATCCGCCATGATCGTGACGCCTTTCGAGCCGCCCAGCACGCTGGCATCCTGTTTCAGCAATGCGCTGCCGCCGTGCTCCAGCGCGGCATGCAATGTCAGATCGTCGGCTTGTGCCACGCATTCCAGCAAGACCTTGCCCATGCGTCCGCCGCTGCCTGCGATGGCGACTTTAATTCTTTCCATCGTTCGTCTCCTGTTTGGCGGACACCGATGTCTCCAGCGGGGTGGCGTCGTCGATGCGCGTCAGCGTATCCTTGTCGAAATACAGGGTAAGGCGCTGCTGCTCCATGAGCTGGCCTTGTTGATTCAGACTATAGAAGTAATCCCAGCGATCGGCATGGTATGCATCGTTGATCAGCGGCGCACCAAGCACCATCCTGACTTGCGACTGGGTCATGCCGAGTTTGAGTTTGGCTCGCATCTCTTGCGTGATAAGGTTGCCCTGGCGTATCTCGACCTTATAGGGCGTGAATGAAGGCAGATAGCTGGAACTGCATGATGCGAGCAGTGCGGAAACAATAACGATATGGATGCGCATTTGGATTCTTGTCTCAATCAGGGATTCACAAAACAGGCGGCATGATACCTCAAGCAGGGATGCCCAGAAGTTCGGCGGCATGCTTGCGCGTCGTTTCGGTGATCTTCACCCCGCCCAGCATGCGCGCGATCTCCTCGATGCGCTCGGGCCCGCCCAGCACGCGGATATTGCTCAAGGTCTTGCCCGCGTGCGCCGCCTTGCTCACCTGCCATTGCGCGTCAGCCTGCGCGGCCACCTGCGGCAGGTGGGTGACGCACATCACCTGATGGCGGCGGCCCAGTTGCTTGAGCAGCGCACCGACGATCTCCGCCACCCGTCCGCCGATGCCGCTGTCCACTTCGTCGAAGATCAGCGTGGGGACAGTTGCCGCGCGGCTGGCCGCCACTTGTATGGCCAGGCTGATGCGCGACAGCTCGCCGCCGGAAGCGACTTTGGCCAGGCTGCGCAGCGGCGTGCCCTGGTTGGCCGCCACCTGGAACTCCACCATTTCCAGCCCGTGTACATTGCCCTCGTTCAACGGCAACAAGGCCACGGAGAATTGTCCGCCCTGCATCGCCAGCGCCTGCATCGCGGCGGTGATCTCTGCGGACAGGCTCTGCGCCGCCGTGATGCGCGCCTCGCTCAATTTGCCTGCCGCCTCAAGATAGGCGTGGCGCGCGGCCTCGTCCTGCCTGGCCAGCTCGGCCAGATCGGCGCTGCCGCCCAATTCGTCCAGCCGGGCGGCGGTTCCCGCCAACACTTCCGGCAGCTGCTCCGGCGGCACCCGGTATTTGCGCGCCGCTTCGACCACGTCCGCCATGCGCTGCTCCTGCTGGCGCAACTGCTGCGGATCGGTTTCCAGCCGCTGCTGGTAATGGCGCAGTGCATACACTGCCTCCTGCAATTCGTTCTGCGCGCTCTCCAGCATGGTCAGCGTGTCTTGCAGACCAGCATCGAATTCCAGCCCCGAGCGCAACCGTACGGTCAGCGCATTGAGCTGGGCGAGGCATGCCGTGTCGGAATCCGACAGCACCTCCACGCCAAACTGCGCGGTCTCCAGCAGGCTGGCTGCATGCGACAGGCGCGCATGGTCTGCCTGCAACGCCTCCCATTCGGTCACTGAAAAATTCAGCGTCTCCAGTTCGCGGCGCTGGAACGACAGCAACTCGCGCTCGGCAGCCACCGCTTCGGCATTCTGCTCCAGCTGCAGGCGGCGGCGATGCAGGGTCTGCCAGTCCTTGAAAGCGGTCGCGACCTCCTCCGCCTGCTTGCCCAGACCGGCATGGCTGTCCAGCAGGTCGCGCTGGGAATCGGCGCGCAACAGCGATTGATGCGCGTGCTGGCCGTGAATGTCGATCAGGTGCTCGCCCGCTTCGCGCATTTGTTGCAACGTCGCGCTGCGACCGTTGATGAAACCGCGCGAACGCCCTGCAGCATCCAGTGTGCGGCGCAACAGGCACACCCCCTCGTCGCCTTCCAGCTCCTGTTCGCGCAGCCAGCTTTGGAGTTGCGGCATACCGGCAATATCGAACTCCGCGCCGATCTCGGCTTTCTCGCAACCGCTCCGCACCATGCCCGCATCGCCGCGTTCGCCCAGCGCCAGGGATAAAGCGTCGATGAGTATGGATTTGCCCGCCCCGGTCTCACCGGTCAGCGCGGTAAACCCGGCAGAGAAATCGAGTTCGAGGGTGTCGACGATGACGAAATCGCGAATGATGAGGTTCTTGAGCATTTATGGCGTCTGGTTCCAGAGCAGTTTTTCGCGCAGGGTATGGTAGTAACTGTGGCCTTCCGGATGCAGCAGGCGCACCGGCTTGAAATACCGCGTGATCGTCACCTTGTCGTTGCAATGCAGGTCGAAATGGGTGTGCCCGTCGAACCGGACGCGCGCCTCATCGGCCCGATGCATCAGGATATCCAGTTTCGATTCGCTCTTCAGCACGATCGGGCGATTGCTCAGGGTATGCGGCGCGACCGGCACCAGCGCGATCACTTCGAGCGCAGGATGCAGGATAGGACCGCCTGCAGACAGGGCATAAGCAGTGGAGCCGGTAGGCGTCGACACGATCAGGCCGTCGGCGCGCTGATTGTAAAGATACTCGCCATCGATGCGCACCTCGAATTCGAGCATGCTGCTATTGTTCCCGCGATGGATGACCACATCGTTGAACGCCAGCGAATCGAAGATGTGCCTCTCGCCGCGCAATATCGACGCATTCAGCAGCATGCGCTTCTCGGTGACGAAGTTGCCGCGCAACATGCCGGCGATGGTTCGCTGCATGCTGTCGATAGAGATGTCGGTGAGGAACCCCAGGCGCCCCTGATTGACGCCGACCAGCGGGATATCGAAAGGAGCCAGCATCCGGGCCACATTGAGCAAGGTGCCGTCGCCCCCCAGCACGATCGCAAGATCGACCTTGCCTGCCATCTCATCGAGCGCCAGCACCGGATAGGGATTGCTCGCAAGGTGCTCGGCCGTCAGGTTGTCCACCACCACATCCAGCCCCATGCTCACCAGAAAATCGGCCAGCTTGAGCAAAGGCTCGGCGATCTCCAGCGATTTGTATTTGCCGATCAGCGCGACGGCTTGGAAGTGGGATTTCATGATGGCGGATTAAACCATAGGCGCGATTTAATGACAAAGCAGCGATGATAGAATAGGCGCCATGTTGAACGACCGCGCACAGATACTGCTCAAGACCCTGGTGGAACGCTATATCAGCGACGGCCAGCCGGTAGGCTCGCGTGCCTTGCAGCAGTACTCCGGCCTGGAAGTCAGCCCTGCCACCATCCGCAACGTGATGGCAGACCTGGAGACGATGGGGCTGGTCGCCAGCCCGCACACCTCCGCCGGCCGCGTACCCACCGCATTGGGTTACCGCCTGTTCATCGACACGCTGATGGTGGTGCAACCCCTTTCCGAAGCGCGCGTGCAACAGCTGGAAAGCCAGTTGCAACCCGACAACCCGAGTCGCCTGCTGACCCAGGCCTCCAATCTGCTTTCGGAGCTCACCCAGTTCGCCGGCGTCGTCGCCACCCCCAAGCGCGCCAGCATCACCGTGCGCCAGATCGAGTTCCTGCGCCTGTCCGACAAGCGGGTGCTGCTGATCATCGTGATGCCCGACGGCGAAGTGGAGAACCGTGTGCTGGTGACGCACAAGGACTACAGCCAGGCGCAGCTCACCGAGGCCGGCAACTTCCTCAGCCAGCACTACGCCGACCTGGCTTTCGGCGACATCCACCAGCGGGTGCAGAGCGAGCTGCGCCAGTTGCAGCACGACATGACCGCCCTGATGAGCGCGGCGATGGCTGCCAGCGATCAGGCCATCGCGCGCAAGAACGAGGATTACGTGATCAGCGGCGAGCGCAACCTGCTGCACATCAACGACCTTGCGGCCAACATGAACCAGTTGCGCAACCTGTTCAATGTGTTCGAAAAGAAGACCGAGTTGCTGCAACTGCTCGATGCCGGTCGCCATGCACCCGGTGTGCATATCTTTGTCGGCAACGAATCCGGCCTGATCGGTCTGGATGAATGCAGCGTGGTGAGCGCGCCATACAAGGCCGACGGCCAGATCATCGGCACGCTTGCCGTGGTCGGGCCCAAGCGCATGAATTACGAACGTGTTGTGCCCATCGTGGACATCACTGCAAAACTGCTCAGCAACGCCCTTTCACAACACTGAACCCACGATGCGCTATCAAACCGAGACCATCCACGAACACGGCACTCCCCAAAAGACCGGCATCCTGCTGGTCAACCTCGGCACCCCGGACGCGCCCACCCCCTCGGCGGTGCGCGCCTACCTGAAGGAATTCCTCAGCGATCCGCGCGTGGTGGAGATCCCCAAACCGGTCTGGTGGCTCATCCTCAACGGCATCATCCTGAACATCCGCCCCAAGAGGTCGGCAGCCAAGTACGCCACGGTGTGGACGAAGGAAGGTTCGCCGCTACGCGTCCATACGGAGAAACAGACCGCCCTGCTGCAAGGCTACCTCAGCCAGCGCACCAAGGCGCCGTTCGTGGTCGAGTACGCCATGCGTTACGGCAAACCGTCGATACCCGACGCACTGCACAGACTCAAGGAACAGAATTGCCAGCGCATCCTGGTCGTGCCGCTGTATCCGCAATATGCCGCCAGCACCACGGCCACGGCGAACGATATCGTGTTCGACGAACTGCGACATATGCGCAACGCACCTGCCCTGCGCACCATCAAGAACTTCCACGACCATCCCGGCTATATCAAGGCGCTGGCGAACAACATCAACGAATTCTGGATGAAGCATGGCCGCCCGGAAAAGCTGTTGATGAGTTTCCATGGCCTGCCGCAATACACCCTGCACAAAGGCGATCCCTACCACTGCGAATGCCACAAGACCAGCCGCCTGCTCGCGCAGGAGCTGGGACTGAAACCGGACCAGTACGCCATCAGCTTCCAGTCCCGTTTCGGCAAGGCGGAATGGCTCAAGCCCTACACCACTGCCACGCTGAAGGAGTGGGGAACGCTGAAGACAAAACGTGTCGACGTGGTCTGCCCTGGGTTCGTGGCTGACTGCCTGGAGACGCTGGAAGAGATCGCGCAGGAGGGCAAGGAAGATTTCCAGCACGCCGGCGGCGGGGAATTCAACTACATCAACTGCCTCAATGACCGCAACGACTGGATCCACGCACTGACCGACCTGGTGATGGACAATCTGCAAGGCTGGCTGAACTTACCGGATGCAGCAGAACTGGAGCAAAGCCGGGAGCGCGCGCTCGATTTGCAGGGCAGACGATAGCCCCGGTCAGGACAAACTGATCCTTTCGGCTTCAAGCTGGATCATATAGCGCTGGATGACATTGGAGGCCCCCCGGCTCAAGCCTTCGAACTCCAGGCCAAGACGATGCAGCTGTTCTCCGCTCTTGGTCTTCATCGACGTCCATATCCCGCGTACGCGCAAGTTCATTGGAACGACGCCAATGACAGGCAGCTCCATAGTGCAGCCTTCCAGCAATGCCCCATGCGTGAACACCTCATGTAGCGCCCCCCTGATGACTATCCCGATCCCACCCAGGCTCATATCCGCGATGATGGCTTCGATGACAGCAGTGCCGCTGGGTATCCTGCAAATGAGCGCCTTGCTGCCTTGAGGGGTGCTTAACCTGAAATATTCCCTGCGCTGGATGCGCTCGATCACCGAAGGAACAAGCATGGAAAAGGCATTGCCGTCCTGCAGCTCGACAAGATGCAGATGTGTCGCATGCCAGCGAACTTTCACCCCGGCCTGAGTCACGAACGACACATGCTTGCTATGGGTGATCTTCTCGTTGATCCTGTCGTCCGGACTGACGTCCATATAGACATAGTTCCCTTCCGAGCTGACACCCAGTACGGAAGTCACCAGCCCCACCCCCTCGGAAGTGTCGAGATTGATCGCGACCCGATGTTTCGCCAGATCTTCCAGTATGAATACGATTTCCTTGCGATTATGCAGCGCAAATTGTGATTCTTCCGGGTGATTCGTCATGTTCGCTGGCCGATCAAATTTCTGATTCCATCAAAGTGCAGTATTGCATAACAGTACAAACCACGCTCTGGGCTTCTGCATTTTCCGGACGAATATCCTAGGCAAAAAACCTGTAATTGTTCCTGCCGCCTTCCTTGGCGGCATACATGGCATCGTCGGCGTGCCTGACCATGGCCTCATCGTCCGCCGCATCGCCCGGGCTGATGCTGATACCGATGCTGAAAGTGATGGTCAGCTCCCTGCCTTCGATGCGATGTGGTTCCGTCATCGCATCGACGATCTTGCGCGCGACCTTCTCGGCATCTTCCGCACCGCCTATCTCCGGAAGCAGGATCATGAACTCATCGCCCCCCTGGCGGCAGATCGTGTCCGACTCCCGTACGCAGGCCTTCAGGCGCAGTGCGACAGACTGCAACAGCAGATCCCCGGCCAGATGCCCCATCGTATCGTTCACGAACTTGAACTTGTCCAGATCGAGGAAAAGCAATGCCGTCATCGTCCTGTTACGCTGGGCAACCAGCAGTGCATGCTTCAATCGCTCCGCGAACAGCGCCCGGTTAGGCAATTGCGTCAGCGAATCGTAGTGTGCCAGATGTTCGATGCGCGCCTCGGCCTCCTTGCGCTTGGTGATGTCAGAGAACAACGCGATGTAATTGATGGTCTCGCCCTGGGCATTCTTCACCGTACCGATGGAAAGCCACTCCGGATAGAACTCGCCGTTCTTGCGCCGGTTCCAGATCTCCCCCTGCCATAAACCGGTCTCGTTGATCGAGTGCCACATGGCTTCATAGAACTTCGCACTCTGCCGCCCTGAACTCAATATCTTCGGGTTCTCGCCTATCACGTCCTTCTCGTCGTATCCGGTGATCCTGTAGAAGGCCGGGTTCACCGCGATGATCTTGCGCTGCGCATCCGTGATAAGGATCGCCTCTCCACTGCTGTTGAACATCTTCACGAACAATTGCAGACGTTCGTTGGCATGTTCCAGCTTTTCAACGAGACGATTGAAATTCTGCGCCATCTCGCCAATATCAGGATTGTCCACATCCACATCCGCTCGCCTGGACAGATCCATGTCGGTCTGGATATGCGCCATCGCATTCTGCAGGTTCTTGATGGGACGAGTGATGTTGCGCACGATGACCATGCGCACAAACAGGGAGATGATGACCAGCAGTACCAGTTGCAGCACGACCAGCCCGATCCACAGCCAGGTCTTGATCTCGGCAAGCTGGGCCTCCTCTTCGGAAAGGTCGATGGTCACGCTGGCCGCGCCGTTGACGCCGCCATCCGGCGTATGGTGGCACATGAGGCAATTCGTCCCGCGGAAATTCTTCCGGGCGATGAACGGCACCATCACCCGCAGCGCCGGGCGGCCATCCTTGCCCGTCATATTGCGAAACAGGGTCTTGCCGGTATCCAGCACCTCGCGATCCATGTCGTCAATCGGCGCCTCCGTTGGCAGGCCCGGGCCGAACTGCTCGACCACGGCCCGGCCGAGGATGATGCGCAGCTCGGCCACACCGTGCGACTGCGACATCTTGTTTAACAGCAGTTTGCGATTTTCCGGGTTGGATATCTGCCCGGTCAGCATCAGCATGTTCATGCCGTTGATGAGGCCGTCTGCCGTATCCTCGGCACGCGCCTCAGCGGAGTGTTCGATCTGCCTCTCGAAGCGATCGGTCGCATTCTCCAATAGTACGAAGAACAGGATCAGCAGCACACCCTGGATCAGGATGTGCAGCTTGCCCTGCACGCCCAGTGCGCGCCACCCTTTGATGAGTATATTCATCCCTCCCCCGTATCCGGTTCAGGCGATGCCTGCCGGACTTTGTTATAGCTTGATGAAGTGCTCTCGGTAATGCTTCATCTCGGCGATGGACTCATAGATGTCCGCCAGCGCTTCATGCTTGCCGTGCTTCTTGATCCCGTTCGCCACTTCCGGCTTCCAGCGTTTTGCCAGTTCCTTGAGCGTGCTCACGTCCAGATTGCGGTAATGGAAGTAATCCTCCAGCTTGGGCATCCAGCGCGCGAGGAAACGGCGATCCTGGCAGATGGAATTCCCGCACATCGGCGAAGTGCGCGTCGGCACATGCTCCTGCAGGAACGCCAGCATCTGCGCCTCCACCATCGCATCATCCAGCGTCGAGGCCTTGACCTTGTCGATCAGGCCCGATTTGCCGTGGGTGGATTTGTTCCAGTTATCCATGCCGTCGAGCACGCTGTCGGACTGATGCACCACCAGCACGGGCGCTTCGGCCACGGTATTCAGCTCGCTGTCGGTCACCACCAGTGCCACCTCGATGATGCGATCCGTGTCCGGTAAAAGCCCTGTCATCTCCATGTCTATCCAGACAAGGTTGTTTTGGTTTTGTGCCATAATCCGCCGTAGTTCTCAGTTAGAAGTGTGGCCCATTGTCGCACAGCCACGCCACTCAATCCAACGACCATGACCGCAACCCAATTCACCGCCCTGTTTGTTTCCGCCCTGGCCACCAATGTCGTGATCAAATTCTGGCTGGCCTACCGCCAGCTTGGCCATGTCGCCGCGCATCGTGCCGAGGTGCCTGCCGCCTTCCACGAAAAGGTCGACCTTGCCGCACACCAGAAGGCTGCCGACTATACCCGCGCCCTGATCCGCCTCGACATGCTCACAGTCCTGTTCGAAGCGGCATTGCTGCTTGGCTTCACCCTCGGCGGCGGCATCCAGTGGCTCAGCACATGGGTCACAGGCGCTTTCAGCGGCACCCTGATGCAGGGCACCGTCTTGATCGTTTCTGTGCTGATGCTGCAATCGATCCTCGAGTCGCCCTTCGACCTCTACCGCACTTTCAACATCGAAGTGCGTTTCGGTTTCAACAAGATGACGCTCAAGCTCTACCTGCTCGACGCGCTCAAGGGCCTGTTGCTCGGCGCAGCGCTTGGCCTGCCGTTACTGTTCGGCGTGCTGTGGCTGATGGAACGCATGGGCGACCTGTGGTGGCTGTATGTGTGGGGAGTGTGGGTGCTGTTCAACCTGTTGCTGCTGTTCATCTATCCCACTTACATCGCGCCGCTGTTCAACGACTTCGAACCGCTGCAGGACGAGGCACAGAAAGCGCGCATCGAAGAGCTGCTCCACAGATGCGGTTTCAGTGCCAGCGGTCTGTTCGTGATGGACGGAAGCAAACGCAGCACCCACGGCAATGCCTACTTCACCGGCTTCGGCAAGACCAAGCGCATCGTGTTCTTCGACACGCTGCTGGAAAGACTCACCGCGAACGAGGTCGACGCCGTGCTGGCGCACGAACTGGGGCATTTCAAGCATCGCCACGTGATCAAGCGCATCGCCTTCACCTTTGCCCTCAGCCTGGGTTTCCTCTGGTTGCTCGCGCAGTTGCTGCATGCCCAATGGTTCTACCAGGGACTCGGCATCACCGGTCAATCGACTGCGCTGGCATTACTGCTGTTCTTCATGGTGATGCCGGTATTCACCTTTTTGCTGCACCCGATCGCCTCGGCCTATTCGCGCAAGCATGAATTCGAAGCCGACGCTTACGCAGCAAGCCACACCGACGCGCACGAACTGGTCAATGCGCTGGTCAAACTGTATCAGGACAATGCCAAGACGCTGACCCCCGATCCGCTGTACGCCACTTTTTACGAATCGCACCCGCCAGCACCGATACGTATCGCACATCTGCAGAAAATAGGAGGCTTTAAATGAATAAATATCTTTTCCTGCTCATCCTCGCCGCCAGCACCGCCCATGCCGACCCGTTCGCCAAGGGCGACGCAACAAACGGCAAGAACCTATTCACAAAATACGACTGCAACAGTTGCCACAAGGGCAAGGTAGGCGGTGACGGAAACGCCATCTTCACCCGGCCGGACCGCATCGTGAACAGTGCCGAAATGCTCATAGCTCGTATGGAGCAATGTTCAGGCGCCATCGGCAAGAACCTTCCCGCACAGGAAAAACTGGATCTGGCTGCCTATCTGAATCAGAAGTACTACCACTTCAAGTAAGGAGGCTAACATGGCTGACAATGTCTGCAACCTGACCGACAAACAATGCAAGCCCTGCGAGGGCGGAGTACCACCGCTGAGCGAGAAGGAATCGCGCGAACTGCTGCAACAGCTCGATGGCTGGACACTGAGCGACAACCGCATCGGCAAGACCTTCTCGTTCAAGAACTATTACCAGGTGATGGCCTTCGTCAACGCCGTGGCCTGGATGACGCACCGCGAAGACCATCATCCGGACATGAGCGTCGGCTACAGCCAGTGCCGCGTCGAATATTCCACCCACGCCATCGGCGGCTTGTCCGAGAACGACTTCATCTGCGCTGCAAAAGTGGACGCGCTGTTCAAGCTTTGAGCGAAAAACTGCGCGGCCAAGTCATCGCCGCCTATGGCCGGCACTATCTGGCAGAATTGCCCGGTGGCGAGATCCTCGAATGTGTGCCGCGCGGCAAGAAGAGCGAAGTCGCCTGTGGCGATGTGGTCGAAGTGGAACGCACCGGCACCGACCAGGGCGTGATCAACGGCATCGCGCCGCGCAGCACCCTGCTCTACCGCTCCGACGCCTATAAACAGAAGCTGATCGCCGCCAACGTCACCCAGATCATCGTCGTCGTCGCCACCGAACCCTCGTTCAACGACGAATTGCTGGCGCGCTGCCTGCTCGCCGCGCACGAGCAGAAGCTGGAAACGCTGATCGTGCTGAACAAATGCGACCTGCCCCAGATCGCCGCGGCACGCGCGCAGCTCTCTCCCTATGGCAAGATCGGCTACAAGGTGCTGGAACTATCCGCGAAGAAGGACGTGACCTCGCTGCTGCCATTCCTGCAAGGGCACACCAGCGTGCTGGTGGGCCAATCCGGCATGGGCAAATCCACACTCGTCAACGCCCTCATCCCCGCCGCACACGCCGCCACGCGCGAGATCTCCACCGTACTCGACTCAGGCAAGCACACCACGACACACGCGCGGCTCTACCACCTGAATGCCGACAGCCACCTGATCGACTGCCCCGGCGTGCAGCTGTTTGGCCTGCACCACCTGGATTTTGCCGCGATGGAAAGAAGCTTCCCCGAATTCCTGCCCTACCTGGGATCGTGCCGTTTCGCCAATTGCAGCCATTCGCACGAACCCGACTGCGCGATACGCAAGGCTACGGCGGAAGGAAAGATAGACGAACGGCGCCTGAAACTTTTCCAGCAGATCACAGCGCACTAGATGTTTCATCCGGCGGCGATGCATCATTGCCGCTCTTGAGCCCCGACACCTTGTTTTTCAGCATGCTCTGGAACGCGCCAAACACCTTGCGCATCTGCGTTTGTTTGTATGGAAAGACATCTACCGGGTCCAGCGCATGAACAAAGCCGAGGTTGTCCGCCTCAAAGACCAGCAAGCGGCCATCCTGCGTCTCTGCGCAATCGACGACAAGGTAATCCAGTCCCAATATTTCATCCATGGCCTTGAAGGCCTGCCGGTATCTGGCCCCAAAGTCATCATCGAAATCCTGCATGAAGCGCTCTTCCTCGGCACGTTTTGTTTCGCTTTCCGACATGCCGGCATTGCGGTAATGGATCATCCAGTCTTCCGATATGGCCAGATGGCAGGCGAATGGCTGCCCGCCGATCAGGGCGATACGGCACTTGCGATACAGGCCATCCGCACTGCGGTAATCGACGAAGGGGGCCACATGGAATTCCTGATCGGGGTTTGCATCCAGATAGTCACCGAGATCATCATCGCCGGCGATCCTGGCCAGGCCGAGTCCGCCATGCGAATTGATTGGACGCACGATGACCGGATAGGCCACCTCCCCGGACAATGCGGAGAGCGAACTTTCTTCGCATCGTATCTGTTGCAGATCCTGCCTGCCGATCCGGACCGTACGAGGTACCTCCATCCCGGGAACGGATCCCAGCATGGCACTTACGCTGTCGCGCGCAAGTCTGGCGATCCTTTCCGGGCTGTTCAGCACCGGGCAAGGCGAAGACTTTACAAGCTCCCCCACCTTTTCCAGCAAAGACTGGCTCTGGTCTGACTGGGCGATGCCAACCATGATGGCATCGTGTTCGGGCAATACCGTGGGGAATGGCAGCTCCTGCGACACGTAGAGCAGATCGAGGCCCACGTTCGATCCTTCCAGCAGGAAATCCAGAGGCGTGTTATCCAGCATGTCGCCGGGTTGCAAGATGGCGAGCAGCCGGATCTCGGAGCGGCCACTGGCTGGAGCAAGATGATAGAGCTGCCGCATGCCCAGGGCCTTGCCTTGAAGTTGCATGCCCATCTCGCGATTTCCCGTGAGCTGAAATATGATCGACAAGCCCATGAGCATGTTCGCATCGTTCGGGTCATGTGCCGCTGCATTTACCAGCGCGGACAGGTCCGCGCCGGACATCGCCATGCGCGAAAGTGCCGCCATCCCCATAAAGGGCTGCTGATCATGGCAATTTGCCGAGTTGGTCATTTAAGTCGACTTCAAGTGATGAATTGAAAGCCATTCTATCAACTACTCATGACGTCAATGCCAACCTGGCAGGCAGCAAATAACGATGGTCTTTAACAGTTTCTTTATGGGTCGTGTTTTATCATGGACGCACACCGCTTATACCAAAGCGTATTTATCAAACTTCACCTTGATGATTTTTTTCACTGGCGCGACTGACAACTTTACGTTTATCCTCGGGCAATAGCTTGTACGATACACATGGATTCATAAAAATGATCGAGTGATGAACATGATTGCTATACGAGCAAGCGGAATCCTGCTTCATCCCACATCGCTGCCTGGACAGTTCGGCTCAGGCGATATTGGTGCAAATGCATATCGATTCGTCGATTGGCTGGTCAGCGCAGGTCAGACTTACTGGCAGATGCTCCCTCTTGGAGAAGTCGGCTCTTCCAATTCCCCCTATACAAGCTGTTCGGCATTCGCAGGGAATCCCCTGCTGATCGATCTGGAGGAGCTGGCAAAGCAGGGCTGGCTCGATCCTCAGGAATTGATCCCGGATCCGGGATTCAAATCGGACCGGGCAAATTTCGATCTGGTCAAACCTTATCGACTGCAACGATTGCAACTCGCGGCACAACGTTTCTTTTCCAGAACCGATGACACCCGTCGCTCCGAATACCAGGCTTTCTGCGAATCGGAGAAACACTGGCTGGACGATTTTGCGCTGTTCAAAGCAATAGAACACCACGAGCAATTCAAGGAATGGGATCATTGGCCAGAGCTGCTCGTCAGGCGCGAACCGGGTGCACTTGCGGATGCCAAGCAGCGCTACGCAGACGAAGTCGACTTCTGCAAATTCTGCCAGTGGTGCTTCTACCGGCAGTGGCTGCTACTGAAGAATTATGCGAATGATCGTGGCATCCGCATCATCGGGGACGTCCCCATATTCGTGTCCTATCAGAGTGCCGACGTATGGGAGCATCAGGATCTGTTCGAGCTTGATGCGAGCGGGCGTCCGATCGTGGTGGCAGGAGTGCCGCCGGATTACTTCAGCGAGACAGGACAATTGTGGGGCAATCCGCTGTACCGCTGGGATATCCATGAACAAACCGGCTACACCTGGTGGATCGAGCGCTTGTCACATGCCTTCCGCCTGTTCGACCTGGTCCGCATCGACCATTTCCGCGGCTTCGTGAATTACTGGGCGACTCCGGCCGGTGCTGCCAACGCCATCAACGGGGAATGGGTGCTGGGCCCCGGAGAAAAACTGTTTGAGGCTTTTCAGCAAGCTTTCGGGAACCTGCCCATCATTGCCGAAGACCTGGGGCTGATCACGCCCGAAGTCATCGAGTTGCGGGACAAGTTCAACCTTCCCGGCATGCGTATCCTGCAGTTTGCATTTGGCGACAACGACAGCAATTATTTCCTGCCCCACCACTACACAGCCAATTCCGTCGCCTACACCGGGACGCACGACAATGACACCACTCTGGGATGGTGGAACTCGGCCAAGGATCACGAGAAGAGCTTCGCGAAATTTTACCTGCACAGCGAAGGCAGGGAGATCAACCGGGACATGATGGATGCACTTGCTGATTCCGCCGCCAATACCGTGATCTTCCCGCTGCAGGACGTGCTCGGACTGGACAGCAGCCATCGGATGAATTTTCCGGGAACGATATGGGGCAACTGGGAATGGCGTTTCTCATGGGACCAGATACAAGACGTGCATACGGAAATGCTGTCCAGCTTGACGGCCACTCACAAGCGCAATCCAAGAATCGCCGGCGATTCCTGACCTTCGGTGCCGTCACCCCAGCAGATTGGCCACCGTCAGCAGCAACAGCATGAACAGCCAGAACACCAGGGCACGCCAGACCAGGCCGATGGCACTTTGCATGAAGTCCGTGTCGGCCTCGTCGCCGATGCCGAGCTCCGGACGGAAAACTGGCTGCTGATCCTGCAGGATGGTCTGGCCCAGTTTCACACCAAGCGCCCCTGCACCGCTGGAAAGGATGATGCCCGCTTCCGGGTCTGGCCAGCTGTCAGCCTGGGTACGCCAGCAGTAGGCGGTGTCCTCGAAGTTGCCGACGATGGCAAAGGTACCAGCGGTGAGCCGTAGCGGCAGCCATTCCATCAGGTGGTAGGCCTGCCGCGCGAACTCACCGAAACTGCCGAAATCGGCCTCGTCCTGATTCCCCCAGCGATTGTTGAGGAACAGCGCCAGTCGATACAGGATGGCGCCAATCGGCCCCAGTCCCAGCATCATGAATATGACGAACCAGAACACCACGCCGAAAACGTTGCGATGGGTGCAAAGCAGTGCCTGCTCGATGGTGACGCGTGCAACTTCTTCGTGGCTCAAGTCGTTGCAGGATTTCCCCAGCCAGTCGCCGAGCAACTCGCGTGCCCTGTCCAATTGCCTTTCGCGCAGGGCCTGGTGGATATCGGTGTAGTAATGACTGAACTGGCGAAAGCCCATGGTGAGATACAGCACCAGCACGCTGAACGCCCAGGCAAAGATGGGATGGGCATTCAGCAGCAGGCAATGCACCGAGGTGACCAGCACCACCGGCACTATAACGGCGAGTAACCAGGCGATACGGCCATGACTATGCTGACCTGCGTTGAAATTGCGCTGGAAGAACTCGACATAGCCCGCAAGCCAGGTATACAGGTACTTACGGGACGACAGCGGGTGCAGTTGTTCCAGCAACAACGCGGCGATCAGGGAAAGCAGGCTCATGGCTTCAACGGGACATCAAACTCGGATGGGAGAAAGATACCACAGGCCAAGCCTCGGACTCCAATGGAAGCCTCGAAAACCGTAGCGAGCGACTCGAGGGCACCGCGCAGACAACTCCGCACCTGGCTTGCCGGATAGCGGATTGCGTACCTTTGGTGCAACGCCGTCATCGAGTCGCGCAGCAGGTTAGCGAGGATTCCTACGCGATCATGCCCGCCGCCACCGTATTGTTGGTCGCCTCGTCGATGACGATGAAGCTGCCCGTTGCCCTGTCTACCCCATAACTGTCGAACACCAGCGGTTGCTGGATCTTGAGCGTCACATGTGCGATATCGTTCATATTCAGCTTTTCAACCGCATGCTGCTCCAGCGTATTCACGTCGACGCGGAAATCCAGGCGCGAGAACAGGCACTTCGCCGTACGCGTAGTGTGCTTGACGAGATATTTGCGGCTCTTGTCCAGCGGCGCTTCCGACAGCCAGCACAGCGTCGCTTCGAATTCCTTTGCCACTGTTGGAGAATGCGCGCTGGTTCTGACAAACATGTCGCCGCGCGAAATGTCGATTTCGTCCTCCAGCGTGAGGGTCACCGATTGCGGCGCAAAGGCAGTGTGCAGCTTGCCGTCATAAGTGACGATCTCCTTGACCGTGGTAGTGCGGCCCGATGGCAGGATGGTGATCTCGTCGCCGACCGATACCTCGCCAGCTTCGATGCGCCCCATGAAGCCCCTGAAATCATGGTGCTCCTCGGACTGCGGGCGGCACACCCACTGCACCGGAAAGCGAAAGTCGCGGGTGTTCACGTCGTGGTCGATCTCCACCGTTTCCAGCAGCTCCAGCAGGGTCGGGCCGATGTACCAGTCCATGGCTTCGCTGCGGTCGACCACGTTGTCGCCGTTCAGGGCGGACAGCGGGATGCAGTGCACGTCGTGCAGATCGAGCTGCGCGGCGAACTTCCGGTACTCGCCGATAATCTCCTCGAAGCGTTGCTTGGAGTAATCCACCATGTCCATCTTGTTTACCGCCAGCACGATGTGCGGCACGCCGAGCAGGCTGGCGAGGTAGGAATGACGCCTGGTCTGCGTCAGCACACCCTTGCGCGCATCGATAAGAATGATGGCAAGATTGGCGGTGGAAGCCGCAGTCACCATGTTGCGCGTGTACTGCTCGTGCCCCGGCGTATCTCCGATGATGAACTTGCGCTTCGGCGTGGCAAAGTAGCGGTAGGCCACGTCGATGGTGATGCCCTGCTCGCGTTCGGCCTGCAGGCCGTCGGTGAGCAACGACAGGTCGACCGCGCTCATGCCGCGCTTTTCGCTGGTCCTGGCGATGGCCGAGAACTGGTCCTCGAAGATGGATTTCGAATCGTGCAGCAACCGGCCGATCAGCGTGCTCTTGCCGTCGTCCACGCTGCCGGCGGTGATGAAACGTAACAGTTGTGTCGTGTTGCTCATAGTTTGTGCCCTGATTTGGTTTTGCATCATGCTGCGCTCCCTCACCCTCATTCCCTCTCCCATGGGGAGAGGGAGGTCAAGTCCTTAGTCCTTCTCCCTCTGGGGAAGGGTTGGGATGAGGGAGCTCTCTGTCAGAAATACCCTTCCTTCTTGCGCAATTCCATCGACGCATCCGAGGTCTGGTCGTCCATGCGCGTCGCCCCGCGCTCGGTGATGCGCGTGGCCGCGGTCTCTTCGATGATCTCGTCCACCGTACATGCAGTCGATTCCACCGGTGCGGTACAGGTCATGTCGCCCACGGTGCGGAAGCGCACCGACAACACCTCCACCTTCTCGCCCGCCTTCGGCTGTACCAGGTGCGACACCGGGATCACGGAGCCGCCGCGGCGGATCACTTCGCGTTCATGCGCAAAATAGATGTCGGGGAGATGCAGCTTTTCGCGGCCGATGTATTCCCAGATGTCCATCTCGGTCCAGTTGCTGATCGGGAAGACGCGGATGTTCTCGCCGGCATGCACGCGGGTGTTGTAGGTATCCCACAGCTCCGGGCGCTGGTTCTTCGGATCCCATTGACCGAACTCGTCGCGGAAGGAAAAGATGCGTTCCTTGGCGCGCGCCTTCTCCTCGTCGCGTCGCGCACCGCCCATGCAGGCATCGAAGCCGAACTCGGCGATGGTCTCCAGCAGCGTCACCGACTGGTAGGGATTGCGCGGCTTGCTCTCGTCCTTGATGACGATGCTGCCGCGCTTGATGGAATCCTCCAGCGAACGCACGATGAGCCGCTCGCCCAGGTCTTTCGCCAGCTTGTCGCGGCAGGCGATCACTTCCGGGAAGTTGTGCTCGGTGTCGATGTGCACCAGCGGGAACGGGAACTTCGCCGGACGGAACGCCTTCTCTGCCAAACGCAGCATGACGATGGAATCCTTCCCGCCCGAGAACAACAGTGCCGGGTTCCTGCATTCCGCCGCGACCTCGCGCATGATGTGGATGGATTCGCTCTCCAGCGCGTCCAGGTGGGTGAAGGCATGTTTGCTCATGTTGTTTTCGACCAGTTTCATGTTGTTTGCTCTGCGGTCAGGCAGAGACCTCCTGTTTGACTTCGGCCTGCGCTGCGATCTCGATGATGCGTTCACGGCTCGCCTGCAGCGAAGTGCTGCTGACGCCGGTCCCATGCGCTACCTTGCCGCGCAGGCTCACGTGCAATCCGCATTCCTTGCTTGCCGGATCCTCCCACCACCAGCGCCCGGCGCGGATATCCTCGCCCGGTGTGACCGAGCGCGTGCAGGGTGCACAGCCCAGGCTGGGGTAGAACTGGTCATGCAGCTTGTTGTAGGGCACATCGTGCTGGCGGATGTATGTCCAGACGTCATTGTGCGACCACTCCAGCAGCGGGTTGAACTTCTGCAGGCCGTTGTCCACATCGAATGCGGAGACTGCCAGCGTGCCGCGCGTCACCGCCTGGTCGCGGCGCATGCCGGTGATCCAGGCGCCTTTTCCGGCCAGCGCCCGGCGCAGCGGTTCCACCTTGCGCACGAAGCAGCAGCCCTTGCGGTTCTCCACGCTGTCGTAGAAACCGTTGATGCCGTGCTGTGCCACGTAATCCTCGACCAGCTTGCCGTCCGGAAAGTAGATCGTGAGCGGCACGCTGTAACGCAGCCTTACTTCCTGCATCAGGTCGTAGGTCTCTTTCGGCAAGCGTCCGGTATCCAGGCTGAACATCTGGATGTCGGGCCGGTGCTTTGCGATGAGGTCGGTCAGCACCATGTCCTCCGCCCCCAGACTGCTGGCGAACACCACCGGGGCGAACTCGTTCGCAGCCTGGTGCAACACAGCGATGGTCGCTTCGATCTTCCCTGTCAGTTCTTCGCTCATTTTGGCAAAGCCTCCTTCAAGTCCAGTTGTCCGTCCTTCTCGGCGGCAAATGCCGCCACCTTGACCGTCCACGCATCCACTTTTGCACTGGCGGCGGCGAGTGCATCGTTGTCGATCTCCTCGCTGCCGGCCAGCTCAAGCGCAGCGTGGGCGAATTCCGCAGCGATCTCTTCCGGTGCCAGCAGGTTGAGTTGCTCGGCCAGTTTCGCCAGGTCGTCCTGGCGCGCACCGCCCAGCAACTGCGCCACGCCGGAACCGAGCAGGCGCAGGATGGACTCGTTGCATTGCGCCGCTTCGCTGTATTTGCGCTGGAACACCAGGGCGTTGCGGTATTCGCGCTCGTGCGCCGCCTCGAAGAAATTCGCGCCGATCAACACCTGCGATGCGCCTGCACACTCGCCGCCACCCAGTTGCAGCACACGGAAGTCGGCCTTGTCGCCGTAATCGCGCATCACGCTTTCCAGCTCTTCCGCTTTCACTTCGGCCAGGTCGGCCAGCAGCGTCCTGAAATAATCCGCTTCCTGCTTGCGCGCCCAGACGAAGAAGCTGCTTTCGCCGCTGGCCAGATGCGCCACCTGCACTCGCTCGATGGCCTGCTTGACGCGCGCCACCGGCAACGACGGGCCTTTCAAGGCCAGTGCACCGCCCGATGTACCCTTGCCGGCAAAATACATCTGGTAATGCGGCACCAACTTGCCGTGCAGGCGCTTGCCCTCGCCGTAGATGCCGATATCGCCGGTCTCCGGTTGCGCGCAACCGTTGTGGCAACCGGAGACGCGGATGTGCAGGTCGGCCTTGCCGCCTGACAGCAACGGTCCCAGCACCGTGCTGGATGTGATACCCAGGCGGCAGGTCGAAGTACCAGGGCAGGCCACCACGTTGTCGCCGATCTTCGGCTCCGTCAGCCCGAGCCCCGCGATGCCGCTGCGCAATGCTGCGACTTTCGCCTGCGGAACGTTCAACACCGCAAAATTCTGGTCCTGCGTCGCATGGATCTCGTCCAGTCCTTGTTCCTGCAGCACCTGGGCTATCCCGCGCAGCTGCTCCGCCCGAACGTCGCCGATAGGCAAGGCGATGGGGAACACGAACAATCCACTCTGGCGTTGCGCAAAGATCTTGCGCGGTGCACCTTGTCCCGGAGCTTCGGTTCCGCTCGGCGTACGCCACTCACCTTGCGGCCAGGGCTGGTCGGCCAGGGCTTGCCGGGTACGTTCGAACTCTTCGCGGTACTTTTCGATGAAACCTTCCGCACCGAAACGTTCGACCAGGAACTTGATGCGCGATTTCGCCCGCTTGGTGCGGTCGGAGTATTTGTTGTGCAAAGTCACCAGCGCTTCCATCGCGTACAGCAATTCGCGTTCGGGAATGAACTCCTCGACCACGATGGACTCGCGCGGCTTGTGTCCCAGCCCGCCGCCGGCCCTGATCCTGAAGCCATGCTGGCCGTCCTTGGTCACCGCGATCACGCCGCAATCGTGCAGCAGCGACTGGGCGCAATCAGCCTCGCAACCTGAGAACGAGATTTTGAACTTGCGCGGCAACTGCTGGTTGAGCGGATTGCGCAGGAAATGCACGGTCGCCCCGTCCACATGTCTGGACACGTCGACATGCTCTTTCGGGCAAACGCCCGCCAGTGGGCAGGCCGTCATGTTGCGGATGGTGTTGCCGCAAGCTTCACGGGTGGTCAGGCCAACCTTGGCCAGGCGGCGCATCGCGTCTGGCATCTGTACCAGCGGGATGTAGTGGATCTGGATGCTCTGCCGCGTGGTCAGGTGGGCGATCTGGTGTTGTGAAAACTCTCCCGCCACATCGGCGATCGCGTCCAGTTGAACTGCGGTCAGGCGGCCGCCGGGGATCTTGATGCGCAACATGTTCACACCTTGCTGGCGCTGACCATACACGCCCTGTTGCAGGCGGATGGCAGTGAAGCGGTCGGGGTCGATGCCGCCGGCATTGAAGGTGGCGATCGCCTGCTCGAAGCGTTCGATCTCTTCCAGGTCGGACAAGTTACGGGTGTTCAGGCTCATTTCGATTTCCTTTCAATACAAAACCAGACGGGTGCCGATGAGCAACAGCATCGACGCCAGAACAGGACGTAAAATCTTTTCCGGGACTTTCGCGGAGAGATGGCTGCCGATGTAGATGCCGGGCAAGGATCCCAGCAACAAGCTGCCCAGCAGCACGAAGTCCACCGTACCCAGCGCCACATGCCCTATGCCCGCCACAGCAGTGAGCGGTACGGCATGGGCGATATCGGTGCCCACCACCCTGGATGCAGACATGCGCGGATACAGGAACAGCAAGGCCACCGTGCCCAGCACACCGGCACCGATGGAGGAGATGGTCACCAGCGCACCGACGATGAAGCCGGTAGCGACGGTCGCCCCGGTCAGATGACGGTGATGCAACTCGTACACCGTGCCATCCTCGCGCTGCGCGAGCTTCCTGATCCGTTCTTTGAGCAGCAATGCGGTGGCGGTCAACACCAAGGCGACGCTCAGCACGCCGGTCACCAGCCCTTTCAGGGTCTTTGCATCCAGCGCGAGGTATTTCAGCAAGACGATGGTGATCAGTGCTGCGGGCAGGCTGCCCAGGCTCAGCAGTCCTACCACTTTCCAGTCCACCGTGCCGTTGCGGCCATGCACCCAGCCGCCCAATGCCTTGGTCAGCGAGGCATACAGCAGATCGGTACCGACTGCCGTAGTTGGTGAAATGCCAAAGAACAGCACCAGCAGCGGGGTCATCAACGACCCGCCGCCGACGCCGGTCACCCCGACGATCAAACCGACCAGAAAGCCCGAAACTGTATATAGACCATCCATGATTGCCCCGCCACGCTCGAATGAGGCGCATTCTAGGCTGGCGCCTTTATATTGCTAAATACTTTTATGTTAATATCTTATAACCATAAGACATATAAAGGCCGCATCATGAACCTGCAACAACTGCGCTATTTGAACGAGATCGTGCGCTGCAACCTGAATATCTCCGATGCCGCCAATGCGCTGTACACCTCACAGCCCGGCGTGAGCAAACAGATCAAGTTGCTGGAAGAGGAACTGGGCATCGACATCTTCGTGCGCAACGGCAAGCGCATCGTCGCCATCACAGAGCCGGGCAAGGCGGTGCTGGAGATCGCGCAGCGCATGCTGCACGAGACGGAGAATCTGAAACAGGTGGGACAGGAATTCCGCACCCAGGACAGCGGCTCGCTCACCATCGCCACCACCCACACCCAGGCGCGTTACGCGTTGCCGCCCGTGGTAAAGCAGTTCACGCAAAGCTACCCGGGCGTGAAGCTCGGCCTGCACCAGGGCAACCCGACGCAGATCGCCGAGATGGTGCTGGGCGGCGAAGTGGACATCGGCATCGCCACCGAAAGCCTGGCGTTATACGACGAACTGGTCACCCTGCCCTGCTACGAGTGGCATCACTGCGTGGTGGTGCCGCCCAGGCACCCGCTGTTGCAGGAAAAACGCCTGACGCTGAAGAAGCTGGCGGAATATCCCATCATCACTTACGACTTCGCCTTCACCGGACGCAACAAGATCAACCAGGCGTTCCACGATGCGGGGATCGAGCCCAACATCGCACTCACCGCGATCGATGCCGACGTGATCAAGACCTATGTGGAACTTGGACTTGGCGTCGGCATCGTGGCACAGATGGCCTTCATCCCGGACCGCGACCGCCATCTGCGCATGATCGACGCAGGGCACCTGATCCAGCCCAGCACCACCCGCATCGCCATCCGCAAGAACCAGTATCTGCGAGGATTCGGCTATCATTTCATCGAACTGTTCGCGCCGCATCTCACGCGCGATGTGGTATCGAAAGCGCTGCATCTGACGACATAGGAAGACACCGCGAATCAGACCATATGAACACGGCACCGACGGTACACCGTGGTCAAGCGAGTTTGCTCCGTGCAAATCTGCACTACCCGCACATCCGTCCGGTAGCTGCCCACCAGGAACTGCAGAGCGATAAAGGAATGTGATCGGAACCTTTTCGATCGGCAGACTCAATCACCTTGCCGGACCGCAGCCACTTCCCGGGAAAACCGATACGTGTTCTTCCCGCTTTGCTTGGCCAGGTACATCGCCTCATCAGCCAGTTTGATCAGCTTGATGGAATCCTTCTCGTCATCCGGATACAACGAGATGCCGATACTGGCCCCAATAAAACTGCTTGTTCCTTTCAGGTCGAATGCTTCGGTCAGCGACATGATTATCTTGTCGGCCACAAGGGCAGCGTTCCTGTCCGATCCGACATTGTCCAGAACGACGATGAACTCGTCCCCCCCTACCCTCGCCACGGTGTCCGAACCGCGGATAGTCTGCCGGAGCCGTCCTGACACCCCTTTCAACAGCAGATCGCCTGCGTCGTGACCGAGAGTGTCGTTGATGTTCTTGAACCCATCGAGATCGATGAACAGGACAGCCACCTTGTGCTTGTTGCGTTTGGCCAACGCAACGGAATGATCCAGCACATCCAGCATCAGTGCGCGGTTGGGCAGGTCGGTCAGATAATCATAGTGGGCCAAATGCGCGATCTTCTGCTCGGCTTTTTTGCGCTCCGTGATATCACGCACGATGCCGATGAAATAGCGATGTCCGCCCAATACCATCTCGGAAATAGATATTTCCATCGGGAATTCTTCGCCGTTCTTTTTGATGGCACTCGTCTCCCGGCCGCGTATGCCGAGTATGCTGGCCTGACCGGTATGCAAATACCGGTCGATATAGGTGTCATGCAGGCTATGGTGAGGCTCCGGCATCAGCATATTGACGTTCTTGCCCAATGCTTCCTGCTGCGAATAGCCGAAGATATCCTCGGCGGCGGGGTTGAACCCCTGGATCAGCCCCGACTCGTTGATCGTGATGATGCCGTCCATCACGTTGCTGATGACGGATTGCAGCTGATCCTGGCTCTTCTCCAGGTCGACCTTGATCTGTTTCAGGTTGGTGACCATCTGCCAGAACAGCTTGACCTCGGGACCGCTGGCCACGCGCCTGTCGCCGAAGACCTTGTAAGCCTCTTCAGCGATCGCATCGTCATGCGACAAGTTGTACACGATGCAGTCGGGATAGTCCTTGCAGGCCTGCAGGGCCTTGACTGCATCGCCATAGGTGGGAATGCCGCGGTCTTTTGCCAGCTGGATCCCGTGCGCATCGGGATTCGAATCCGCAATACCGACGACCCTCACCAGACTGTCTTCCAGGAACATCTCCAGCAGTGCAGATCCACCTCGCCCGGCTCCGATGATCAGGACAGGATACCCTTCGGTTCTTTGTGTAACCACGCTCATTCCCCCATGGCCTTGACGCAACAGATACTGGCAGAGCATTTGCACGTTTGGCGTGCTTATTCTTATTCGGTATGCGACAACAACGGTTCAGGTCACGCTGTAATCCGCCCTGGATCAAAGGCAAACCTGATCAGCTTGCCCCGCGCTTCGAGAAATCCCTGAGACGGAAACCCAGCGCGAAAAGCACTGCAAAGTACACCACCACGCCCAGCAGCACCAGCCAGGAAAGGTGGATGATACGCGTCCATCCATGCGTGGTCAGCCAGTGCTGTTCGCCCCCCATGCCGAGCCAGAGCGTCAAGGCCAGCGCCAGCAGGGCGACGCAAAGCTTGAGGAAGAATCCACCCCATCCCGGCTCGGGCTGGTAGATGCCGCGTTTGCGCAGAAAATAGAACAGCACTGAAGAATTGAAACAGGCACCGAGACCAATGGCTAGTGCCAGCCCCGCGTGGTGCAATTGCAGGCCGAACACGAACAGCAGATTCATCAACTGCGTGGCGACCAGCGTGGCGATACCGATCTTGACCGGGGTTCTTATGTCCTGCCGCGCATAGAAACCTGGAGCAAGCACTTTTACAGCGATGAGACCGATCAACCCGACGCTGTAGCCGACCAGTGCGTTGCGCGTCATCAGCACATCGTTGGCGACGAATGCGCCATGCTGGAAGAACGTCGCCAGCAAAGGCACTGCGATCATGCCCAGCGCCAGCGCAGCCGGCAGCGTGAGCATGAAGACGAGGCGCAATCCCCAATCCAGCAACCTGGAATATTCCGCTGTGCTGTTGTCGGCATGATGCCTGGAAAGCGAAGGCAGCAGGATGGTGCCGAGCGCCGCCCCCAGCAGGCCGGACGGGAATTCCATCAGGCGGTCGGCGTAATACAGCCAGGACACGCTGCCTGCCACCAGGAACGAGGCGAAGATGGTGTTGATGATGAGACTGATCTGCGCGATGGACACGCCGAACATGGCCGGCCCCATCTGCCGGATGACGCGGCGCATGCCTGCATCCTTCAGGCTGAAGCGGATGCGCGGCAGCATGCCGATTTGTTTCAGGAACGGTATCTGGAATGCAAGTTGCACAAATCCTGCGATGAACACCGCCCACGCCAGCGCCAGGATGGGCGGGTCGAAATACGGTGCCAGCCACAACGCCCCCCCGATGAAACACAAATTGAGCAGGATGGGCGCGAACGCCGGCACCCAGAACTTGTTGTAGGTATTGAGGATGGCGGCCGCTACGGCGACCAGCGAAATGAAGAAGATATAAGGCGACGTGATCCGCAGCAACTGCACGGTAAGCTCGAACTTGCCCGGCTCTTTGGCAAAACCCGGAGCGTTGATATAGACCAGGATCGGCGCGGCGACGATGCCGACGAGAGTGACGATGAACAGGATGATCGCCAGCAGGGTGGCCACATGATCCACCAGCAGCTTGGTCTCCTCCGGGCTCTTGCGATTCTTGTATTCGCCGAAGATCGGCACAAAGGCTTGCGAGAACGCGCCTTCAGCGAACATTCTGCGCAACAGATTGGGCAGCTTGAAAGCAACGAAGAAGGCATCGGTCGCCATGCCTGCGCCGAAGATGCGGGCGATCAATACATCGCGCACGAAGGCCAGGATGCGGGATACCAGGGTCAGGCTGCTGACGGCAGCTAGGGCTTTAAGCAGATTCATCGAGTCTTGGCGATCTAATGAACCCGACCAAGGCCGACATCACCAGCCATTGTTCTTGGGAGAACGGCGCTCCATGCTGATCGTCGGAAACAGCCCCGTCGCACCGGCATCCACCCGGCTGCGCCCTGCGCGGACGGTCAGGTGATTGCTCGCCACGAATTGCCTGACCAGTTCGAAGGCATGCGGATCGGCCGTTTCCAGAGAGAAGCGCACAACAACGGAAGGTATGCCTTGTATCACCATCGGGCGCAGATAGGATGAATAAACGATCCGGCCATCATGACCCGTCGTGGACAGCATGTCGCTCAACCGCTCTCCCCAGTTGGAAGGGCGGAACGGCGTTCCGTCTTTGTTGATACCCTGAATGACAAACTCGGCGAGGTCAGGCGAACGATCTTTTCTGTCTAACAATTTTGATTCCCGGAAATCGAATTGAAGTCATTGTAACATCGAGCCGCCACCCAAGATAACAACCCAATCAACGGGCTACCAGTCGTTGTTCTTCGGCGAACGCCGCTCCTGCTCCACCACCAGATGGGATTCCGCCCCCTCGGCATCGCGGCTGCCGCGACCGGCGCGCACTTGCAGGCGATGCTCGGTGACGAATTGCTTGATCGTCTCGAAGGCATTCTCGTCGACCAGTTTCAGGGATAGCCGCACCACAACCGACTGCACGCCGTTGACCACCATGGGTCGCGCATGGGAGGCATAAACCCGACCATCAGGGTCAGCCTTACCCAGACTACTGCACAACTGCTCTGCCCATTCCGGCGGTTGCAACACCTCACCGTCCACGGTGATCCCTTGAACCACGAATTCGGCGACACCTGGCAGCATTGCTCATTCCACCCTGTTCTTAATTGGAAATGCTTGATGGCAACTTGTGAAGCCATCATACCACCGCCCTTTCGCCAACGGCGAAACCATGCCCACCGCGCCAGGAACCAGACCGTTTATCATCAAGCGGGGATGGAATCGATATCCAAAGCCACTTTTCAAATCATATGAACACGGCACTGGCCTCCCCAGAAAAAAGAGTTTGCCAAACCTTGAATGAGCCTCTAGAATGCGCCCCTTTCTGAAAAGCCGAATTCTCAAGGAGTAGTACTCATGGCAAATAGCGCACAAGCTAGAAAACGTGCAAAACAGGCAGTCAAGCAAGGCCAGCACAACGCCAGCCTGCGTTCCGAACTGCGTACCGCGATCAAGAAGGTCGCCAAGGCGATCGAAGCCGGCGACAAGGCAGCCGCACAGGCCGTGTTCCAGGAATCCACCAGCGTGGTAGATTCCATCGCCGACAAGAAGATCGTGCACAAGAACAAGGCAGCTCGCCATAAGAGCCGATTGTCCGCTGCGATCAAGGCGATGGCCTGATTTATTGCAGACGATGAGTCTGCGACAAAAGGCCGACGAACTGTCGGCCTTTTTTGTTTATAGTTCCAGCATCAGAGAAACAACAAGACCGGGAAGCTTGCCATGTCACATTTGATGAATACCTATGCAAGACAGAATGTCACCTTTACCCACGGCGAAGGTGTCTGGCTATGGGACATCAACGGCAAACGATATCTCGACGCTCTTTCCGGCATCGCGGTCAATACCTTGGGGCACGCGCATCCGCGCTTCACCGCCGCGCTCACCAAGCAGATCGGCAAGCTGATCCACACCTCCAATCTCTACCAGGTACAGGAACAGGAGCTGATCGCCGACAAGCTGTGCCAACTTTCCGGCATGCAGGAGGTGTTCCTGTGCAACTCTGGCTGCGAAGCGAACGAAGCAGCGATCAAGCTGGCACGGTTATACGGACATAACAAGGGCGTGGCCGATCCTTCGATCATCGTCATGGAAAAAGCCTTCCATGGCCGCACGCTGGCCACCCTCTCCGCCACAGGCAACCGCAAGGTACAAGCCGGATTCGAACCGCTGGTCAAAGGTTTCGTGCGCGTCCCTTACGACGATCTGGAGGCCATCCGCCAAGTTGCCCGGCACACACCGAATGTCGTCGCCGTACTGGTCGAACCTATCCAGGGCGAAGGCGGCATCCGCACACCAGACATCAGCTATCTGCATGGCTTGCGCAATATCTGCGACGAACAGGAATGGCTGCTGATGCTGGACGAGGTGCAATGCGGCTTGGGCAGGACCGGCAAATGGTTCGCGTTCCAGCATACGGACATCATGCCGGATGTGATGACCTTGGCCAAAGGGCTGGGCTCAGGCGTGCCTGTGGGCGCCTGCCTGGCTGCAGGCAAGGCGACGGGTACGTTCAAGCCGGGCAACCACGGCTCGACTTTCGGCGGCAACCCGCTGGCCTCGACCGCCGCGCTGACAACGCTGAACATCATGGAACAGGACAAGTTGCTCGATCATGCCGCCAAACTGGGCGCATGGCTCAAGCAGCAGTTTCTGGCAAGACTGGGCGGCACGAAAGGCGTCGTGACCGTGCGCGGACAAGGCTTGATGCTGGGCATCGAACTCGATAAACCGTGCGGCGACCTGGTCGGCAAAGCACGCGAACAAGGCCTGCTCATCAATGTCACCGCTGACAATGTGGTCCGTTTGCTGCCGTCGCTCGTTTTTTCGGAAAGCGATGCGCTGCAGTTGCTGGATATCCTGTGTCCGCTGATCACGGAATTTCTGGCGCAGGAGTGAACATGAGCAGCAAACCCATCAAGCATTTTCTGCAATTCAAGGATCTGGATCGCAACGAGCTTGAATACCTGTTCGAGCGCACCCGCATCATCAAGGAACGTTTCAAGCGCTATGAGAAATACTGGCCGCTGGAAGACCGCACGCTGGTAATGATCTTCGAAAAAGCCAGCACACGCACTCGCCTGTCGTTCGAGGCCGGCATGCACCAGCTCGGCGGTTCGGCCATCTACCTGAACACGCGCGATTCACAGCTCGGTCGCGGCGAGCCGGTGGAAGACGCCGGGCAGGTCATTTCGCGCATGAGCGACATCGTGATGATCCGCACTTTCGAACAGGACATCATCGAGCGCTTCGCGCGCAACTCGCGCGTCCCAGTCATCAACGGCCTCACCAACGAATATCATCCCTGTCAGGTGCTGGCAGATATCTACACTTATGTCGAGCATCGAGGCTCGATCAAAGGCAAGACCGTGGCCTGGATCGGCGATTCCAACAACATGTGCAACACCTGGCTGCAGGCAGCGGAGATCCTGGACTTCAACGTCCACGTTTCCACCCCGCCCGGCTACGAGGTAGAGCCGGAGCGCGCCGGATTGTTCGGCGAAGATCATTACGAGGAGTTCACCGACCCGATGGAAGCGGCACGGAACGCGGACCTGGTGACTACCGACGTATGGACCTCGATGGGTTTCGAGGCGGAGAACGAAGAACGAATGAAGGACTTCGCCGACTGGCAGGTGGATGGCGACATGATGCGCGTAGCCGCCAGGGACGCACTGTTCATGCACTGCCTGCCCGCCCATCGCGGCGAAGAGGTCGCGGCGGAGGTCATCGACGGCTCCCAGTCCGTGGTGTGGGACGAGGCTGAAAACAGGCTGCATGTGCAGAAAGCTCTCATGGAATATCTACTCTTGGGTAAAGTGGGCAACTAATCGAAGCGGAAAGAATGTGCAGCCTGTTTCGGCGTAGGCTAACTTGCGTAGCAAGTTAAACCGCGTAGCGGTGGCCGAAGCCAAAATCGTTTGCACGTACAGAAAGCCCTGATGGAATATCTACTGCCGGGCAAGATCAACAACTAAATCGGAAGTAAAAAGCAATGAGCGAAATCAAAAAAGCCGTCCTCGCCTACTCCGGCGGACTCGATACTTCGGTCATCCTGAAGTGGCTGCAAGACACCTACCAGTGCGAAGTGGTGACTTTCACCGCCGACCTGGGGCAAGGCGAAGAACTCGAACCAGCGCGCCAGAAGGCGCTGAAGTTCGGCATCAAGCCGGAGAACATCTTCATCGACGACCTGCGCGAGGAGTTCGTGCGCGATTTCGTGTTCCCGATGTTCCGTGCCAACACCATCTACGAAGGCGAATACCTGCTTGGCACCTCCATCGCCCGCCCGCTGATCGCCAAGCGTTTGATCGACATCGTCAACAAGACGGGTGCGCAAGCCATCTCGCACGGTGCGACCGGCAAGGGCAACGACCAGGTGCGTTTCGAGCTGGGCGCCTATGCGCTGAAGCCCGGCATCAAGATCATCGCGCCGTGGCGCGAATGGGATCTGCTGTCGCGCGAGAAACTGCTGGCTTACGCCGAGAAGCATGGCATCCCCATCGAGATGAAGCACAAGCAAGGCGGCTCGCCCTACTCCATGGATGCCAACCTGCTGCACATCAGCTACGAAGGCCGCCACCTGGAAGACCCTGCTGCCGAAGCAGAAGAGAACATGTGGCGCTGGACGGTCTCTCCGGAGAAAGCTCCAGACCAGGCAGAATATCTGGATCTCGAGTTCGTCAACGGCGACATCGTGTCGCTGAACGGCAACAAGATGTCGCCGGCACAGGTGCTGACCAAGCTGAACGAGCTTGGCGGCAAGCACGGCATCGGTCGCCTCGACCTGGTGGAGAACCGCTATGTCGGCATGAAGTCGCGCGGCTGCTACGAGACCCCCGGTGGCACCATCATGCTGAAGGCGCACCGCGCCATCGAATCCATCACGCTGGATCGCGAGGTGGCGCATTTGAAGGACGACCTGATGCCGCGTTACGCCAGCATGATCTACAACGGCTACTGGTGGAGTCCTGAGCGCAAGGCGTTGCAGGTGCTGATCGACCACACGCAAAGCTGCGTGAACGGCTGGGTACGGGTCAAGCTGTACAAGGGCAACGTCATCGTCGTCGGCCGCGACTCCAAGACCGATTCGCTGTTCGACCCGACCATCGCCACCTTCGAGGACGACAAGGGCGCCTACGACCAGAAGGATGCGGGCGGCTTCATCAAGCTGAACGCCTTGCGCATGCGCATCGCGGCGAACCTGAAGAATCGCAAATAAGGCAAAGGCTACGGGAGACATCATGCTGCACGACCTGAGCGGTGACATCCTGTTAAGCGGCGCGAAGGCCATCGTGCAAGGTGTCGCGCCGAACGATGACTTCCATCAGGGTCTGGCACTGCAACTGCGCGAACGCATGCCTGCCATGTACAAGGACTTCCGCCATTATTGCCAGACCCGGCATCCCAAGTCCGGCGAGTTGTGGACATGGATGAGCGCTGACGGCCGCCATCTCGTCAACCTGTTCACGCAGGACGGCGCTTACGATCATGGCAGCAAGCCCGGCCATGCCACACTGCAACACATCAACCACAGTCTGCATGCGCTGCGCAGCTTCGTACAGAAAGAGAAGGTCGGCAGCCTTGCCCTGCCCCGTCTGGCATGCGGTGTGGGAGGACTGGACTGGGATGACGTAAGACCGCTGATCGAGAAACATCTTGGCGACCTGAACATCCCTGTCTATATTTATGCCAATTATCAAAAAGGCGTAAAAGCCAGCGAACCAGCAAAATAATCCAATCGTCCCAAAGGAAATAACAGTATGTCAGACAAAATCGACAACATCAGCGTCGGCAAGAAAGCCAATGTGTTCTTTGATGGAAAATGTGTGTCCCACTCGGTATTCTTCCCCGATGGTTCGCGCAAGACAGTTGGCGTGATCATGCCGGGAGCCGCGCTCACCTTCAACGTCGGTGCACCGGAGCTGATGGAGATCACCGCTGGCGAATGCCAGGTCAGGATCGCCGGAGAACCCGATTTCAAAACCTATGCTGCCGGCAGCAGCTTCAAAGTGGCCGAGAACGGCAGCTTCGAGATCCATGCCAAGGATGAAGTGAACTACATCTGCAGCTTTGGCTCCGACTAACCTGAAGGTAAGTCTTCGCCGCAACACACCGCCTTGCGGTATGTTGTGGTTAATAGTTCGAGGAGATACTCAATGCCATCTTTCGATATCGTTTCAGAAGTAGACAAGACCGAAGTCAAGAACGCGGTCGAGCAGACCAACAAGGAAGTCAGCACGCGTTTCGATTTCAAGGGATCGGATGCCCGCGTCGAGCAGGCCGAGTTGGTGCTCACCGTTCATGCCGACAACGAGTTCCAGATGAATCAGGTGCAGGATATCCTCAATGGCAGGCTGACCAAGCGCGGCGTGGATATCAAATGCCTGGAGATCAGCGACAAGATCGAGAAGGTCAGCGGCAACAAGGTGAAGCGCTCCTGCACTGTCAAAGTGGGCGTAGAGACCGAGTTGGCAAAGAAGATCGTGAAGCACCTCAAGGACAGCAAGATGAAGGTGCAAGCCAGCATCCAGGGCGATACCGTACGCGTCACCGGCAAGAGCCGCGACGACCTGCAGGCGGCCATCGCCTTCGTAAAAAAGACGATCACCGACTTTCCGCTGCAGTACCAGAACTTCCGCGATTGAAGCATATCGCTCGGCCACTTGCGGTTGCAATGCTGGCCTTGTGCTTGATGCACAGGGCCGGTGCGACCGAACTTTCCTACCCTGAGATATTGCTCGACGATGTAAAACACGTCGCCACTTCTCCTGCACGCTGGGAAGAAACCGAATGGCACACAGCCGGTTGGGCTTCACTTGCGGTAGTCGGCACTGCGCTGGTCGTTGACCGTCCCCTGCGCGACGAGATGCGCCGCCATAGCGGCAACAACAGCTTCATCACCCAGGTGGAACGTTTCGGCTCGCAATATGCCGCCGGCGTAGTCGGTGGCTTCTATGTCGTTGGCGCATTCACCGGCAACAATACCGCCGTGCAGGTCGCCCAGGACGGCATCGCCGCCAGCCTGATCGCCAGCGGCATCGTCACGCCGACCATCAAGCTGCTCGCCGGGCGCAGCCGCCCGCGTGCAGACGAAGACATCTATAACTTCAAGCCGTTCAGCGACGCCAATTCATCGTTTCCTTCCGGACATACGACCGAAGCATTCGCGCTCGCCTCGGTGATCGCCAACCATTACGACGAGACCTGGGTCACCTGCGCCTCGTACAGCATCGCCGGATTGGTCGGTCTCGCCCGCACCTATCACCAGGCGCACTTTGCGTCCGACGTTGTCGCCGGCGCGATGATCGGCACGCTGGTCGGCAAAAGCGTGGTTTCCTACAACGCCAGCCTGCGCAACGGCAAATTGGCCTTGCTTCCCGACTTTTCCCGGGGTCTAATCGGTGTACGTATAGCAGGGAGATTCTGAGATGAAATCCGTACTCGTTCCTTTGGCTAACGGCAGCGAAGAGCTGGAAGCCGTGACCGTGCTCAATATACTCCGCCGTGCCGGCATCGAGGCCGTGAGCGCCAGTCTGGATGGCCATCCGATACGCGGCAGCCGCGGCACCATGCTCATCACTGACACCGGCCTGGAAGAAGCGCTCAAGCGCGACTTCGACATGGTGGTGCTGCCCGGCGGACAGCCCGGCACCAACAACCTGAAAGCCGATGCCCGCATCATCAAGCTGATACAGCGCATGGCTGCGGAAGACCGTTATGTCTGCGCCATCTGTGCTGCACCATCCGTGCTGGCCACGGCAGGCTTGCTCGACGGCAAGCGTGCGACCAGCTTCCCCGGTGCGCTGGATGCCTTCCCGCAAGTGTTGCGCGAGCCGCAAGCCGTGGTCGAGGACGGAAAAACGATCACCTCTCGCGGCCCCGGCACGGCAATGGATTTTGCGCTGACACTGGTCGAACGTCTGGCAGGCAAAGCCAAACGGGATGAAGTGGAGTACGGCCTGGTGCGGGTGTGAACTCGCGGTTCGTCAGGCTGCCCCCGTCCATTGTTGCACTGCTGCTGCAACTGACGGCCACTCTGTTCGTCTTCTTGTCCATATCCTTGTCCGGTTTGCATCCGACACCGCTCGCTTCGGCACTGCTCTGCGGCATGCTTGCTGCGATATTCAGCCGGATCGCAGGCATGGCGCCATGGTGGCTGTTCATCCAGTTTGTCTTCGCCCCTGCCCTGGTCCTGATGCTGTCTCTCGATATCCCGTCCGGGTTCTTTCTCGCCGCATTCCTCGTCATGCTGGCGGTCTACTGGAGTACATTCCGGACGCAAGTGCCACTCTACCTGTCCAGCGGCAAGGTATGGCAGGCATTGGAAACGAAGCTGCCTGCCGGACAGCCTTTTACCTTCATCGATCTCGGCTCCGGCATTGGCGGTGTGCTGACTCATCTCGCCAAAACTCACCCGCAGGGCCGATACCTTGGCATCGAAGCCGCACCGTTACCCTTCCTGTGGAGCTGGTTGCGCCTCAAGTCCAGCGGCTTGCGCAATTGCGTCGTGCATTGGGGCAGCTTATGGAACAGCGACCTGGGACAATATGACATTGTCTTCGCTTATCTTTCTCCTGCTCCCATGGAGGCTCTGTGGCACAAAGCCAGACTGGAGATGCGTCCCGGAAGCCTGTTCATCAGCAATACCTTCGCCGTACCCGATCATCCGCCACAGGAAACCCTCACCGTTGATGACCTGCATCACTCGACGCTGTATCTGTGGCGCATGTGAATTTCGGTCTCATCCCTGAATTCGCCGTTTAAGCCACTCTTAAGCTTGCCTCCTTATCCTGCGCCCATCGCAATGCAACCAAGGAGATCAAGAATGATCCGCATAATTCATGTATTCCTGATGGTGTTTGTGGCCGTCACAGGATTGATGTCGATCTCTGCTGCGGCGCAGACGCCAGACCAGGTGCTCGCCACCATCAAAGCCGAAGCGCAGACTTCGAGCCCCTCGTTTCGAGGATTCTCGGCAGAACGTGGCGAGCGATTCTTCAAGCAGACTCACGGCAACGAATTGAGCTGCGCTTCCTGTCACACTGAAAACCCGGCCGCCTCCGGCAAGCATACCAAGACCGGCAAGATCATCCAGGCGCTGGCGCCAGCAGCAAATGCAGAACGTTTCACCGATCCTGCAAAAGTGGAAAAATGGTTCAAGCGCAATTGTCATGATGTATTGGTTCGCGCCTGTACGCCCCAGGAAAAAGGCGATGCACTCGCTTATTTGCTCACTGTAAAAATTTAAGGAGATTGCCGTGTCATCTGATTATCGAAATCTGTTCCGGATATTCGCCGTAGCCACACTTCTGATGGGCATCATGATGTCCGTCGCCCATGCCGAAGATGACGACGACGATGACGATGAACAGGCACCCGTCGTCAGGAATGTCCAGTGGCAGAACGAGTGCGGTGCCTGTCACGTCGCCTACCCGCCCCGATTGCTCCCGGCCGAATCCTGGCGGGCAGTGATGACGGGACTGGACAAGCACTTCGGCAGCGATGCCAGTCTGGATGCGGCAACTGCCCGCGAAATCGGGGCATTCCTGGAAAGGAATGCGGGCAGCAGCCGCTACGCGACCACCGGTAAACCCGTCCTGCGCATCACCGAGACCCGCTGGTTCGTGCGTGAGCATGACGAGGTACCGGCACGCGTATGGAAGAACCCGAAAGTTAGAAGTGCTGCCAACTGTTCGGCCTGCCACACTCAGGCGGAGAGCGGCAACTACAGCGAGCACAATATCCGGATCCCGAAGTGATGAAAACTTGCTGAGCCACCTGTCGCGCACAGGTGCGCCGGAGCGCCATGCGTGGCATCATGTTCCGGCCAACCGGCAATTGACAGCCCATCAACGAGCGGACAAATGCGTATATTGGTGATAGAAGACGATGCCCTGCTGGGCGATGCGATCCAGGCCGGACTGAAACAGTCCGGCTATGCCGTGGACTGGATGAAGGATGGCGTGTCGGCCGACCAAGCGCTCAGCACCGAAGCATATGCCGCTGCAGTCCTGGACCTGGGGCTGCCCCGCATGTCCGGCCTGGAAGTGCTGCAGCGTCTGCGCAGCCGCAACACGCCGATACCGGTACTGATCCTGACCGCGATGGATACGGTGGAGGACCGCATCAAGGGGCTGGATGCCGGCGCAGACGACTATCTGGTCAAACCGTTCGACATGGGAGAACTGGCAGCACGCTTGCGCGCACTGATCCGCCGCGCCAGCGGCAAGCCTGCGCCTGCATTGCAGGTTGCCGGCGTGGAGATGGAACCGGCAGCGCACCGTGTGCTGTACCGCAACAGCGCGATCGAGCTTCCCGCCAAGGAATTCGCCGTGCTGCATGCCCTGATGCTTAACGCCGGGCGAGTGTTGTCTCGCACCCAGATCGAAGAGCAGCTCTATGCCTGGGGCGAAGAAGTCGAAAGCAACGCGGTCGAAGTGTATATCCACCATCTGCGCCGCAAACTGTTCCCTGAATTGATCGAGACCATCCGTGGCGTAGGCTATCTGATACCCAATGACAAAAATGTCTGAAACCCGCGGCCACGGTTCGTTAAAGCGCAGACTACTGGCCCTGTCCATCACAACTGTCGTCATCGTCTGGTGTGCGGCGGCGGCATTCACCTATTACGACGCCCGTGATGAATTTGACGAGATGTTCGATGAGCATCTGGCGCAATCGGCCTCGCTGCTGATCGTCCAGTCCTCACATGAACTTGGCGAGATCGAAACCGAACACATCGCCTTCCCGCACAAATATTCCCGCCGGGTCGCCTTTCAGATATGGGAAAGAGGACGCGTGCTGCGCCTGCACTCAGCCAACGCCCCGGAACAACCGTTGGCCGATCGGGTCCAGGGTTTCAGCGATAAGATCATTGACGGGCGCCACTGGCGCGTCTTCAGCACATGGGATGAGTCCGGCAAGAATCTGATCCATGTCGCCGAAAGCACCCAGGATCGAGATGAACTGGCGCGGGAAATTGCTGGAAACCTGCTGAAACCGCTGTTGATCTCGCTCCCTTTCCTGGCTCTCCTGCTCTGGATCGCCGTCGCGCGCGGTTTGCGCCCGCTGGTCCTGCTGACCGACGAGCTGGTACAACGCGCGCCAGACAACCTGGCCGCGTTTGCTGCGGGAACGGCGCCGCGCGAGGTTGTCCCGTTGATCGAACGTCTCAATAAATTGTTTGCCCGCATCGAAACCTCCCTGCAGAAGGAGCGCCGCTTCACCGCTGATGCAGCACACGAACTGCGCACCCCGGTCGCCGCCATCAAAGCCCAGGCTCAGGTAGCCCGCACCGCTTCTGCCGAAACCGAACGCGCCCATGCTCTGGATAACGCGATACTCGGTTGCGACCGCGCAGCACACCTGATCGAACAGCTGCTGACTCTCGCGCGCATCGACACACTGGGTGATGAAGTGACCGAGCCGTGCCGGCTCAAGGAGATCGCCTCGGAGGTGATTTCCTCCATCGCCCCCATGGCATTAAGCCAAAACGTCCGCCTCGAACTGACAATGGGCGGCGAAGAAACGGTGGTGAGAGGCAATCCCGTATTGTTGCGAATATTGCTCCGCAACCTGATAGACAACGCGGTGCGCCATACCCGGCCCGGGACATCGGTTGAAATCGGCATCGCAGAAGAACACGGGCGGGTCAGCCTGTCGGTTAGCGACAATGGCCCCGGCATACCGGAAGCGGAACTGGACAAGGTGGCGGAAAGGTTTTATCGACCGTTGGGCACAAGTGCAAGCGGGAGCGGATTGGGACTGTCGATCGTCAAACGCATCGCCGAAATCCATTCTGCGACATTGCAGCTCTCGCCCAAACACGACGGGAACGGGCTGAACGCAATGGTGGTTTTCAAGCCATGACGCATGCAACGACTTGCCGAAAGTACGCGTGGCGGCCAATTTTGTGGTGGGCTGGTACAGGCAGGAGCTTTAAATATTGATCAATTTCGTTCGGCCCGCTTCCCGTGAATTGCGCTGTCATTCGTGATGACGCCGATTTCAGAAAACTAAAACCAGTTTCATCAATGAGTTATAAAACGCCATCCGAAACTCTTCCCAACCCGGATTTTTTTAGATAGGATGCCTCCCCAATCCAGTTGCACATCCAAGCGGCATAGACTGCATCCCAATAAAAATTTAACCCAAAGCGAGAAACAAACATGAGCGAACATATCCGTTATGTCACCGATGGCACTTTCACCGCCGAGGTGCTGCAATCGCCGCTACCCGTGCTGGTCGATTACTGGGCGGAATGGTGCGGCCCCTGCCGCATGATTGCCCCGATTCTGGATGAAGTATCCAAGGAGTATGCAGGACGCCTGAACGTCGCCAAGTTGAATGTGGACGAGAACCAGCAAACGCCGCAAAAATACGGTGTGCGCGGCATTCCGACCCTGATGCTGTTCAAGAACGGCAACATCGAAGCTACCAAAGTCGGCGCCTTGTCCAAATCCCAGCTTACCGCTTTCATTGACAGTCACATCTGAACCCTTTAATCTCCTGCCCGCACCTGCCCTGTTTCGTCCTGAAACTCAGCCGTACAAAATAAACAAAGACACACAAGGCAGCTCGGTGCGGGGTAACCCGCAAATCCCCAGGAAAACTGCTCCACTTCTCTAGCGACTCTTCACAACCCAGCGCGGCTGCGCACCATCTACTTATGCACTTATCAGACCTCAAGACCAAACACATCACCGAACTGGTGGAAATGGCCACTGCCAATCAAATAGACAATGCCAACCGCATGCGCAAGCAGGACCTGATCTTCGCCCTGTTGAAGAACCAGGCGAAGAAAGGCGAAAGCATCTTCGGGGAAGGCACTCTGGAAGTGCTGCCGGATGGTTTCGGTTTCCTGCGATCACCGGATACTTCCTATTTGGCCGGTCCGGACGACATCTACGTCAGCCCCAGTCAGGTACGCCGCTTCAATCTGCATACTGGCGACTCGATCGAGGGCGAGATACGGACACCGAAAGAAGGTGAGCGCTATGTGGCCCTGGTCAAGGTGGACAAGGTCAACGGCGAGCCGCCCGAGAACGCCAAGAACAAGATCCTGTTCGAGAACCTGACCCCGCTGTTCCCGACCCAGCACATGACGCTGGAGCGCGACATTCGCGCCGAGGAGAACATCACCGGACGCATCATCGACATCGTGGCTCCAATCGGCAAAGGCCAGCGTGGCCTGCTGGTCGCTTCGCCCAAGTCCGGCAAAACGGTTATGTTGCAGCATATCGCCCACTCCATCGCGTCGAACAACCCGGACGCAATCCTGATCGTTTTGCTGATCGACGAGCGCCCCGAAGAGGTGACCGAGATGAGCCGCACCGTCCGCGGCGAAGTGGTCGCCTCCACCTTCGACGAACCGGCCACGCGTCATGTGCAAGTCGCCGAGATGGTGCTGGAAAAAGCCAAACGCCTGGTCGAGCACAAAAAGGATGTGGTCATCCTGCTCGATTCCATCACCCGTCTGGCGCGCGCCTACAACACCGTCATTCCCTCTTCCGGCAAGGTGCTGACCGGCGGTGTGGATGCCAATGCCCTGCAGCGCCCCAAGCGCTTCTTCGGCGCGGCACGCAATGTCGAGGAAGGCGGTTCGCTGACCATCATCGCCACCGCGCTGGTTGATACCGGCAGCCGCATGGACGACGTGATCTACGAAGAATTCAAGGGCACCGGCAACATGGAGATCCATCTGGATCGCCGCATGGCCGAAAAACGCATCTATCCGGCCATCAACGTCAACCGCTCCGGCACCCGCAAGGAAGAACTGCTCATCAAGCAGGACCTGCTGCAGCGCATCTGGGTACTGCGCAAGCTGCTTTACCCCATGGACGAACTGGAAGCGATGGAATTCCTTCTGGACAAGGTCAAGGCAACCAAGAACAACGCCGAATTCTTTGATTCGATGAAACGTTAACCCTGAAAAAAGGGTTTTGACGGTTGGTCATGTTTATGTATAATGCGCGGCTCTGAAAATCCACAATTTCAGTGGAGGCTAACCTTTAGGTTATGCCGTAACTAAAAACCGCATCAAGCGAGGTCGTTATGTACGCAGTAATCAAAACCGGTGGCAAGCAATATCGCGTTGTCGAAGGTGAAACCCTGAAGGTCGAATCCATTGACGGCGACGTCGGCGGCGCGATCGTATTGGACAAAGTGCTGATGGTTGGCAATGGCGACAAGGTCTCCGTTGGCAAGCCTCTGCTGAGCGGTGCTACTGTCAAGGCGACCATCGTCTCTAACGGCCGCCACGACAAAGTGACCATCTTCAAGATGCGTCGCCGCAAGCACTACCAGAAACATCAAGGTCATCGTCAAAACTACACCGAGATCCGCATCGACGGAATTTCGGCTTAATTCTGAAGGAGCTGCAACATGGCATCGAAAAAGGGCGGAGGCAGTACCAGTAACGGCCGCGACTCACACTCGAAACGACTGGGTGTCAAGAGCTACGGCGGCGAACTCATCAGCGCGGGCAGCATCATCGTGCGTCAACGCGGCACGCAGGTTCACGCAGGCGACAACGTCGGCATGGGCAAGGACCACACCCTGTTCGCCAAGATCACCGGCAAGGTGGTCTTCGCGGTCAAGGGCGCAATGAAGCGTAAGACAGTCAGCATCGTCGCTGCTTAAGCATTCAGGCAGTTAAAATGAGCCCTATCGCAAGGTAGGGCTTTTTTATTTCCGGTCACCACCATCATGAAATTCATCGACGAATCAAAAATAGAAGTCATCGCAGGCAACGGCGGTAACGGCGCGGCTAGCTTTCGTCACGAAAAATACATCGAGAAGGGCGGACCGGACGGCGGCGACGGGGGACGCGGCGGCAGTGTGATCGCTGTCGCCGACCGCAACATCAATACACTGGTGGATTACCGCTTCGCCCGCATGCATCGCGCCAGGAACGGAGAGCCGGGACGTGGTGCGGACTGTTACGGCAAAGGCGCGGACGATATCATCCTGCGCATGCCGGTGGGCACCGTCATCACCGACATCAACAGCGGCCAGGTCATCGCCGACCTCACCCACGACGGCGAAAGGGTCCTGCTTGCCAAGGGCGGCGCCGGCGGGCTGGGCAACCTGCATTTCAAATCCAGCACCAACCGCACTCCGCGCCAATGCACGCCGGGCGAGGAAGGGGAACGCCACGAATTGCAACTGGAATTGAAGGTATTGGCCGATGTCGGCCTGCTGGGCATGCCCAATGCTGGCAAGTCCACCTTCATCCGCGCTGTGTCTGCCGCGCGCCCCAAGGTGGCGGATTACCCTTTCACCACCCTGCACCCCAATCTGGGGGTGGTGCGCGTCTCGGATGAGAAGAGTTTCGTCATCGCCGACATCCCCGGCCTGATCGAAGGCGCGGCGGAAGGTGCCGGACTTGGACACCAGTTCCTGCGCCATCTGGCGCGCACGCGCCTGCTGCTGCATCTGGTCGACCTTGCCCCGCTGTATGAAGGCATCGATCCGGTACAGGAAGCGCACGCCATCCTCAACGAGCTGCGCAAGTACGACGAGGATCTGTACAACAAACCGCGCTGGCTGGTTCTGAACAAGCTGGATCTGCTACAGGAAGAAGATCGCGCCGAGAGAATCGCCGCATTCCTCAAGGCGTTCGGGGAGAACACACGCTACTTCGCCATCTCCGCCATCAATGGCGAAGGCTGCAAGGAGCTGACATACGCTATCATGGAACACATCAACCAGATAGCTGCGCAAGAACAGGATGCCATCGCCGAAAGCGCGCAAGAGACCGAGATCGATATTCACGACCCGTTAGCATGAACAACGTCCTGACCCATTCCAGACGCATCGTCGTCAAAGTCGGCAGCAGCCTGGTCACCAATCAGGGATCGGGTTTGGACATGGAAGCCCTTGGCAATTGGGCTCGGCAGATCGCCACATTGCGCGCTCAAGGCAGCGAAGTGGTACTGGTGTCTTCCGGCGCCATCGCCGAGGGTATGCAGCGTCTGGGCTGGAAAAAACGTCCCAGTGCCGTGCATGAGCTGCAGGCAGCCGCGGCAGTCGGACAGATGGGACTGGTACAGGCCTACGAAAGCTGTTTTCGCCAGCATAAATTGCATGCCGCCCAGGTGTTGCTGACCCATGCCGACCTCACCGACCGCGAGCGCTATCTCAATGCGCGCTCGACCCTGCGCACCCTGCTCATCCTGGGCGTCATCCCCATCATCAACGAGAACGACACCGTGGTCACCGACGAGATCAAATTCGGCGACAACGACACATTGGGAGCGCTGGTCGCCAACCTGATCGAAGCCGATGCGCTCGTCATCCTCACCGACCAGACCGGTCTCTTCACCGCCGACCCGCGCAAGGATGCCAGCGCCACGCTCGTCAGCGAAGCCCGGGCAGGTGACGCCAAACTGGAAGAGATGGCAGGCGGAGCCGGCAGCCACATCGGACGCGGCGGCATGCTGACCAAGATACTCGCCGCCAAACGTGCGGCCCGCAGTGGCGCACATACCGTCATCGCCTCCGGCCACGAACGCGACGTGTTGCCGCGCCTGTTGCAAGGCGAATCGATAGGCACGTTGCTCACTGCCAGTTCGTTGTCGCTGGATGCGCGCAAGCAATGGCTGGCCGACCATCTGCAAGTCAGCGGCAAAGTCACGCTGGATGCTGGCGCCGTGCGTGTTCTACGTAGCGAAGGCAAGAGTTTGCTGCCCATCGGCGTCACTCAGGTCAGCGGCGAATTCCAGCGTGGTGCCGTGGTCGCGATCCTGGACGAAACCGGCAAGGACATCGCGCGCGGCCTCGTCAACTATAGCGCCGACGAAGCGCGCCGTATCAGGGGCAAGGCCAGCGGCGAGATCGAGAACACCCTCGGTTACGTGGACGAACCCGAATTGATTCACCGAGACAATCTGGTTTTGCTGTAAAGCAGCAAAACCAGATTGCGGCGAAGGCTAACTTGCGCAGCAAGTTAAGTCGCGTAGCGACGGCCGAAGCCACAACTTGGTTCTGTTGTAAAACAACTGAACCAAGTTGCGGTGAAGACTCATATTCGCGCAGCGAATGTGACGTCGGAACCACAACTTGGTTTCGCTATAACGCCAAAAATCGGGAAACAGCCGCGGCATCGAACGGCCACCCCAGTTCCCCCCCAGTATCCATACGCAGCAATACCGGAATGCGCACGCCGTACTTCTCCGCCAGCTCATCATCGTCCGCGATATCGATGTAGTCGGCTGCAAGCCCCATCGCTTGAAGTATGGCTTCCGCCTGCTCACACAGATGGCAAAACCTGGTTCCGTAAAGTCTGATGTCCATGGCTGATTCTAAATCCAATCGCGCATTTCCTGTCCATGACATTGCGGCGTTTCAGCAGATTTTGCACACCAGCTCTGCCAATGCGTCAGGTCGGCTTCGATTGCCAGCCCGGCAACGATCAAAGCGCTTTACTATGCGTTGCCATTGACGAAGAGCTACAATCGACGGGCGGGGCAACAGGGATTTCGTGCGGGTGTCATGCCAGATTTTTTCTGCGCAATGTGCCGCTCAGTTGCGTACCCGGCGCGATGGTGTTGAATACGGTTCCATACTTCCTGACGTTATCGTGCAACAGTTCCAGCCGCCGTTCTCTCTCGTCGCTATCCACGATGATCTCGTAGGTGATGGATTCCATCTTCGGCGGCGCATCCTGCCGTATGCCTTCTATCCGCACTTCCACGCCGCGCAATTCGAATTTCAGGATGGGCGTGACGCGTTCGACACCCTTGATGATGCAGGCAGACAAGGCTGCCAGCAGCAGTTCGGCTGGATTAAATGCATCCGAGCGACCCGCAAGGTCTGTGTCCAGAAAGACTTCCGCCGATTTGCACCGTGCAAGGCTGCCATGTGCGTCGATACGCGAGGTACTGACGTGAAAGATCATTTTCCGATTCTCTTCGCTCATTACCAATTCACTTTGCAAAAAGTTGCCACCAGCGGCGGCGATTGTTGGGCGTTGAGGCATGGGTCTCGATCAGGGCGGGCGGAATCGTGCTGAGTATCCAGCCCGGCGGCGAGGGTGCCGCTTTGCCACTGCAGGACGATCCCATGTTGTTCGGATCATAGACCTTGATCAGCGTCGGATGCTCCGCATCGTCGGCATAGACGATCCCGCAATAGCTGTAGTCATGATCCCTGCGCAGCAACGCATCCAGCGCATCGATGCGACGAGCCAGTTCATCGCCGTTCAGCGCTTCGACCGGCAACTCTTCCCCGAGCTGATAGAAATACCAGGTGCCGGATTTGGCGCGCGCCCACAACGCATCGAGTTGTTGCCATTGCAGCATGCCCGTGAACGTGCCCTTCAGCCGCTCATGGAACACCGCAGGATCGACGCTATGCATGATATTCAGAGCCAGCCTGTTATCTTGTCGCGGCTCGGCACACCACCGGCATGCACAACCTTGCCGTCCACCACCACACCCGGCGTGGACATCACGCCGTAAGCCATGATGTCTTGCAGTTGTTCGACTTTCTCCAGCTGGATTTCCACACCCTTGGCTTTGGCGACTTCCTCGATCAGTTTCATCGTGTTTTTGCAGTTGGCACAGCCAGTGCCGAGGACTTTGATGTTTTTCACAATGATCTCTCCTTAACTATCAGCAGCAGGATTTGCCATCTTTGGCCGGCGTGCAGCATTTGCTCTTGTCATAACCGAATACGCCGAGAACCTTCACCAGCGGACAAAATCCGGTGAAACCCATCTGGAACAGATTGAACCCGACGAACAGCGTCAGCCACAACCAGCTCACATGCGACAGATCAGCCTGCCCCATCCAGTGCGCCAATCCCAGGCTCAACATGATCATAAAACCCGCAAAGATACTGACGATACGATTCACTTCCATTTCGCTACTCCTCTTGTTTGCCACGCGCAGCCAGGTTCCGGGCCGCGCACACGGATGTTCACTTTAAATTCTTCAGCCAGCTCTCGACCTCCTCGATGCGATGCAGGCCGTTAAAAATCAACTTGCCGTCATGCAGCACAGCTAGCGATTGCTGCAAGGAATTGCCCAATGCCTCGACATCTTTGCGAATTTCCACCTCCAGCCGAATACCCAGGCCACCAGCCGCGCAGAACAAACGCTTCTCCATGCGCAGCAACGGCTCCCCCGTCCCCACCAGCGTGAGGTAGATGATCGGCGCAGCGGGAGGCAGTGTCATGCAACCGGTCATCAAACCACCGCGTTGAACACATAGCCGACCAGCATGATGCCTGTCGCCACCACGCCAACGAAGGTGGCAATCAGGCGCGGTTTAAGTACCTTGCGCAGGATCACCATCTCCGGCAGGGACAGTGCGATCACACTCATCATGAATGCGAGTACCGTACCGAGTGCTGCGCCTTTGGCCAGCAAGGCCTCTACAATGGGGATGATTCCTGCGGCATTGGTGTACATCGGGACACCGATCAGCACGGAGGCGGGAACTGCCCACCAGGCATCCTTGCCCATGAAACTGGCCATGAAATCCTGCGGCACGTATCCGTGAATGCCCGCACCGATGGCGATTCCCGCCAGAACATATAGCCACACCTTGCCGACGATCTCGCGCACGCTGGCGAACCCGGCTTCGATCCGGTCCGGTAAGGTCAGCTCATCGGCGCCGACCGTTGCCGGTATTTGTGCCATGTTGCGCACCCAGTCCTCCAGATGGTGTTCCAGCTTCAATTTGCCGATGATGAAACCGGCAACGATGGCAACCGACAAACCCAGCCCCATATACAGGACCGCAATCTTCCAGCCAAACAGTCCAAACAGCAGCGCCAGCGCTATCTCGTTGACCATTGGCGCAGAAATCAGGAAGGAAAAGGTCACGCCCAGCGGCACACCAGCCTGCACGAAGCCGATGAACAGCGGTACGGCAGAACAGGAACAGAACGGGGTGACGATGCCAAGCATGGCAGCCAGAACATTGCCGCCCCCCTCATGCCGCTCCGAGAGCAGGGCACGGGTGCGCTCCGGCGTGAAATAGGAATTGATCATGCCCATCACCATCACCACCCCTGCCAGCAGCAGCAGCACCTTGGGCGTGTCGTACAGGAAGAATTGCAGCGCGTCGTACAGGTGGCTGCCGCGCGCAACGGGCAAACCATCCACCAGCCAATGCGATAACGGCTCCAGCGTTTTGTATAGCAGGAACCACGCTACGACGGCGATCGATAAAAAGGCGCGGGGACTGCGACGCGGCAATTTCAGGGCAAAGTCGAACATTCGATAAACTCCAAAACGGTCTGTGGTACTGAGGAGACGAACGAAGCGGTAAAAGGATGCAGCCAATAAACACTGATTTATCCGTTGGCCCTGAGCCTGTCGAAGGGATTGCCGCGAACGGCGGATCAAATAAGCGCTTCCTTAATTGCGTGGAATATGACTTTCCACCCGGCCGCTTTCGTCGAATTGCACCTGGCAGGCTGTACTCATGCGGTCGCGCATGCGCGACCGTGCGCGCAACAACCGAGATTTGGCGGCAGCAAGGGAAAGACCCTGGGCAGTCGCATAAGTTTTCTGCTTCACGCCTTCCAGATCGCATTGCTCGATGATGTCGCGGTCTTCCGGCGACAGCTCGGACAGCACGCGCGCGACGCAGGTGCTGAGCACGCGTAACGGCTCAGGCGCAGGCTCCGGGTTCGGAATGTCGTCTTCCAGCTCGATCACATTGCGCCCGCGACGATGCTGGTCGATCAATGCATTGCGCGCCACCTGGAACAGCCACGCCCGCTCATTGTCCAGCGTGCAGAACTGCCTGCCCTGTTGCATCGCCTTGACGAAAACCTCTTGCAGCAGATCGTCGGCCAAGTGCGCGTCTCCGGCACGATGCCGGATGTAATTGCGCAACTCGCCTTCATGCGCATTCCATGCATTCAGGATACAAGGGAACGACAGCATTGACGGCTTATTCATATTCAGTTTGCAGCACCGCCAGTCTGATACCAGCCCTGGCTGCGCTTCACGATATGCACCACACTCAACATCACCGGCACTTCGATCAGCACGCCCACCACGGTGGCCAATGCAGCGCCGGATTCAAAGCCGAACAGGCTGATGGCAGCAGCGACGGCAAGTTCGAAGAAGTTGGATGCCCCGATCAATGCCGACGGCCCGGCCACGCAATGCGCTTCGCCGAATCTACGGTTCAACCAGTACGCCAGGCCCGAGGTGAAATACACCTGGATAGTGATGGGCACGGCGAGCATCAGGATGATCAACGGTTGTTCGACGATGGCCTTGCCCTGGAACGCGAACAGCAACACCAGCGTGAGCAGCAGCGCTGCGATGGAGATGGGACCGAGTGCATGTAGTGTGCGCTGCAACGCGTCTTCGCCGCGCGCCAGCAGCAGCCTGCGCCACACTTGCGACAGCAATACGGGCAGCACGATATACAGCACCACCGACACCAGCAGCGTATTCCACGGCACGACAATGGAGGAGATGCCGAGCAGCAGCGCCACCAGTGGCGCGAAGGCGAACACCATGATGGTGTCGTTGAGCGCGACCTGGCTCAAGGTGAACAGTGGCTCGCCGTTCACCAGACGGCTCCACACGAACACCATCGCGGTGCAGGGTGCGGCAGCGAGCAGCACGAGACCTGCGATGTAGCTGTCGAGCTGCTCTGCCGGCAGATATGCGGCAAACAGATGGCGGATGAACAGCCAGCCGAGCAACGCCATCGAGAACGGCTTGACCGCCCAGTTGATGAACAGCGTCACGCCGATACCGCGCCAGTGCTTGCGCACCTCATGCAGTGCGCCGAAGTCGATGCGCAAGAGCATGGGAATGATCATCACCCAGATCAGCAGGCCGACCGGAAGGTTGACCTTGGCGATCTCCAGCCCGCCCAGCCAGTGGAACGGCGCGGGGATGGTTTGTCCGAGTACCACGCCAATGATGATGCACAGGAAGACCCAGAGGGTGAGGTAGCGTTCGAAGATGCTCATGCTGTCAGTCCTTGATGCGCCCGATCTCGGCGAGCTTCTCTTTCAGGGTGAGCTTGTCAAGTTTCTCGATCGGCAGGCTCATGAACAGCTGGATGCGGCGTGCCAACTGTTCGGATGCCCTTTTGAAAGCGGCGCGCCGCGCATCGTCGCCTTCGATATGCGCCGGATCCGGAATACCCCAGTGTGCCGTGGCAGGATGCCCCAGCCACACCGGGCAGGCTTCTCCTGCAGCGTTGTCGCACACGGTGAAGATGAAATCGAACTCGGGAGCACCGGGCAAAGCGAACTCGTCCCAGCTTTTGCTGCGCAGTCCTTCGGTGCTGTAGCCTTGTTGTTGCAGCAACTCCAGTGCGCCCGGATTCACGCGGCCAGCCGGCTTGCTGCCCGCGCTGTATGCCTTGAACCTGCCTTTGTCCAGATTGTTGAACAGCACTTCGCCCAGGATGCTCCGTGCGGAATTGCCGGTACACAGCACCAGCACGTTGTATTGCTTTTCACTCATTATCGATTTCCTTTAACGTATCAACATTTCTTGACCGGAGCGCACTGTGTCGCATCACCCGCACAACAATGCTCGGTAAGATAAGCAATGAGCTTGTCCATCCCGGCAAAATTGGCGCTATAGATCACAAACCGCCCCTCGGTGCGCGATTTGATCAACTTGGCATGTGTCAGCGTCTTCAAATGAAAAGACAAGGTGGCGGCCGGGATACCCAGCCTCTCTCCCAATGCTCCCGCCGCCACTCCCTCTTTCCCTGCCTGCACCAGCAGGCGAAAGATCGACAGGCGCGATTCCTGCGCCAATGCTGCCAAGGCTTCTACTGCCAGTTCGATCTTCATCTCCACCTCATGTTTACATTCTATATTTCCAATATTATAGAAATATTAAACCAACCGCAACCTGGGCCTGCAATTCATCGACATTTGCCTTTCGTGCTAGCATGCAACCCGATGCTGTATCCATCTACCGTCACAGGGTATTCAGATGTTCCTGGAATTGATGATTCTCGTCGTACTGGTTGCTGTCGTAGTCATCGCACTGCGCCCGCCACGACGCTGAATGTGCTGTCCGGGAACTATCAACCATCAAATATACCCAGCCATGCAATGGTTAAATGCAGATGTGACCTGTTTAAATAAAATCTCAAGAAAACCCGATCGGAGTCCATCCATGAGAATTACCAGCCGCATTCTGCTAGCGATTTTCGTTTCCAGCTTCATGGTCAGCAACTCGAACGCCAGTACCGTAATAGGCGATATCACTTGCCAACAATGGCAAGACCGGCAAAACCATCCTGCCGATGGAGAATCCTACAAGGTCTGGCTCAACGGATATTTATCCGGGGCCGATGCCATGTATGGCGACATGCTCGACAGGGACTTCATAAAAAACTCGGACAAGATCTCCATCGTGGACTGGTCGGATGTGTACTGCAAAAAACATCCTGAGGCGATGTTGCATGACAGCGCCAACGCATTGATCAAGCTTTTGAAAAGAGACATGCCATTTTAAAAAGCATGACTGGATTTTGCATATCCCCCATTTAGCCGCCCCCGCACGATGCTGACTTCCACTGGCTGGTTCTACTGGGCGCTCATGTCGGCGATCTTCGCCGCCCTTACTGCCGTTTTTGCCAAGATCGGCATCAAAGGCATCGATTCCGACCTGGCCACGCTGATCCGGACTGCGATCATCATCGTCGCGCTCTCGGCATTCGTCTGGTTCGCCGGGAAGTGGAGCAACCCGTTCAAGCTGCCTCCCAGGACATGGATATTCCTTTCCCTCTCCGCATTGGCGACGGGAGCGTCCTGGGTCTGTTATTTCCGCGCTCTGCAGATCGGCGAGGCCTCGAAAGTTGCCCCCGTGGATAAATTGAGCCTGGTCCTGGTTGCCATTTTTGCCTTTACCTTCCTCGGTGAACGCCCATCGTTACGAGAATGGGCCGGAATCGCCATGGTTGCGGGCGGCGTGTTGATGCTGGCACTCAAACGCTAGATTCAGCCGCCCGCAAGAGCAGCAGCCGTCACCGCGATCAGACTTTGGCCAGATGTTTCACCGGTAATGAAGCGAGCGGGATCGGTGGTGCCGCGATCTCCGAAAAGTCCAGCGAAATCCAGTCTGTTGCAACCGACAGGAAAAGGTTGTGGGAAAAACTTTGCTGCGCCTGATGATTCTGGTAAATCTCGATCGCCGATTCGCTGGCCAGAGTGACCAGCCAGCAATAGTGATACTTGCCATCCTGCTGCAAAGCCCGTCCGATACGGATATTGCGTACGCCGGGAATCGCGCGCATGGACTCCTTGCCTTCGCGCATGATGGCAGCCACTTCGCTGTCGGTCAGCTCATTGCCAGCCTTGTACAGAACGACATGCTCCAATTCCTGCCACGGTCTGCACTGGGCCAGGACTTCCGCGGCCCGCCCGCCGCTGCCCCAGATCCGGATGCAACGTGCGGCCTCCTCGCGTACAGCATCGCGAACACCCTCCAATAGCGCACGGTAACCCCCACCCTGATTGGCTGCCGCATTTTCCCTGACATGACGGCCTGCGACATCGGCCAGGCCGGTGTAGTAATTGATCTTGGATACGCCATGGGAAATGAGCCGCCTGTACTGCTCGTCGGTCAGCCCGGTGCCACCGTGTATCACCAGTGGCACATCGACAGCCTCGCGTATCCTGGTCAGCCTGTTGTAATCGAGCTTCGGCACCCCTTTCATCCGGCCATGCACCGTGCCGACCGAAACCGCCAGACAATCGACACCTGTCCGCTCCACGAATGCCTTGGCTTCGACCGCAGATGTATACGCCAGATCCCCCGGATGTTCCGCAGCGCTTTCCCCTTCCAGTCCGGGTACATAGCCAAGCTCACCTTCCACGGTGACTCCGCAGGCATGCGCCATGTCCACGATATCGCGGGTCTGGCGCAGATTTTCCGAAAAGGGCAGCATGGATGTATCCACCATCACTGCGTTGCAACCGGCAGAGATCGCGCGTTCGGCCGACTCAAGGTCGGTGCCATGGTCGAAATTGATCGCTACCGGTACGGCAGCTCGCCGCGCCACGGCGACCACAGCCGGAACGAACAGATCGATGTCGTGAGCTGAAAAATGAGAATCGATCAGATTCAGGATAACTGGCGCACGGCTGTCTTCGGCAGCTTGCATCACCCCTTCCAGAAAATCCTGGTTGTCCACGCCAAAAGCACCCACTGCGTAATTGTGCCGGTGAGCATGATTGACGATATCGGTCAGATGAACGAGAGGCATGACGGCTCCCTTATTGATTGGCGCTCAGTTTCGACAGTGCTTCGTTTGCGGATAGCTCATAGCGTGCGCGCTCTTTTTTCGCTGCAGCTTCCAGTGCTGCATTGATTCGCGGAAACTTCAACGCCAGGATGCGCGCAGCCAGCATGGCAGCGTTCCTGGCGCCATCCACTGCAACCGTGGCAACGGGGACACCTGGCGGCATCTGCACCGTGGACAGCAACGCATCGAGGCCGGATACGACGCCGCCGGAAAGCGGCAAGCCGATCACGGGCAACCGCGTGTGGCCGGCAATCACCCCGGCCAGATGTGCGGCCATCCCCGCACACCCGATCAACACCTGCACATCTTCCTTGTGCGCACGTTCGATATAGGCCAGCACCTTGTCCGGCGTACGGTGTGCAGACGCCACCACGAGCTCGCTGGAAATACCGAGCTCAGTCAAAGTGTCGCGAACTTTGACCACGACAGGCAGATCGTTGGGACTGCCCGTCAGTATGCCTACCAGAATCTGGTTGACGGCCTTTGTGGATGGTGCCGCAGCAGGCACTGGTTTTTTCATGCATGGTCTCCTCAATCTCGATCAAAGTATGGATAATTGTTGCCGACTTCCACCCCATGGAGCGCTCATGGAAATCACCTGCTATCGCAATCCCGAACTTGCGCGTGAGCCGCGATTCCTGCCTGCAGCAACTTACAATCTTGCGCATGCACTGTGGTCACGCACCAGCTCCGGTTGCCTGTTCGTTCCGATGCGCAGCATGCAATATCTCGCGATACTGGATGCCGAAGAGCTCATATTTCTCGACGGCACACGCAAGTGCTGGATCGACATCGCCTGGCGCGATTTCCACCCCCAGGATCGTACGTCCCTCAGCGACCCGGTGGCCTACCAGGCCGTTTACTACCAGCCGGCAGCGTCCGATCTTATGCCGCGCCTGCTGGCAGAACTGCCGCGCGCACTGAACGAACTTGCAGCCAAAGGGCGATTTGACGGACAGGCCCGGGTGATAAAGTTTGCGGCCCCGGGACATGCATGATGTTGGCGCCTTAATCATCCTCGCCAAGCTCCGCATCCCAGCCCTTGTCTCGCGCTGACGAGATGGCTGCCGCATACAACCTGGCATGCCGTTCACGCAAGTCGTCCGGCAAGCGGCTGGGCAGATGAGCATAAGGCTCCCATGCGGCGTACACCTTTTCGTACAGGTTCTGCATGCGCGCTGAATCCCAGCCTGCACAGGTTTCCGTTTCGGGCAGGATGCCGAATACCCAGGCATCGCGTACGAGGCGCCCCAGATGGGTCAGTCCGGCGTTGGTATCTTCATCTACTCCAATATAAGTCTGTAGTGTCATCGTGTAAGTCCTGCGTAGAGTATTGGTAACTTTGGGTTTCGGCTGCTGCGCTTAACTTCGCCTTGCGAAGTCAGCCTGCGCAGAAAGCTGTCTCTCCGAAATCCGGAAATCATCATGGATCGTTCTTTTGTCATCTGGTTAATCCGGCATAGAGAGCCGGCAGCTTTTCCGGCAAACGCTCCACATGGTCCACTACCATGTAGTTCCTGGCCCCGAATATCCTTGAGACATATTGATCCGCTCTCGGGTCAAGCGACATGCAAAAAGTCGTCACCCCCGAGCGTGCCATTTCCTCCACGGCTTTCTTGGTGTCATAGCGCAGATACTGCGGATCGCGCACGTCTACGTCTGCCGGTTCGCCATCGGTGATCACCAGCAACAACTTCTTCGCCGATTTCTGCAGCTTCAGGTAATGCCCGGCATGGCGGATGGCTGCGCCCATGCGCGTGGACAACTGACCGCGCATGCCCGCCAGGCGCGACTTGGGCACCTCGTTATAGGGCTGGTCGAAATCCTTGAAGCGGGAGTACTCGACATTGTGGCGGCCATCGGAACAGAAACCGTGGATTGCGAACGGGTCGCCGATCTTGTGGATGGCATCCGCCAGCAACACGGCAGCTTGGCGCTGCAGATCCAGCACGCTGTAATCCTGCCCGCTGACCTTGTCGTTGGTTGACTCCGACAGGTCCAGCAGCACCATCACCGAGATATCGCGCACTTTGCGCACCGAGCGCATCATGATGCGCTGGTCGGGTTGCTGTCCCATGCGCATGTCGATCATGGCGCGTATGGCCGCGTTGACGTCCAGTTCGTCACCGTCCTCCAGCTTGCGTATGCGCGTCACGCCCTGCGGCTGCAACGCATCCAGCAGGAATTTCAGGCGTCCGATGGTGCGCTTGTGCTGCGCGGTGATGTCGTCGATCAGCTGCAGGTCGCCCGCCTTGGGCCGTTTCTCCAGCACCGTGGCCCAGGCCGGGCGTTCGAGCTGGATCTGGTAGTCCCACTCGGCATAATGGTAGGGTTCGGAGACCGGCTCCTTGCCCTCCAGTTCGTTGTACGACTTGCCCATATCTTCGTAAGGGAAGAGCTCGGTGCCGAGCACCCAGATCTCTTCGGCATCGTCGCCTGCCGTTTCCACGTCGAGCTCATTGGCGAATTCCATCAGGCTGACATGCTTGCGTACCTGCTTCGGCGCCTCGTAGCCTGCCGCCAGTGCCTGGTCGAAGTCGAATTCCTCGAACTCCCAGAAATAGCGGTTGTCGTCGCGGTAAGGTGTCGTGAGCAGATCGCTGCGCGGATTGAAGGGGATACGCTTGGCCAGGAATTCATGCGCCAGTTGCACGCCGATGTCCCAGGATATCTGGTTGCTGTCCAGGCGGTCGGCTGCCTGCTTGAACAGCACACGCCCCTGCGCGATCCACGGATCGTTGTCCTGATAATCGTGGTCCAACAGGGCGCGCGCCAGCCGGTTGAGGAAGTCACCGGCCGAATCGCCCTGCCCCGCTTCAATGGTGTGCAACTGCACCCACAGTTTTCTGAGACCCGGAAACCGGTTCGCCGCCAGCGTTTCCACGCGCGCGTCCTCGATCACGCTGATGACGGCCATCTGGAACGGGTTGAGCGCCTCGGCCGAGATCGGTTCGCGCGTGTACACGAGATGAGCCGCACCATGCGCTGCCGCGGCGCGGTAAAGCTCGAGTCCGGGGAGCTTGCGCCCCTCTCCCGAACCCTCTCCCGCTTGCGGGAGAGGGGCCGAACGATCCCCTGCGGGGAGGATAAAATCATCGTAGGCATCGGGCAGGTGGATGAAATAGCCTTCCACGAACGGGCGATAGCCTTCGCGCGACTCGAAATCGCCCGAGGTCGGTTTCATGAAGAAGTCCCTGGCCCAGAGTGCGCGCAGATACATGTTGATGCGACGCTGCACATCGATGAACAGCGTGCCCTTGCGCTCCTGCTGCAGCATCGCCTGCGACTCCTTCGACTGCAGGCTGAAGTAGCTGGCTTGTTCGGGGTAGTTGGTGCGGTGTGCATGCGCGCCCCACAGCGCCCAACGGCGCAATCCGCCCAGGGTCAGCTGGCTGAAAAGTTTTTCCAGGTTCTCCAGCATCGGCCGCACGCCGCGTGGCGCCTGCGCCAGCAGGTTGGCGAGGAATTGCAGGTAAGCACGAAACAAGGCCTCGTCGCCGAGTCGGTTGGCCGCTGTCGGCGCAGTGCTGAGCATCAGTTCTATCACCGCGCCGGAGGTCTTGGAAGCCAGCGACAATGCGGTCTGTACCAGGTCGGGCACGGCATCCTCGCCGATCTCCTTGGCCACCAGCGGCGCATGGTCGATCCAGGTGGCAACCAGTTCGTCGCCTTTGCCCAGACTCCTCAGTGCAGCCACCCCCTTGAGGAAATTATCGAGGCCGCGGGCACTGAACACCTTGGCAGCTTCAGGCCAGGAGGAACGCACTCTCTCCTGCAACTCCGGCGAAAGCGCGGCAAGCAATTCCTGGTAGTCGTCGAGATTGATTGCCATGGTCGCGTCACCCTAAAAAAATGTCGTCACCGCCGCATCCAGCGCATCACGCATATCGGGGTCATCCGTGATCGGGCGCACCAGTGCGACACGGCAGGCTTTGACCGGATCGACGCCGGTTGCGATCAGACTGCCTGCATATACCAGCATGCGCGTTGAGATGCCCTCGTCGAGCCCGTGCCCCTTGAGGTTGCGAGCACGTTCGGCGATGGAAACCAGTTTGCCGGCCACATCCGCCTTGACACCGGTCTCATGGACAATGATCTCGGATTCGATGTCATGCTCCGGATAATTGAAGTCGAGTCCGCCGAAACGCTGCTTGGTGGACTGCTTCAGATCCTTCATCAGGCTCTGGTAACCGGGGTTGTAGGAGATCACCAGCTGGAAATCAGGGTGCGCGTGCACCAGCTCACCCTTCTTCTCCAGCGGCAGTACACGGCGATTGTCAGTCAGCGGGTGGATCACGACGGTGGTGTCCTGACGTGCTTCCACCACTTCATCCAGATAGCAGATCGCACCATAACGTGCCGCAATCGCAAGCGGACCATCCTGCCAGCGCGTGCCGTTGGCGTCGAGCAGAAAGCGCCCGACCAGGTCGGAAGCGGTCATGTCCTCGTTGCAGGCCACGGTGATCAGCGGCCTGCCCAGCTTCCATGCCATGTGCTCCACGAAGCGGGTCTTGCCGCAGCCCGTGGGACCCTTCAGCATCATCGGCATGCGCACGGTGTAGGCAGCCTCGAACAATTCCACCTCGTCCGAAACGGCGCGGTAATAGGGTTCCTTTTCGATACGGTACTGCTGGATGATGTCGCTCATTCTTGTCTCCGTCTATCGTTCAACACAAAGGCAGAAGCGGCCGGCTTGCAGACGCTTGTGTCCATATGCGAAACACCTCAGGTCGCGGTAAAAAAAACCTGCCGCCCGAACCGGCGCGGCAGGAGTCAACTGCATCAAACCGTCTTGCCGCGGAAGATCACCATGGCCGCGCCCTGGGACTGGTTGAAGTTGTTATAACCGATCAGGCGCACGTGGTTGTTGGGGTTGGCCTTGTGGCAGGCTTCGGCTTCCGCCAATACCTTGGTCACGTCGGTCTCGCCGAACATCGGCAGCTTCCACATGTACCAGTAGGAGTCCATCAGGTATTCCGGCTCGATATGCTCGATGGCGGGATTCCAGCCTTTGGAAACCAGGTACTCCACCTGCTTCTTGATCTGGTCGGCGGTCATTGCCGGCAGGTAGGAGAATGTCTCGAACTTGCGGCTGGCAGGGTCGGACAAACGTGATTTGTAATCCATTACTTCGCTCATGATTCCATCCTTTCGTAGCTTGGGCCAAGCTTGGCCGTGACCCAATGTTGTGTGAATTGCCGGGCATCGCTTCCGCGCTGCCCGACCTGCATTTTTACTTGTGTGCCACGTCCAGCTTGTCGACGGTGTCGAACTCGAACTTGATCTCTTTCCACGTTTCCATGGCGATCTTCAGTTCCGGGCTGGATTTCGCGGCTTCGGTCAGGATGGACTTGCCTTCCTTCTCGACTGCTACGCCCTGGTTGCGCGCTGCCACACAGGCCTCGAGCGCAACGCGGTTGGCTGCCGCACCGGCCGCATTGCCCCACGGGTGACCCAGCGTGCCGCCGCCGAACTGCAACACGGAGTCGTCGCCGAAGATGGTCACCAGCGCCGGCATGTGCCATACGTGGATACCGCCGGAGGCGACCGGCAAGACGCCGGGCATGGAGCCCCAGTCCTGATCGAAGAAGAGGCCGCGACTGCGGTCTTCCTTGATGAACTCGTCGCGCATGGTGTCGATCCAGCCCAGCGTCGCCTCGCGGTCGCCTTCCAGCTTGCCGACCACGGTGCCCGAGTGCAGGTGGTCGCCGCCGGACAGGCGCAGCACCTTGGTCAGCACGCGGAAGTGGATGCCGTGGTGCGGATTGCGGTCCAGTACGGCGTGCATGGCGCGGTGAATGTGCAGCAGCATGCCGTTATTGCGGCACCAGTTGGCCAGGCCGGTGTTGGCGGTCAGGCCGCCGGTCAGGTAGTCGTGCATGATGATCGGTGCGCCGATCTCCTTGGCAAACTCGGCGCGCTTGTACATCTCTTCCGGCGTCGGCGCGGTCACGTTCAGGTAGTGGCCCTTGCGCTCGCCGGTCTCGCGCTCGGCTTTCAGCGTGGCTTCGTGCACGAATTCGAAACGGTCGCGCCAGCGCATGAACGGCTGGCTATTGACGTTCTCGTCGTCCTTGGTGAAATCCAGGCCACCGCGCAGGCACTCGTACACGGCACGGCCGTAGTTCTTGGCGGAGAGACCCAATTTGGGCTTGATGGTGCAGCCCAGCAGCGGGCGGCCATACTTGTTCATCTTGTCGCGCTCGACCTGGATGCCCTGAGGAGGTCCGCCGCAAGTCTTCACATAGGCGATCGGGAAGCGCACGTCTTCCAGACGCAGGGCGCGCAACGCCTTGAAGCCGAACACGTTGCCGACCAGCGAGGTCAGCACGTTGACGACAGAGCCCTCTTCGAACAAGTCGATCGGGTAAGCAACAAACGCATAGAAGCAGGTATCATCTCCGGGCACGTCTTCGATGCGATAGGCACGCCCCTTGTAGTAATCCAGATCGGTCAGCAGATCGGTCCATACCGTGGTCCAGGTGCCGGTTGAGGACTCTGCGGCGACTGCGGCCGCAACTTCTTCACGGTCCACGCCAGGCTGAGGGGTGATCTTGAAACAGGCGAGGATGTCGGTATCCAGCGGGGTGTATTCCGGCGTCCAGTAGGTTTGCCGGTATTCTTTTACACCGGCGTTATATGTCTTGACTGCCATGGCGAACTCCTTGTTATCAGGTTGAACATGTATCCTCCAGTACGAAAGATTTCGTGGCTCAGAAGAGCGTGCAGCCACTATAAACAGGAGCAACCATAAATAATAATTGTAATTTTCGATGTAAACGATAGACTAATATCTATGGTTTTTTGAGTAAAGAACATGATGAAAAACGCGACATTGCGCCAGCTCAAGGTGTTTGAGTCGGTGGCACGCAATCTAAGCTACACCCGCGCAGCCGAGGAGCTGTACCTGACCCAACCAACGGTATCGATACAGATCAAGCAGTTAACCGATATCGTCGGGCTACCCCTGCTGGAACAGATCGGCAAACGCATCTACCTGACCGACCCCGGGCGCGAGTTGCTCAAGGTCTGCCGAAATATCTTTGAGGATATGTCCCGTTTCGAGATGCTGGTCTCGGACATGAAAGGGGTGAAGGCGGGAAAGCTGAACCTGGCCATCATCACTACTGCCAAGTATTTCGTACCGCGTCTGCTTGGGCTTTTCTGCCAGCGCTATCCGGGTATCGACGTGTCACTCAAGGTGACCAATCGGGAACGGGTACTGCAACGCCTCGCCGACAACCAGGATGACCTGTACGTACTCGGAGCGCCACCGGAAGATATGGATATAGAGATAGAACCCTTCCTGGAAAATCCGTTGGTCGTGCTGGCCGCAAGCAACCATGCTTTGGCAGCAGAAAAGAATATCTCCTTGCAACGTCTGACTGAAGAACAGTTCCTGATGCGCGAACAAGGTTCCGGCATCCGTCTGGCCACTGAACAATTCTTTGCCGAAAGAGGGCTGAAGCTAAAAGTGAGGATGGAACTCGGCAGCAACGAAGCGATCAAGCAGGCAGTGGTTGGCGGGCTGGGAATTGCCGTGCTGTCGGCGCATACCCTTGCGCTGGATCGCGACAGCCAGGAACTGGCTATCCTCGATGTGCAGGGCTTCCCGATCCAGCGTCACTGGTATCTGGCCCATCCCAAGGAAAAACAGCTATCGGTGGTCGCCTTGGCCTTCCTCGAATTCCTGCACAAGGAGAGCAAGCTGGTTGGTGAAAAATACCTGCAGGGTATCCCCGGCTTTCCCACTCGAAAAAATGGCGGCAAGGACAGAAAGGATTCCGCCTGATTTGATGTCAGCCATATGCAAAAAGCAAAGGGGACTTGCGCCCCCTTTTTTTATTCAGGCTTACTCGTAGCTGGTACGCCGGATCGACCTGGAAACTGCGCTCTCCATCCAGTGTTTTACCCGCACAGCATCGCCGACGCGAGTGCGCTTACCCCAGGAATCCAGCAACACGATGATCACTGGTCGATCGGTTATCCTCGCCTGCATGACCAGGCAACGCCCGGCCTCGCTGATGTAGCCGGTCTTGCTGAGACCGATATCCCATTGGGAATTCCTGACCAGGGGATTGGTATTGCTGAAACGCAATGTACGTCGACTATCCACTTGCACGATGCGCGAATGTGAGGTCGTGCAGTGCTGGATATATTCATAACCTTGCGCTGCCATCACCATTTTGACCAAGTCCTGAGCAGTCGAAACATTTGCACTGTTCAACCCGGTCGGATCCAGGAAGTGGGTAGAGTTCATCCCCAGTTCGCGCGCCTTGGCATTCATCATCGCCAGCATCACCGGCGTACCGCCCGGGTAAGTGCGCGCCAAAGCGGCCGCGGCACGGTTCTCCGATGACATCAAAGCCAGCTGGATCAGTTCCGCCCGCGTCAAAGTCATGCCGTTGCGCATACGAGAACGCGATCCCTTCAAATGATCTCGGTCTTCCGGGCTGATGCTGATTGGCTCATCCATCGGCAATTTGGCATCCAGAATGACCATTGCCGTCATCAGCTTGGTTATGGATGCAATGGGAACGACATTGTGGGAGTTCTTGGAATAGATCGGGCGCTGATCCTGTTCGTCATAGATCATGGCGATAGCGGATTGCAGCCTTGGAGGCGGCATATGGCTGAATGCAACGCTGGACGGCTGATCGTCGCGCACTACCGGATTCACGCCTTCATTGCCCTCCGCATGTACCAGCAACACATGGCTGAACAACGCCAACATGATGATTTTCTTAAACATGATTCCCCTTTGACTCTCCAAACGGCGTGGAGAATACCCTAAAAAACCAAATGGATACAATGATTGTGGCAAATTTGCTAATGTTCTTCCTGCTGCTGTAGCGCCCACATCTGCGAATAAATACCCTGTTTTTCCAACAGGTTACGATGTGTTCCACGCTCAACGATAGCACCTTTATCCATGACGAGAATCTGATGAGCGTCCACGACAGTCGACAGACGGTGGGCGATCACCAGGGTGGTGCGGTTCATGGCGATGCTGCGCAATTCGTCCTGAATGGCTTTTTCCGATTTCGAATCAAGCGCCGAAGTTGCCTCGTCGAAGATCAGGATCGCCGGATTCTTCAAAATGGCGCGCGCGATAGCCACTCGCTGCTTCTCGCCCCCGGAAAGCTTCAGGCCACGCTCCCCCACCATCGAATCGTAACCTTGCGGCAAGGATTCGATGAAAGTATGGATATGAGCGGATTGTGCCGCTGCGATCACCTCATCTCGCGAGGCGTCAGGCCGCCCATAGGCGATGTTGTAGTAGATGGTATCGTTGAACAACACGGTGTCCTGCGGCACGATGCCGATGGCAGCACGCAAACTGGCCTGGGTGACCGAGCGGATGTCCTGCCCGTCGATGGAGATGCTGCCCCCATCCACATCGTAGAAACGGAACAATAAACGCGACAGGGTGGATTTGCCTGCGCCGCTCGCCCCCACCACGGCTACCGTATGCCCCGCCGGAATGTCGAAACTCACGTCGTGCAATATCTCGCGCGACTTCTCATAGGAAAATCGGACTTTTTCGAAACGCACCCCCGACACATTACTGACGGAGTCAGCCGTTTGCGGGAGAGGGTGCGATGCGGCCACTCCCGCCCCCGTCGGCTCCGCCGCACCGTGTCTTGGCCGTACTGCAACGCCGTGCAGCTTGAGCGGAAGCGCGCTTGGTGCATCCTGTATTTCCCGGTTCTCATCCAGCAGCCGGAACATCCTTTCCATATCGGCCAATGAGTTCTTGATCTCACGATAGACGAATCCCAGGAAATGCAGCGGCATGTAGAGCTGCAACATATATACGTTCACCAGCACCAAGTCGCCGATGGTCATCGTGCCCTTCACCACTCCGTCGGCAGCCAGCAGCATAAGCAAGGTTACCCCGACGGCGATGATGATGCTCTGCCCGGCGTTAAGCGTGGCCAGCGAGGTCTGGTTGCGTACGGCCGAGACTTCCCAGCGCTGCATTTGCTCGTCATAGCGTTGTACTTCGTAGTGCTCGTTGCCGAAATATTTCACCGTCTCGTAATTGATCAGGCTGTCGATGGCACGCGTGTTGGCCTTGGAATCCATGTCATTCATGGTGCGTCGAAACACCATGCGCCATTCGGTGATCACCAAAGTGAAAATCACATAGATCAACAGCGTGACGAAGGTGATGATGGCGAACCAGGGGTTGTATTTCACGAACAGGATGCCCGCCACCAGCACGATCTCCAGCAGGGTTGGAAGGATATTGAACAGCAGAAAAGTAAGCAGGAAACTGATACCGCGCGTACCCCGCTCGATGTCGCGGGATACTCCGCCGGTCTGCCGCTCCAGATGGAAGCGCAAACTCAGATTGTGCAAATGCTCAAAGACCTGTAGCGCCACACGGCGGATGGCGCGCTGAGTGACCTTGGCGAACAATGCATCGCGCAACTCGCCGAACAGCGTACTGAACAGACGCAGCAGGCCGTATCCGACAACCAGAAACACAGGGATGGCCAGCATCGCTTTGGGCTTGCCCATCGCGTCCACGATCTCCTTGAGCACCAGCGGCACGGCAACGTTGGTGAGCTTCGCCAGCACCAGCAGCACGATCACCGACACCAGGCGGACTTTGAACTCCAGCAGATAGGGCATCAGACTGCGGATGACACGCCAATCGGTACGTGTTTGCGCGGATGGGGTGTGCGAATAGGGATTCATCTGAGTACACAATAAATGACAACTTGCATTATAGCTTGCTGATCAAATGTCAAAAAAACGGGCATCCATAAAGGATGCCCAAAACAGGAGGAGATACATAAAAGCGGAAGGGCGGGAGACCCAAGGCCGCTTTCATCTCTCTATGAGCAAGCGCCATGCCAATTTTATTGGCATTGATTCAAAAGGATTTTATAAGGAATGCCAATTTCAGTATTGAAAGGTAATGCACACGAATGTCGCACAGCGCACTAGCTGCGTGCATCAAACATTGAGCGCGGCACCCGCTGCACGGAGCGCGGGACCATAAAGCGCCGCCCGGTCGTTCAAGATCACGCGTACCGGCATCGCCTCCAACAGGTGACGCATCCGCCCCTTGTTCAGGAATGCCTCAAGGAACTGGCCGCCCTGCAGCAACGGCAATATCTTTGGTGCAATGCCCCCTCCTACGTACATGCCCCCGCGGCTCATCGTCTTCAAAGCGAGATTGCCGGCTTCCGCACCGTACAGGCGCACAAAGCAGTTCATCGTTTCGATGCAGACATCGTCCGTGCCAGCCGATGCCGCGCCGGAAATGGCGGCAGCAGCGTCACCTGACTGCATCTCCTCGGCAAGCCACCGGGGAACGGCAGATTTGCGGTAGCTGCGCAAAAAGTCGTGCAGATCGAGCAACCCCATGCCGGAGACGACACGCTCCCAGCTGACATGCGCATGTCGCAGTTGCAGGTGACGCAACAAAGCGATCTCGAGTTCCGTCTGTGGACTGAAGCTGCCATGCCCGCCTTCGGTCGCATAGGGGTGGTGCACTTGCCCGTCCCAAAACAAGCCTGCTTCGCCCAGTCCGGTACCGGCTGCGATGACAGCCGAGTTGCCGAGCGCCCCTGGCTCTCCCTGCTGCAAGGTCAGCAGGTCCGCAGCGCTCAAAGCCGGAAGTCCACAGGCAGTCGCCTCCAGATCGTTAAGCAGGGTGCAAACCCTGAAGCCGAAGCGCTGCTGCAAAACGTCGGCTTCGATATACCAGGGCAGGTTGGTGGTACGCACCGCCCTTGCATGCACCGGTCCTGCGATGCCAAACGCCGCAAAATCTGGCGTCTGCATACCGGTCAGAAAATCCGTCAGCAATGCCTCGAAGGTGGCGAAGTCGGAACTCGGATAACTGATTTCGCGTTCGACGTCGACATGCGTGTCGGCAACCTCGGCAATCGCCAGCCTTGTCTTGGTTCCGCCAATATCCCCTGCAACGACCCTGGTCATGTGCTCTCGCTTGCCATCGGCTCTATCGGCGCGACATGCCATACGCGTTCGGCATATTCGCGAACCGTACGGTCGCAGGAGAACTTGCCCATCCCGGCAACGTTCAGGATGGCACGCCTGGTCCATTCTTTTGGATCGCGATAGAGCTCGTTCACCTTGTCCTGGCAGGCAATATAGGCTGCGTAGTCTGCCAGCAACATAAAATGATCACCATTCTTGAGTAACGCGTCGGATATCTCCTGATAACGATTCGGCTCGTCCGGGCAAAAATAGCCGGTTGCGATCATGTCCAGCGCCTGTTTCAATTCTCCGTTTCCGTTGTAGTAGCTCAAAGGATCGTAACCCTGGCGCCGAAGCAAGTCGACCTCGGCGGCCGAAAGGCCGAACATGAAGAGATTCTCCGTACCCACCTCGTCGCCCATCTCTACATTCGCTCCGTCCAAGGTGCAGATAGTGAGCGCACCGTTCAATGCCAGCTTCATATTGCCCGTTCCGGAAGCCTCGGTTCCGGCAGTGGATATCTGTTCGGAAAGGTCGGCAGCCGGCACGATGCGCTCGGCATTCGAGACATCATAATTGGGCATGAACACCAGCTTCAGTTTGCCATCGATCAGCTGATCGTTATTGACGACCTCGGCCACATCGTTGACAAGACGAATGATGCGCTTGGCCATCGTATATCCGGGTGCGGCCTTGCCGGCGATGATCACGGTGCGCGGCATGACGTCTGGATGATTACCCGAACGAATGCGGTTGTATAACGTGATGACATGCAGCATGTTGAGCAACTGGCGCTTGTATTCATGAATACGCTTGATCTGGATGTCGAATATCGAAGACGGGTCGATCTCGATGCCGAGCTGTTTGCGTATCATCCCGGCCAGGCGTGCCTTGTTGGCTTGCTTGACTGCGCGGAATTGCTGCTGGAAAACCTCATTGTCTGCAAACTCGCGCAGCCGCTTCAATTGGTCAAGATCGGTCAGCCAAACATCGCCGACATATTCGGTGATCAGCCTGGACAACCCGGGATTGGCCTGGTTCAACCAGCGGCGCGGCGTGACACCGTTGGTTATATTGATGATCTTGCCCGGCATGACGCGTTCAAAATCGGCAAAGATCGTGCGTTTTATCAGTTCGGTATGCAGTGCGGCAACACCGTTCACGGCATGGCTGCCAATGATGGCGAGATGCGACATGCGCACGCGACGACCACCGGACTCGTCGATGATGGACAGGCGCTGCAGTAATTCGCCATCCCCCGGGAACTGGTGCATCACCTGTTGCAGGAAACGATGGTTGATCTCATAGATGATCTGCAGATGGCGCGGCAGCACGCTTTCGAGCATCGCCACCGGCCATGTCTCGAGCGCTTCCGGCATCAACGTGTGGTTAGTGTAGGAAAAGATGCGCGTTGTCAGCTCCCACGCCTCTTCCCATGTCTGATGATGGACATCCACCATCAGACGCATCATCTCGGCGATGGCAATGGACGGGTGCGTATCATTCAACTGCACAGCGACCTTGTCGGGCAACTGCACCCAGTTCGAGTGTTTTTTCTTGTAGCGGAAAAGCATGTCCTGCAATGAAGCGCTGACAAAGAAGTACTGCTGCTTCAGGCGCAATTCGCGCCCCATTTCAGTCGTGTCGTTGGGGTACAGCACCTTGGACAGGTTCTCCGACTCGTTCTTGTCGGCAACGGCCTGGATATAGTTGCCCTGGTTGAAATAACGCAGATCGAAATCGCGCGATGATTTCGCAGCCCATAACCGCATGTTATTGACCGTCTTGCCGCCGTAACCCGGAACCGGCGTGTCGTAAGCCATGGCCATCACATCATCGGTATCGACCCAATGGTGATGCAGCAAACCGTTCTCATGCCTGTACTCCACCACGCGGCCGTAGAACTTCACCGGATACAACAATTCCGGGCGCGGGAACTCCCACGGGTTGCCATAGCGCAGCCAGTTGTCCGGGTGTTCCATCTGTATGCCATTCTCTATGCTCTGGCGGAACATGCCGTATTCGTAGCGTATGCCATAACCGTAGCAGGGCAGATCCAGCGTCGCCATGGAATCGAGGATACATGCGGCCAGACGCCCCAGTCCGCCGTTGCCCAGCGCGGCATCCGCCTCGACTTCGGCAACCACCTCCAGCTCCTGCCCCAGCTCGTAGAGCGCGGCTTTGCATTGCTCTTCCATGCCCAGATTGAGCATTGCATTGCCGAGCGTGCGTCCCATCAGGAACTCGAGCGACAAGTAGTAAGTACGTTTTACATCCTGCTCGTAATAACGCTGCATGGTCTCCATCCAGCGCTCGACCAGGCGGTCGCGCACTGTCAGCGCCGTGATCTGGAACCAGTCGTGCGTGGTCGCGTCGGTATGGTATTTGCTGCTGGTGTATATGAGGTGGTCGCCGAGCGATACCTCGACCGCCTCCTTGCTCATCCCTGCATTTCGATGCTGCGGCGTCGCTTTATTGTTCATCGCTCCCCCAGTTGATGTGCAGGCATTCGCTCGAGCTGCGGCTCTAGCTGCAGATTCTCCGCGCGCCATCTGGCAGTGTCAATTCGCGGCGATGGCATCAGTGTGATTTGGAGATTCCCAGCACGCCGATGATGAGCCGCACCAATCCGTAACTCATGCGCGCCAGAACCCGAGTGCCCAGATTTGCCCGGGCCAGTTCTACGCGTCGCCCGTCCCGCTCGATGGCGCGCCACAAGCTACCGCGCAGGTCTCCGGAAAAGCCTTTATCCTGCACCGCCAGATTCGCCTCGCGTGCCAACAGCAAACTGAACGGATCGATATTGAACGAGCCCACGGTCGCCCACTCTCCATCGATGACCGCGACCTTGGCATGCAGATAGCTGGCATGATATTCGTAAATCTCCACACCTGCTGCCAGCAGGCGCCCGTATAGCGCCAGGGTGGCATAATGTTGCAGGCGGTATTCCACCTTGCCCTGCAACATCAGCACTACACGCACTCCGCGCTCCGCCGCATGCACCAGTGCGCGCAGGAACAGACGGCCCGGCAGGAAATAAGCATTGGCAATGATGACCTCATGCTGCGCGCCCGCGATGGCATTGAGATAGGCTCGTTCGATATCGCGCCGATGCCGCACGTTGTCACGCAGGACCAGTCTCACCTTTGCTGCAGGATGACTCCTGACCCGGTACCTGCGCCAGCCTTCCTCCCTGACACGCTTGCGGAACGCTGCCCAGGAAACCATTTCCCACAAGCGTTGCATTACCGCCTGTATCTCGCCCGCAAGCTCGCCTTTTACCCGTACGGCATAGTCCAGACGCGGCGCATCGAAACCCAGTCTTGCGGGGATGTCGCAAATGATGTTGATGCCTCCGACAAAAGCCACCGCCCCATCCATCACGGCCAGCTTGCGATGCATGCGCCGCAGGCGTCTCATCCTGCTGCGGCGCAAGGTAAAAGGGGATACTTCGGGCCTGAACAATTGCACTTCCACCCCGACCATGCGCAAAGCATCGACAAATTCACCCGACAACTCCGCCGAACCAAAGCCATCCAGCAACACCCGCACCACCACCCCGCGTTCTGCCGCCCTCTGCAATGCTTCCGCAACCATGTTGCCGGTCTCGTCGGAGGCAAAGATATAACTCTCCAGATAGATGGAATGTCTTGCCGCATCGATCTCGGTACACAGCTGGGGAAAGAACTCCGCGCCGTTCTGCAATAGCATCAGCTCGGCGCCG